>NZ_CP107716.1:0-670000 GCF_025854335.1 Pelagibacterium flavum
ATGGATTCGATCGCGGCTGCGGATCGGGGAACTTGGGAAAAAGGTGACGGCAAAGCGGGCGGAGTTCCGCAAAAGACGACAACAGGGGCTCAAGGGGGAACGAAGATGACCATGGATGCCGATCAGGTCTGGTTGCGCGTGCGGGCGCGGCTGAGGGCGGCTGTCGGCGAAGACGTCTTTACGTCCTGGTTCGCCCGGCTCGAACTGGAAGAAGTCGTGGGCGATCTCGCTCACCTTTCGGTCCCCACGCGATTCTTGTGCTCGTGGATCCAGTCCAACTATGTCGAAAAGATTCTCGAGGCCTTCACAAGTGAAGACCAGTCCATCGGCCGGCTGCACCTGACGGTGCGGGTCAATGGCCAGGCGCGGCCCCGGCTGGTGAGCTCGAACGAGCCCTCGGCCACCGAGGCGGATGCCCCCGCCAGCACCCAGGAGGTGCGCAAGATTCCGGCGCTGGTGACCAGCCAGCCGGCCAGCGGCACGCGCGCCAATGCGCTTTCGGGCTCGGCGCTGGACCGCAAGCTGACCTTCGACACTTTTGTTTCGGGCAGCGCCAATGAAATGGCGCTCAATGTCGCCAAGCAGGTCGCCTCGGCGGCGGCCAACAATGTGGTGACCTTCAACCCGGTCTATCTCCATTCGTCGGTGGGTCTGGGCAAGACCCATCTTCTCAATGCCATTGCCTGGGCGGCCGGCGCCTCGGACACCTCGCGCAATATCGTCTATCTGACCGCCGATCATTTCATGTACCATTTCATCACGGCGGTGCAGCACCAGTCGGCGCTGGCCTTCAAGGAATGGCTGCGCGGCATCGACCTGCTTCTGATCGACGACATGCAGTTCTTGCAGGGCAAATCGGCCACCGAGTTCGGCCATACGCTTTCCACCCTGATTTCGGGCACCAAGCAGGTGGTGGTTGCGGGCGATGCGCCGCCGCGCGATCTCGAGATGCTTGACGACCGGGTGCGCTCGCGCCTTTCGGGAGGGTTGGTGATCCCGATCACCCAGTTCGATCCCGAGCTGCGCCGCGCCATCGTCCAGAAGCGCGCCGATCAGGCGGCAAGCCGGTTTACCGGGCTGAGCTTTCCCGGCCCCGTCATCGATTACGTGGCCCGCTCGATCGTGAGCCATGGCCGCGACCTGGACGGCGCGGTCAACCGGCTGGTGGCCGCCAACCAGCTGACCGGTGAGCCGATCACCGTGGGGCTTGCCGAAAAGACCCTGCAGGATCTCATTCGCTCGCGGGAAACGCCCCGCGTCCGGATCGAGGACATCCTCAAAATCGTCGCCCGCCACTACAAGGTGCCGCGCAACGAGCTTTTGTCGTCGCGCCGCTCGCGCGACGTGGTGCGCCCGCGCCAGATCGCCATGTATCTGGCCAAGTCGCTGACCTCGCGGTCTCTTCCCGAAATCGGCCGCCGGTTCGGTGGACGCGACCACACAACGGTGCTCCATTCGGTGCGCAAGGTGGAGCAGCTGATGAGCCAGGACGGTGAGCTGACCCAGGAAATCGAACTGCTCCGGCGCATGCTGGAGGAGTGAGCAGCGGCGGGCCCATATGGGCCCGCAAAATCGCTCCGGTGGAGCGATTTTAGCTGCGAACGCCCTGAAGCCTGTGGCTGAAGGGCTGACCCGCGATCCAAAGCGCCGGTGGCGCTTTGGAAGGCAGACTAGGGCCCAGGACGCCATGCGCGAGGGCCGACGGTGCGGGAGTGTGCCCCAACGCAATCCTTGTTACAGCTCTAATCCATAAAGACCATAGATGACGGTCAGCATCCGCCACGCCACTGAGGCCGATACCGCGCAGATTCTCGCCATTGTCGCGCCGATCCTGGCGGCCGGGGAAACCTACGCCATTGCGCGCGATCTCGATGAGGCTGGCGTTCTGGCCTATTGGTTCGATCCCGCGCACGAGGTCTTTGTCGCTGAAGAGGACGGCACCGTCCTTGGGACCTACTACCTTATGGCCAACCAACAAGGCGGCGGGGACCATGTGGCCAATTGCGGCTATATGACGGCCCCTCAATCACGGGGGAAAGGCGTTGCGCGAACCATGTGCCGGCATTCGCTGGCGCGTGCCGCGGAGCGCGGCTTTCGCGCCATGCAGTTCAATCACGTTGTCTCCACCAACAGCCGCGCCGTCGCTCTTTGGCAATCGCTGGGTTTCCATATCGCGGGGGTCTTGCCCGCAGCCTTCCATCATCCGGTGCATGGCTATGTCGACAGCTATGTGATGTTCAAGACGCTCTAGGCCGTCGCGGAAACCGGCGACCGGCCCGGCAAACGCCCACAGGCGGCGAATTTCTTCTGTGAAGCGGGGTTCTGGAACGGGGTGGGGGCCTTGCGTTTTTTTGCCCGGCGATGCAGGGTCTGTGCCCGGCTTTTGCGCCGGTGACGGCCCGTCCAGGGCTGCCGAAAACCAGACAGAAAAGATCAGGGGTCCAAAAAGCCATGAAGGTCACGCTCGAGCGCAACCATCTGCTCAAGTCACTGGGGCATGTGCACCGCGTTGTCGAGCGGCGCAACACCTATCCGATCCTCGCCAACGTTCTGATGAGCGCCACGGGCGACGGGCTGGATTTGCGGGCCACGGACCTTGATATCGAAGTGACCGAGACGGTGCCGGCCATGACTGCCACGCCGGGCACGACGACGGTTCCCGCGCACACGCTCTACGAGATCGTGCGCAAGCTGTCCGATGGCGCCGATGTGGTACTGGAGACCGACGGGAACGATCAGATGCTGATCTCTTCGGGCCGGTCGCGGTTTCATCTCGCGTGCCTCAACCCCGACGGATTCCCTGACCTGAAATCGGGAGCGTTCACGCATACCTTTGCGATCAAGGTCCAGACGCTCAAAGACCTGATCGAGCGCACCCAGTTCGCGATTTCCAACGAGGAAACGCGCTATTATCTCAACGGGATCTTCGTTCACACCGTCGACGGCCCGGACGGGGTCGTGATGCGGGCCGTGGCGACCGACGGGCACCGGCTGGCGCGGGTGGAAGCCGAAGCGCCGCAGGGTTCGGCCGGGATGCCGGGCATCATCATTCCGCGCAAGACCGTGGCCGAAGTGCTCAAGCTGCTCGACGGGGTCGAGGACGAGGTCAAGGTCGAGCTTTCCGACACCAAGATCCGCTTCACGCTGGGCGGGGTGATCCTGCTCTCAAAGCTGATCGAGGGCAGTTTCCCCGATTACGAGCGTGTAACGCCGAAAAACAACGACAAGGCGCTGGTTGTCGACCGCGACAGCCTGGCGCGGGCCGTGGACCGGGTTTCGACGATTGCGTCCGAACGCGGTGGCAAGGCGGTGAAACTGGCACTGACGCCGGGGCAGCTCGAATTGAGCGTGACCAATCCCGATCACGGCACGGCGAACGAAGAACTGGCGGTCGAGTTTGACCTCGAAGGGTTCGAGATCGGGTTCAACGCGCGCTATCTGCTGGAAATCATCGCCCAGATCCGCACCGAAAACGCGACCTTCATGTTCAACGACGCCGGATCTCCGACGCTGGTCAGAGAAGACGGGGAGACCAAGGCGCTCTTCGTTCTGATGCCGATGAGGGTTTGACAATTGGGGTGAGGCCGGGCTGCAAACGGCGTTTTTGTGCGCTTCCGGTCCTCACGTACATAAAGTACGCTCCGGTCCGGTTCTCCAAAAACACCATTTTCGCCGCAGCCTGACCCCAATTGGGCTCAGAGGAACGCTCCGGGCAAATACGGTGGCCAATTTAAGCCGATGACCGATGCACAGCGCTATATTTCCCGGCTGCGGCTGACGGGGTTTCGCAATTATCCTAGCGCCGCGCTCGATCTCGATCATCGCCATGTGGTGCTGACCGGCGAGAACGGGGCGGGCAAGACCAACCTCATTGAAGCGATTTCGCTTCTGGCGCCGGGGCGGGGGCTGCGACGGGCCGGGTTCGATACGCTGGGAATTGTCGGCGGGGACGGGCTTTGGGCCGTGGCGGCCAGCATCGAGACCGCTTATGGGCCGGTCGATATCGGGACCGGGGCCAGTGCCGATGCCTCCGGGCGCCGGGTGCGGATCAACGGCGCCAATGCGCGGGCCGTCGAGGAGATGAGCGAGCATGTGCGCATCTTATGGCTGACGCCATCGATGGACGGGCTGTTTACCGGACCGGCCAGCGAGCGGCGCAGGTTTTTGGACCGGCTGGTCACGGCGCTCCATCCGGGCCATTCGAGCACCGTGACCGACTTTGAAAAGGCCATGCGCCAGCGCAACCGACTGCTCGAAGACGGCGGGGATGGGGCCTGGCTGAGCGCCATTGAAGCGCAGATGGCCGAATTGGCCACCGCGATCTATTTCGCGCGCGCCGATTCGCTGGCCCATCTGCAGGCGTTGATGGAAAAGTCGGTGGCCGATACGGGATTTCCGGGCGCGCTTTTGGCGATCACGCCGATGATGGAGGGGGAAATCCCCCAAACCGCCAGTGGGCTGGAAGCGGCGCTGGCCGGGCTGTGGCGCAGTGCCAGAGGACTTGATCGGGCGGCCGGACGCACCACATTGGGACCACACCGCATCGATCTCGATGTGACACACGCCCCAAAATCGATGCCGGCGGGTTTGTGCTCGACAGGCGAGCAGAAGGCGCTGCTGATCGGGCTGGTTCTGGTCCATGCGCGGCTGGTTTCGACAATGACCGGGATCACACCGATTTTGCTGCTCGACGAGATTGCCGCCCATCTCGACCCCGTGCGGCGCGGGGCGCTGTTTGACGCGCTCGAAAAACTGGGCACCCAGTGCTGGATGACCGGGACGGACCCGGTGCTTTTTGCCGCTTTGGGCGAACGCGCGCAGCATTTTTCGGTCCATTCGGGCGTGGTGCGGCCCGCGGGTTGAAAAAGCCGTCACATTGTGGTGCTGGACCGTTAAAAACAGGCCAAATTGCTTGGGGATAAGTCCCCAATCAGGTACAAGTTATCAATTCCCAACAAGGCTGATTCTTCTTTCATGAGCGACACGCCCCCGATCCCCAATGATGCAGAATATGGCGCGGATTCGATCAAGGTCCTCAAGGGCCTCGACGCGGTCCGGAAACGGCCGGGCATGTATATCGGGGATACCGACGACGGCACGGGCCTGCACCACATGGTCTATGAGGCTGTCGACAATTCCATCGACGAGGCGCTGGCCGGCCATGCGGACCTTGTTTCAGTCACGCTCAATGCCGACGGTTCGGTGACGGTGACCGACAACGGGCGCGGCATTCCGACCGATATCCACAAGGAAGAGGGGATTTCGGCGGCCGAAGTGATCATGACCCAGCTCCATGCGGGCGGGAAGTTCGACCAGAATTCCTACAAGGTCTCGGGCGGTCTGCACGGGGTGGGGATTTCGGTGGTCAACGCGCTTTCGGTCTGGCTCAAGCTCAAGATTCGCCGCGCCGGGGGCATTTACGAGGTGAGTTTCACCCACGGGGTGGCCGATGGTCCGCTGACCAGGATCGGCGACTATGTCGAAGACAAGCAAAAGGGCGTCAATGAGGGCCGCTCGGGCACGGAAATCACCTTCATGCCCTCGAGCGAAACCTTCACCATGGTCGAGTTCGACTACAAGACGCTAGAGCATCGGCTGCGCGAGCTGGCGTTTCTCAATTCGGGCGTCCACATCATCCTGCGTGACAAGCGGCACCCCGAGGTCGTCGAAACCGACCTTATGTATGAGGGCGGGCTCGAGGCCTTCGTCCAGTATCTCGACAAGAACAAATCGGCGCTGCTCGACAAGCCCATTTCGCTGATTTCGGAAAAGGACGGGATCACCGTCGAGGTGGCGCTGTGGTGGAACGACAGCTACCACGAGAACGTGTTGTGCTTTACCAACAACATTCCCCAGCGCGACGGCGGCACCCACCTTGCGGGGCTGCGCGGTGCGCTGACGCGGCAGGTGACGGGCTATGCCGAGCAATCGGGCGTCACCAAGCGCGAAAAGGTTTCGCTGACGGGCGACGATACGCGCGAGGGGCTGACCTGCGTGCTTTCGGTCAAGGTTCCCGACCCCAAATTCTCGTCCCAGACCAAGGACAAGCTGGTGTCGTCCGAAGTGCGGCCGGTTGTCGAGAACGTGGTCAACGACAAGCTCAGCCAGTGGTTCGAAGAGCACCCCTCGGAAGCCAAGACCATCGTGACCAAGGTGGCCGAGGCCGCGGCGGCGCGCGAAGCGGCGCGCAAGGCGCGTGAATTGACCCGCCGCAAATCGGCGCTGGAAATCTCGTCCCTGCCGGGGAAACTGGCCGATTGCCAGGAGCGGGACCCGGCCAAGGCCGAAATCTTCATCGTCGAGGGCGATTCGGCGGGCGGGTCGGCCAAGCAGGGGCGCGACCGCGCCACCCAGGCCATCCTGCCGCTGCGCGGCAAGATCCTGAACGTCGAGCGGGCCCGGTTCGACCGGATGATTTCATCCGATCAGGTGGGAACGCTGATTACCGCTCTGGGCACGGGCATCGGGCGTGAGGAATTCAACCCCGACAAGCTGCGCTACCACAAGATCATCATCATGACCGACGCCGACGTTGACGGCGCCCATATCCGCACGCTGCTGCTGACGTTCTTTTACAGGCAGATGCCCGAATTGATCGAGCGCGGCTATCTCTATATCGCCCAGCCACCGCTCTACAAGGTGACGCGCGGGCGCTCGGAGCAATATCTCAAGGACGAGCGGGCCCGTGAGGATTACCTTCTGGCCGGAGGCACCGAGGACGCGATGCTCACGACACGGGCGGGATCGGCCCATACGGGCAATGACCTGCTCTCGATCGTGGAACAGGCGCGCGATCTCAACCATCTGATCGACAATCAAAACGAGCGCTACAACCGGCAGATGATCGAACAGGCCGCCGTTGTCGGTGCGCTCGATCCTGCGGCGATGGAAAACCCCGAGACCGCGCAGGCCCTGGCCGAACGGGTGGCCAATCGGCTCAACCGTATGTCGGACGAGACCGAGCGCACCTGGGACGGCAAGCTCGATGGCGAGGGCGGGTACGTGTTTTCGCGCGTCGTGCGCGGCGTGACCGAGAGCCATACGCTCGATGCGGCGCTTTTGGGATCGGCCGATGCGCGCAAGCTGCGCAACCTTTCGGGGCGGCTCGACGACATTTATGGCGGCGTGCCGACACTGACGCGCAAGGAACTGGTCCAGCCCGTTTATGGGCCGCGCTCACTGTTTTCCATTGTCATGGCCGCCGGCGCCAAGGGCGTCTCCATGCAGCGCTACAAAGGGCTGGGCGAAATGAATGCTTCCCAGCTGTGGGAAACCACAATGGACAAGAACGCGCGCACGCTGTTGCAGGTCCAGATCAAGGAAAGCGACGATGCGGATTCGATTTTCTCCCAGCTGATGGGCGATCTTGTCGAACCGCGGCGCGATTTCATCCAGGACAACGCGCTTGCGGTTTCCAACCTCGACATCTGACGGGGCTGGAAGCCGCTTCCGGCGCGGCGGCTTTTGCCGCCAAATCATTCGATCTCGCTTGAGCGTATCCTGAACGCTATCGCTCGGGATGGCTCAACGCGGTGCGAGTCTGGCGATCAGCTGGTTCGCGACGGTTGCCATTGCGGTTGCGGCGGAGAAGTCGAACTGGTTGATGGAGATGAAGACACCGACGCCTCGGGACGGAGCAAAGGCAAGATAGCTGAAAACACCGTCAGTGCCACCGGCCTTCTGGATAATGAGCGGTCGGTCTCCCTCGGGCATCATGATCACCCAGCCGAGCCCCATGGCATCCATGTGTCCGGACTCATCCATTCCCGCTACCGGATTCAGGCCATCGCGCATGACCCAGGCGGCGTGGCTCAAGGCGCGGGTTTCTGCATCTGTCTGATTGAAGCGGTCGAGATTCCAGTGAAGGTACTTCACCATGTCATTGGCCGTCGCATATAGCGAGGAGGCACCAAACCTGTTGGGGATTGGTTCGCCGGGATACATCTCGCCGCCATTCCAGTCATAGCCGGTCATGACGTTGTCTCCCTCGGGCCGAAGATACCCGGTCGAAGACAGACCGATCGGGTCAAGAAGCGTTTCCTGGACCAGATCGGCATATTCCATCCCCGAGGCCTCCGCGAGTGCCATCGCAAGGAGGTCGTAACCGACATTTGAATACAAGATGCCTTCGCCGGGCGCAAAGAGCAGCGGATCATCGGCGAGATTGGCGGCGAAGGAGGCGTCGCTGTATCTCTCGATGCCTTCCACAGGTTTGAGTTCGCGCGCCAGTCCGCTGCGATGCGTTACCAGGTCGATCAGCCGGATCTCTTGCCCGTCACGCGCGGGGAGTGTGTCGATAAGGTCGAGAAGTGGTCCTGCGGGGTCGGTCAACGCGACGTCTCCGCTGACAACAAGGCGCGCGAGCGCGAGGCCGGTGAAGGTTTTCGTGATCGACCCGATACCGATCCGGGTTTCCCCATCGGGCTCGATGCCGCTGCCTGATCTGACCTCGCCGAATCCGAAGACCGTACTCTCGCCGTTGCGCACGGCGGCGATGACCATGCCAGGCACGCCGGTGTCGAGGTGGAATATCTGGCCGGTGAAGCCTACCACCTCATCGAGCAGCGGATCATCTGCCAAGGCCGGTGATGAGACGAGAAACGCAGCGGTGGCGGCGGCAAGGATCAGTTTCATCAGGCGCTCCGAGTTTTGGCGGGAGCTGGCATGGTAGGGACAGTAGCTTAACGTTTAGATATGGCCCCGGCCCATTTCCGAACCAGGCTGCGGCCGATTTGCCCGTTGCGGGCCGCCGTACTCTCATAGGGTCACCACAGAACCGGTTGCAAAATAGAAGTGGTTTTTGCGCCAGGCTGACTGCTAGCATAATCCCTGCAAGAGCTGAACATGGTGCGACGGGAAGTTGCCCATCAGTGGAGGGTGGACGATGGCGAAGCTATTCTTTGGGATGAACCAGTCGCTTGATGGCTATGTCGACCACATGCGCGTGGGACCGCCCAGCCCGAAGCTGTTCCGTCATTTCATCGAGCAAACGAACAGTCTCGCTGGCAGCCTTTATGGCCGCCATCTCTATGAACTCATGCGCTATTGGGATGAAGACCAACCCGGCTGGGAGACTGCGGAGCACGAATTCGCCGCGGCGTGGCGCAAGGCGCCGAAATGGGTGGTTTCGCGCACGCTGGATTCGGTTGGGCCCAATGCGACGCTTGTGCAAAAGGACCTCGAGGCGACGGCGCGCCAACTGAAAGCCGAGATCGATGGCGAGATCGAGGTTGGCGGCCCCAATCTGGCGCGCAGCCTGACAGAGCTGGGCCTGATCGACGAGTATCGCATCTACCTGCACCCGGAGGTGCTTGGCGAAGGCACCCCCTTCTTCGCTGCGGCTCGCCCGCCCCTGCGTCTGGCCGGCAGTGAACAGGTCGATGACAATGTGATGAAGCTCAGCTATGTCCCGGCCTGATTAAGCGATTGCATTGCGCCCGCTCCCCTGTGGCGGCTTTCGACCACAGAGATCGAGGTGACGCTGGCCGCGATGGCTGGTTTCCCAGGCCTGCCACCAATAGACCCCGTTCCGCTTCCCACTCCAGTTCAGACGTTCCCGTCACGACATCCGCCTCCGCCCCGGCAAAACCGTTGCCGCACGGCCACACTCGCAGGTAAGAGTGGAAAAATTCACATAAACGCGCCACAATTGACCGCGATAGCGATAGGCATCGCGTTTGCGCCTGTATGGCGGCGCGTATCGATTTTTCCATGATGACGGCTCGAAAGTGATCTTTGATGGATCTTCGTCTCTCTCCCGATGATCGCGTCGATGGCGGCCCGCAGCGCAAGGCCAAGGGCCAGCGCGCGCAGGCCGGATCAGGCTCCAATGCGCCCAAGGGTGGCAAACCTCGTCGGCCGCAGAACCGCAAGGTGAAGAAAAAGCGCTCGGGCGGGATGAGGTTCATCGTCGGGCTGGCCTATTTCTGCTTTACGATGATGCTTGTCGGCGGCGTCGCGGTGGCCGGGATCGTCGTCTATTACGGCCAGGATCTGGGCTCGTCCTCGACCTGGGAAGTGCCCCAGCGTCCGCCCAATATCCGCGTTCTGGCGTCCAACGGACAGCTTTTGACCAATCGCGGCCAGACCGGCGGCGAAGCCATCGGCATTCACGAGTTGCCGCCCTATGTGGGCCAGGCGGTGGTGGCCAGCGAAGACCGTCGCTTTTACAGCCATTTCGGCGTCGATCCGATCGGTCTGGCCTCGGTGGGGCTGGAAATGATCCGCGCGGGCGGGATTACCCGTGGCGCGTCCACCATTACCCAGCAGGTGGCCAAGAACCTGTTTCTGACCCCCGACCAGACCCTTGGCCGCAAGGTGCAGGAAGCGTTGCTGGCCGTGTGGCTGGAGCAAAACTACACCAAGGACGAAATTTTAGAGCTCTATCTCAACCGCGTGCATTTCGGGTCGGGTTCGACAGGGATCGAGGCGGCTGCCCAGACCTATTTCGGGATTTCGGCGCGCAATCTCTCGCTGGGCCAGGCCGCGATGCTGGCGGGCATCCTGCCGGCGCCTAGCTATTACAATCCGCGCACCCATCCCGACCGGGCGTCCGAGCGTCAGCGGCTGGCGCTGGCCAACATGGTGCGTGAGGGTTACATCACCACCGAACAGGCACAGGCCGCCGCCCAGAACATGGATGCCAACATCACTACCGAGCGGGTGGCTGGCACCGAATATTACGTCGCCGACTGGGTGGAAACGCTCATGAACGACTATCTGGGCGAGGTGAACGAAGACGTTGTGGTTTCCACAACGCTCGACTGGGACCTGCAAAAGCAGGCCGAATTCGTCATCAAGGAAGCCGTGGCCGAGCAGGGTGAGGAACTGGACTTTTCCCAGGCCGCCTTCGTGGCCATGGATACCGAGGGCCGGGTGCGCGCACTTGTGGGCGGGGTCGATTACAGCCAGTCGAGCTATAACCGCGCCGTGACCTCGCGCCGTCAGCCAGGGTCGGCCTTCAAGCCTTTCGTCTATCTGGCCGCGCTGCAGCAGGGCTATACGCCCGACACGCTGATGGTGGACGAGCCGCTCGACTACAATGGCTGGTCGCCGGAAAACTCCAATGGCCGCTATGTCGGGCCCGTTCTGTTGCGCGACGCGCTGGCCTTTTCCATCAATACGGTGGCGGCGCGGCTGGCCATCGATATCGGCCCGGAAAACGTGGTCGAAACGGCCTATCGGATGGGTTTTTCCTCCAATTTCCAGGCCGTGCCGGCCATCGCGCTGGGCACCCAGGAAGTCTCGCTGCTCGAACTGACCAGCGCCTACGCCCCGTTCGCCAATGGCGGCTATGGCGTGGTGCCCAATGTCATCACGCGGATCACAACGACCGATGGCGAAGTTCTATATGAAGAAACGCCAGCCGGGCCGGGCCGTATCCTGACCGACGAGCAGGTGGGCATGATGAACGACATGCTCCAGACCGGCGTTCAGGCCGGGACGGGCACGCGGGCCCAGTTGGGCAACTGGCCGATGGCGGGCAAGACCGGCACATCGCAGCGCAACCGCGATGCGCTGTTTGTGGGCTATACCGCGAGCCTTGTGGGTGGGGTATGGCTGGGCAATGACGACGACACGCCGACACGCGTGTTCGGCGGGCAGATTCCCGCACAGATCTGGCGCGACATCATGACCATGGCCCATGAGGGCCTGCAGGTCGCGGCCCTGCCAGGCAATTACGTCAAGCTGCAGGACCGCGTTGCGGTGCCGATGCAGGATACGATGCCGGCGACCGGAACGCCCGTGACCATCGACCAGATCCAGGGCCAGCCGGGCCAGCAACCCGCGCCGGTGCCCCAGCAGCAGATCCAGCCGCAACAGCAGCAACAACCCATAGCGGTTCCGGCCAATGACGGGATCGGTGGGCTGCTCAACGGACTGTTCGGCGGGTAGCGCCGGTCATCTGCGACGCAAAAAAGCCCGGGCACCGACCCGGGCTTTTTTTGCGTACTGCGCCCACCATTTGCCTGTTGACTTGGAGTGCGCTCCAAGCCGTAGCTTCCCATGCGTCGTGACGAAAGGAGGGGCTGTTCATGAAGATCGGCGAAGTGGCAAGGCGCTCGGGCCTGACAGCTCATACGATCCGCTATTATGAGCGGATCGGCCTTATTCCCTATGCCGACAGGGACCGATCGGGCCAACGTGACTACGACGCATCGGTCCTTGTCTGGATAGAATTTCTCGACCGTCTCAAAACCACGGGAATGCCTATCCGGGACATGCTGCGCTACGCGGCCTTGCGGGCGGGCGGGGTTGAAACGGAAGCTCAACGCCGCAGTCTGCTCGAGCAACACCGCGACCGCGTCCGCGCACATGTCGCCGAACTGCAAGCCTCTCTCCTCGTCCTCGACACCAAGATTGCCGGATATGCCGGCAAGGATCATGAGGATGAAAAAATATGACGCATCAATCCCCCAACATGGGCGAAAGCCGGCTCGAACGCGGCAAGCGGGCGCTTGCCGAAATCGACGGCGAGGCTGGCCAAAATGTCATCGCCGCACTGGCCGACATTGCCCCCGAGTTTGCAGACTATGTGTTCGAGTTCGCGTTCGGAGACATCTACAACCGCCCTGGCCTCGACCTGCGGGCCCGCGAAATCGCCACCATCGCGGCACTGACAGCCATGGGCACCGCAACGCCGCAACTGAAGGTCCATATCGAGGCGGGCCTCAATGTTGGGCTGACCAGAGACGAAATCACCGAGATCATCATGCAGATGGCCGTCTATGCCGGCTTTCCCGCGGCGCTGAACGGCCTGTTTGCAGCCAAGGAGGTCTTCGCCGCACGGGTCTAGGTCGTTTCACCGTTTCGCGGAAACGCTTCAATTGCTCTAAGTCTTTTTGTCGCGCTTCTGAACCGGACAAGTGGTATACACTTATCCTGGAAGCGCTCTAGAGCGCCATCAGAGCCGTGCCATTGGCCTTGAGCCAGGCCTTGGGGCGTTCGTAATCGGGGAAGGTCCTGGCGACGGTGCGCCAGAAGACCGGCCTGTGGTTCATTTCGAGGATGTGGGCTACTTCATGGGCGGCGACGTAATCGAGCACGTCGGGTGGGGCGAGAACCAGCCGCCAGTTGAAATTGAGGCTGCCCGAGGACGAGCACGAGCCCCAGCGGGTCGACTGATCGCGCAGGGTGATGCCGGCGACCTTGACGCCCAGATTTTGCGCGTGGCGGGCGCAGGCGATTTCGAGATCCGCACGGGCCTGGGATTTGAACCAATCGACAAGGCGGCGGCGCATGTGGTCGGGGCCGCCCGGCACGTGCAATTGGGGTTCGTTTGTATCCTCGATGAGGGTGACGAGGCCGCGCAGCCGGTCGAGGCTGACCAGACGATGGGAGACGCCGCGCAGGGGAATGATGGCGCCCGGAGTAAGAGCGTAGGGGCTCTGGATGCGGTTGAGCCGGGCGGAAAGCCAGCCATTGTTGCGCTCAAGGAAGGCCTGTGCCTCGGGCCAGCGGCCGCCGCGCGGAACGGTCAGCATGGGTTCACCCCGTGCTGAAATGCTCAAGCGATAAGACCGCGCCCGCGCATTGACCCTCACGCCGACGGTGACGGGACCGGAAGTGGTCACGATTTCGGTGGTCTGGGGAATTGCGGTGCGGGCAAAAAGGCGGGGCAGCCCCATCCATCGTCTCTTTTGCAAGGGAATCGCTTGAGCCATTATGCAGGCTGGCCCGGCGGACAAAACAAAAAAGAAGCGGCACGCCGGAAAGGAACGTGCCGCTTCTTTTGTTGTCGCGCTTTCGGACTCGACGAGTGGAGGCTGCCCATCGCCGAAAGCGCTTTTGTGGGTGCCTTGGGCGGAGGAAACCCAAGGCGCGACCGGGGACCAAAGGGAGGGGGAACAATCCGCCGGCCGAAGGGAAATTGTCTTTTCGGGCCGCGCTTCCAATTATCCTGGGAGCGCTCTTGAGGAAACGTCACCGGCCCGTGGGCCGGTGAATGTCAGTTTTGTCCGTAGCGTTTCGCTTGCGCGGCCCTGCGGGTCCGAACCGCAAAAGTGGAATCCACTTTTGCTGGAAACACTCTTAGTACCCCTGACGTTCGCCGCCATCGTCGTTGCGGTGTTCGTCAGGGCGGGGGGCATTGCGGTCCCGCATGAAGCGATCGAACTCTTCGCGGTCACGCGCCTTGCGCAGATTGGCGAGGTGCTCTTCGAACGCCTGGCGGTCTTCTTCGAGCTTGCGGCGCTCCTCATCGAGGCGCTTGAGCTGTTCTTCGCGGTACTCGTCGAATGCGGCATTGCCGGTGGAGGCGGCGCCATAGTGGCGCGGGCCACAATTACGGGATTTGAAATGGGCCTTCTGCCGGCTCACCCAGGCGTCGGCCTTTTCGCGGCTCCCGCCCATATATTCGCCCCATAAGATGTAGGCGAGGACGGCCATGCCAAGCGGCCAGAAGATGATAAAACCCAGAACCATCAAAGCGATGGTAATCGGGGACCATGCGGGTTTGATAATTGCACTGTTCATGTTGCGGTCTCTCCAGTCTCGAACACAACAAAATTTGGGGTCGCTGGCGCGCGCATCAAGGGTTGGCGCATAAATTTATCGCTCTTGAAATCTGCTATAGAGTGCCCATACGCCACACCGGAAGCGAGAAAAGATGAGCGAAATCACCGAGTCCAGCGCCCCGATACCTGCACGCAGCGCCAACCCAATGCGACTCGAAACGCTCGTCCTTTTGCGCTGGCTGGCCATTTCGGGCCAGCTCATCACGGTGGTATTCGTGCGCTACGGGCTGGGATACGACCTGCCGCTTGGTGCGTGCCTGCTGCTGATCGGGCTTTCGGTCCTGGTCAATGCGGGGCTCCTGATCCGCTACGGACCGGGGCACCGACCATCAACGCGGCTGGCGTTTTTTCAGCTCGCCTATGACAGTCTGCAGCTTGGCGGATTGCTGTATCTGACGGGCGGGCTGGGCAACCCGTTCGCCGTCTTGCTGCTTGCGCCGGTTTCGGTCTCGGCTTCGACACTGGCCTCGCGCGAAACGATCTGGGTGGGCACGCTGGTTATTGCGATTGCCAGCGCATTGTCACTGTTTCACATGCCATTGCCCTGGATCGAGGGCGTCCGTTTCGAGCCGCCGCGCATCTATCTGACCGGGGTTTGGGTGGCGATTTTGTGCGCCGTGGGTTTTGTTGCGGGATACACCAACAAGGTGGCCCATGAGGCGCGCCAGCTGGTCGATGCGCTGACCATCACCGAGTTGGCCCTGTCGCGCCAGCAGCAGCTTTCGGCGCTCGACGGGCTGGCCGCGGCTGCGGCCCATGAACTGGGCACGCCGCTGGCCACCATCGCCCTGGCCGCCAAGGAAATCCGCCGCGACCATGGGGAAGGCGAGCTGGCCGAAGACCTCGACCTGATCATCGACCAGGTGGCCCGCTGCCGGGCTATCCTGGGCAAATTGCGCAATCTGCGACCGTCGGGATCAGACCTTTTCGACAGCGCCACGCTCTCTGACATCGTGGCGGAACTGGCCAAGGCCCATGAGGGGCCGGCGCTGGTGGGGGGCAAATCGATAAGCCTTGCACAAACCCGCGCCGAGCAGGACGAGCCGGTGATTGCGCGCAATGTGGCGCTGCTTTACGGGCTGGGCAATCTGATCGAAAACGCTGTGCAGTTCGCAAAGGCAGAAGTGACGATCCGCGCCGTCTGGGACGGAAGGCGGGTGATGATTGCCATCATGGATGACGGGCCGGGATTTCCGCCCGACCTTTTAAGCCGGCTGGGAGAACCCTATCTGACAACGAGGACAAAAGACCGGTTCGATCCGCGCCATCCCGATGGCGGGGGCGGGTTGGGCCTTGGCGTGTTTATTGCCAAGACGTTGCTCGAGCGGACCGGCGCCACGCTCAAATTCTTCAATGCCCGGCCAAACGGGCACGCCTGCGTGGAAATCAGTTGGCCGCGCGACACTCTGGTCCGAAATGCCGCACGCGACGTATGAGGTATGTAATGTGTAAGGTTTTGACGTTCTCGCCACAATTGGCCATAACCGAGACGCGAGAGGATCCAGGCCAATGACAGATATTTCCGAGCTTCCCGAAACCGACCGCACCCTGCTACTGGTCGATGACGACAAGCCATTCCTGACCCGGCTCGAAAGGGCCATGGACAAGCGGGGCTTTATCGTTTCGATCGCCGATACGGTGACGGCCGGATTGGCGGCGGTCAAATCCAGCACACCGGCCTTTGCGGTGGTCGATTTGCGGCTCGAGGACGGAAACGGGCTGACCGTGGTTCAGGCGCTGCACGAAAACCGGCCCGACGCCCGTGCCGTGGTTCTGACCGGTTATGGCAATATTGCCACCGCCGTCACGGCGGTCAAACTGGGGGCCGTAGATTATCTCGCCAAGCCGGCCGACGCCGACGATATCGTCAAGGCGCTTTTGGCCGGCGAGGACGATATCAAGCCCGAGGCCCCGGAAAATCCCATGTCGGCGGACCGGGTGCGCTGGGAGCATATCCAGAGGGTCTATGAATTGTGCGACCGCAATGTTTCGGAGACTGCGCGGCGGCTCAACATGCACCGGCGCACGCTGCAACGCATCCTCGCCAAGCGCGCTCCGCGCTGATCGATACTCAGACCATCCCAGGAGACCTTCATGGCCGTCGAGCTGACCTTTAACGGTGCGGCGGGCACCGTTACGGGGTCGTGCTACCGGATCGTCCACGACAGGGGCAACTTTCTTGTCGATTGCGGACTGTTTCAGGGCACCAAAACCGAGCGCGAGCTTAACGAAAAGCCGTTCCCGTTTGATCCGGGAGCGATCGATTTCGTCCTTTTGACCCATGCCCATATCGACCATGTGGGGCTGGTGCCGCGGCTGTATGCCAAGGGATATCGCGGGCCGCTGCACGCAACGGCGGCGACCAATGGGCTGATCGAATATCTTCTGGCCGATGGGGCGAGCATCCAGGAAAGCGAGGCTGAGCGCGAAAACAAGAAGCGCCGGCGCCGGGGCGAAGCGCCCGTGCCGCCCCTCTATACCTTGGCAAATGCCGAGGAGGCGCTCAAACACCGGTCCGATCATCCCTACGGCGAATGGATAGAGCCCGGACCGGGAGTTCGGGCGCGGTTCTGGAATGCCGGGCACATCCTTGGGTCGGCTTCCATCGAAATCGAGGTCGAGGACAACGGCAAGCCGGTGCGCTTGTTGTTTTCGGGGGATCTGGGGCCTGACGAAAAGGTTTTCTATCTCAAGCCCGGCGCCCCTTCCGATTTCGACTATGTGATTTGCGAATCGACCTATGGCGGGCGCGAACGGGCCGATTACACGCTGGAAACACGCCGCGCGGCGCTGGCTGAGGAAATCAACGCGGCGCTGGACCGGGGCGGCAATCTGGTGATTCCGGCCTTTGCCGTGGAGCGCAGTCAGGAATTGCTGCACGATATCGGGACGCTGATCGAAGACGGGACGATCAGTCCCAAGCGGGTGTTTCTCGACTCCCCACTGGCGCGGCGGGTAACGCAGGTCTTTGCCCGATACGCCCACGAGTTCGACGATCTCGAACTTTCCCCCGAGCAATTGTTCAACAATCCACGCTTTTCGATCACCGAGAGCGTCGAGGAGTCCAAGGCAATCAACAAAATTGCCGGCGGCGCCATTATCATTTCGGCGTCGGGCATGGCCGATGCGGGGCGGATCAAGCACCATTTGCGCAACAATCTGATCCGCCACAATGCGACGGTGCTGTTCGTCGGCCATCAGGCGCGCGGCTCTCTGGGGCAGGTTATCCAGTCGGGGGCCAGGGAGGTGACCATTCACGGATCGCAAGTCCCAGTCCGCGCCCAGATCCGCTCGATCGACAATTATTCGGCCCATGCCGATCATTCCGAACTCATCGCCTGGATCAAGGGGCGGCTGCCCATCCATGGGACGCTGTTTCTGACCCATGGCGAGGACGAAGAACGTTCCGCGCTGCGCAAGGCGGCCATGGCGTTGGGGCTGGCCGGCGACCAGATCATCGCTCCAGAGCTCGATGACCGGGTGGCGTTGCAAGCTGGCGGCACCAGCCGGATCGTGGCGACAGGCACCGGGCGGATCGAAACCAGCCAGATCGGTCATGACTGGCACAATGGCTATGCCGAACTGATGATCGCGCTGTCGGACGCATTGCGCGCCGCGCAATCGGATTCAGAGCGGGAAGCGATGATCGAAAGGCTCAAAGCCGCGCTAGCGGCCAAATAAGCCCTTTTTTTGCATCGTCCTTCCGGCAAAAGTGGCATCCACTTTTGCCGGAAGCGCACTATTCCGCCGCCTGCTGGTTTTCCGGTTCGGGATGTGACGGGCTCTCGCTCTTGGGACCGGCGATCAACAGCCGCTGCTTGCGGCGGCGGCGGGTGATGCGGACCTGCTTGACCCGGCGGGCATCGGCGCGGGTGATCTCGAATTCAAACCCCTTGAGCTTGGAGACGACCTCGCCGCGCACCGGGACACGGCCGAGCATGGCAACGATCAGCCCGCCCAAAGTATCGACTTCCTCGGCATATTCGCCGGGATCGAAATCGGGCCCGACGGCCTCAATCAGATCTGTCAGCTCCACGCGGGCATCGGCAATGAAGCTGTCTTCATCGACCGCGCGCAGCATCGAGGCTTCGCTTTCGTCATGTTCGTCCTCGATATCGCCCACGACCGCTTCGAGAAGATCCTCGATTGTCACCAGTCCATCGGTGCCGCCATATTCATCGATCACCACCGCCATATGCATGCGGGTGGCTTGCATGGAGGCCAAGAGATCGGTGACCGGCATCGAGGGGGGCACGAACAGCACCTTGCGCACCAGATCGAGCTTGCCGATGCGCTGCTTGAGCACCGGGGTGACGAACTTGACCGGGCTTTGATTGTTGTGCCCGTTCGACCCGTTTCCCGCGGTCGGGGCTGCGGATCTGGCCGGTTCGGTGACCTTTTCGAGCACGTCCTTGATGTGGATCATGCCCACGACATTGTCGAGGCCTTCCTCATAGACCGGCATGCGCGAATGGCCGACCTGACGGAACCTATCGATCACGTAGCCGACATTGACGCTAGAATCCACCGCTTCGATATCGGCGCGCGGCACCATGACGTCCTCGACGCGCAATTCGCCGAGCTTGAGCACATTTTGCAAAATGGCCCGCTCGGATGCGGAAAAGGTGGTGTCGGTGGGCAGGAACGGGCCCTCGAGCGCCTCCTTGAGATCGGTGCGCAAGGACGCTGGCCGACCCGGCAGACGGGCGCGAATCCGCGCCCATAGCGATGGCTTTCTGTCGCTCGAAGTTGAATTAATATGGTCGCCCTCAGGGCGATGCGGCCGGCGCGCCGCGGCGCTAGATTGATCGCTATCGGTCATTTGGGGTGCGGTGGGCATTTGTCTTTTCGGCCCGACCGTCGGCACTCCGTATCTTGTTGCGCAAAGATCAGTCGTTCAAAAGAACCTGACCATCATAGGGGTCTGGATACCCCAGCAGCCCCATAATATCGGTTTCTCTTGCCTCCATGGCAAGGGCTTCCTGCTCAGTTTCGTGGTCATAGCCCAAAACATGGAGCATTCCATGAACCAGAAGATGGGCAAAATGGTGCTCAAAAGGCTTTTCGAGTCCGTCAGCCTCGGCCACCAACGTTTCGTAGGCGAGCGATATGTCACCGAGAAGACCTTCGAGGGCATCGTCGGGGTCGAGCGCGGGAAATGACAGAACATTGGTCGGCTTGTCCTTGCCCCGCCACTCGCGGTTAAGTGCCTGTTGGGCAGCATCATCGGTCAACAGAACAGAGATTTCGCAAGGACCGTC
The DNA here is from genome assembly GCF_025854335.1 of Pelagibacterium flavum. Lineage (NCBI taxonomy): Bacteria > Pseudomonadati > Pseudomonadota > Alphaproteobacteria > Hyphomicrobiales > Devosiaceae > Pelagibacterium > Pelagibacterium flavum. Next base: position 19,778 of record NZ_CP107716.1, read on the forward strand.
CACGGCAAAGCCGGAGTTCTCCAGCGCCATGGCGAGGACTTTTTCGGCCAGGGGCTGGAGGGTTTCGGGCCAGTCTCCGGCCGCGCGATTGATCTCGACGGACAGTCTGGGCGTCAAACGTCGAGCTTTCCTTCGGAGGCCGGGCTCTTGCCCGTTGCGCCTTCATAGGCCCTGACAATGCGCGCAACGAGAGCGTGGCGCACCACGTCCTTGTCGGTAAAGCGCGTCGTGTGAATGCCTTCGACATCGGAGAGAAGGTGGAGGGCTTCGACAAGCCCCGATTTTTCCCCGCGCGGCAGATCGACCTGGGTGGGGTCGCCGGTGATGATCATTTTCGAATTTTCGCCCAGCCGGGTCAGAAACATCTTCATCTGCATCGATGTGGTGTTCTGGGCCTCATCGAGAATGACGGCGGAATTGGCAAGGGTGCGCCCGCGCATGAAGGCGAGCGGAGCCACTTCGATGGCGCCGGACGCAATGCAGCGCTCGACCACCTCGGGCTGCATCATGTCGTAAAGCGCGTCGTAAAGGGGCCGGAGGTAGGGATCGACCTTTTCTTTCATGTCGCCGGGCAGAAAGCCCAGGCGCTCGCCCGCTTCCACCGCGGGGCGGGAGAGGATGATGCGATTGATTTCGCCGCGCTCGAGGAGCGTCGCCGCGTGGGCGACGGCGAGATAGGTCTTGCCGGTGCCGGCCGGGCCGACGCCGAACACCATCTCGAAGCGGTCCATGGCGCGGATATAGCCATCTTGAGCCGGATTGCGGGCGACGATGGTGGCCTTGCGCGTGGCGATCTGGGCCATGCGCACCTTGCCGCGCTTTTCGAGCGTGGGGAGCGAGAGCTGGCTGTCCTCGGACTGGACCATGCGGATGACACCATCCACATCGGCGGGGCCGACGACCTTGCCCTCTTCGAGCATGTCGTAGAGCGATTCGAGCGCACGGCGCGCCTGATCGACGGCGTTGGCGCCGCCGCGCAGCATCACGTGGTTGCCGCGCGAATTGGCCTGCACCCCCAGACGCTGCTCGATGAGCGCCAGATTCTGGTCGAATTCACCGTACAATTGGGAGACGAGCCGATTGTCTTCGAACGCCAGTTCGAGATGGGCGGCGGCGGACTGGTCGGGTTGCGACCGCAAATTCCGTGTCAAACGCGATGGCTCCAGGGAAGCGTTGCGACTCTTAACGAGTAGTAAAGCTATCAGACCGCGATTCGATCCGCTGTGACAATTGTGCCTTCGAGCGAATTTTTTGCCTGGGCGATGATTTCGACCGGCAGGATCTGGCCGATCAGGCTCTGATCGGCGCTGATGTGCACCGCCTGCAGATAGGGCGAACGGCCCGCCACCTGGCCGGGATTGCGGCCGGGCTTTTCGATCAGAACCGGCAGGGTCATGCCCACACAGCCTGCATTGAAAGCCTGAGACTGGCGTGTGATCTCGGCCTGCAGAATTTCGAGGCGCTCGGCTTTGACGTGTTCTTCGATCTGATTGTCCATTTCCGCACCCGGCGTGCCCGGGCGGGTGGAATATTTGAACGAGAAGGCCGAGGCGTAGCCGATCTTTTTGACCATATCCACTGTCGCTTCGAAATCGGCATCGGTCTCACCAGGGAAACCGACGATGAAATCGCCCGAGAGCGCCATATCGGGGCGGGCGGCGCGAATGCGGTCGATGATCTCGAAATATTCGGCAGCGGTGTGGCGACGGTTCATGGCTTTGAGGATCCGATCCGAGCCCGACTGCACCGGCAGATGGAGATAGGGCATCAACTGGGGCAGATCGCGGTGCGCGGCGATCAACTCGTCATCCATGTCGCGTGGATGGGACGTGGTATAGCGGATGCGCTCGATGCCATCGATTTCAGCCAGCATGTGGCAGAGCGCGCCAAGGCTGACGCTTTGGCCATTATCGCCCAGCCCGTGATAGGCGTTGACGTTCTGGCCCAAAAGGGTGATCTCGCGCACCCCTGCATCGGCCAGACCACGCGCCTCGGCGCGAACCTGTGCCACGGGGCGGGAGACTTCGGCGCCGCGGGTATAGGGGACGACGCAGAACGAGCAGAATTTGTCGCACCCTTCCTGAACGGTCAGGAAGGCGGTGAGGCCGCGGGAAATGGTCACTTCCTTTTTGGCAGCCGGAAGATGGGCGAACTTGTCTTCCTCGGGGAAATCGGTGTCGATGACCCGGCCTTTCTGGGCCTTGGAGAGGAGTTCGGGCAGGCGGTGATAGGATTGCGGGCCAAAGACCAGATCCACCGCCGGAGCGCGGGCCATGATCTCCTCGCCCTCGGCCTGGGCGACGCAGCCGGCGACGCCGATCAGCATCTTTTTGGCGCCGGGCTCACGTTCGTTGCGGAAATCGCGAATGCGGCCGAGTTCGGAATAGACCTTTTCGGCGGCCTTTTCGCGAATGTGGCAGGTGTTCAATAGCACCAGATCGGCCTCGCCCATCTCGGACGTCGGCGTATAGCCGTGCGGGGCCAGCGCGTCGGTCATCCGATCGCTGTCATAGACGTTCATCTGGCAGCCATAGGTCTTGATGAAGACCTTCTTGGCGTTGGGGAGATCTGGCTGTTTGTCGCTCATGGGCGCGGTTTACACCACTTCCCCGTCCTTTGGCAAAGGGTCAGCGCGATTGAGGGCATTGAGCATGGCGCGGACTTCGGTTTCGGCCCATTTGGCGTTGCGTTTGCGGTCATCGGTCGCTGGGAGGGGAGCGCCGAAGGCGAGGACGACGTCCTTGGGGCCCGATTTGAGGATGGCGCCGAGATTGTCGCCGATGCCCATATCGCCGATCCAGGCGACCTGGCGGCGCTCGGGGCGTGAGAGGGGGAGGCCGGAGATTTTGGTGTAGGCGATGGCAAGGGGCTGGATTTTGGCGCCGTCCTTTATGGCGCCCATCAGCGCCGAGCGGAACGGAAGGACGTGGGTGCCGATGCCGGAGGTGCCTTCGGCAAAGAGCAGGACCGGAACGTCTTGGGCAATGCGGGTGCTCATCTCGCCTGCCGTGCGGCGGGTGTCGGTGCGTCGGGTGCGATTGACGAATATGGTCTTGTGCAGACCGGCCAGGGTCCCGATTACGGGCCAGTGGGCGACGTCGGATTTGGCGACGAAGCTGACAGGGAATTTGCTGGCCACTGCAACGATATCGAGCCAACCGATATGGTTGGCGACCAGGAGGACCGGGCCTTTTGCAAGAGGTTGGCCGGCCAGAGATACACGCAGACCGAGGCCCAACGCGAGCAGTTTGAAAAAGATCGAAGGCAAAAGCTGCCATCCGGGGAGGCACAGCTTCACGAGAACAAACTGGACCGGCAGACCGACCAGCGTGAAGGGCAGGACGATGAGCGCCAGGAAGGCGAGGCGCAAGGCCATGAGGGTTGGCCTTAGCTGTCCTTGTCTTTCAAGGGGACCGCGTAGAGTTCGAGGCGGTGATCGACGAGCTTGTAGCCGAATTTTTTCGCAATCAGTTCCTGGATGGCCTCGATCTCCTCATTGCGGAACTCGATGACCTTGCCCGAGCGGATATCGATCAGATGGTCGTGGTGCTCGTCGGGGATCTGCTCGAACCGGGCGCGGCCGTCCTTGAAATCGTGTTTGGTGACCAGCCCGGCTTCTTCAAACAAATTGACCGTACGATAGACGGTCGAGAGGGAAATGCGCGGATCGACGGCAGAGGCGCGGCGGTAGAGTTCCTCGACGTCGGGATGGTCGGTGGCCGCTTCAAGGACACGGGCGATCACCCGGCGCTGGTCGGTCATGCGCATGTTGCGCGCCACGCATTGCTCTTCAAGCGTTGCTTCGGTGAAAGGCTCGTTGCCCATGCCCGCCTCGCGCATCTGTCCGGTTTGGAGAGATCGGGTTAGCCGATCGGGGCAGCCATGACAAGGGCGGTCGCGGCGCTGCCATCGGGCTTTGGGTAATAGCCCTTGCGGGTGCCGATATCGGCAAAGCCGAAGCGGCGGTAGAGCGCGATGGCCGAGGCGTTGGTTTCATCGACCTCGAGGAAAAGGGTTCTGACCGGGCTCATGGTCAAATCGGCGATGGCCGCGGCCAGCAGCGCGCGGCCCAGCCCGCGGCCACGCTTTTTGGGGTCGACCGCGATGGTGAGCAATTCGGCTTCATCGCCCGCGATACGCAGCATGGCAAAGCCGGAAATGTTGCGTTTGGCGTCGGTCGCGACATAGGCGGGCGTGGTCTTGGGATCGGCAAGATAGACTTCGAAATCGGCAACCGGCCAGCCGCGGTAAAAGCCTTGCGCGTGCAGTTTTGCCAGGGCGGGCGCGTCGTCGATCTCAGCGCGGGCGATGTGAAGGCCGCCCGGGGCAACCCAGAAATTCATTTGCGCGCCACTCCGAACCCGAGCTGGGGCTTGGCGTCGGCCGCACGGATATAGGTGGGATCGGCCGGAAAGTCGCTGGCGCGGGCCCGTGAGGCAAATGCCGCCATCAATCCGATATCGATCATCGGATCGTCGGGGGTGGTGCGCGAGGCAATCTGGAGGATCTGCTTGAGATCGACAAGGTCGGCCTTGTCACGCGGTTTGCCCGGCGCTGAAAAGCTCTGGCGATAGGCTTCGCCGCGCTTGGCATCGACGATCAGCTCGCTTGGCCCCTCGTGCGAGAGCGAAAGGGCGAGCAGCGAGGGGATGCCGATGACCGGGATGTCGAGCGCGACGCCGAGCCCGCGGGCCGTGGAAAGCCCGATACGCAGGCCGGTGAATGAGCCGGGGCCCGTGGTGACGGCGACGCGGTTGAGCGATTGATAGGTCAGCCCGCAGCGGTCGAGCAGTGCGCCGATGGCGCCGAAGATGATTTCAGCATGGCCCTTGGCGACATCGGCAATTTCGGTTTCGACGCTGCCGTTCGATAAGACAAGCGCCAGTTGCAGGCGTTCGCGGGCGGTATCGATGGCAAGGGTCACGGGCGTGCTCATACCGATTTCGATAGGCCGAAACGACAAACCCCGCAAGCTGTTTGGAGCTTGCGGGGTTTTGGTATGGCCGCATTTGCAGCCAGTAAGGCGTGAGGCCTAACTGATTGATAATATTATATTTGCTGGACCTGTTCGACGCCGGGGACGAAGTGGCGGAGCAGGTTTTCGATGCCCGATTTCAACGTTGCGGTCGAGGAGGGGCAGCCCGAGCAGGCGCCCTGCATGTGCAGGAAGACGGTGCCTTCCTTATAGCCCTTGAAGGTGATGTCGCCGCCGTCCATGGCGACCGCGGGGCGGACGCGGGTGGCGAGGAGTTCCTTGATGACCTCAACGGTTTCGGCGTCGTCATCTTCAAAAAATTCATCGCCCGTATCGACCGGTTCGGACGCTGCGCCTTCGGCGAGGATGGGCTTGCCGCTCATGAAATGTTCCATGACCGCGCCGAGGATGGCGGGCTTTATGTGAGCCCAATCAATGGCTTCGCCCTTGGTGACCGACACGAAATCGGAGCCCAGGAACACGCCCGAAACGCCATCGACCGAGAAAAGCGCCGAGGCGAGCGGAGAAATTCGGGCCATATCGGCGTCGCGGAAATCACGCGGCTCGCCGGGCAAAACCTCGCGGCCGGGGAGGAATTTGAGCGTCGCCGGATTGGGCGTCACTTCGGTCTGAATGAACATTTTTCCGCCTCTCAAGGCTCTTTAGAACTATTCCAAGTTGGTTTGGAAGATAGTCCTTTTGCGGATAAATGCAAGGGGCTGACGCCCAGTGTACCCTCGGTGCATTTGACCCCCACGCCCAGTGGACAGGGCAATTTCAGCACAGTGCGGCGAGATCGGCGTCCGAAATCGTGCCCGGGACCACGGTAACCGGCACGCGAAACGCGTTGGCACCGCGCGCCGCGATCGAGGCGACGAGGGGACCGGGGCCTTCAGACGAATCGGCGGCGGCGAGAACGAGAATGGCGACTGCGGGGTCTTCGGCGATCTGGGCCTCGATGGCGTCGGTCTTCTTGCCTTCGCGAATCACGCGTTCGACGTTGATCGAACCGAAGGCGGCGATGTTGGCGGCGTAGCGGGCCTGCAGCGCCTCGATATTTTCATAGGCCTCGGCGCGCATCACTTCCTCGACGCCCAGCCAGTGCTGGAAATTGTCGGGTTCGATGATCGAGAGCAAGACCACGGTGCCGCCTGTGCGGCGGACGCGCAGGGCGGCAAAGGTGACCGCCTTGGCGCATTCGGGGCTTTCATCCACGACGACCAGAAACTTGCGTTTGTATTCGTCGTCGTAGCGATCCTGGGTGTCGGGCAAGCGCTTTTGTCCGGAGCTGATTTAGGGAGGACGATGCTGCCACAGCGCGCGACGGGCGCGCAAGTGGCAGCATGAAGCTCAATTATGGTCAGCGAATGAAGCCGACGATGTCGCGGACTTCGAGCATGGTCTTTGCGGCGATCTCGCGGGCCCTGTCGGCGCCATTGCGCAGGATGGTTTCGATCTGGGCCAGATCGGCGACCAGCCGGCGCATTTCGGCGGCCTGGGGGGCAAGGACCGAAACGGCGAGATCGGCAAGGGCGGGCTTGAAGGCGCCGAACCCCTGTCCGCCAAATTCGGCCAGCACCTCGGCCACCGATTTGTCCGAAAGCGCCGCGTAGATGCCGACCAGATTGGCGGCCTCGGGGCGGTTTTCGAGGCCCTTTTCCTCACTGGGCAACGCGTCGGCGTCGGACTTGGCCTTCTTGATCTTTTTGGTGATCGTTTCGGCGTCGTCCATCAGATAGATGGTGGCCATATCCGAAGAGGATTCGGATTTGCTCATCTTTTTCGTGCCGTCGCGCAGGCTCATCACTCGCGTCGCCGGGCCGGTGATGACCGGTTCGGGCAGCGGGAAATAATCCTCGTCAAAGCCATTGGCAGCGATCGAAGACGCAAAGTCGTGATTGAACTTGGCGGCGATGTCGCGGGACAGTTCGAGATGCTGTTTCTGGTCGTCGCCGACCGGAACGTGGGTGCCCTTGTAGAGCAGGATGTCCGCGGCCATCAGCGAGGGATAGGCGAACAGGCCCAGCGAGACATTTTCGGAGTTTTTGCCCGCCTTGTCCTTGAACTGGGTCATGCGGCTCATCCAGCCCATGCGCGCCACGCAATTGAAAATCCAGGCCAGTTCGGCGTGTTCGGCGACCTGGGACTGGTTGAAGATGATGTGGGCGGTCGGATCGACGCCAGCCGCGATGTAGGCGGCGGCGATTTCATAGGTCCAGCGCTTGAGATCGGCGGGGTCCTGCCAGACGGTGATCGCATGCATATCGACGACGCAATAGATGCACTCGAAATCGTTCTGCAGCGGCACGAAACGGCGGATGGCGCCGAGATAATTGCCGAGGTGCAGATCGCCCGAGGGCTTGATGCCGGAAAAGACGCGATCGGTGAAAGGCATTGGACTTATGGTCCCTTGGATATCTGGACGAAAGAAATGCCCGCGAGCGGGCCGGGAAAGGGTTTAGATCAAATCCGCCTTTCATGGAAACGCGGATTTGATCTAGATCCTTGTTTTGTCGCCCGTCCGAACCGCAAAACCGATTCCACTTTTGCTGGACGCGCTTTAGAGCCTTAGCGCCGCCGCCGCAAGCGCGCGAGGATCGCGCCGAGCGGCTGGACGCCCGTTACGTGCAGGAGCGCGAAATAAAGGCCAGCGCCCAGAACGCAGATGGCGAGCAGGGCCAGCGCCTGAAGCGGGAAGAAAAAGCCCGGCGCGAATGCCGGTCCGGCGAGCGTGGCCAGGCCCCACAGCGCCAGACCCATGCCAACGGCGACGGCCAGCGTGCCGGCAAGGGCCAGACCCTCGGGCCGCGCGAGCCGGAAATGGCCGCGCCGGGCCAGAAGCACGGCGAGCAGGCCCACATTGACCCAGGCCGAAGTCGAGGTGGCCAGCGCGATGCCGATATGCTCGAGATGGGGGAAGAGGACCAATGACAGGGCGATATTGACGACCAGCGACACCCCGGCAATGAGCGTTGGGGTCTTGGTGTCCTTGCGCGAAAAGAACCCCGGCTGGAGGACGCGCACCAGAACGAAAGCCGGCAGGCCGAGCGAGAACCCCATAAGGGTGTGGGAGACAGCGCGTGTTGCCGCCGCGTCAAAGGCGCCGCGCTCGAACAGGACCCGCACGATGGGTTCGGCCAGCGTAAAGAGCGCGATCGCGGCGGGCAGGGTGAGAACCATGGAGAGTTGGAGAGCCTGGCTTTGCGAGGCGCGCGCCTCGATCTCGCGGCCCGACGAGAGATGGCGCGAGAGCTCGGGGAGCAGGACCGTGCCGATGGCGATGCCGATAATGCCCAAGGGAAGCTGATAGAGCCGGTCGGCATTGGCGATAATGGCGATGGCGGCATCGGCCTGGGAGGCGATGACGGTGCCTACGAACACATTGATCTGGATGATGCCGCCCGCCGCGATGGCCGGAAGGGCGAGCAGCCAGAAGCGGCGCACTTCGTCAGTATAGCGCGGCATGCCGATGGCCGGCAGGAACCCGGCGCGGCGGATGGTGAAAAACACCAGCGCCAATTGCGCAACGCCGCCCGTCATGGCGGCGACCCCGAGCCAGAAGGCTACATCGGCGGGGTTTTCCAGCGTCCAGATGGCAAGGGGAACCAGAACGGCGATGTTGACGAGGTTCAAAAGCACCGGGGCGAAGGCAGCGGCAAAGAATCTTCCCAGCGAATTGAGGATCGCGCCATAGGCCGCCATGAGCGACATGCAGGCGAGATAGGGGAACATGATGCGCGAGAGAAAGACCGTCAGCTCGAACTTTTCGGGATCGCCCACAAAGCCGGGGACGAACACCGTCATCACCGGCTCCATGAAGATTTCGGCGAGGATGGTGACGATCAGAATGGCAGCGACCAGCCAGCTCATGATGCGGCCGGCCAGCTTTTTGGCCCCGTCCGCGCCATCGGTTTCCAGCGCGCCGGAAAACATGGGCACGAAGGCGGTGTTGAACGCCCCTTCAGCAAACAGGCGCCGGAACAGATTGGGCAGGCGGAAGGCGGCCTGGAAGGCATCGGCCGCGGGGCCGATGCCGAGCACGGCGGCGATCAGCGCGTCACGGACAAAGCCGAAAATGCGCGAGAGGAGGGTAAGCCCGCCGACCGACATGGTGTTGCGGAAAAGGCTCATGGGCGGGGTGGCTCGGAGGCGGGATGGCCGGAAGGGAAAAGAGTCCTTTCACGCGCTGGACGGCGTGCCGATTCGATCCCGACCTGCGCTGTGTGTACTGGATCCCGGCTCAAGGCCGGGATGACAGCAGAGGTAATAGGGGAAAATTCTTCAAATTCCCGATCGTCATCCCCGGCGAAGACCCGGCGCCTGGCTGGATTCCGGGAACAAGGCCCGAAATGACATGCGAGGTGTTTGGGGGACGTCGTGTTGAGGATCGCTGGCGGGGCCGGCGGGTGAAGGGGCGCGCGGGGTCGATCCCGACCTGCGCGGAGTGTACTGGATCCCGGCTCAAGGCCGGGATGACGGCGGAGAAAATTGGGTGACGGCTGCCACATTCCCCAATTGTCATCCCGGGCGGAGACCCGGGATCGAGTACACTCGGTGGTGGCAAACGGGCTCCAGGGGCGACCTTGAACCTGGTAACCCACCGACCAGAATGGAGTGCTCACGCTGAGGCCTTTTCGCGGCGGGCGGGGGCGAAGACCGCTTCGAGGGCTTCGTGGATGCGTTTCTGGCGGACCTTTGAGGTGATCTTTCCGCCGGTCAGGTCGGTGACGTAGAAAACGTCCACCGCCTTTTCGCCATAGGTGCCGATATGGGCCGAACCGATGGTGAGGTTGAGATCGGAGAGCGCGCGGGTCAGATGATAAAGCAGGCCGGTGCGATCGAGGCCGGAAATCTCGATGACAGTGAATTTGTCCGAGAGCGCGTTGGAGATGAAGATTTCGGTGGGCACCGAAAAGGGCTTCAAGCGCCGGTTGTAGCGTGAATCGATCCCCAGATCGGCAGGAAGGTATTTGCGGCCCTCGAGCAGCGCCTTGACGGTATCGGTGATGCGTGAGGCCCTGATCTTTTCGTCTTCGTCGGAGGTGAAGGCGCGGCGCAGGCGGAAGGTATCGAGCGCGTAGCCATCCTTGGTGTTGAAGATCTGCGCGCCGATGATCGAGGCATCGGCTGTGGTGCAGGCCCCGGCAATCAGCGAGAGAAGGCGCGGGTGATCGGGGGTATAGAAGGTGACTTCGGTGATGCCCTCGAAGGCCTTGATCGAGGTCGATCCGGCAAAGCTCGAATTTTTGGCTTCGGCCGCGTCGATCATGCGCGCATGGGCCAGTTGCAGTTCGGGTTCGGCGCGCAGCCAGTAATTGGGGAACTGGCGCTCGATATAGGCATCGAGCCGCTCTGGCGTCCAGTCGGTCAGCCCGGCGCGCAGGGCGTCCTGGGCCTCGATGATCCGGTCGCTCTGGGAGACCTGGGAATGGCCACCCGAAAGCAAGGGTTCGGTGGCGTAATAAAGGGCGCGCAGGAGCGAGCCCTTCCAGCCGGTCCAGGTGCCCGGACCCACGGCGCGGATGTCGCAGGCGGTGAGGATCATGAGCAGAGCAAGGCGCTGGGGGCTCTGCACGATCTGGGCGAAATTGCGCGCCGTATCGGGATCCTGAATGTCGCGGGACTGGGAAATCTCGCTCATCAGGAGGTGATAGCGCACCAGCCAGGCGACGGTATCGGTTTCGGCCGCCGAAAGGCCCAGACGCGGGCAGAATTTGCGGGCGATAGCCTCGCCGGCCTCGGAATGGTCCTCGGGGCGGCCCTTGGCGATATCGTGCAGGAACAGGGCGACATAGAGCAGGCGCGCATCGGAGAGATGGGGCAACAGCTCGTGGGTCAAAGGCAACTCGTTTTTCAGACCGCCATTGGCGATGTCGGCCATGACACCGACGGCGCGGATGAGATGCTCGTCCACCGTATAGTGGTGATACATGTTGAACTGCATCAGCGCGACGATCTTGCCGAATTCGGGGACCAGCTTGCCCAGAACGCCTGATTCATTCATGCGGCGCAGGATGCGCTCGACCGATTTGGGACTGGTGAGGATTTCGAGGAAATAGGCGTTGACCCGCTCATCGGTCCGAAGCTTCTTGTCGATCAGGCGCATCGAGCGGGTCAAAAGCTTGAGCGCGTCGGGGTGGAACATCACCCCCTCGCGGCCCGCCACCCAGAAGATCTTTACGATGTTGACCGGGTCTTTTTCGAACACTTCATCATTGGCCACGGTGATGCGGCCATGTTCGAGAATGAAATCGGGCTCGCCCCGGATCTGGCGGCGCGCCTTGCGGAAATTGCCGAACACGCGGCCGAAGGCATCGACTTTTTTGGCGTGGGCAAATTCGAGCGAGGTGCAGAAAATGCGGGTCAGATCGCCCACATCCTTGGCGACGAGGAAATAGCGCTTCATGAAGCGCTCGACCCCGAGCATGCCGGCGCGGTCGTGATAGCCCATGCGCTCGGCCATTTCCTGCTGGATCTCGAAGGTCAGCCGGTCATCGGCCCGGCCGACGAGAAAGTGCAGATTGCAGCGCACGGCCCAGAGGAAATCCTCGGCGCGCTGGAAGGCGCGGTATTCGGTCTTGGAGAATACGCCCTTCTCGATCAGTTCGGGATAGGTCTGGACGCGGTAGAAATATTTGCCGATCCAGTAAAGCGTATTGAGATCGCGCAAGCCCCCCTTGCCGTCCTTGACGTTGGGTTCGACCACATAGCGGGTGTTGCCCTGGGCGTCGTGGCGGGCGTCGCGCTCGGCCATTTTCGCCGCGATGAATTCGGGGCCGGTCTTTTCGACGATCTCGGTTTCGAAGCGCTCGCGCATCTGGTTGAACAGCGTATCGTCGCCGACCAGAAAGCGGCTTTCGAGCGTTGCGGTGCGCACCGTCATGTCCGAGCGCGCCATGCGAATGGAATCATCGACCGAGCGAACTGCGTGGCCGACCTTCTGGCCCAGATCCCAGAGCATATAGAGCACGTATTCGGTAACGCTCTCGCCCCAGGGGGTTTGCTTATAGGGCAGGATGAACAGCAGATCGATATCGGATCCCGGCGCCAGCGTGCCACGGCCATAACCGCCCACCGCGGCGATTGCCAAAGATTCGGCGCCCGAGGGGTTTTCGCGGGGGAAGACGTAGCGGGTGGCCCAGAGGTGAGCGGCGGCGATCAATTCATCTTGAGCGGCGGCCAGCATCTGGGCGCAGCGGGTGCCCCGGCGGTTGGCGACCAGCTCGGCCTCGGCGGCGATGCGGGCGTCTTTGAGCCCCTGACGCAGAGCCTTGAGCACGGCGGCGCGGGCGATCTGGCTGTCGGGCGCCGCATCGCCGATCTCGGCGCGCACGGCTTCGATCAGCGCTTCAGCACCGGGAAGTCCTGTTTTCCTGCGCGCAATCGGTTCAATGGTCGCCGTCGGCATGGGCAGCCTTTTTGAGTTCATAGATCCATTCGAGCGCGGCCCGGGGGGAGAGATCGTCGGGGCGCACGGTCTCTATCATATCGGTAACCGGGTTAGCACGAGGTTGAGGCGCGGATTTGTCCGCAGGCGCTGGCATATGGGCAAAGAGCGGCAAATCCGCAAGGGCCGAGCCGGGATTGGACTGGCCGCGCGCCTCGAGCAGATCGAGCACCTGGCGGGCGCGGGTGATGACCGGGGCGGGGAGCCCGGCCAGCTTTGCCACCTGAATGCCATAGGAGCGATCGGCGGCGCCCTGGGTGACTTCGTGGAGGAACACCACGTCGCCCTTGTATTCCTTGACGCTCATTGTGTGGTTGGAAACGCGCGACAGCGTGGCCGAGAGGGCTGTGAGCTCGTGATAATGGGTGGCGAAAATGGCGCGGCAGCCGGTGGTTTCGTGCAGGGTTTCAACGCAGGCCCAGGCGATGGAAAGTCCATCGAAGGTGGCGGTGCCCCGGCCGATCTCGTCGAGGATGACGAGGGACTGGCGGGTGGCGCGGTTTAAAATGGCGGCGGTTTCGACCATTTCGACCATGAAGGTCGAGCGGCCCTGGGCGATGTCGTCGGAGGCACCGACGCGGGAGAAGACGCGATCGACCACGCCGATATGGGCGGAGGTGGCCGGAACGTATGAGCCCATCTGCGCGAGAATGGCGATCAGCGCGTTCTGGCGCAGGAAGGTCGATTTACCGCCCATATTGGGGCCGGTGACCAGCCAGAGCTGGCCGCCTTCATCAGGCTCGGGGGCGGAAAGATCGGCGTCGTTGGCGACGAAGGTTTTCCCTTCCGCTTCGAGGGTCCTTTCGACGACGGGGTGGCGGCCGCCTTCGATTTCGAAGGCGAGGGAGGCATCGACAAGCGGGCGGCACCAATTGCGCTGGGCGGCGAGACTGGCGAGGGCTGCGGCAACGTCGAGTTCGGCCATGGCGTCGGCGGCGGCCATCAGGTCGCGGCTTTGGGCAATGGCGGCCTCGCGCAGGCGGGCGAAGATGGACAATTCGATTTCGACGGCGATTTCCTGGGCGCGGGCGATCTTGCCTTCGAGTTCGGCCAACTCGGTGGTGGTGAACCGCATGGCGTTGGCGAGGGTCTGGCGGTGGATGAAGACGTTGTCTTCGAGCAGGCGCGACCCGTGGGAGGCGGGGACTTCGACGAAAAAGCCCAAAACGTTGTTGTGCTTGATCTTGAGCGCCCGGACGCCGGTTTTTTCGACCAGCGCGGCCTGGAGTTCGGCCACCACCTTGCGGCTTTCCGACCCGAGCCGGCGCTGGGTGTCGAGTTCGCCATCATAGCCCGACGCGACAAAGCCGCCGTCGCGGGCGAAAAGCGGAGGTTCATCGACGAGGGCTTTTGCGAATTCGTCGGCGAGGATTTCGGGGGCCCGGCCAAGGGTTTGCGCGATGGCGGCAAGTTCGTCGCCTGGGTCGGAGAGGCCGGCGAGCAGATGGCCCAGCGCGCGGGCCTGGGTGATGCCGCGGCCGATGGCGCCCAGATCGCGCGGGCCACCGCGTTCGAGGGTCAAACGGGTCAAGGCGCGAGCGATATCGGGGGCGGCGCGCAGGCCCTTGCGGATGGCGTCGGTTTCCATCGCATTGGCGATCAATGTGTCGATGGCGTCGAGACGGGCGTTGATGCGGGCCGGATCGTTGAGCGGGGCGGCGAGGCGGGCGGCAAAGAGACGGGCGCCGGCGCCGGTCACCGTCATATCGACGCTTGCCCGCAAGGCGCCGCGCACATCGCCGCGCTGGGTCACGAGCAGTTCGAGCGACGAGCGCGTGGCCGCATCGATCTGCATGTGGTCGGTGGGCGCTTCGAGGCGCGGCTGGCGCAGGGGGACGCCGGCGCCTTTTTGCGTTTCGGCCACATAGGCGATGAGCGCGCCGAGCGCGGCGCGGGCGGTGCGCGAAAAGGCGGTCGGATCGACACCACCCTCGAAGGTTTCGCGCAACAGGCGGGACGCGGCCTCGGATTCGAAACTTTCGTGCGGGCGGCGGGTGGCGCCGGCCAGCCGGTCGGACGAGAGGGCGCGCTGTTCGGCCAGTTGATCGGCGAGGCGGTCGGACAGGATCAACTCGGCCGGATCGATGCGGGCGATCTCGTCGGCAAGAGACTCCTTGTCGAGATCGGCGACAAGCAGTTCGCCGGTGGAAATGTCGGACCAGGCCATCGCGTAGCCCTCGCCGTCCGAGCCGAGCCGGGCGAGGGAGAGAAGAAAATTGTTGCCCCGGGCGGGCAGCAGATCGTCCTCGGTCAGCGTGCCGGGGGTGACGAGCCGGACGACGTCGCGTTTGACGACGGATTTACTCCCGCGCTTTTTGGCTTCGGCGGGATCTTCGATTTGTTCGCAGACGGCGACCTTGTGGCCGAGCGAAATGAGCTTTTTGAGATAGTCCTGGGCGGCGTGGATGGGCACGCCGCACATGGGAATATCCTCGCCCAGATGCTTGCCGCGTTTGGTCAATGTGATGCCAAGGGCCGCGGCGGCGATTTCGGCGTCGTCAAAGAACAGCTCGTAAAAATCGCCCATGCGATAGAACAGCAGATAGCCCGGATTTACGCCCTTGATCTCAAAGAACTGGGCCATCATGGGCGTCATGGCCGTGGCGGGGGGCGCAGCATAGTCGGCCTGTGGCTCGGTTTGCGTCATGAAGCGGTCTAAAATTCCGGGGATAGGCTCTTAAACGGTGGCGCACGCTAAGCCAAAAATTTGGCGATTCCAACTGCCGATCACAGGTTGGGGTGACGCAGGCCCGTGACCCGTTCGACGCGTTTGCGATAGGCCATGGGGGCGGCGGCAAAACGGGCTAGGACGAAGACATCTGTCGTGCCGAATTTTTCGTCGACAAAGGCCTGGCTGGAAAACGCCGCATTGACCCGCAGATAGCCGCGCACGAGGGGCGGCATGGCGCGCAGGGCGGCGTGGCGGTCAACCATTTCGGCCGCAAGCATGTCCATGGAGACGGCGCGCCCGGCGCGGGCGGAAACGTGCCAGTCAGCCGATGCGCGGGCGTTATGAAAAAGATGGGACAGGGTGTGCGCGTGGGCGCGAGGATCGGTGCCGGGAAAACTGGCGGCGCCAAAGTAGGCATCGATTGCGTTGAGGCAAGCATAGGCCCAGAGCCCGCACCAGAGGGCCTCGATGGTCCGCATGGAGCGGTAGGCCGGGGCAACGCAGGAGCGGCCAACCTCGCAAAAGCGCTGGCCGGGGTGGCGAGCAAAGAGCGGGGCGAGGGCAAATTCTGTATCGGCGTACCAGCCAAGAGCGGACGCGGGGCCGGCCATGACGCGATAGGTGCCCACGATTGGCGGGGCTTCGCCCAGAGCCCGAGCGGCGGTGTCGATGACGACGATATGGTCGCAATGGGGATCGAAGGCGTCGGCTTCGATGTGGTTGGCGTGGTCCATCCACGGGGCGTTCACGCCGCGCTCGCGGTGGAACACTTCGTAACGCAGGCGGTAGGCGGCGAAGCGCTCGGCGTCGGTCCGGGCAAGGCGCACGGCAAACTGGCCCAGGCGGGCGAGCGGGGCGGCGAGCGGAGCGGCAGCGGGGAAAGGAGCGGTTTCGATCATGGCGCTTTTGTATCGGAGTTGAGCACCGGAGGGAATTGCGCCGGGCCGCAAAAGCCAATCTTGACGCGGCCGTCGAGAACGGGCATGAGTTACGTACCTCAATGGAGGAGGAAGTATCTTGGAAAGCAGCGGGCGCGTGACGGTGCATGATCTGGCGCGGGCGGCAGGGGTGTCGCTGGCGACGGTGGACCGAGTGCTCAACGGCCGGCCGGGCGTGCGCAAGGGGACGATCGAGAAGGTGGAGGCGGCGATTGCCGAGATCGGGTTTCGGCGCGATTTGACCGCCTCGATGCTGGCGCGGGCCCGCGACATCGTTCTCAAGATCATCGTGCCGGAAGGCACCAACCAGTTTTTCGGCAAGCTGGCCGATGCCGTGGAAGGTGTTGGCGCCCAGATGCGGGCTGAGCGGCTGCGGCTCGACCTTTTGCGGATCAAGGCCATGGATACGCGGGCGCTGGTGGCGGCGCTCGATGCCATTGGCGCCGACGAGGCCGATTGCGCGGTGATCGTGGCCATCGACAAGCCCGAAATCCACGCCGCGGTGGCGCGGGCCGTGGGCAGGGGGATCAAGGTGATCACGCTTGTGTCGGACCTGCCCGGTTCGGCGCGGCACGGGTTCGTGGGAATCGACAACCGGGCGGCGGGACGGATCGCGGGATCGCTGATGGGGCGGTTTGTGCCGCAGGGGGGAACGGTCGGGCTGGTGGCCGGGTCCTTGGAGCTGATCGACCATGCGGAACGGATCAGGGGGTTTTCCGAGATCATTGCATCGGAATTTCCGACAGTCGCGCTGGTGGGACCCATCGAGGGGCAGGACGAATTTACCGCGACCTACGAAAAGAGCCTGGCGCTGTTTGAGGCGCATCCCGGCCTGACCGGAATGTACAACGCCGGGGCGGGCAATGCGGGGCTCTTGATGGCGCTCAACGAGTGCGGGCTTGCAGCAAAAGTGCGGGTGATCGGGCACGAATTGACCGGGCCGACGCGGGCCGGGCTGGAAACCGGCGCCATCGACGTTATTCTGGACCAGAGCCCGGAAGACGAAATCCGTGCCGTTTGCGCCACGGCGCGGCGGCTGGTGGTGGGGGCGGATGCCGCCCCACCGCAGACACAATTGGAAATCAGGGTTTTGGTGCGCGATCACCTGAGCTAACCTGAACCTACCCATCTTGCACGAGCGCCGAAAAGGCAGCCGAAACCGAGGAGATTTCTGATGACTGGAATTGAGGTACGCACCTCATTTTTCATGGAGAGGGTAACGCAATGACCTATCTCGGACTCGATATCGGGACGTCCGGCGTCAAGGCGGTGCTGATCGATGGTGAGGGCAGGGCGCTGGGCGAAGCCAGTGCGCCCTTGAGCGTTTCGCGGCCCCGGCCCGGATTTTCCGAGCAGGATCCGGCCCATTGGTGGGATGCGGTGCTCAAGGCCGTCGATGCGCTCAAGGACCGCCATGCCGATCTGGTCAGCGCGATCAGGGGTATCGGGCTGTCCGGGCAGATGCATGGGGCGACGCTGCTCGACAAGGACAACAAGGTGATCCGCCCGGCGATATTGTGGAACGACGTGCGTTCGGCCGCCGAGTGCGCCGAAATGGAAGAGGCATTGCCGGCGCTGCGGCAGATTGCCGGCAACATTGCCATGCCGGGCTTTACCGCGCCGAAAATCCTCTGGGTCAAAAAGCACGAGCCGGAGAACTACGCGAAAATCGCCAAGGTGCTGCTGCCCAAGGATTATGTGCGGTTTCTTTTGACCGGGACTTACGTTTCGGACATGTCGGATGCGGCGGGAACGCTGTGGCTGGACGTGGAATATCGCGGCTGGTCGGACGATCTGCTGGCGGTGACGGGGCTGACGACCGAGCACATGCCGGCGCTGGTCGAGGGCAGCGAACCGTCCGGACATCTTTCCCCCGAGCTTTGCGCGCGCTGGGGCATTGCGCAAACGCCGGTGGTGGCCGGGGGCGGGGGCGACAATGCCGCTTCGGCCTGCGGCATCGGAGCGGTGGAGCCGGGGAGCGGGTTCGTTTCGCTGGGCACTTCGGGGGTGCTGTTTGTTTCCAACGACAAGTTCCGGCCCAATACCGAAGGGGCGGTGCATGCGTTTTGCCACGCGATCCCCAAGACCTGGCACCAGATGGGGGTTTTCCTTTCTGCGACCGACAGTTTGAACTGGTTTTCAAAACTGGTGGGGCAGGACGCGGCGGGCGTGACGCGGGCCGTTGCCGAGAATTTCTCCGGGCCGGGGGAGGAAATTTTCCTGCCCTATCTCTCCGGCGAGCGCACGCCGCATAACAATGCCGCCGCGCGCGGCTCGTTTGTGGGGCTGTCTCATCTTTCCGACGCCCGGACCATGGGGCAGGCGGTGATGGAGGGCGTGGCATTTGCGGTGCGCGACTGCCAGCGGGTGCTGACCGACGCGGGAACGCAGATCGACACCCTGATCGCCGTGGGCGGGGGGTCGAAATCGGACCTGTGGCTCGAAATGATCGCCACCAATTTGGGCATGGCGATTGCCGTGCCCGAGGACGGGGATTTCGGCGGGGCGTTCGGCGCGGCGCGACTGGGGCTGATCGCGGCCACCGGGGCCGACCCCAGAACCGTGTGCACCAAACCCAAAATCGAAAAAACCATCGATCCAAGGGCCGATCTGAAATCGGCCTATGACCAATCCTATGCGCGCTATCGCGCCCTTTATGCGGGTATCGAGGAGGCCCGAGCACAATGACCGACTTTTTCAAAGGCCTGAGCAAGGTTCAGTATGAAGGCCCAGGCAGCGACAACCCGCTGGCCTTCCATCACTACAACCCCGACGAAATCGTTCTGGGCAAGCGGATGGAAGAGCATTTGCGCTTTGCGGTTGCGTACTGGCATTCGTTTGCCTGGGAAGGTGGCGACCCGTTTGGCGGGCGGACCTTCGAGCGGCCGTGGTTTGACGGCGGAATGGACGCGGCGAAACTGAAGGCCGATGTGGCGTTCGAATTGTTCTCCCTGCTGGGGGCACCCTATTTCTGCTTTCACGACGCCGATGTGCGGCCCGAAGGCGAGAGCTTTGCCGAGAGCAAGAAGCGGCTCGAGGCGCTGGCCGACATCTTTGAGAAAAAGATTGCCGAGACCGGCGTGAAACTGCTCTGGGGCACGGCGAATTTGTTTTCCAACCGCCGGTTCATGGCCGGCGCGGCGACCAATCCCGACCCGGACGTGTTCGCCTATGCCGCGGCGACCATCAAGGCCAATATGGATGTGACCCAGCGGCTGGGCGGCGAGAACTATGTGCTGTGGGGCGGGCGCGAGGGGTATGAAACCCTGCTCAACACCAATCTGGGCCAGGAAATGGACCAGATGGCGCGGATGCTCTCGATGGTGGTCGATTACAAGCACAAGATCGGGTTTTCCGGCGCCATCCTGATCGAGCCCAAGCCGCAGGAGCCGACCAAGCACCAGTATGATTACGACGTCTCCACCGTCTATGGGTTTCTCAAGAAGTACGGGCTGGAAAACGAAGTGAAGGTCAATATCGAGGTGGGTCACGCCATCCTCGCGGGTCACACCTTCGAGCACGAAGTGGCCATGGCGGCGGCGCACGGGATTTTCGGCTCGATCGACATGAACCGCAACGACATGCAATCGGGCTGGGACACCGACCAGTTTCCCAACAACGTGCCCGAAGTGGCGCTGGCCTATTACCACATCCTCAAATCCGGCGGCTTTGCCACCGGGGGCACCAATTTCGACGCTAAATTGCGGCGCCAGTCGATCGATCCCGAGGATTTGCTGCACGGCCATATCGGGGGGATGGACACCTGCGCGCGAGGGCTGAAGGCCGCGGCGGCAATCATCGAGGACGGGACCTATGATGCGTTCCTCGCCGAGCGCTATGCCGGATGGAACGCTGCCGAGGCGCAGGCAATGCTCAAAGGTGAGCGGACGCTGGAGGACATTGCCGGGCGGGTTGAGGCCGAGGGGATCAACCCGGAGCCAAAATCGGGGCGGCAGGAATATCTGGAGAACCTGATCAACCGGTTCGTTTAAACAGGTTTGGGACCGCCGGCATCGCATCGGCGGTCCCGTTTTTTTCTCTGGGAGGAGACCCAATGCCCATTCGCCAAAACCCGATTCTGCCGGGGTTCAATCCCGATCCCTCGATCTGCCGCGTCGGGGAGGATTATTATATCGCCACTTCGACCTTCGAGTGGTTTCCCGGGGTGCAGATCCATCACTCCAAAGACCTTGCGAACTGGGAGCTCTTGACCCGGCCGCTTACCCGCAAGAGCCAGCTCGACATGCGGGGCAACCCCGACAGCTGCGGTATCTGGGCGCCGTGCCTTACCCATGACGGGGAGAAATTCTGGCTGGTCTATACCGACGTCAAGCGCAAGGACGGCAACTTCAAGGACGCGCACAATTATATTGTCACCGCCGATGAAATCACCGGGCCGTGGTCGGAGCCGATCTATGTCAATTCGTCGGGGTTCGACCCGTCGCTGTTTCACGACGATGACGGGAAAAAGTGGTTCGTCAACATGCTGTGGGACCACCGGGAGGGATATCACCGGTTTGCGGGGATTGCGCTGCAGGAATTCGATGCGGTGGCGGGCACGCTGGTCGGGGAGCGGAAAAACATCTTCAGGGGCTCGCCGCTCAAGCTGGTCGAGGGGCCGCATCTCTACAAGCGCGATGGCTGGTACTATCTTCTGACCGCCGAGGGCGGAACCGGATACGAGCACGCGGCGACGCTGGCGCGGTCGAAAACCATCGACGGGCCGTATGAGCTGCATCCGGACATGTATCTGGTGACGGCCAAGGATGATCCGCTCAATCCGCTGCAGCGGGCCGGGCATGGCGATATCGTGGAGACGCCCGATGGCCAGACCTATCTCGTACACCTGACCGGACGGCCGACGACGCAGAAGCGGCGGTGCGTGCTTGGGCGCGAGACAGCGCTGCAAAAGTGCGAATGGCGTGAGGACGGGTGGCTGTATCTGGTCGGGGACACGAACCTGCCGGCCTCCGAAGTGGAGGTGCCGGGGACGTACGACCAGGCCGGGTTCGACGCCGAGCGGCGCTACAATTTCAAGGGCGAACTGCCTATCGATTTTCAATGGCTGCGGACGCCGGAACCGGAGCGGATTTTCAGGCTCGGGGGCGGCAAGCTGACGCTGATCGGGCGGGAATCGATGGGCTCATGGTTCGAGCAGGCGCTGGTGGCGCGGCGGCAGCAACATTTCGATTTCGAGGCGGAGACCGAGATTGCGTTCGATCCGCGCGACGAGCGCGAAATGGCGGGACTGACCGGCTTTTACGGGCGGTACAATTTCCACTATCTGCACCTGACCGCCGACCCGGACGGAAAGCGCGCGCTCAATATCTTTTCATCGGTGGTGAGCCACCCGGATGGGAAGCTGACCTATTGGATCGATCCGGTGCCGGTTGGGGCCGGGCCGGTGCGCATGAAGATGCGGGTGGAGAACTCCAAACTGCAGTATTTCTATGCGCAGGGGGGCGACGACTGGCAGAGAATCGGGCCCGAACTCGACGCCTCGATCCTGTCTGACGAATGCGGCGGGCATGCCGAGCATGGCAGCTTTACCGGAGCATTTGTGGGGATGGCGGCGCAGGACCTCAACGGGTCTGCGCGGGAGGCCGATTTTTCGTATTTCGTCTATCGGCCGCTGTAAGGCACTAAAACGATGCCGGCGGTTTCACGTGAATCCGCCGGCGCCATTCGGCATCAGGCCTGCCTGAGTTCGACTTCGATATTGCCGCGCGTGGCGTGGGAATAGGGGCAGATGATGTGGGCCCGGTCCATCACGTCCTTGAGCGTTTCGGTATCAATGCCGGGGGCCGAGGCCGTGAGGATGACCTTGAGGCCGAACCCTTCGCCGTCGTCGCGCTTGCCGAAGCCCACATCGGCGGAAACCGTGGCTTCCTTGGGCAGCTCGAGTTTGGTCTTGCGGGCGGCGGCGCGCATGGCGCCCAGGAAACAAGCCGAATAGCCGGTGGCAAAGAGCTGTTCGGGATTGGTGCCGTCACCGCCCGAGCCGCCCATTTCCCTGGGCGTCGAGAGCTTTACATCGAGCTTGCCGTCATCGGTCTTTGAGTGACCGTCTTCGCGGCCACCGCCGCTGGCTGTCGCGTGGGCGGTATAGAGAATTTCCATGATGCACTCCCATGGTTGGTGATTGGTCGGCTGTAAGGTGAACGCGCTCCACCCCGCTGGGGTTCGCCGTGCACCGATGGAGCGACCATAGGCGGGATTTATATTGTGTGCAATATAATTTTGTGCGATAGTTTTGTCATGAAAGACACCGATACGCCCATTCTCGCCCCTGAACAGCAGCTTTGTTTTGCGGTTTATGCCGCGGGACAGGCCTTTGCGCGGCTTTACCGTCCGCTGCTCGAGCCGCTGGGGCTGACCTATCCGCAATATCTGACAATGCTGGTGCTCTGGGAGGGCGAGCCCGTCTCGGTAACGGGGATCGGGCAGCGTCTTGGGCTCGATACGGGCACGCTGACCCCGCTGCTCAAACGGCTTGAAGCCGCCGGACTGGTGCGGCGGACGCGCAGCGCCACCGACGAGCGGCGGGTTGTGGTGACCCTGACCGATAGCGGGCGGGCGCTCAAGGAACAGGCGCGGAGCATTCCGGACGCGGTGGCGTGTGCCAGCGGGCGGGATCTGCCGGACGTGATGAAATTGCGCGACGAGATCAATGCGCTAAGCAAGGCGCTCGATGCGTCGCGGGCGTGCGGCTAGGGGCAGCAAAAGGGCGCGAAAAGGTCCATTGGACCTTTTTGTCCGGCAAAGCCGAACCGCTCCTAACCCATATAGAGGTTTTCCATTCTCTGGGTGTCGTCGGTCGCAAAGCGGTGGTCGGCGGGCGGGTGAGCGCGCTGGCCGCATTCGCGGCGCGGGCAGATGCGACAGCCCACCCCGATGGGCACGGCGCCGGCCGGCGCCGAAAGATCGATGCCGTCGGCATAGATCATGGCTGAGGCGTGCGAGACGTGGCAACCGAGCCCAATGGCGATGTGGCGGCGCGGGGCGTTGTAGGAATGACCGCCCTTAGCGATGGCTTTGGCTATGCAGAAATAGCGCTGGCCATCAGGCATCTGGCTCAATTGAATATTGATCTGGCCGGGATTGAGGAACGCCGCATAGACGTTCCAGCGCGGGCAGGCGCCCGAATGGCGCGGGATATGGATGCCCGAAAGCGAAAAGCGCTTGGAGATGTTGCCGGCGATGTCGGTGCGAACCAGATGGAGCGGGATGCCGCTCAACGACGGCCGCTGCAGGGTGGTCATGCGGTGGCAGATCTGCTCGAAGCTGGCGCGGAAGCGGCGGCCGAGCCGTTCGATATCGTAGCGGGTGTCGCGGCAGGCGCGGAAGAACGGCTCGTACGGCATGATGAGGGCGGCGGCGACATAGGACCCCAACACATTGCGTGCCAGGCCGACACTTTCGGGCTGGGGCAGGGTGCTCTTTTCGATCAGGTCACGGATTTCCCCATCGGCGATCAGCAGGGCCAGATGCTGGGCGAGGACGAACAGGGCGGATTCGGGCTCGAGCGTATCGGAGATAGCCAGCCCGCGGCCATTGTCCTCGAGCCGGCGCACCACGCCATGGGGGAGCGAGGCCAGCCGGGCCTCGATGCCGAAAACATTGAAGAGATAGGCCCTGAGCCCGGCCTCGAAACTGTCCGAGGCATTGTCGATATCGTGGCGCACGCGTTCGGCCGCGGTCTCGAGCGTTGGAAAATAATTGGCGTTTTCCTGAAGGAAATCGGAGACGGCCTCGGTGACGACGTTGTGGCCCGTCGCCTGGGTTTCGCCCGCCTCGCTTGATTTGGGGGCCTGCAGGTGGCGCAACTGATCGAAGAGCTTGAGGACGGCGCGGCCGACCGCGGGGTGCTGGGTGGCCAGATCGCGGATGTCGGTGTTGGTCAGATCTGAATCGGCGAAAATATCGTCGCCGAACATTTCCATGAGATCGCCCGACAGCCGCGCATCGTCGCTTTCGGCCAATTCGCCCGGTTCAACCCCGAAATAACCGGCGACGCGGAACAGCAATGGCACCGTAATGCGGCGGCGGTTGTGTTCGATCAGATTGAGATAGGACGCGGAAATCTCCAGCGCTTCGGCCAGTTGTGCCTGGTTGACCGATTTCTGCCTGCGCAACCGCTTGATGCGGCCCCCGATCTGCAGATCGAGCTGGTTCATCTGTCCTTCTCCCGCCTGCAAATTTTTACAGACTTTACAGTTTCGGCGCGTTCGCTTTTCAAGTCTTTACAGCTTAACACGCTGATTTCACGTCTTTTCTTGCCTTTTTGGACTCGATTGTCAATTCTTTACTGAATAGAGCACAACGGCGTGCTCGCCAGCAGGAGACAAGAGCCATGAGCGCTCATCAGACAAACGAAACGGCAAGCGAGGACTTCATCACCATCATTGCGCCCTCGATGGCCGAGGTGATGGAGAGCTTTAAAAGCCAGGGGCTGGCCGAGCGGGATTATTCCATCGTCCACCGGGCCGGTCGGCACAGCTTTACCATGGCGGGCGGCGAGGCGCTGTTTGGCGGCTCGCAGATGGTGGCCGCGACCTTTTCGCGGCGGGGATAGCGCCCGGCCACCGCCGTTCGCGTTTGCCGCAAGGCCCCCTTCACCTCTCAAGGGGGGAGGGCCGGGATGAGGATGCGCTCGGCTTGCGGAATGATCCGCCACCCAATTTTCACGCAAGGAGGAGTTTTCAATGCTCGACAAATCACCCGATCCGCAGACCTTCGAGGCCCCCGAATGGGCACCGGAGCGCTGGAAAAACGTCGCGCGCGACTATACGCCCGATGACGTGGCCCGGCTTTCGGGCAGCTTGGCCATACGGCACACGCTGGCCGAGAACGGGGCGCGGCGGCTGTGGGAATTGCTCCACAGCGAGGATTTCGTGCCGACCCTTGGCACCTTTACCGGCAACCAGGCCGTCCAACAGGTGAAAGCTGGATTGAAGGCCATCTATCTTTCGGGCTGGCAGGTGGCGGCGGACGCCAATTCGTCGGGCAACATGTATCCCGACCAATCACTTTATCCCGTCGATTCCGTTCCCTCTGTGGTCAGGCGCATCAACAAGGCGCTGCAGCGGGCCGACCAGATTCAGACCATGGAGCGCTATGAGGGCAAATCGGACGCCGACACCGATTATTTCGTGCCCATCATTGCCGATGCGGAAGCCGGGTTCGGCGGGGCGCTCAACGTCTTTGAGCTGATGAAGGCGATGATCGAGGCGGGCGCCGCGGCGGTTCATTTCGAGGACCAGTTGGCCAGCGAAAAGAAATGCGGCCATCTGGGTGGCAAGGTTCTGGTGCCGACCCGGACGTTCGTGCGCACGCTGAACGCCGCACGGTTGGCCGCCGACGTTATGGGCGTGCCAACGCTGATCATGGCGCGCACCGACGCCGAGGCCGCGCAACTGATCACGTCCGATGTCGATGAGTACGATGCGCCGTTCATTACAGGCGAGCGGACAGAAGAGGGGTTTTATCGGCTCAAGGGCGGGTTTGAAGCGGCGATTGCGCGCGGGCTGGCCTATGCGCCCTATGCGGATTTGATCTGGTGCGAAACCTCGACGCCAAATCTCGAGGACGCAAGGCGGTTTGCCGAAGCGATCCGCAAGGAGCATCCCGACCAGATGCTGGCTTACAATTGTTCGCCATCGTTCAATTGGGCCAAGTATATGGGCGAGGCGGATATGGCGGCGTTCCAGCGCGAGCTGGGCGCGATGGGGTACAAATACCAGTTCATCACCCTGGCCGGGTTCCACAATCTTTCGCTCACCACGTTCAATCTGGCGCGCGGGTACAAGGACCGGGGCATGGCCGCCTATTCCCAACTGCAACAAGCCGAATTTGCCGCCGAAAAGGACGGATTTACGGCGACACGGCACCAGCGCGAAGTGGGCACGAGCTATTTCGATGCTGTGGCGACCGCAGTGAGCGGCGGGTCAAGCTCGACCACCGCCATGGCGGGCTCGACCGAGACGGCGCAGTTCCACTGAGTTCAAAGCCGGGGATCAATGCGCCAATATTTATCCCCGGCTTTTTGATTCACGTGAAGCATTCCCGATTTGCTTCACGTGAATCAGCCTATCCAAGCAAGGCGGCGAGTTCGGCATGGGGCAGCGCGCCTGAGACGATTGCGACCAGCACCAACCCATGGAGAAGGGCGATGGCGCCCGTGGTCATAACGAAGCCCGGCTTTGAGGTCTTGTGTCGGAAGACCTGCTGGGCGAGCAGGCCACCAATGATGCCGAAGACGGCATCGAGCCCGTGCAATCCCGCCTCGCTGATCCGCCATTGACCGGCAATGGCCCTCTGTTTGTCCATCCAGTAGGCGAGCCAGGACGCGCCGCCCATTATGGCGTAGGGCGCGATCAGCCAGAAGGGCGCCCTGTCCAGAATGATGATCGCAAAGACCAGCACGAGAAGGCCGACAGCGGCCCAGACACGATAATCGTTACGATCGAAATGGGATGGGCGAGCGGGCCGCTGCACTTTTTTGATGCCCTCGAGCCACGCCTCGCGTGCCGCCGGTTTGCCATCGCGTCCCGTGCCGGGTGAGAAGGCGAGCCGCTCGCCCCTTTGCGGGCGGCGGCCGGTTTCAAAGGCCGAAATGTGCACGAAGATTTTCGCCCGCGGGCCATCGGGCTTGATAAAGCCAAAGCCCCGGTCGTCATCCCATTCGATCAGCGTGCCCTTTTCCATGTCCGACTTTCCTCGCCGCCCAGCCGTAAGGAGAGCCGGTGAGGCCTTAAGATTTGATTGTCATGGCGCGGGCGGCGGCGACGGCCGGGAGGGACAGAACGGCACAAAGGGCAAAGGTGATGACCAAGGCGGTGGTCAATTGCTGGGTGGTTTGGGCTGAGGCGATGCCGGCGGTATTGGCGATGAGGCCGGCGATGGCCGCTCCGATGCCATAGCCCGCTGACTGGATGGTGGGCAAAAGGGCCGAAGCCCTGTCGCGTTCGCCGGGGCGGGCGGCTTCCATGATGGTCTGGCTGGTATAGGCCCATGAAGTGCCATAGGCCGCACCGATCAGGATCTGAGCCAGGATGACAAGTGGGAGCTGGCCGATGGCAAAGGCGATGGCGAGCAGCACGAGACCGGCAACGAGCAGGACAGGGCCGAGGCGAATGAGGCCGGGACGGTCGGCTTCGGACACGTTGGCGACAAGGATGGCCGTGGTTGACCAGGTGATCGCCATGACCGCGCCGATGACACCGGCGAGAGTGGGGCCGAAGCCGAAAATGTTTTGCAGCGCATAGACCAGGAACACCGCCGCGCCGGCCTGGGCCAGGGGCATGAGCAGAATGACCCAGAGGCCAGCGCCCACCACGTCATTAAAGCGGAAGGCGTGGCTTGGGAACAGCGGGGTGGCGGCGGTGCGATCGCGGCCGATGACGGCGAAAAGCGTTGCGCCGGCAATGAGAAGACACAGGGCTGTGAGAAGCGGCGAATCGAGCAGGCCGCCAACCGAGACGGCCATGATGGCGGCGCCGATCAGCAGCAGCCGGACGATGGGCAAGCGGCCGGAAGATTTTTCGCGCAGGCCAGGTGGCACGATCGTGAGAACGAGGCCGATAAAAATGGCCCCGATGGGCAGATTGACGGCGAAGGCGGCGCGCCAGGAGAGGGTTTCGGTCAAGGCGCCCGAGAGCACCGGCCCACCAAAGGCGGCCAGCGCCCAGACCACCGATTCGGCGCCGAACACCTTTGGTACCAGGGCAGAGGGAAAGAGTTCGGGGATCAGCGCGTAGCATATGGCCGCGACGATGCCTTCGCCCAGCCCCTGAAGGGCGCGGCCGACAAGCAGTTCGGGCATGGAGCCGGCGATTGCGGCGAGGAGCGAGCCGACAAGGAACACCGAGGCGGCGGCGACCAGCGCCATGCGGGCGCCCAGCCGCGCCTTGAGCAACGCGCCGCCGGCCCCGCCCATGATGGCAAACACCAGAAAGACCGTTGTGGCCCAGGACAACAGCGCCACGCCGCCCAGCTCATCGACAGCGGTGGGCAGGGCGGTGGAGACCAGAAAACCGTTAAAGGCCAGGAGCGCGACGCCGAGGCACAGGGTGATCGTGGCGCCAAGATAGCGCGGGGAGACGATGGCGGACCATCCGGAGAGAGCTTCGGTCATGGTGGGACTCAATTAAACAAGCGATACCTTGTTAAATTGAGTCCGATGATCTGTCCAGCGAAAAGCGGGGGCTTTTTAGAACCCCCGATTTGGTATAGTCAGGCGCGCGAACCATATAGGTTTGACAATCGCCTTTATCTTCCCGGAGATTTGCCCCAGTGAGCCTTGAGTCCACCGGCTATAAAAGCCGCCGTACCTTCGCGATCATTTCGCACCCGGACGCGGGCAAGACGACGCTGACCGAAAAACTGCTGCTCAATTCCGGCGCCATCCATCTGGCGGGGGAGGTGAAAGAGCGCGGCGAGCGGCGGCGGACCCGCTCGGACTGGATGGAGATCGAACAAAAGCGCGGCATTTCGATCACCTCTAGCGTGATGACGTTCGAACATGACGGGCTGACGCTGAACCTGCTCGACACGCCGGGCCACGCGGATTTTTCCGAAGACACCTATCGCACGCTGACGGCTGTCGATTCGGCGATCATGGTGATCGACGCGGCCAAGGGCATCGAGGCGCAGACGCGCAAACTGTTCGAGGTGTGCCGGCTGCGCGACATCCCGATCATCACCTTCGTCAACAAGATCGACCGCGAGGCGCGCGATACGCTGGAAATCCTCGACGAGATCATGGAGGCCCTGGCGCTCGATACCGCGCCAATGATGTGGCCGGTGGGCGCTGGCGTCGACTTTAACGGGCTTATCGATCTCGAGCACGGGCGGTTCATTTCGACCGAGGGCAAGCCGGAGGCCGAGGCGCCGGGAATCGAGGCATTGGCGGGGCGGTTTGCCGACACCCAGAACCAGCAGATCGCCGCTTCGATGGAGGGGCTTGAACTGGCGAGCGGATCGCTGCCCAAATTCGACCAGGCGGCCTTCGAGGAGGGCACGCTGACGCCGGTCTATTTCGGCTCGGCGCTCAAATCGATCGGCGTGCGCGAATTGCTCGAGGCGGTGTGCCGGTTTGCGCCCGAGCCGCGCACCCAGCCGGCGCGGCCCGAGCCGGTGGACCCTTCCATGGCGGCGTGCACGGGGTTCGTTTTCAAGGTTCAGGCCAATATGGACCCCAACCACCGCGACCGCGTGGCCTTTGTTCGCGTGGCATCGGGGACGCTCAAGCGCGGCATGCGGCTGAAAAACGTGCGCACGGGCAAGGATTTGAAGGTCGCCAACCCGATGTTCTTTTTCGCGCGCGAGCGGGAGCTGGCCGACGAGGCGGTGGCAGGGGACGTTGTGGGAATTCCCAATCACGGCACGCTTTCGGTGGGCGATACGTTGACCGACGGGCCCGATGTGACGGTGACCGGGATTCCCAATTTCGCGCCCGAATTGCTGCGCCGCGTGCATCTGTCCGATGCGTCGAAAACCAAACAGCTGGCCAAGGCGCTCAACGATCTGGCCGAAGAGGGCGTGGTGCAGGTGTTCAAGCCGACCTTGGGTTCGGGCTATTATGTGGGCGCTGTGGGGCCGCTGCAGCTGGAAGTTCTGACCAGCCGCGCGGCGGCGGAATATTCGGTGCCGATCCGCATCGAGCCGGCGCAATATGTGACGGCGCGCTGGGTCAAGGTCAACGACAAGGCCCAGTTCGACAAATTCGCGGCGCTGCATCGATTGAACATTGCCGAGGACCGCTATGGCGATCCGGTGTTTCTGGCCCCCAGCCAGTGGGAAATCGACCGCTGCGCCCAGGATTTTCCGTTGCTCGATTTCATGGCGACCAAGGACCGCGGGCTGGCGGCTTAAGTTGTATGGACAGTTAGGCGATGGCGGCCTGCAAACCGCAGCTTTCTGCGCTTCCGGTGCTCACGTACTGAAAGTACGCTCCGCTCCGGTTCTCGAAAACCACGGTTTTCGGCTCGCCCTGACCTAACTCTCCACACAACTCATTCGTCCCCGAATCCCAGATCGGCTTCGGTCCAGCCGAACGCCGCCAATTCCCCGGTGCGGGATTTGGCGTCGTCGGAGACGATGAATTCGTCGAGCTGGGGCGGGGCGAGAGGCGTTCCGGCCAGCATGGCATGAGCCTGGCCGCGATGATGGGTCTGGTGGGCGAAGAGGTGGCAGAGCACATCGTCGCAGCGCTCGGTCTGGATGCGGGACTGGCGGTGGATGGTGATCGGGCGGCCTAGATCGGCAATTTGCAGAGCGTCGCAGAGCGCGACGAGCTTTTCATCGCTTTGGCGCTGGGCAGCGTAGAGCGCGCTTGCCGTATCGAAGGGTTCCTCGTTTTCCCAGGCTTTCGGGCCCAGCGTGCCGCCTGCAAGTGCGTCGATATAGAACCAGTCGATAATGAGGATATGATTGAGCGTTGCCTTGAGCGAGGGGAAAAAGCTCACGCGCCTTGCCTCGAATTGCGACTGGTCCAGCGCGATCACCGCCTGAGCGAGACGGTAATTGGCGAGGGCGTTGTTGCGGGCGAGCTTTGTGAACATGCGCAGGGCGGGATCGGTCACGATGTCTTTTCCATCACGCGCGCCATGCCGATCGAGGCGGGCATCACCGGCTCGAAGCCGAATTTTCCATAGAGATGGCGCGCATCGCCGTCGGCAATCAGGGACACATAGGCGCCCTCTGGCGCCTCGCGCTCGAGCCAATCGACCAGCGCGGCCATGATGGCCTTGCCCAGACCCTTGCCCTGATGGGCGGGATCGACCGCGATGTCGGTGATCTGGTAGGCGGTGCCGCCATCGCCGATGATGCGGCCCATGCCGATGGCCTTGCCCTCATGGACAACCAGCACGGCAAAAAGCGAATTGGGAAGACCCTTTTCCATGCCGTCCCGGCTGCGCGGTGAAAGTCCCGATATGGCGCGCAGGCGGGCGAAGGTTTCAACGTCTGGTATGCCAGCGACAATCTTGTAGTCCATATCAGGCATTGGCCATGTTGATCCGGTAACTGAGCGCCTCGGCGATGTGGGGGCGAGCGACGGTTTGGCTGCCGGCCAGGTCGGCCAGCGTGCGGGCCACCTTGAGGACCCGATGATAGGCGCGGGCCGACAGGGAAAAGGTTTCGGCGGCCTTGAGCAGGAGATCGCGGCTTTCAGCGTCGGGGGCGACGACCTGTTCGATGACGCTCGAGGGCGCGGCGGAATTTGTGTGAACGCCGGAAAGATCCAGTTCGGCATAGCGCCGGCGCTGGACGTCGCGCGCCGTTGCCACGCGCTGGGCGACAATGGCGCTGGGTTCGCCCGGTTTGGAGCCGATCATGTCAGTTGCGCTGACAGCGGGAACGTCGATGCGGATATCGATGCGGTCGAGGAACGGGCCCGACACGCGGCCCTGATAATCGGCCGCGCATTTTTCGCCACGCCGGCAGGTGTGGCCCGGTGTTCCCGCCATGCCGCATTTGCACGGGTTCATGGCGGCGACCAGCTGGAAGCGGGAAGGGTAGGTCACGCGCGCATTGGCGCGGGCGATCACCGTTTCGCCCGATTCGAGCGGCTGGCGCAGGCTGTCGAGCGCCTGGGGCTGGAATTCGGGAAGCTCGTCGAGAAACAATACGCCATTATGGGCCAGCGAGGCCTCGCCGGGGCGTACGCGCAACCCGCCACCGACCAGCGCGGCCATGGAGGCCGAATGATGGGGGCTGCGAAAGGGGCGGCGATCGGAAATCTGTCCCCCCTTGAGCTCCCCGGCGATCGAGGCAATCATCGATACATCGAGCAATTCGCGCGGATTGAGCGGGGGAAGAATGGAGGGGAGGCGCTGGGCGAGCATGGATTTTCCCGCGCCGGGCGGGCCGACCATCAGCATAGTGTGTCCATAATTGTCCAGCGCGGTTAATGACGCTCCTCGCCCATTAATCGCTGCAACGAAGCCCGCCGACCCGAGCATTGCCAACGACAGAAATGGGGCCGTGAGCGGTCTGTCCTCTGTGGATGGCTCCCGCATTGCAAGAGCAAATTTATCGTTTCGGCGACTTGGTCGGGTGCAGTCTTCTGTCCGGCCTATTGATGCAGCCATTGAGAGACTGCTGGCCCTGATGGGGTCGGCGAACAAGGTCCTAATCTGGTTCTCAGGCTATTACGCCTCGGACAGACAGTGGGTTGTCCTCATTCCCGGCCTGACCGGTATCGCCATCACTTCGCTTCGCTCTTACAACCTCATGGAGCCGACAAATCGGCTCGAACTGGTCTCCTCATTAAATTCATGCCAGCAGATTTGGAACATGGCGGGCTTGGTAGGTCTCGCCCCGAGCCATGATCGCCCAAACCACCCGGGCCATCTTGTTGGCCATGGCCACACTCGCCACGCGCGCCGGTTTCCGGGCGAGTAACGCAACAAGCCGAGGGTCCGCTGTCTCTGGTTTATATTTTGCCCGGCGGATCAGCGATGTCGCGCCCATTACCAGCAGCTTTCTCAAATATCGGTCCCCCATCTTGGTGATGCGACCGAGAAGATCCTTGCCACCACTCGAGTTTTGCGACGGGGTCAGCCCAAGCCACGCGGCGAACTCTCGACCCGAACGGAACTGGCTCGGATCGGTAACCGATGCCGCCAACGCGGTGGCGCCGACCGGCCCGATGCCGGGAATGGTCGACAGACGCCGTGCCAGGTCATCGGTTCTCTGTAAGACAAGGATCGAACGATCGATCGCCTGAAGACGAGCATGAGTATCAAGCACCTGCCGGGACAGGAGATCGAGAACCTGGGTTGCCATCTCAGGCACATCCGGCGTCACTTGCTTCGCGGTGATCTTGCGCGCCAACCCAAGCGCCCGCTCCAAACTTTCGGGAATATCGATGCCAAATTCGGCCAGCAGGCCGCGCATCATGTTCACCAACTGTGTGCGCTGCTTGACCAGAAGATTGCGCGTGCGGTGAAGCGACAGAGCCGCCTGTTGCTCGGCCGACTTCATCGAGACGAAACGCATGGTGGGGCGCGTCACCGTCTCGCAGATTGCCTCTGCATCCACCGCATCGTTCTTGCCGCGCTTGACATAGGGTTTGACGTAGGCCGGCGGCATCAAACGGATCTCATGGCCCAGCTTAGTCAGCTCTCGCGCCCAATGATGCGACGTCCCGCACGCCTCCATGCCGATTAGGCAGGGCGGCAACTTCGTGAAGAACGGAAGAACTTGCGATCGGCGCAGGGCCTTGCGCATGACAATCTCGCCAGAGGCGGCGACGGCATGAACCTGGAAAATGCGTTTGGCCAAATCGAGGCCCACGGTGGTAATCTGCATGGCGGATGGCTCCTTTGCTCGGGTTGCCTGATAGCGAACCCATTTTGGCACTCAGATGCCGGGAGCGGGAGCCATCCACCTCATCTGGTTCTGGCGAGAGACAGGCCAAACCTGCCGTTCAGCACCCGAACCCCTTGCGGTAATTGACTCAGACCCTACTTAAGAAAAGCCGCTGG
Source organism: Pelagibacterium flavum (assembly GCF_025854335.1). Taxonomy (NCBI): domain Bacteria; kingdom Pseudomonadati; phylum Pseudomonadota; class Alphaproteobacteria; order Hyphomicrobiales; family Devosiaceae; genus Pelagibacterium; species Pelagibacterium flavum. The sequence goes on from NZ_CP107716.1 coordinate 53,301, forward strand.
GATCTGAAAAATGGACAGACAGTTCACACGCGCTTGACCGTGAGCTAGGCTGTTCGATAAGTCCGGTGTGACAAGATTTTTCTTCTGATCGATTGCTGACAGTCGGCCGCCGCATTGCGGGGCACTTGCTGTCCTATCCTCATCATCAGAAGTGTCTTCAAATATGACATCAATTGCCATTTCCGGCGCCAGCGGAACGCTGGGCCGCATGATCGTTAGACACCCACCATTCGGCTGCCGGCTCCTATCCGATCAACGCCGAACACCGTGCGGGATGGCATATAGGCGAGTCTTTGTGGTCGCATGGCAAAGTGCTAGCCGGTCAAGTCGCCAAGCAGGATCGGTTTGACGGGCGGACGAACGCGGTAGTGGCCGACTTTGCCGGGCATGACCCCGCGTTCGCGAGCGATGATCTCTGTCACCGTCAGACCACATAACCTTCCCTGGCACGGCCCCATGCCGCTGCGGCCAAATGATTTGGTCTGGTTCGGACCTAGGCAGCCGAGCTTGACATAACCGCGGATTTGCCCGGCCGTCACCTCTTCGCACCGACAAACCAGAACATCATCCTTGAGTGGAATACGGTTCTGCACGCTCGGCCGGTAGAGGGCGTCGAGAAAGGGCCGAATACGTGTGTGGCGCGCCAATTGTTGTTGCACCGGATGTGCACGCCGAGCCAAGTCACCGACGACCCCCTGCACTGCCGCAGCCGACAGCGCCGCTAGTCGCCCCTGATCGGCCGAGGCCAGCGCGCCGACAATTCCGCGGCTGTCACCGGCCACGTAAAGCACCGAATCGCCCAACCGGCCCCACTCGTCGGTCACGGGCTCCCAACATAATTGTGCCGCGTTCCACCTATGCTCAGCTCCTGTTGACAAGCTGAGCTGGGCATTTGGCACCACGCCTTGGTGAAGAAGTACCAGCTTCGCCGCCAGTGATTTTGAATTGCCGCGATGGACGAAGCTCAAGCCTTCAACCTCGGTCTCACCCAATACTGCTAAATCCCGTGCGCCCCGATAGAAAACTACGCCGCTGCGCCGCAAAGCAGTCAACAATTTGAAACCTTTGAGTAGATCAGTTGCCCCTAAAATCGCACCCACTATATGTGGCAGCGCGTGGAAATAGCCGGCCCGCTCAGTAGTGTCCACTATGGCGGAAATCGCAACACCGGCTCGCAAATACTGCCATGCCAACAAATACAGCAAAGGTCCACATCCGGCCAAAACAACCGGCTCCTGGGGCAGAGCGCCAGCGGATTTGAGCAGAATTTGTGCAGCGCCCACACCCATTACGCCGGGAAGCGTCCAGCCTGAAATTGGAAAAGGTCTTTCCATCGCCCCGCTGGCCAGGATCACGTGTCGTCCGGTGATTGTGTTTGATCGGTTCTCGACGACATAATCGACCACGCCTTGGTTCGTCACATTCCAGACGGTGGCGCCGCCGCGATAATCCGCTCCGCTTGACCGAAATCCATCTGCCAGTGCCCGACCCGCAGCATAGTCGGCGCCAAGTATCCCCACTCGGTCCGAAGGCGCATTTTCGATACTGCGGTAGATCTGTCCGCCGACGGCCGGTTGCTCATCGAGAACCACCACAGACAGGCCAAGGTTACGCGCCTCGCACGCGGCAGCCAATCCAGCGGGCCCAGATCCAATCACGACCAGATCAACCTTCTCGTCGCTCATTTTATTCTCCGCCATCAAAGCTCAGTGCCGCAGCCCCTATTTGGGGCGAGACTGTCATTCCCTCGCGAACCGGCGTGAGGCAGCTCTGGCGTGCCGGAACGCCATCGATCTCAACCAGGCATTCGAAACACACACCCATCATACAATAGGGTGCCCTCGGGCTCCCCCCGACAACGCTAGATCGGAAGTTGTGTACGCCTCCCGCCAAGAGCGCTGCCGCAACGTTAAGTCCGGCCGGCACCCTGATCGCGCGACCTTCAAATGTTATGGTCACCGTCTCCGTTTCGGGGGCGGAGGAAAGACGAAAGAGTGCGTCAGTACCCATTGGAAAAGCTCGCGTTGGGGTCTAAGAGTCGCTCACCACGGAACGAGTCGAACTCTGGGGGCGTCTGAGTGAACCCGCTCACCCAGGGCCCCAGGACATAACAATGGGACGCCGCTAAGGTAACGCCGCTGTGGCTGGAAACCACATAGGCTCCAGGGAAAGTGGGTGACTCCTGGTAAATCGGATATCCATCGGGGGTTAACGGTCGTAAGGCACCCCAAGCCCTCACCAGTTTGGCCCGTGCCAGAGCAGGAAAGGTTTCGACAGCGCGTTGCGCCAGCCATTCGATCTTGTCGGTCGAAGTGCCGTCGTCGAACCCGACATATTCCGCAGTAGAACCCAGTTGGACAGAACCTTCTTTGGTCTGCCGACACTTGTTTGTGGGAAAATCAAGAAAGGGCTGCAACCGCTCGGTGATCAACACCTGGCCCCGCGTCGGGTTGATCGGTGCGTGGACGTCGACCTGCGGCGCCAGATCGGCATTGCCCAGCCCGGCCGCCAGAACGATGCGATCACTCGTCCAGCTTTGACCATCCCGGGCAACAGCCCTAAACGTGCCATTTCCGGCATCGTACTTGATCTCCTCAACGCTAACATCGTTGACGATCTCAGCCCCCTTGAGCCGTAGAGCGGCATGGAGTGCCCGCAACAGCATCAGCGGATTGGCCTGCCCGTCCAACGGACAAAAACTGCCCCCCACGACCGAAGTGCCCAGACCGGGCAGATAATGCTTCAACTCGGCGCGGTCCATGATCTTGAACGGAACGTCCCCGCCGCTTTCGTTGATCTTTTCCAGCGTTTCGGCCCGTTTTTCGACTTCGGCTTCACTGAAACCGAGCCAGAAACCGCCCGGCTGCTGCAGCCCCGAATCGACGCCGGTGAGATCGAACAATTCCTGCTGCAGTTCCGGCCACAGCCTGAGCCCCTGCTTGGTCCACTGCACATAATCAGGCATCGTCGTGCCTTTGCCATGCACCCACACGAGCCCGAAATTGCCGCGGGAGGCACGGAACGCCCCGTCGTCCTGATCGAGAACACGGACCCGGGCACCTTCGCGCACGGCACCGTAGGCGATCGCCGCACCCAGAAGACCGCCACCCACTATGGTAATCTGGGGGCTAGCCATTCAGATCGCCTCCTCCGCGGCAAGGGATTCGCGCGCTGAAAAACAATTTCAGATCCCGCGACACGATATTGATTCTGATAAACACCGGTTTCACTGCCGCCGGTTCAATGGCGGACCGCCTCCATGGCTATCGATCTCAAAGCGATCATTTCTTTTGAGGATTCATACGGCAAAGCGATCGCTGAGATCCTATTGAACTCAGCCTATTAAGCGGCCCAATGCAGAGCAAATCAAAATCCGCATGCGGGTCATTCGCTATTGATATGGCAATCGGGAGACAATCGGGCATGGCGAGAACATGTATTGACCTATCCTCCCCCAGGGGATACGAATTCAGCATGAGCCATCCTGATCATCACGCGTCGCACCCCGCAATCATCAAACGCCTCAAGCGCGCAAATGGCCACCTCAGCGCGGTTATCGAAATGATCGAGTCGGGCCGGCCCTGCCTCGATCTCGCCCAGCAGCTCCATGCTGTCGAAAAAGCTGTCGCCAATGCCAAAAAGACCTTGATTCATGATCACCTCGATCACTGCCTGGGCAATGTGGGCAGCGCGCTGCCGGACGAGGACCGCGCTGTTATCGATGAGTTTCGCGAGATTGCCCGCTACCTGTAAGGACACGCAATGCTGGACGTTCTGGCCGACCGCACCTACCGCCACCTGTTCGCTTCCCAGATCATCGCCCTCCTCGGCACCGGTCTAGCCACAGTAGCTCTAGGGCTGCTCGCTTTCAGCCTTGCTGGCGCCGATGCCGGTACGGTTCTGGGCATCGCGCTGGGCATCAAAATGATCGCCTATGTAGGCATTGCTCCGATCGCTTCGGCAATCACGGAGCGCCTGCCCCGCCGCGCCACCCTTATCACGCTCGATCTGTTCCGTGCCGGCGTCGCCGTGCTTTTGCCGTTCGTCACCGAGATCTGGCAAATTTATGTGCTGATCTTTCTGCTGCAATCGGCTTCCGCCTGCTATACACCGGCCTTTCAGGCGACCATTCCTGATGTCCTGCCAGAAGAAAAGCGATACACACGGGCCCTGTCTCTCTCCCGTCTGGCGTATGATCTCGAGAGCGCTGCGAGCCCTCTGATTGCTGCCGCGTTGCTCGCCGTAGTTTCATTCAACAGCCTGTTCATCGGAACCGTTCTTGGCTTTATCGGCGCAGCGCTTCTGGTCTTTTCGGTTGCGCTGCCCTATCCGCAAAACCCGGCGCCGGGCAATTTTTATGACAGGATGACCAAAGGTGTCCGCATCTATCTCAAGACTCCCCGCTTGCGCGGAATGCTGGCCCTGGGGCTCGCGCCCGCTGCGGCAGGATCGATGGTCCTGGTCAACACCGTCGTGCTGGTTCAGTCCAGCTTCGGGCTGGGACAAAAGGAAACGGCCCTGGCGCTGGCCGCCTACGGCGGCGGCTCAATGATCGCGGCACTGACCCTGCCGCGCCTGCTTGATCGTTTGCCGGACCGAACAGTGATGATCGCGGGAACAGCCATTCTCACCATCGCCTGCGGACTTGGCAGCCTGTTGTCCACGTATCAGGCGCTGCTGGCCCTCTGGCTGCTCATCGGCATCGGCTTTGCCATGACCATCACCCCCGCGGGACGACTGATCCGCAGATCCTCCAATGCGGGCGACCGCACCGCGCTTTTTGCTGCCCAGTTCGCCCTGTCTCACGCCACCTGGCTGATCTGCTACCCGCTGGCGGGCTGGCTCGGGGCCGGGCTGGGCATTAGCACTACTTTCCTGATTGTAGGGCTAATCGCCGGCTTTGGGCTTGTGCTTGGCTCCAGGCTGTGGCGTACGCCGGACACCGACGCGGTCGAACATACCCACGCGGACCTGCCAAGGGACCACCCGCATCTGGCCAACGCCACACCGGCAGCGGGCGGCTACCGGCACAAGCACACCTTCGTGATTGACGCCGACCATCTCTCTTGGCCGACACGTTAGCCCACCACCACCGCCTCCGCCGTGCGTGGGGCGGTCTGGGTCCAGCTCGCCAACTCGGCCACGCTCATGCCCAAAGAGCGTGTTCCGTCGTGTTTGTAGGCGGCGTAATAGGCCACATGGCTTTCGATTTTTAGGTCCGAAACAGTCAGCACCCTGACCGTTTCGCTCGCGATGTCGGTCTCGGCCGCAGGGCGAAGAACAAAGCCGACCCCAAGACCTTCCTTGACGATGCTCAATATCGCCTCCGACGAATCGCTGCTGCTGAGCTGGTAGTTTCGAATCCCGTTCAGCCGCAGGGCATTTTCGATTTCGACAAAGGCAAATGACTTTTTTGAGTATGTAATGACCGGATGAGCGGACAATTCCGCGATCGTTGTCCTGGCGGTCAGGGGCGAGGCGCTGTGAGCTATCCACACCTGCTCATACCGGCACAATGGCAGGCAGCGCACTCCTGGATCCACCACCGGTCCGATCAGCAGCGCCATGTCGATGGCTCCGTCATTGAGCATATCCCGCAGGATGGGGGATCTGTCGATTCTGAATTCGATAGCCATTTCCGGCCACTCGGCTCGCAGAAGGCTCACCATTTTGGGCGCCCAATCCCGCGCTATGGCGCTCGGAAGGCCAATGCTGACCCGCCGCACGGCCGATTTTCCCTGATCCCCGGCGATTGCTGCCATCTCACTGGCCATATCTACCATCCTTTCGGCGTAGTCGAGCACCCTGTAGCCATGACCGGTGAGCCGGACTGGACGGACAGCCCGATCAAACAGCGCAACGCCAAGCTCGGTCTCGAGGTAACGGATGCGCGCCGAAATCGCTGGCTGCGTGATACGCAGCCGGTTCGCCGCCGCATTGAAACTTCCCAACGAGGCCACCGCGAGAAAAGCTTCCAGCTGCTTGATTTCCATTCTCAATAACTATCCTTTATAGTATTCGATCCACATTATAAATTTGACAGAATACAAGGCCGCTCGCTAGCCTGTTTTCAACCTTAGGAAGCGATCCGCGTGCCCAGAATATTTCGTATACACTCCATATCAGAATATCTTCCCGAGCCGCGAGGCGGTTGGGTGGCCCGGTTGCCATGAGTGCGGCCATTTCTGTACCGGTATGGCGCGGGGTCAGCTACTCCGCTGGCATGGTCGCACTCTCGACATTGGGGGCAGCCTACTTTGTGGGCCTGTTCAACCCGTTTGTTTCCGAGGCATTTGGCATCAACCAGGCTACACTTGGACTGATTTTTTCGGTCTCCACCATCGCCGCCGTTATTCCCATGTTCCTGATTGGGCGGCTGATCGATGCTGTAAGCCTTCGCCGATATACGATAGGGCTGCTGCTTGCTTTTGCCGCCGCGTGTCTGGCCATCGCATGGTCGCCCAATCTCGCCGTTTTCGTCGTCGGCGTCTTTTTCATCCGGCTGGTGGGAGACTGGTTGTTCGCCCATGCCGGGCTGACGGCGTCCGCCCGCTTCTTTGGCACCACCCGAATGCGTCTATCGGGCCTTACCGCCATCGGCTATGCCGTCGGGCCCATGGTGTTCCCCGGCGCCGCCCTCGCGCTGACCGCGACCTATGGCTGGCGCACTGCCTGGTTCGCCATTGCCGCGTTCATTGTCATCTTTGCCGTGCCCGCCTGCGCGCGGCTTCTGCCCTCGGCCATCTTCGCCCCTTCCACAGCGCATTTACCCCCCAAAGCCTCCATCCGGGTACTTGACCGCCGGATTCTCGTATTCCTTCCCGCACTGATGAGCGCACCTCTGGTGTTTTCCGGTCTGCTTTTTCATCAGTCGGTCTGGAGCCAGCCACGCGGTGGAGCCGAATGGCTGTCACTCGGTCTTATGGCCTATGCGGCAGCGCAAATGAGCGCAATGTTCCTGGCGGGCTACCTGGCTGAGCGGTTTTCGGTCTATCGCATTGTGGCGTTCCACGCCCTGCCTGCGGCGATCGGCCTCGCGATCTGCACTGTCTGGAGCGCCCCCTGGACGCTGGTTGTCTATCTGGCGGGGGCCGGTGTCGCGACCGGTTTCACCCTGACGCTAACACCACTCCTCTTGATCGGACTTTATGGCGACACCAATCTGGGCGCCGGACGTGCGATGATCCAAAGCGTTACACTCGTTTGCGCCGCGGTCTCCACCACCGCGATGGGTCTGTGGGTCGACGATGATCTGGGCATGAACCTGGTGTTTGGCGCCAGCATCGCCTATTTCGCGCTCGCCTCGCTTTTGGCCCGCCTCGGCACCCGCGAACAGCGCCGCGATTGTCAGACGATACGTGATCGCGTTTAGATGACGCGGGTCCGGATCACTGGGCGGCAAAAGACTTAAACGGATTGGCAAAGCACGTATTGTCATGATCAAACTCAGCCATTTCGAAGCCTTCAACGCGGTGATGCTTTCGGGCTCGATGACCGCGGCAGCCACGATGATGCACACTTCACAACCCAATATCAGCCGCTCGATTTCCAAGCTCGAAAGCGGCACGGGCCTGAAACTTTTCGAGCGTGTTCCGGGAAGGCTAATCCCCACCTCGGACGGGCTCGCGCTCTATGAGGAAGTCCAGCGCAGTTTTGTCGGCCTCAGCCGGCTCACCGAAGCGGCCCAGCGCATTCATCGCACCGGCAGTGGCATCTTGCGTATCGGCGCCATTCAGACGCTGTCGTTATCTCTTGTACCGAGAGCCATCAAGCGGTTCACCGACGTCTTCCCGCAGGTCAAACTATCGATTCAAACGGCCCATTCCGACGTTTTGTCGCGTTGGGTACGCGAGCACACATGCGATTTCGCCATCGTTTCCACGCCCGACGGCGAGGATGGTGTCGAAAGGGAATTACTCTATACCGCTGAGGGGGTCTGCATCATGCACGCTGACCATCCACTGGCCGCAAGGCCCACGATAACCCCCCGCGACTTGGCCGGAGAGCGCTTCATCACCTTTCCTCAAGGGGACCCGCCACGGCTCCTCATGGACCGGATTTTCCTTGATGCCAATGTCGAGGTCTCACGGGTTATCGAAACTTCTTACAGTTCGATTACCTGCTCGCTGGTCTCTCAAGGTGTCGGTGTTGCAATCGTCAATCCTTATGTCGCGCGCGAATATCTCAATAGCGGTTTGGTCGCCCGTCCCTTTGTTCCCGCCCCACGCCACAATGCAATAATGATCTTCCCCAGCGGCAAGCCACTTGGACGGCCGGTGGAAAATTTCATCGAAATTTTGCGCAAGCTGGTGAAGGAGGAGGAGGATTCGATAGGCCGGTGAGCTACCCCCCAATCGCTGGACAGATTTCGGCGTAAATTAAGCTACTCGTTGCACCTGCTGGTCGGGTTGGTTTTGCTCAATGCGCTGCCAATAGATCACGGCAGGCGGTTTACCGCCAAGGGCGGAATGAGGGCGTCGATGATTGTAGAATTCCATCCAGTCGCGGACGCCAGCACGAGCCTGTGATCCAGTTTCCCAAGCGTGCAGATAGACGCATTCGTATTTGAGGGTGCGCCAGAGCCGCTCGACAAAGATATTGTCGAGGAACCGCCCCTTGCCATCCATGGAGATGCGCACTCCCATTCGTCGCAACCGATCGGTCCAGGCAAAGGACGTGAACTGGCTGCCTTGATCGGTGTTCATGACCTCGGGTGGGCCGAACTTGTGGACCGCCTCGTTCAATGCTTCGATGCAGAAGTCTGCCTCCAGCGTGTTCGAGATGCGCCAGGCCAAGACTTTGCGGGTGTGCCAGTCCATGATGGCCACCAGGTAGAGAAAGCCCCGGCGCATCGGAAGATACGTGATGTCCGCAGCCCAGGCCTGGTTCGGACGTTCCACCCTCAATCCCTTTAGAAGATACGGCCAAACCTTGTGTCCCTTGGCCGGTCTCGAGGTATTGGGCTTCTGGTAGATTGGCATCAGCCCCATGAGCCGCATCAGCCGCCGCACGCGCTTCTCGTTCACCAGGTGCCCTTCATTGCGCAGGTGCCAGGTCATCTGCCGGACTCCGAAGAAGGGTGTCTCCAGGAATTGCTCATCGATCCTGCGCATTAGCGCGAGGTTGATCTCGGTCTCGCCTTTCGGCGTGTAGTAGAACGAGGAACGCGAGAGCGACAGCAGCGTGCACTGCTTGCCAATCGAGAGAACGGGGTGATCAGGTTCTATCATCCCCCGTCTCACTTCCCGCCCCAGGGCTTGAGCTTTCGTGACAAAAAATCGTTGGCGACGGCCAGCTCTCCGATCTTGGCGTGCAGATCCTTGACCTGTTCATCGTCAATCTCTGGCTTTTTGCGCCCGCCACGCTCGAACACACCCGATGCCCCTTCGAGTAACGCCCGCTTCCATTGGTGGATCATCGTGGGGTGGATACCGAACCGGCTCGCCAATTCCGATACCGTCTCTTCGCCCTTCAATGCTTCCAGGGCGACCTTCGCCTTGAACTCGGGCGAATGCTGCTTTCGTTTCGACATCTCTGATCTCCATCGTCGAAGACCAGCAGACAACAATTCGTAGCTTACGTCAGCGTCCCATTTTCGGGGAGTAGCTCATGCTGGGGGTGTCCCCGCCTCGTTGAACACCCCCAGCAAAAAAGGATCATGGAAGCGACATGGGGGCAACGTCATTTGGAGAAAGCGGAGGTGTTGATCTAGGAACTAGGGAGCCGAGAACGGACTTGGGCGCGTTGGGCTATGCAAATAACGCTCAGGCATCAGCGGGTCGCCTGTGAAGAATCCGGTTTTGTCAGGCAGGGCGTGAGCGGGCCGTGCTGTTCGGGAACAGGATGAGCGCCAGGATCAGCCACAAAAGCTTCCTGAACCATGCCAGGAGGAGCCGGAGGTTGTGACCGATGGCGCAGAGCATGACGTTGATGACGTCTCCTTCGATGCCCTTGAGGGGATTTCGTTCCAGATGGCCGTCCTGCTTCATGTGACCGATGACCGGCTCGATTCCGTTTCGCCGTCGCAGTTCTCGCCTGATGGTGGGTGAGGTGATGCCGCGCGTGTGAGAGACATGGACCTCCAGCCCGTCGCGGTTGAGCCCATGTCCGCGATAGCCGCGGTCGACATAGGCACGGGCGGGGTTCTGTCCGGTGATGCGGGCGACCTGATCGAGCTGAGCACCGAGCGTGTGGCCGTCATACGGGTTGCCGGGCAAGGACAGGGCGCCGAGCACGAACTGGCCGCCCTTGCAGCGCTCGTTGGTGGTGGCAAAGGAGGCTTTTGCGCCGAACTCATATCGGGTGCGAGCTTTGCCCTTGCCGATGCATTCGACCTCCGGCGCGTGGAAGGCGTAGAGCTTCTGTGTGTCGCCGGGCTTCTGGCCATGGATGATCCGGGCCCGTTCCAGGACGGTTGCGAGAGCCTCCATGCGAGTCGGGTCGCCATCGATCCTGCGCTCGATGTCGCGGATCAGTCGGCCCAACCGCGTGCGCATGAAGCGCAGATGCGCCTTCGCCTGCTTGTGGCCACGGCCATGCATGAGGCGGGCCGCCTCCTTGCGGGCACGGCGTGCCACGCGAAGATAGGACTGGCGCAGCCGCACGCCATTGGCCCTTGCCGCCCGGTTCAGCCATTCGATCGCCCGCAGCATCAGATGGCTGTCGGTGGGATGGGCCACTGCCTTGGTCTGGACGGTGGTGTCGACCGTGACACGTTCGAGCTGGCGCTCGCTGACGGCACCGCTTGCCATGGCAATCGAGATCGTCTCGGCCAGCAGCGCTTCGAGCTTGTCGGCGTCCATGCGCTTGCGCCAGTTGGTCATCGAGGAGCGGTCCGCCGGCAGCCTGTGCTGGAAATGGGTCTCGCCGCAAAACGCCTGGTGATAGGGATTCTCAACCCAGGCCGCGCACACGGCCTCATCCGAAAGTCCCTTGATGTGCTTCAACAGGTGCAGTCCCACCATCAGTCGGGTCGGCAGGCCGGGGCGGCCGACCTGCTCCACGAAGGTGGCGCCATAGAGCGCGTCGAGCCGGTCCCAGTCGATGCGTGCCGCAAGCCGCAGGAGCTCGTGCCGGGGATCAAGGATCGCCTCCAGGCTCTCTCGAAACATGTCGGATTGCGGCGTCGGGTCGGGCTTCCTGGGGCGCATCGGCGGGGCTCCATCTTCGGTCCTCGCACTGAATCAGGCCGCGATCGAAATGCCCAGACCCTTCATGCGCGCGCATGCGAAAACGCAAGCAAATGCCGCCAAATCCTCACAACCTTGCGAAACAGGATACTTCCAAGGCCGCCGAAAACCGCGCAATTCCAGCTCGTTGCCAATTGTTCACGGGCGACCAGCGGACCATCCCCAGCTAGGTCCTGTTGACAAAGTCTTTTAGCCACCTGCGGATGGCTGCAAGGTTGAGGAAGCTTGCGAATGACAGAGCCGTTTTCTCATACCGGGTGCCGATGCGACGCATGTGCTTGAGATACCCGAACATGCGCTCGATGCGGTTGCGGTCTCTGTAACGGGAGAAGTCGCAGGGAATATGAACCTTGCGATTGGCCTTTGGCGGGATGACTGGCAAGATGCCCTGTAGCAGCAGGGCTTCTCGAACAGCATCGCCGTCGTAGCCCTTATCGGCCAGAAGTGCCTTTGGCTTGTTGACCGGCAGGGCCATGAGTTCGCCGACCGCGCCATAGTCCGAGGCTTGCCCGCCTGTCAGGACAAAGCCAAGAGGGCGTCCCTGATTGTCACAGCGGGCGTGGATTTTGCACGTAAAGCCGCCGCGTGATCGACCAAAAGCCTCCTTGTGAGTCCCCCTTTTGCGCCGGCTGCCGATACATGGCCCCGAACTGTGGTGCTGTCGATCATATGCTGCCAGTCATCGGTCAGCCCCATCTGGACCAGCGTTTCAAGGATGGCATCCCAGACGCCCTGTTCGGCCCAGCGCCGGAACCGGACATAGACAGAGTTCCACTTGCCGTAGCGCTCATGCATGTCGCGCCAGGGGCAGCCAACCCGCAGCACATGCAGCATGCCGTTGAGAAAACGCCGATTATCATGAGCAGGGCGGGATTTCCGTCCGCGCTCTGTGGGCAAGAACCCTTCGATTACTGCCCACTCTTCATCGGTCAGATCGCCGCGTGCCATCATCGCTCCCCATAAAGAGGAGTGTTGAATCAGACTTCACCTGATTTGGGAATCCACTTTGTCAACACGACCTAGTTAGCGGGAACAACGCCCTCTTAGTCAGGCGCCGTGAACGGATGCCAATCCAGCACCCGGCGCTTTAAGGTGGAGGGCCAGTGGTAGCTGTTGACTCATTCCAGGGGCGGAGCGAGCATTTTTCGGAAATAGATTCGTTATGGTCTGGAGTACGAAGTGCAAACACCCGAAGAAGAAGATTTCAACCACGTCCTTTATTGTGACAATGAGTTCAACCTACGCAAAGATTTGCTTGTTGAGCTGTCGGATGCAGGCTGGACCGATGAGGTCATCATTCGCCATTGCGTCGATTTTGACACCTACGGAATTCCCGAAGCCCATATCCGCGTGTTCCGGTATCCTTCGCTCGACATGTCTATCCATGTTTATGGTCCGCTTCTCGTTTTCGGCAGGGATCGCGAAAATAATGAAGACCTCATGTTCAAAGGGAAGAACGCGGTCGCCGATGCCGTGGCATTCATCCAAGACGCTGCTGCGCAAACTATCGTCGATCGTGCGTCGGAAAGCTCAAGCGCGCTTAAGCGAAAGCAACGGGATCAGATGTTCGTTTGAAAAGGCAGATTTCGGCGACGGCTTACTGGCCGGCAGCTTCAGGGCCTACTCTGTCTAGACCAGAGCGGGCTCGCGCCGCTCTAAAACGACTGCAATGATGGATAGGTGTTCAACTCGTGCGGGCGGCCCGACGGACCATCACACAGCATGTTGTGTCTACAATTGTCCGATATGGTTTACGGCCGATTGGGGGTGGTTTTCAGACAGTCAGCTTCTGGACCAGCCGATCTGAAAGCTGACATGCTCTAGCTGGCGAGCGCAATGGCGGGTCAATAGGATCGCAACTGTTGGACGTAGCGCCATCTCTCATCAGGACGTGCCCCCACTGGCCTCAAGGCTCCAATGTCTTGAGGTAAGCAACGATAGCTGCAGCCTGGTCAGGGTCAAACTCGAACTGCGGCATTTCGGGATGGGCTGTAACGATCCCTTCGACAAGCGCTTCGCTCAGGAACTCCACGTCGTAGCGCAGATGAAGGTCACGAAACCGTGGCGCGATATTCAGGGGGCTTTCGCCATTGGTTCCGATCGCATGACAATCGGCACAGTACATCGTCACCAACGCCCGGCCGTCTTCAACTCGATCGAATGCCTGTGCGACGACGCAACCGGCAAAGAACAGCCAAAGCGGGACAAAAACACGCAGTGCGGTGTCGGTAGTCGCACGTCCTCTATCGGTCATGCCGCGCTCCAGCCCATATCCACCGGCAGCACCGCGCCATTGAGGTGACGGGCCTCGTCGGAGGCGAGAAACAGAACGGCATTGGCGATGTCGGCCGGTTCAAGCATACCCGGATTGCTGGCCTGATAAGCACCCAATCGCCCGAGCCCAGCCTGGTCGAGCGCGTGCCCCTCGACGCTATCCATGATGTTGGTGCTGACGCCGCCCACTGCCAGCGCATTGCAGCGCAGTCCAAGCTTAGCATATTGAAACGCTGTACTCTTGGTCAGGCCGATAAGCGCGTGCTTGGAGGCGGTATAGGCCGCGCCCGCTGCGCCGCCACCTGTAGCGGCCACGGATGCGATATTGACGATTGAGCCGCCTCCCAGTTCCAGCATCAGCGGAACCGCTCGTCGCATGGCATACATAGGCCCGTCGACATTGACCGCCATGCAGCGGCGCCATGTCGCGTTGTCGACGTCGGCAACGGACTGGAACAGGTCCATCACGCCGGCATTGTTGACCAGAATGTCGACGCGCCCAAATTCGGCTGCTGCACGATCGATCATCGCAACGCAGTCTGCCTCCTTGGACACATCACCCGTCATGCCAATGATGGCGCCTCCGATGTCGCTCACTGCCGCCGCGATGGCGTCGGCATGCCAGTCTAGGGCAACAACCTTTGCCCCTTCCGCCACGAACCGGCGGGCAATGGCCAAACCGATGCCTGAGCCAGCTCCCGTGACGACCGCAACCTTGTCCTGTATACGCATGACCACCTCCGTTTAGGCCTCAGTCTACGCCTGTTCAACCGTCACGCGTTGATCGAGATCAACTGACCTCCGCGCTATCCGGCGCTAACCCCGAAGATCCGACACATGCTGTGGACTTCAGGATGCGAAAAGCGGCTCATCACTATCCTCCTAGGACGCGGTAGCAATATCTGGCGTGGGAAGCGCATGTGGTTTGATCCGCAACGCTCGCAGGGCATTGAGAATGACGGCGACGTCTATGGCCTCCTGCAGCAGCGCCCCCTGGACTGGCGTCAGGTAGCCAAGCGCGGCAGCGATCATGCCTGCGACCGACAGGCCGATGCCGACAGCAACGCTCTGCAGCGCAATCCGCCGCGCGCCTTGCGCTATTTCGATCCCGGGCAGCAGGCGATCGAGGTGATCGACCAGCAGGACGACATCGGCTGCCTCTGCAGAGGCGGCAGCGCCACGCGCGCCCATCGCCACCCCGACATCCGCCGCGGCCAGCGCCGGCGCATCATTGACGCCGTCACCCACCATCATCACAGGAGCATGGCCTTCCCTTTCGGTCAGGATCAGCTGCACTTTCTGGTCAGGCGTCATCTGGGCGTGGACTGCATCGAGGTTCAATCCAGCCGTGATGGCGTCGGCCACAGCGCGCCGATCGCCGGTCGCCAGCATGATCCGGGATATGCCCAAGCGCCGTAGGCCTGCCAGCAGCCCTTGCGTTCCCGAGCGCAATGCATCGGCCATAGTGATGTGTCCGGCGAGCTTTCCGTCAATTGCCACTGCGACAAGAGCGGCGCCAGCATCGAGAATGCGGCTTTCGGGTACGGCGCTGCCAATGCGATGCGCGACAAAGCTTGCGCCGCCAACCACAACCTTGCGGCCATCAACCGTACCCTCAAGGCCTTCTCCCGGGACCTCCACAACCTCCCCGGGAATGCGCAGGACGCTTCCGCGCTCGCGCGCCGATGTCACGATGGCTTGCGCCATCGGATGTTTGGACGCCTGTTCAAGCGAAGCGGCCAGGAACAGCAGTTCTTCCTCGCGCACGCTCTCAATCGTATCGATCGAAACGATCTGGGGGCGTCCATCCGTCAGGGTGCCGGTCTTGTCCAATACCAGCGTCCGGATGCTGGCGAGCGCTTCAAGCGGCCTGGCGCCCTTGATCAGCACGCCAAACTGCGCTGCCCGCGACAGCCCTGCCACAAGCGCCACCGGAACAGCCAAGATCAACGGGCAAGGTGTTGCGACCACAAGGACCGCCACGGCGCGTATGGGGTCGCCGGTGAACCACCACGCCAGCGTTGCAAGGATCACGGTGATGAGCAGGAACAGCAGGGAATAGCGGTCGGCGAGTCTAGCCATCGGCGCCTTTGATGCCTGGGCCGCCTCGACCAGCCGCACGATCCCGGCATAAGTGCTTTCCGAGGCGCGTCGCGTAACCCGAAGATCGAACGCCTCGCCTGCATTGGTCGAGCCGCTCATCACATTCTGGCCACGGCCAAGCCGCACCGGCATCGACTCGCCTGTCAGTGCTGACTGATCCAACATCGCCGTGCTGCTTTCAACAGCACCATCCACGGCCGCCACGTCGCCCTGTCGGATCAGGAGCAGATCGCTCGGCTCGATAGCGTCGAGCGGCACCTCTTCGAGCTTGCCGTCTCGGTGCCGGGTGGCGGTCCGTGGCACGCGGGACAGCAGCTGGCTCATTTCGCGACGGGCTCTGCCTTCCGCAAAGCTCTCGAGGAACGTGCCGCCTGAATACATCAGGGCAACGACGGCCGCCGCCAGCGTCTCACCAAAAAACAAGGCGGCCGACATTGAAAGTGCGGCCACGATATCCAAGCCCACTTCGCCCTTGGCAAGACTGCGGACGATTTCGACAAGAAGGGCTGCGAGGACAGGAACGACGCCAACGAACCACGCAATCCTGGCAAGCTCGTTGTTGCTGGCCCACATCAGACCCAAGCCTGAAACCAGCCCTGACAGGGCTACGACCAGCAGGGCAACATTCAGGCGGCTTCGCAGTGACGGGGGCATCAGGCGTGTCATTCCGGGTTCGAGTCAGGTCAGGCTTTGCAACCACTATTCCTATCACGTTCACGCAGCGCCAGCTCGGGAAAGCAGTATCGGTGATATGAGGCACTCAGCCGCGCAAGAGGCTCGCACTGCCCCCAATGACCGCCGCCAAACGACGAAGTGTGCCTCAACTGAATGTCAGCTCTCGGGCGTACATCAGTCATCGTTGATGACCGATATGGGGTCGTCAGGTGCCCGGCGACCCTGGGTGGGGTGCGGACTGGCTAGTTTCGGGCAGATAAGGCACAAAACCTGCCGTTTACGTGACCATTGAGTTTCGTCGGCAGCGCGCCCCATCTCCTTCGCACAGCGGAGGCGGTTCGCAGTGCAAAAGCGGACACTTTGGCGAACGGATGTGGCGGCAAGTTTGCCTCACAAACATTCGTTGTACATCGAGTGAACGATCGGACGTCGGGCCGACGTCAGTTTTACCGAACTGGCTGCCGCACAATTGCGCTATTGGTGCGCCATAATGCACTTAGAAAAACACAAGAGGGCGCCTACCTGGCGCCCCCTTTTGTCAATCACACCGATGGCTACGTCTAGAATTCGTTCCAGTCTTTGGCAACAGCAGCATTGCCATGGCTGATGTAGGCCTTGGCAGCGTGCTTGACCTTGTCCTGCAAGCCCTTGATGCCGATGCGCTGGGCCGGGACGGCCGCCGGCGCCGCCTTCGCCGGTCGGGCACTGTCATCGAGCACGAAGATATCAACGATCCGGTCGAGCTCGCTGGCCTGACCCTCCGTCTGCTCGATTGCCGCATTGGTTTGTTCCACCAAAGCAGCATTGTGCTGGGTCATCTCGTCCATCTGCCGCACGGCGACATTGACCTCCTCAATCGAGGAAGCCTGTTCCTTGCTGTCGCGTGCAATGCCTTCCATCACCAGGCTGTTCTCGCGGATCCCCGCCAGAATGGCTTCCAGCTTACTGGCCGCTTCGGCCACCAGCTTGGAGCCGTCGGCCACTTCGGTCGCACTCTGTTCGATCAGGACCTTGACGTCGGCCGAGGCGCTGGCTGCCGACTGGGCCAAACGCCGAACCTCGACGGCGACCACGGCAAAACCCTTGCCAGCGTCACCGGCGCGCGCCGCTTCTACCGACGCATTCAGCGCCAGTAGATTGGTCTGGAAGGCGATATCGTCAATCAGACCAATGATATTGGAAATCTTGGACGAGGAACTCGTAATCCGCTCCATCGCCCCGGTCGCCTGGGTCATCACCACACCGCCTTCTTCGGCGGCGCGCGATACTTCCTGTGACTTCACGCTGGCGTTCTGGGCCTGCTTGGCGCTCTGCAGCACCGTGGTTGCCAATTGCTCCATTGTCGCCGAGGTCTCTTCGATCGTGGCGGCCTGCTTGGTCGTGCGCTCGCTCAGGTCATTGGCCCCTGCCAGGATCTCCCCGGTCGCTGCTCGCACGCCGCGCGAGGTCTTGCGCAACTGACCCACGATATCGGTCAGCTTGTCAGCCACCGCATTGGTATCGTCTCGCAACTTGGCAAAGGCGCCACTATGCTGGCCTTTAACGCGTTGCGTCAGATTGGTTTCGGCGAGGCTGGACAGCACCCGCCCGGTTTCCCCCAGACTCTCGCCCATGGTGGTGATCAGCCCATTGATCGATGTGGCCAGATTGGCCAGTTCAGGATCGCTGTAGCTGGTTTCGATGCGGGCCGAGAAGTCGCCACTGCTGGCCGCATCCACCACGCGGTTAAAGTCGCTGGACAGCTGCTGCATCGTCGACTGGCGTTCCTGACGGCTGGTGGCCGTGGTGCGCTGTACTTCATCGGCAAGCAGTTCGGCTTCCTGGGCGCTGGACTGGGCCTGTTGTGAACGCTCGTCGGCTATCTGAAGCAGGTGGTGGGTATTGACGGTCATCCAGACGAGGCCGATCGCTTCGATGATCAGAATCACGGCGTGCAACAGCACGCGGCCAAAGCCGCCACCGCCGTAAAAGATGAGATCATCCAGCGTCATGCCCAGCACCAGATGGTGCACCGCGACCAGGGCCGCACCCAGCAAGATGGCTTTGGTATCGTAAAGCAGGGCGCAGACAGCCAGCCCGGCAAAGAACGCCATGTGAATATCGTTTTGCTCTGGCTGGCCGCGGGTGGCGATCAACATGGCCATCACCTGCGCCATCATCACGGCCACTGCCATATAGCGGAAGGCGGCTGACTGGCGGTTGGCCAGATAGGTGATCACCAGCCCCGCCAGCCCGATACCGGCGAGCATGCTGCCCAGGCCCAATGTGCCCTGAAACATCAATTCACAGATGAGCGCGATGGCGGCCATGGTCGCCGCCAAAGCGGCGACGAAGATCGAGGCACGGCTGCGGATAGTATCGAGTGTCATGTTGTTTCACGATTAGTTTGTGGAGCACAGAGCCCGGAAGCCTTGAGGAAAAACAGCGCGCCCAGGCTTCGGGCCCGCTGCTGGAAATCTGAGTCATCAGCATAGGCCACGACGATATTGGGGATTCTGGTCGGCCCCACGGCATAGCCGCCGGCAGCG
The DNA here is from genome assembly GCF_025854335.1 of Pelagibacterium flavum. Classification (NCBI taxonomy): domain Bacteria; kingdom Pseudomonadati; phylum Pseudomonadota; class Alphaproteobacteria; order Hyphomicrobiales; family Devosiaceae; genus Pelagibacterium; species Pelagibacterium flavum. The sequence goes on from NZ_CP107716.1 coordinate 72,070, forward strand.
CGCACTATCGACCAGGCGGTTTCTTCGCTGGTAAAGGGTGAAAAGGCCACCGCCATTTCACCCTTGCTCTGCGGCGCCAACATGAAGGCGGCAACCAGCAGGACCGAAACGGCCGAGTAAATAAGTGCTGGGGCCAGTTGGCGCATTATAGCGAGCCCCACTAGGACATTCGGACCACGTTTATGGACATGATATTAGGCTTGAAGGGTTACCAATTTGATTAAATTCCACCGCTCCACAAAGCTATCGTAGCGTTCAGACTAGCGCAGCTTGGGCCGTTTTTTGTACTCCACCTGAAGTGCGCGAAGTCCGCTTTTAGGTTGACCCAAGGGCGGCTCGAACGACCGGGATGGGGTCGGCAGCTGAACGGCGGCTTTCTTCGGTTATTTGCCAGAACCGGTCAGTCTGGAATCGGCCCCGATTCAGCCGGTAGACGAGCGCGCTGGGAACGACCGCTTTCGGGAAGCTATTCGCGATCTTGGAACGTCGGGGATGGCGTCGACACCTGCCGCAAACCGTCATGGATTGATTCTAAAATCCCTGCCACGTTCCGGACGGCCCGCGCACCAGCACGTTGTGTCTACAATTGTCCGACATGGTTTACGGCCGATTGGGGGTGGATACCGGACAAGCAGGATTGGGCGGATAAACCGCAAAAGCAGCCCTTCCGGCCGCGCCCCACCTCCGGACACAGCGCCGATCGGCAACTATCTCGAGACGGATGAGATGCTCTCCAGAACCTCAAGGAACGCAACCTCGACTGCATGGCACTCATCCGGGACACTGATGATCGCTGGCCGATCAACCAAGCCGTTTCCGTTGTTGCAAACCTCTGCATTCCACCGATGGTGCATGGCGAAGACTACGAAGGCAGCGCGATGTCAGACTTTTGAGGACTTGGGTTTCGTTCTAGGAAACGACAGCTCTACGTTCTAGACCGCCCCGAGTTCTGCGCGATGCTCCTCAAGCTTCTTGCGTTGTGCGCCTCGAGCGTCGAAGTTATCGTCCGACAACCAGCGCTCGTAAGCTGGCCGAAGCTTCGCCCAATCCTTGTTGAGCATCGCGAACCATGCAGTGTCGCGGTTTCGCCCCTTGACGATCAGGTGCTGGTGGAACACCCCTTCGTGACGGAAGCCGAAGCGAAGTGCGGCTCGTTTGGACGGTAAATTCTCGTTGTTGCACTTCCATTCGAACCGGCGGTAGCCCAAGTCATCAAAGATATGGCGAGCGAACAGGAATAATGCTTCTGTCGCTGCAGGCCTGCGCGAGACCAGTGGTCCCCAATATATATTGCCGATTTCTGCCACTCCGTGAGCCGTATCCATCCGCATAAAGGACTGGCGACCCGCAACCTTCCCCGAGGCTTTGTCGATCACGGCAAAGAAGAGCGGGTCCTCGCTCGCTGCGGATTTTTCCATCCATGTTCGAAAGCTAGCGCGATCGGTGGGCGGCGCATCGGGCAACCAGCGGAAACGTTCCTCGCCGTCTGACTGGGCCGAAGCGTCGAACAGGTCATCAGCGTGTTTGGCTGGGTTGAGCTTCTCCAGCCGGACGAAGCGGCCGTCCATCGGCTGAGTAGAGGGTTTTGGGCGCGGAGTCCAATGTGATAGGTCTTCGGTCACTTCAGGGTACTTTCTGATCATATTCGGTCTTACTGAACACCTTCGTTTGTATTCCCCATCCTGCTCAGTCGGCCACACTGGTCAACGTCATCAGATCGGCGTTCGCGTTCTGTCTCTATGCACGTTTTTGCCACTACTACCATTAGTCGCATCACACAGAACGCTGCGCTAACGCCCTCGCTCAGGATGTACCCGCCTAAGCGCAGTTCCACGCCTGCGGGTATCCCTCCAGCCTGATCACCAATCACTCGGCCCTCACTTGCGGGTCTGACATCGACCACTTGAGGCCGACATCGCGTGGTGAACAACGCAGAGTAGCAGGTAGTCTCGACATTGAACCCGGACCGAAAAGTTTCTTGTCTATGCCCGGGACAATTCCCATTGGCCGGACCAGCGAGCAAAATTTAGTCCAAGCTCAGGGCTGCGGTGACGATGATTTCGACAAGGATATCGGGCGCTGCCATTTCGCATTGAGCCGTCGCCCGGGTTGGGGCAGCGCCGGGAGCGGTCCAGGCATTCCACACGGCGTTCATTCCAGAAAAATCGCGCTTGATATCCTTGAGCCATATTTGTGCAGTCAAAAGGTGCGTCTTATCGATGCCTGCTTGCTCAAGATAGTGGTCGATCTTGGCTAGGACTTGGGCGGTTTGACCTGAGATGTCCTGGGTGCGGTCACCAGCCGTCATGCCGCCTGTTCCCCGTCAGCGCCTATGGCACAGATTTGAGGTTGTGATTTAAGGAGGATTTGGGTCTCATCGTAGTGACGAAGGAACGAAGATGAGACCCAAATCCTCCAATGCAAAATCGCGGACCAAGGCCCCTGCGGAAGCCGTGGTAAAGGACATCCGCCGGGCCACCCGGCGGCATTTTTCGGCGGAAGACAAGATCAGGATCGTCCTGGAAGGCTTGCGCGGCGATGACAGCATCGCCGAGTTGTGCCGCAAGGAAGGCATCGCCCAGAGCCTGTATTACACCTGGTCGAAGGAATTCATGGAAGCGGGAAAGCGTCGGCTTTCTGGCGATACAGCCCGGGCCGCCACCAGCGACGAGGTCAAGGATCTGCGCCGTGAGGCCGGAGCGCTCAAGGAATGTGTTGCCGATCTGACGCTGGAAAACCGTCTGCTTAAAAAAAGCATGATCGCGGATGGGGACGACGACGCATGAGGTATCCATCATCCGAGAAGCTCGAGATCATCAGGCTGGTCGAGCAATCCCATCTGCCAGCAACACGAACGCTCGATAAACTGGGAATCCCACGCCGGACCTTCTACCGCTGGTATGACCGCTACCTCGAAGGCGGCCCAGAGGCGCTGAAAGATCGGCCATCGGCACCAAGCCGGGTGTGGAACCGTATCCCGCCTGACATCCGCGACCAGATCATCGAGCTGGCGCTGGAACAGTCCGAGCTGAGCCCGAGAGAACTGGCCGTGCGCTTCACCGATGAGAAGCGCTACTTCGTGTCGGAGGCCACGGTTTACCGCCTGCTGAAGGCCCAGGACCTGATCACCAGCCCGGCCTATGTGGTGATCAAGGCCGCCGATCGCTTCCATACCCAGACCACGCGGCCCAACGAGATGTGGCAGACCGATTTTACCTACTTCAAGATCATCGGCTGGGGTTGGATGTATCTGTCGACTGTGCTCGACGATTACTCGCGCTACATCATCAGCTGGAAGCTGTGCAGCACGATGCGCGCCGAGGACGTCACCGACACGCTGGATCTGGCGCTCGCGGCCTCGGGCTGCGATCAGGCCCATGTGTGCCACAAACCCCGGCTGCTCAGCGACAACGTCCTATGTCGGGAATTTTTTGCAGCGTAGGTCAACAGGTCATGGGGCACCCGGCGTTCCGGGTGCCCTTATAAAGTTGCCCAGACGGGCTCTGCCGTCAAGAAATGATCTCTTCCATAGCAAACACAGGGTACGCGCTGTGGCGGCCCTCACCGTCCTTAATACGAGATCCCAAATCCCAAGCAGAAGGCCCGAACATTATCTACGAGGTCAGCGAACTGCCTCACTGCCTCCACGGCTCCGACAGATGGAGGTCCTTCCGCCTGGGCTCGCCCCCTCAAAAAAGGGGCGATAGGGTTCGCCACGCTTAAGCACGGCGTGAACGGTGCGCGCCATCTTGGCTGCAATGGCAGTATAGGCCTTGCGGCGCAGATGGGCGTTGTGCCGATCCTTGGAGATGTATCGCTCGAATTTATCCCGGAAGCTATTGGTCCGTTTGAGAACTGCGGTTTGGCCAGCCATCCAGAGCGTTCGCCGCAATCGGGCATTACCGTATTTTGAGATGCGGCTGCTTCCACGAAACATGCCCGACTGAACTGTGGCGAGGTCCATGCCGCAGAACTTAAGAAACTGACGGTGGTGACGAAAACGACGCAGATCGCCGGCTTCGGCGAGGATGGTCATTGCGTTGATTGGCCCGATCCCGGGAATGGTCGTCAGCAACTGATAGTCAGGGTTATCCGATAGTAGCGCGACAGCACGGGCTTCAATCTCATCGCGTTGCCGGATCAGGCTACGACCTTCTGCAAGCACGAGCCGGAACATGCGGACAGCATCAGATTCTGGATGGACAGGCAGACCCACCGATCCGGTCGCCGTGGCGTAAATATCGGAAAGCAGGCGTTCTTTGGAGACCTTGCGGCCAACGACCTCCCAGGCATCCGCGATGAATGCATCGCGGTCCATGGCCGTGATCATGGATGGTGAGGGATACTTCTCCAGAAATGCAAGGAACCAATCTGTCCGTGAGCTTCGGTGGAATCGTTCGGCTTCGGGGAAATACAGCGGCAGGTAGTGGGTCAGAATACGGTGCCAGAGCTCAGTCTTGGAGCGGGAAACGATCTCGTGGGTCTTCGACAGTTCCTGGATATCGGCGGTCCCGGACACCAGCGGATCATGGAAGAACTGAACGGCCCCGATCTCGAGCATGTGCAGGATGACCTGGGCATCCTTCGGATCGTTCTTGTCCCAGCTATTGTGCAGCGCCTCACGTGTTCGCGCCAATCCGACAGATGACACAAGCTTGAGCTCGAAACCGGCCCGTCCAAGATGATGGGCCAGGGTCCGATGATAATTACCAGTCGCCTCGAACCCGATTCGCACCGGGAGATCATAAGCCGCAAGAACACCAGTCAGGCGTTCAAAATCTTCGAGCGTATTGGTGACTGTCAAACGACGACGGCGCTTTTTGCAAGGTATCCCGATCAGGACCTCATGGCGATGCTTGGAAATATCGATAGCGACCAACAAGGTGGACGCAATAGGATAGGTAGCGGTCATAGCCGTCTCCTCAGCGGTGTGGTTCAGCAAAACCACTGTTGAGACCTGAGACCGGTTATGGCCACCCGCTGCGCTATGTGGAGGCTACGCGCGTGGCCATAACCTAGCTGCAGCGCTTATTCCTGACGTGCTACGGCCCCAGCTACATCGCCGGCGACCTGGCCGAATATATTGAGGCCCAAGCCATGAGCCATGTGCGCGGCGCTCCAATGCATCCCCAGACCCAGGGCAAGATCGAGCGTTGGCATCAGACGCTGAAGAACCGCATCCTGCTGGAAAACTACTTCCTGCCGGGCGATCTCGAGGCCCAGATCGAGGCGTTCGTCGAGCACTATAACCACCGGCGCTATCACGAGAGCCTGCGCAATGTGACCCCCGCCGACGCCTACTTCGGCAGAGCCGCCGCCATCATCGAACAGCGAGAAAGGATCAAACGCAAGACAATCGAACATCGGCGCTTGCAGCACCGCAAGCTCGCCGCTTAATATTAACCCCCAGATGAGGCCAATGCTCCGCTAATCTACACCGCGAGTTGCGCCAAATGTTCTGACGACGGACACCCGGCCGCCAAAAGCCTCGACAGCTTCGAGTTTGCCGCCATCCCCAAGCTCAACAAGATGCTGGTGCTGGAACTGGCGCGCTGCGAATGGATCGAAAGGCGCGAGAATGTTATCGCGCTCGGACCCAGTGGCACGGGCAAGACCCATGTTGCGATCGGTCTTGGCCTGGCAGCCTGCCAGAGGGGATTGTCCGTCGGCTTTACCACCGCAGCCGCCCTGGTCAGCGAGATGATGGAGGCGCGCGACGAACGTCGCCTTCTGCGCTTCCAGAAGCAGATGGCTGGCTACAAGCTGCTCATCATCGACGAACTGGGCTTCGTGCCGCTGTCCAAGACCGGGGCCGAGTTGCTGTTCGAGTTGATCTCGCAGCGTTACGAGCGCGGCTCCACCCTGATCACCAGCAATCTGCCTTTCGACGAATGGACCGAGACCTTCGGGTCCGAGCGCCTCACCGGCGCGCTCCTCGACCGCCTGACCCATCACGTCAGCATCCTCGAGATGAATGGTGACAGCTATCGCCTCGCCCAAAGCCGGGCACGCAAAGCCAGCCGCACGTCCTGAAAAACGCAATGTTGGGGGTATCGAACACCGCTCGGGCTACGCCCTCCCGGCGCTCGATACCCCCAACATCAAGTGGCCTGGTTTTGCGCCGCCCAATGGCCGACTTTTACCCCGCCGTTGACACGTCATGCGTATATGACTGCATGACCTCACGCTGTTGTAAACATCCAATCAGGAAATTGTGCCCACCGGCGGCGGCCACTTCGAGTGCGCGGCGCGCGACCTCCTGGCCACGAATATCGGCAAGGTCGGGGCCGGTGGAATTGGGCAGGGCGCGAACCGGCTGGGGACGGGCCGCCATCTGCCGACCGGCCAGATGATTGACCAGCGCAAAAAGCGTATCGATGGCGACGATGTCGATATTTTCGCCGGCCCAGGCCGCTTCCGCGCCGCAGGCGGCCGGGCAGATGATGCCAAGATCGCGCGCATTGGCGGCAATGGCGGCGGGCAGGATGCCGGTGACGGGCGAGACGCGCCCATCGAGCGCCAATTCGCCCAGTACCATGAAGCGCTCGAGCATATCGCCGGGGATGGCGCCCATGGCGGCCATCAGCCCCAGAGCAATGGGCAGATCGTAATGGCTGCCCTCCTTGGGCAGATCGGCAGGGGCGAGATTGACCGAAATGTGCTTGGCGGGCAGCGCCAGGCCCGAAGCGATCAGCGCGGCGCGGACCCGTTCGCGACTTTCCCCTACTGCCTTATCGGGCAGGCCAACGATGTTGAAGCGCGGCAGGCCGGGCGAAATCTGCACCTGCACATCGACCGGAACGGCCTCGATGCCCAGAAAGGCGACTGTGGTGATCCGCGTTGCCATGCCGTCCCCCGCACGGATGAATGAGAGGGCGACGCTAGCAAGAAACAAATCCGAGAACAAGAACGTTTAGCGAACATGCGTTGGCGGCAAGGCCGATCACCAAGCCGTGCATCGGGTACGGCGGAACGGATGGGGTGCAGCAGCATTGATATGACGAACTGACCGGGATCGCAGCCGTGCCTATGGCTTAAATCCCGGCCCATTATGCACCAGTGGATCGACGCGAGCGGGGGCGCGGCCGATTGGCCGCCGCCCTGTTTTCGTTCCGGCGGCGGCTGGAAATTTTGGAGGCAAAAAATGTTGCAGAGAAAGGATGCTCCCCTGATCCTCGTGGTCGAGGACGAACCGCTGGTTCGGCTCGATATCACCCTGGCCATGGTCGATGCCGGATTTTCGGTGATCGAGGTCCCCGACGCCGAACAGGCAATCGAGCTGCTTGAAACCCGCGGGTCGATCGGACTGGTGTTTACAGATGTCGAACTGGCCGGGACGCTAACCGGGTTCGATCTGGCACGGGAAATCAAGTCACGCTGGCCGCACATTCCGGTGCTTGTCACCTCGGGCCGGGCGGCGCCCAGGACGGAGGTTGCCGACAGTTTCATTGCCAAGCCCTACGACACCGATGCCGTGGTTTCGCAAGCGCGGGCGCTGGCGGCCTGATCGGCGTTTTCATTGTGAAAAATCTGTGCCCCGGGAGCCACGCTTTCGGGGCTTTACTTCCCGTTAACCAGCCTTGTGAGCGGGGTGTTAAGGAGAATTGGGCCAAGACAATTTGAGATAGATTTTTCCCAAATTGTCGAGTTTTCCGCTCCATGCCCCTGCCGCGTATTTTCCGCTCGCCCAAGCTGACCAAGACGATCCTGCCGCTTGCGGCCGGTCTCGCCCTGATCGGGGTGCTGGCCGCCTGCGGGGCCAATTATTATCCGGCCAAGGGCGACAACAAGCCCCATCCGGGTGTGGCGCGCGCCCATTCGCTGCCCATCCACGGCATCGACGTATCGCGCCATCAGGGCAATATCGACTGGCGCGCCGTGGCGCGGGCGGGCACCCGCTTTGCCTATATCAAAGCCACCGATGGTGGGGATTATCTCGACCCCAATTTCCGCACCAATTGGGACGAGGCGCGGGCTGCCGGCATTCCGCGCGGGGCGTACCATTTCATATACTGGTGCCGGCCAGCCTCCGAACAGGTGGCGTGGTTTGCCGCCAATGTTCCGGCCGAAGCCGACGCGCTGCCGCCCGTGCTCGATCTGGAATGGAACAATGGCTCGTCGTGCAAGCACGATCTGACGCGCGAGGAAGTGCTCGACAAGGTGCGTGTGCTCCTGGCGGGAATGGAGGCCCATACAGGCAAGGTTCCGGTGATCTATACCGACATCAATTTCCATCGCGACGTTCTGGAGGGCGTCCAGATCGACAATCCGATGTGGCTGCGGTCGGTGGCCGCCGAGCCCCATGAGCGCTATTCCAACCGGCCCTTCACCTTCTGGCAGTACACCCAGACCGGGACCGTGCCGGGCATCCGCACCGAAGTCGACCGCAATGCGTGGTATGGGTCGGAAAGCGACTGGATCCAGTTCTTTTTGACCGGGTGCGACCCACGCACCTATATGCGTCTTGCGGGTCAGGGACGGTGTGCGCCGCTGAAATGATCCTTGCTGGTCGCGTTCCCGAACCGCAAAAGTGCAAAGCACTTTTGCTGGGAACACTCCGGGTGCGACCCCCGCACCCATATGCGCCTTACGGGTCAGGGACGGTGTGCGCCGCTGAAATGATCCTTGCTGGTCGCGTTCAGCTCGATCCGCCGAGAATGCCGCTGGCGCTGATGCCGTCGAAGACGAACTGGACGGCCAGCGCGGTGAGCAAGATACCCACCACGCGGGAAACCACCGACATGCCGGTCAATCCCAGAACGCGCTGAATGGGAATGGCGACCAGAAGCGCCAGCCAGGCCAGCGCCAGGGTGGCGACAAGCGCTGCAATGACGATCCAGAATTCGAGATCGGTGGTGGCGCCGGTGGTCAAAAGGATGACCGCGGAAATCGAGCCGGCCCCGGCCAGGAGCGGCATGGCGAGCGGAAAGACCGAAATGTCGGTGCGCGACATGCCTTCGGCTTCTTCCTCGGAGGTGGTGCCGGTGGCGCCCGAATGGCGGGCAAACACCATGTCGATAGCGATCAACAGCAGCAGGATGCCGCCGGCCACCCGCAGGGCCGGCAGGGTGATGCCGAAGATCTCAAGGATGGCATTGCCGGCAAAGGCGAAGAACAGCAAAATTCCGCTGGCGATCAGAACGCCGCGCGAGGCGAAGACGAAGCGCTGTTTGGCCGTATTGCTGCGCGTCAGGCCCGCGAAGATGAAGGCGATATCGGCAACACCGATCGTCGCAAAGAATGTGGCGAAGGCCACGAGAAAATTGCCCGACATCGTCCCGGCCCCCAATGTGCCGCTGTTCCACGTGAATCAGCGGCGACCATACCGGGGGCCGAAGCGCTTGACTACCGGCGGCTTTCGATGGCGTCCCAGACCATGACCGCGATATCGGGGCCGCCGAAGCGTTTGACCTCGCGAATGCCGGTGGGAGAGGTGACGTTGATTTCGGTCAGATAACCGCCGATCACGTCGATGCCGACAAAGATCAGGTCGCGCTTTTTGAGCTCGGGGCCGATGATCTCGCAGATCTCGTGCTCGCGCGGCGTCAATTCGGACAGTTCGGGCCGCCCGCCCACATGCATGTTGGAGCGCGATTCGCCTTCGGCAGGAATACGGTTGAGCCCGGCCACGGGCTTGCCATCGACAAGGATGATGCGCTTGTCGCCCTTACGCACCTCGGGGAGATAGCGCTGGATCATGAAGGGTTCGCGGAAACTGGCGTTGAACATTTCGAGAAGCGCGCCGAGATTTTCGTCGCCCTCGCGAATGCGGAACACGCCTGCGCCGCCATTGCCGAAAAGCGGCTTTAAGATGATGTCGCCAAATTCGGCCCGGAAATCGCGGATTTCGGTTTCATCGCGGGTGATCAGCGTATCGGGCATCAGCTCGGGGAAGCTGGTGACGAGGATCTTTTCGGGCGCGTTGCGCACCTCCCTGGGGTGATTGACCACCAGGGTTTGGGGATGCACCAGCTCGAGCATGTGCGTGGTGGTGATATAATTCATATCGAAGGGCGGATCCTGACGCAGCAGGATGACGTCGAACGCTGTCAGATCGGTTTTCTGCCAGTCCTCGAGCGTGAAATGGAGGCCCTTTTCCCTGTCGTCCACTTTGACCCCATGCACGCGTGCCGTCACCCTGTTGCCGCGTTGGGCGAGGGTGGAAGGGGTGTAATAGGAGAGCGTATGACCGCGCGCCTGGGCTTCGAGCATCAGGGCGAAACTGGAATCGCCCAGAGGGTTGATGGCGTCGATGGGGTCCATCTGCACGGCGACGGAAAGGGACATGGAAAGATCCTCAGAGAAAAGCGTCAGGCGGTAAAGGCATTGACCAGATGGTGCGGCCAGCGTCCCGGTGCAAGCGTTATCACGTCGAAACGGAAATCACAGCCTTGATAGGCGGGGTGGGCGGACTGAAACCATTGGGCGCAGCGCACGATGCGGGCGGTGTTGACCGACGCCAAAGCCTGATCGCGGGCCATCTGGCTGCCGGAGCGCTGCTTGACCTCGACAAAGACGATGCGGCGGCCCTTTTTCGCGACGATATCGATTTCGCCGACCGGGGTTTTGTAGCGAGTGGCAATGATCGAATAGAGTTTGAAGCGCAGCAGCCAGCAGGCCAGTGTTTCGGCGGACCGGCCGGCGCGCTCGGCCCGGCGGCGCGGATCAGGTGCTGGCCTTGAGCGCGAGGGCGGCATCGTAAACCTGTTTGCGTTTGAGACCGAACTGGACCGAGACCTGATCGACGGCGGCGCGCAACGGCATTTGTGCCATTGCTTCGCTCAGCGCCGCCTCCCAATCACCGCCCGCCCTTGGTGCCGTACCGTCCGAGCCGGCGACGAGGATCACAGCCTCACCTTTCGTATCCTCGGCAAAAGTTATGGCGAGATCGGAGAGTGGGCCGGTTTCGAAGCGCTCGAAGCGCTTGGTCAATTCGAGCGCCACCACCGCCTGACGGTCGGGGCCAAAGGTCTGGGCCATGTCGGACAGGGTCGCGCCGAGGCGGCGGGGGGATTCGTAAAAGACCAGCGTTTCGGGGCGCCCGATAAGGGACGCAAGCGCGTTGGTGCGCTGGCCGGTCTTGGGGGGCAAAAAGCCGAAGAAGGCAAAGGAATCGGTGGGCAGGCCGGCGCCGGTGAGCGCGGCAAGAAGGGCCGAGGGGCCGGGGACGGGAAAGATATCGATCCCCGCTTCGCGTGCGGCGCGAACGAGCGGAAACCCCGGATCTGACAGGAGCGGGGTTCCGGCGTCCGAGATCAGCGCAATGGCCTTGCCGTCCCTGATCTGGTCGAGGATCGGTTCGATGCGGGCGCGTTCATTGTGTTCGTGCAGGGCCGTGCGGGGGGTTTTGATGCCATAGGCGTCAAACAGGCGGGCGGAATGGCGGGTGTCCTCGCACAAAACGAGATCGGCGCCGGCCAAGATATCGAGGGCACGCAGGGTGATGTCGCGCAGATTGCCGATGGGGGTGGCCACCGGATAGAGGCCGGGGGCCGGGCTTTGCACGGAGACGCGATGGCCCGATATCTGGTAGGATTTGTCCTGGCTCACAATGGTCCCTTGGCTTAGTGCCCTTCTTTTAACATTGGAAGGGGGTTTGTCGAGGCGGACGGCGGTTCCGATTTCGGCGCGAATCAGTGGAAGATTTGCCGGCCGGGCATGATGAAGGGAGTGGGGTTTGCAGCAGATCTGGGCAAGGGCGCTATTGAGCGCGGTGCTTTTGCTGGCACTTGCGGCCTGCTCGGCAGGCCAGCCGCGCATTCAGGGCACCGGACTTGCCCAGCCGCTCCAATCGGCAGGGGCCGTGCTGGCGCCCGCGCATGGCGAAATCATTGGCAGCGGGCCGGTGCGGGTGGCGCTGATCCTGCCGCTCTCGGGCAATTCGGGACCGGTGGGGCGGGCCATGGTCAATGGCGCGCGGCTCGCTATGGACGAAATCGCCCGGACCGGCGGCCAAAACATCCATCTGGTGATCAAGGATGCCGGCACCGGTCCGGAAACGGCGCGCGCGGCAACCCAGCAGGCGCTGGCCGAGGGGGCCGAGCTGATCCTGGGGCCGCTGACCGCTGACGCTGTCGGGCTGGCCGGGGCGATCGCCAAATCCTACGACACGCCGCTGATCGGGTTTTCCTCCACCGCCAGCGTTGCCACCGACGGGGTCTATCTGCTCAGCGTGTTGCCGGAAGCCGAGATCACGCGCGCGCTCACCCATGCGCGGGCGCAGGGACGCAACACGATTGCAGCGATCATTCCCGATACCCCGCTGGGCAATGCGCAGGCCGACGCGCTGCGACTTGCGGCGGGGGAAACCGGCATGCAGATCGTTGCCATCGAAAGGTTCGACAGCGAGGCGCGCGCCCGCACCGCGGTGGAACGACTGGCCCCGGCCATGCGGTCCAATCTGGTCGATACGCTCTATATCCCCGATCGGGCCACGGCGCCCAGTTTCGGCATATTGCTCGATGCGGCGCGGCTGCCGCGCGACCGGGTGCTGATCATGGGATCGGCCGATTGGGAGGGCGATAGAGCCGTTCTCAATCAGCCCTATCTGGCGGGGGCGGTCTATCCGGCGATCGATCCGGGTGGACTTGCAGCGCTGGCGCCCGTTTATCACACGCGATTTGGCAGCGAGCCGCATCAGCTCACGACCCTGGCCTATTCGGCGGTGTTGCTGGCCAACACGCCCAGCCTGAGCCTTGCCACACCGCCTTACGGGACCGGGCTGGTTTCGCCGACCGGATTTGCGGGGCGCGACGGGCCGTTCCGGCTCCATTTCGACGGGCGGGGGGAATACGGACTGGTCATGCGTGAGGTCGCCGCGGGGTCCGCCGTCACCATCGACGCTGCGCGGCTGGGCGGCCTGCCGCTCGCTTCGAGCGGCGGCGCGGGCATTGATGCGGGCATTCCGCCGGCGGCGGAATTTCGTTAAGAGCATTCAGCGTTTCTCCGAATCGCTTCAATTGCTCTAAGTTTTTGTTTTGTCACGCTTCCGAACCGAATAAGTGGTTCCCACTTATCCTGGAAACGCTTTAGGCGGCCAGATCGGCGACCACGGCGTCGAGGACGGGCCAGCCCTTGTCGGTCACCCGCAACCTTCCGTTGGGGAGGGTTTCGATGAAGCCGATTCCCTTTAGGAAATCGATCTGGGTGGCGGTCAGCGCGCGGCGGGCGAGGGCCTGGTAGCGGGCCGGGTCGATCCCTTCACGCAATCTCAGGCCCATGACGAGATATTCGTCGCCTTCTTCGTCCCAGGTCAGGGTGTCGTCGGTGACGAGCCCATCGCCGGTCTCGATGACCTTTTCCCACCATTTGAACGGCATTTTCTCAGCCGCCGTGGCGTGGCGGGCGCCGCCCATGATCAGCCGACCATGGGCGCCCGGCCCGATGCCGGCATATTCGCCATAGCGCCAATAGATCATGTTGTGGCGGCTTTCCTGGCCGGGGCGGGCGTGGTTGGAAATCTCATAGGCCGGCAGGCCGTAGGAAGCGGTCAATTCCTGGGTCATTTCGAACATGTCGGCAGAAAGATCTTCAGATGGCATTTTCAGTTTGCCGGCGTTGAACAGGTCGAAATAGCGCGTGCCCGATTCGATGGTGAGCTGGTAGAGCGAGAGATGGCCCTCCGATAGCGCCAGCGCCTCGGTCAGCTCGTCCTCCCACTGGCCCAATGTCTGGTCGGGACGGGCATAGATGATGTCAAAGCTCGAGCGATCGAAGATCGATTGCGCCAGCCGCACGGCGGCCACCGCATCCTCGACCGAATGCAGGCGCCCCAGGCGGGCCAGGGGCTCGGGACGCAGCGATTGCACGCCCAGGGAGACGCGGTTGACCCCGGCAGCGCGATAGCCGCGAAAGCGCTCGGCCTCGACCGAGGTGGGGTTGGCTTCGAGGGTTATTTCGACCTTGTCGGCGATCTGCCAGTTCTTTGCGACGGCATCAAGGATGGTGCCGACAGAAGCCGGCTTCATGAGCGAGGGCGTACCGCCGCCGAAAAAGATCGATTCGACCAGCCGCTCGGGCGCGCGGCGGGCGGTGGTCTCGATTTCCTTGACATAGGCGCTAACGAAGCTGTCTTCGTCGAACTTGCCGTGATGGACGTGGGAATTGAAGTCGCAATAGGGGCATTTGGCCGCGCAGAACGGCCAGTGGACATAGACCCCGAATGCAGTGTTAGCGCTCAAAGCACGTCCTTTACGAATTTGGCAAAGGCGCGGGCACGGTGGGACAGGCCCTCCTTGCCAGGGGCCCAGGAATGTTTTTCTTCAGCGCTCATCTGGCCGAAGGTTTTCTCATATCCATCGGGCTTGAACATGGGGTCATAGCCGTGGCCCGAATCTCCGACGGGCGGCCAGACCAGCGTGCCGGGAGCGACACCTTCGAAAACCATGTCGGTGCCGTCGGGCAGGGCGAGGCAGAGCACAGCATTGAACTGGGCCCTGCGTTGGCCCGGTTCGGTCGCGCCTTTTTCGACGAGCAGATCCTGCACCTTTTGCATGGCGTTGGTGAAATTGCGCGGCACGCCCGCCCAATCGGCGGTGTAAACGCCGGGCTGGCCATCAAGCGCATCAACCGAAATGCCCGAATCGTCGCTGAGCGCGATTTCGCCCGTCGCCTTGGCGGCCGCGTGCGCCTTGAGCCGCGCGTTCTCGACAAATGTCGTGCCGGTCTCTTCCGGCTCGGGCAGGCCCAGATCACCGGCCGAGACGATCTCGAGGCCGAAGTCTTTCAGCATGTCCTGAAATTCGGCGAGCTTGCCTTTGTTGTGAGTGGCCAGAACCAGCCGGTCGCCGCGCTTGAGCCTGATCGTCATGACGCCCCCAATACGGCGCGCTGCAGGTCAACCAGTTCGGCAATGCCCTTTTCGGCAAGTCCGATCAGTTCGGCCAGCTCCTGGGCGGAAAAGGGTTCGGCTTCGGCCGTGCCCTGGATTTCAACGAACTTACCCGAACCGGTCAGAACGAAATTGGCGTCGGTATCGGCTTCGCTGTCTTCGAGGTAATCAAGATCGAGCACCGGGGTGCCGCGATAGACGCCGCACGATACGGCAGCCACATGGTCGCGGATTGGATCGCCCTTCAAAAGCGAACGTTCCTTCATCCAGAAAATCGCTTCCGACAGCGCAACGAAGGCGCCGGTGATCGAGGCGGTTCGGGTGCCGCCATCGGCTTCGAGCACGTCGCAATCCAAAATGACCTGATTTTCGCCCAGAGCCTGCATGTCGATGACGGCGCGCAGGGAGCGCCCGATCAGGCGCTGGATTTCCTGGGTACGGCCCGATTGCTTGCCAGCGGTCGCCTCGCGGCGGGTGCGTGAGCCGGTGGCGCGGGGCAGCATGCCGTATTCGGCGGTTACCCAGCCCAAGCCCTGACCGCGCCGCCAGGGCGGAAGGGAGGTTTCAACGCTTGCGGTGCACAGAACGCGGGTCCGCCCGAACGAGACGAGGCACGAGCCCTCCGCCTGCGGCGCGACGCCCCGTTCAATTGTCACATCGCGTATCTGATCGCTTGCCCGTCCGCTTGGCCGCATAAAAACTGTCTTCCCGGTGTCTGTTGGCTGATATGGTTACCAGCCTCTTAACGGTTCAAGACGGCTGGAACAAGCGGCGCGCCCTTGGCGGTCCCCGTGATTTCTCCTACTTAGTTAACCTGGGGCATTTGATTGTGTTTGGATTCAATTTCTTGCCAGCGCCGGCCCTGGAAGCGAAAAAGACGAAATGGAAAAAACACCACTGAATTCGCCCGAATTCCTGACGACCCTTTCGGCGCGCAGCCAGGACATCTTCCGGCGGCTGGTCGAGCGCTATCTGGAAACCGGCGAACCCATAGGGTCGCGGGCCATTTCCAAGATGCTCGACATGCAACTCTCGCCCGCATCCGTGCGCAATGTGATGGCCGATCTGGAAGAGCTGGGCCTGATTGCCGCACCGCATACATCGGCGGGGCGGGCACCAACGCAGGAAGGCTTGCGGTTTTTCGTCGATGCCATGCTCGAAGTGGGCGCCATGGACGAGACCGAGCGCGACCAGATCGCCCGCACCGTTTCGGGCGGGGGCAGGTCGGGACGTGTCGAAGACCTTCTCAACGAAGCGAGTGCCTTGCTCTCGGGCCTGTCGCATGGCGCGGGCATGGTGATTGCCGCAAAATCGGACATGGTGCTCAAGCATGTAGAATTTGTCCGGCTCGACCCCGAGCGGGCCATGGCGATTCTTGTGGGGGAAGACGGGCAGGTTGAAAACCGCATTATTGCGCTGCCACCGGGGCTGACGGCGAGCGCCTTGACCCAGGCATCGAACTTTCTGGCCCATCACATCGTGGGCAAGACGCTGCAGCAGGCGCGCGATTCGATCCGCCGGCAATCGGAAAGCCAGCGGGCCGAACTCGATGCCATTGCGCAGCGGCTGGTGGATTCCGGGCTGGCCTCGATGATCGAGGCCGATACCTCTGCTCCGACGCTGATCGTTCGGGGCAGGGCCAATCTGATCGATGACACGATGGCATCGGAAGATCTGGCCCGTGTGCGGCAATTGTTCGACGAGATCGAAACCAAGCAGGGGCTGATCGATCTTTTGAACGATGCGGAAACCGCCCAAGGGGTGCGCATCTTCATTGGTTCGGAAAACAAGCTGTTTTCGCTTTCCGGCTCCTCGGTCGTTTTGTCGCCCTACAAGGATGCCAATGACAAGGTGGTGGGCGTCCTGGGCGTGATCGGGCCGACGCGGCTCAATTATGCGCGCATTGTGCCGGTGGTCGATTATACCGCGCATGTTGTGTCCAAGCTGATCTCGCGCAAAACCGAGCTTTAGCGGTTTTGTTAAGTGGGGCTTTTCGCCACGAGGCTTGAAATATTTCCGCCCTTGGCCGATATGGCAGCCAACCTTAACTTCCCCAATCGTTGAAAGAGCAATGATGAGCGACGACAACACGACGCCAGAGCCGAACGACGACATCGATCCGCGCCTTGAGGCCGAGGACGCAGAAGCGGTTTCCACCGAGCCGACGGCCGAGGAGCGCATCGCCCAGCTTGAAGCCGAAAAGGAACAGCTGCGCGACCAGGTGCTGCGCACGGCGGCCGAAATGGAAAACCTGCGCAAGCGCACCGAGCGCGAAGTTTCCGACACGCGCTCTTATGCCATTGCCGGGTTTGCCCGCGACATGCTGGTGGCCACCGACAATCTCTCGCGCGCCCTGATGGTCATTCCCGCCGAATTGCGGGAAAACGCCGACGGCACGCTCAAATCCCTGATCGAGGGGATCGAGATGACCGAGCGCGAAATGCAGCGGCTTTTGCAAAAGAACGGGGTGATCCCGATCGTGGCCGAGGGCGAAAAGTTCGACCCCCACCGCCATCAGGCCATGTTTGAAGTGCCTGACCCCTCCGTGCCCGAAGGCACGGTGGTTCAGGTGGTCCAGACCGGATATGCCATTGGCGAGCGCGTTCTGCGCCCCGCCATGGTGGGCGTGGCCAAGGGTGGCAACAAGCCCGCACCCAAAACGGACGCCGAGCCCGGCGATGGACTCGACAAATCGGCCTGACAAAAATTCACGCAAAGCGGGGGGCGCGCTTGAAGGGCCCTCCCCCCCTCCTTATATAGCCAACAAGCCCGGGAAACCGGGCCAAATCCATCCCCCAGAGGGGTCCGGCACGACCGATCAATGCGATGCCGCAACGTGAATGGGCGCGTTGAGGGGTCAGAGCCAAATTTTAGGACTCGCTCGAGAAATGAGGTTTCGGAATGGGAAAAGTAATCGGTATTGACCTGGGCACGACCAATTCGTGCGTTGCCGTCATGGACGGCAAAAACCCCAAAGTGATCGAGAATGCCGAGGGCGCGCGCACCACGCCGTCCATGGTGGCCTTCTCAAGCGATGGCGAGCGTCTCGTGGGCCAGCCGGCCAAGCGCCAGGCCGTGACCAACCCCGAGGGCACGCTGTTTGCCGTCAAGCGCCTGATCGGGCGCCGGTTCGAAGACCCGATGGTCACCAAGGACAAGGGCCTTGTGCCCTACAAGATCGTCAAGGCTGACAATGGCGACGCCTGGGTGGAAGCGGATGGGAAGAAATCTTCTCCGTCCGAAGTCTCCGCCATGATCCTTGGCAAGATGAAGGAGACCGCCGAGAGCTATCTCGGTGAACCGGTGACTCAGGCCGTCATCACGGTTCCGGCCTATTTCAACGACAGCCAGCGCCAGGCCACCAAGGACGCCGGCAAGATCGCCGGGCTCGAAGTGCTCCGCATCATCAACGAGCCGACCGCTGCCGCGCTGGCCTACGGGCTGGACAAGAAAGAATCCGGCACGATCGCTGTCTATGACCTTGGCGGCGGCACGTTCGATATTTCGATCCTCGAGATCGGCGACGGCGTTTTCGAAGTCAAATCCACCAATGGCGATACCTTCCTTGGCGGTGAAGATTTCGACATGCGTCTTGTCGATTACCTCGCCGACGAGTTCAAGAAAGAGCAGGGCATTGACCTGCGCGGCGACAAGCTGGCGCTGCAGCGGCTCAAGGAAGCTGCCGAAAAGGCCAAGATCGAGCTTTCGTCCGCCAGCCAGACCGAAGTGAACCTGCCGTTCATCACCGCGGACGCTTCGGGCCCCAAGCATCTGCAGCTCAAGCTGACCCGCGCCAAGTTCGAATCGATCGTTGAAGATCTGATCAAGCGCACCATCGATCCGTGCCGCGCAGCGCTCAAGGATGCCGGGATTTCGGCTGGCGAGATCGACGAAGTCGTTCTGGTCGGCGGCATGACCCGCATGCCCAAGGTGCAGGAAGAGGTGAAGAACTTCTTTGGCAAGGAACCCCACAAGGGCGTGAACCCTGACGAAGTGGTTGCCATGGGCGCCGCCATTCAGGCCGGCGTTCTGCAGGGCGATGTGAAAGACGTGCTGCTGCTCGACGTGACCCCGCTTTCGCTGGGCATCGAGACGCTCGGTGGCGTGTTCACCCGCCTGATCGACCGCAACACGACGATCCCGACCAAAAAGAGCCAGGTGTTCTCCACCGCTGAAGACAATCAGTCGGCGGTGACCATCCGGGTCTTCCAGGGCGAGCGCGAAATGGCGGCCGACAACAAGATGCTCGGCCAGTTCGATCTGGTCGGTATCCCCTCGGCGCCACGCGGAGTGCCGCAGGTCGAGGTGACCTTCGACATCGACGCCAACGGCATCGTCAATGTTTCGGCGAAAGACAAGGGCACGGGCAAGGAGCAGCAGATCCGCATCCAGGCCTCGGGCGGTCTTTCGGACGCCGATATCGAGCAGATGGTCAAGGACGCCGAAGCGAACGCGGAGGCCGACAAGAAGCGCCGCGAAGTCGTGGAAGCCAAGAACCAGGCCGAAAGCCTCGTGCATTCCACCGAATCCTCGCTCAAGGAGCATGGTGACAAGGTAACGGCCGAGATCAGGACCGAGATCGAGACCGCCATTGCCGATACCAGGACCGCACTCGAGGGCGACGACCCCGAGGCGATCAAGGAAAAGGCCGCGGCGCTTGCCCAGGCTTCGATGAAGCTTGGCGAAGCCATGTACAAGGCCAGCCAGGAAGAAGCCGAAGCCGCTGCCGCGGGTGACGCCCAGGCCGATGACGACGTGGTCGATGCCGACTTCGAAGAGGTCAAGGACGACGACGACAAGAAGTCGGCGTAAACCTTCTGCCTTGAAAATGATCGCAGTGCCGCCTTCGGGCGGCACTGTTTTTTCCAGGGCGCCAGTTTCACGTGAATCACCGGTGAGTGCTGGTCTTTTCGCCGCTGCCTATGGTAACAGGCAGCAACGATGATTACCTAGGC
This sequence comes from Pelagibacterium flavum, assembly GCF_025854335.1. Lineage (NCBI taxonomy): Bacteria > Pseudomonadati > Pseudomonadota > Alphaproteobacteria > Hyphomicrobiales > Devosiaceae > Pelagibacterium > Pelagibacterium flavum. Next base: position 91,855 of record NZ_CP107716.1, read on the forward strand.
GCACAAGGGCTTCGGCCAATGCTGGCCCCAAGAGAGATGCGTCATGACAAGAACGGTTGGTTTGGCACAAGAGATGATCTTGCACCCGTCCATTTTCTGCCCCTGCCGCGATATGGGGGTACATTGAGCTCATGAGCAAAGCCGATTTTTATTCCGTGCTCGGAGTCGAAAAATCCTGCGATGCCGCGGCGCTGAAATCCGCCTATCGCAAGCTGGCCATGCAGTATCATCCGGACCGCAATCCGGGAGACACCGAGGCCGAGCACAAGTTCAAGGAAGTTTCCGAGGCCTACGACACGCTCAAGGACCCGCAAAAGCGCGCGGCCTATGACCGGTTCGGCCATGCGGCGTTCAACGGCGGCGGCGGTGGTGGAGCCCACGGGTTCGGGAATGACTTTTCCTCCTCGATGTCCGATATTTTCGAAGACATTTTCGGGGAATTCATGGGCGGGGCCTCACGCCAGCGCCAGCGCGACGGCCGCCAGCGCGGTTCGGATCTGCGCTACAATCTCGAAATTACCCTCGAAGATGCTTTTGCGGGCACGACAGTCGATATCGACGTGCCATCCCTGATCGGGTGCGAAACCTGCGATGGAACGGGCGCCAAGCCGGGCACCGGGTTTTCCACGTGCCGCATGTGCAGCGGGCATGGCAAGGTGCGCGCGGCGCAAGGGTTCTTCACCATCCAGCAGACCTGTCCCCAGTGCCACGGGCGCGGGGAAACCATGGACCAGCCCTGCACGGACTGCCACGGGCAGGGTCGCAGGCAGACCTCGCGCACGCTTTCGGTCGATGTTCCAAAGGGAATCGAGGACGGTACGCGCATTCGCCTGGGCGGCGAAGGCGAGGCGGGATTGCGCGGCGGACCAGCCGGCGATCTTTACATTTTCGTTTCGGTAAAACCGCACCAGTTGTTCCAGCGTGACGGGGCCGATCTTTACGCCAAGGTGCCCATTTCTATGATCACCGCAGCTCTGGGCGGCGAGTTCGAAGTGCCGACGCTCGAAGGCAGCCGCGCCAAGGTCAAGGTCAATGAAGGCACCCAGCCCGGCCAGCGCGTGCGTTTGAAAGGCAAGGGCATGCCGGTGCTGCGCAGCCAGCAGGTCGGCGACCTCTACGTTCAGCTCGATGTGGAAACGCCGCAAAAGCTTTCAAAGCGCCAGCGCGAACTGCTCGAGGAGTTCGAAAACCTCTCCAACCGCGAAACCTCGCCGGGATCGGAAGGGTTTTTCGACAAGCTCAAGACCATGTTCCACTGAGCCGGTCAGTGGGCATTCTGGAAAAGCCCTCCCACCGCGGAGGGCTTTTTTTGTCTGTGAGCGCTTGCCGCGGCCAAAGTGAGGCGGCTTAACTGGCGCAAAACCCAATCAGGAGATGCCAATGGCTAGAGCCCTTACCCTTTGCGGCTCGATCCGCACCGGATCGGTCAACAAGATGCTTCAGGATGCGGTGGATGCCAAGCTCGCTGCGGCGGGGGTTACGGTCAATTCGATCACGCTCAAAGATTTCGAGATGCCGATTTTCAACCAGGATCTCGAGCCCGACAATGTGCCCGAGGCCGCGGGGCGACTGGCCGATCTGTTCCGATCCCATGATATCGTGTTTATCGCCACGCCCGAATACAATGGCGGGCTGCCGCCATTGATGGTCAACACGATCGCCTGGCTGTCGCGGCAAAAGCCTTCGCCCTTCCGGCATGCGGTGTTCGGGATCGGCGGGGTATCCTCGGGGCGCTACGGGACCATATGGGCGCAGAGCCATCTGCGCGATTCGCTTTCCAAGATCGGGGCGGTGGTGGTGCCGACGCTGCTTGGCACGGGGCCGGATTCAAGCGTCTTTGCCGATGACGGCACCGTGGCTGAGGCCGGCGTGATCGCCAAGATCGACCAGATGGTGAAAGAGCTCACCCATTTTTCGCGTGGCGGGATTTGAGGCCGGGCGCTTGCGCTCACGCGCAACTCGTGGCATCGAGCCCTCACACACCAAAGCACGCGGAGACATGGAATGGCCGGTGACCTGATTGTCGGGCTCGATGTCGGGACACGCAGAGAAGCCGAGGACATGATTTCGCGGCTCGACGGCATCGTCGATTTCTACAAGATCGGCTATCAGCTCTTTTACGGCGGCGACGGGCTGATCGTGGGCAAGGAATTACTCAAGGCCGGAAAGCGCGTGTTTTTCGACCTCAAGCTTCTCGATATCGACAACACGGTTGCCAAAGGCGTCGCGGCGATTGCCGATACCGGGGCGACCATGCTGACGCTTCATGCCTATCCCAAGGCGATGGCGGCGGCGGTCAAGGCGGCCGAAGGGAGCTCCCTGTGCCTGCTTGGCGTAACGGTCCTCACCTCAATGGATCAGGCCGATCTCGATGAAGCCGGTTATGGCATTTCCGTTGACGAGCTTGTGGCGCGCCGGGCGCGGCAGGCGCGCGAAGCGGGCATGGGCGGTGTCGTCGCCTCGGCCTTCGAGGCGCGGGCCATACGCGAAATCGTCGGGCCCGACATGGCTGTCGTGACGCCGGGCATCCGCCCCTCGGGTTCTGACAAGGGCGACCAGAAGCGGGTGATGACACCGGCCGATGCGCTGACGGCGGGAGCGTCCCACCTTGTGGTGGCGCGCCCCATCATTGCCGCACCCAGCCCGCGCCAGAGCGCGCAGGCGGTGCTGGCCGAAATGCAGGCGGCGTAAGGGGAACACCATGGCATTGAAAATCGGGGTTGTGGGCGCGGGCGGGCGCATGGGACAGACGGTTATCCGCGCGGTGGCCGCCCATGGCGGCATGACACTTGCGGCGGCTGCCGATCGGGACAATTCGAGCGTTCTGGGCAAGGATGCAGGTAGCCTGGTTGGGCTCGAACCTCTGGGAGTTGTCATCGGTGATACGCCGCTCGATATCGTCGACCAGGTGGATGCGGTGCTCGATTTCACGGCGCCGCAACTGAGCGTGGCGCTGGCCCGCCGGGCGGCCGAGCGCAAGCTGATCCACATTATCGGCACGACCGGCTGCTCGCCCGAAGACGACGCCGCGATCGCAAGGGCCGGTGCCGAGGGCGCGCGAATCGTCAAATCGGGCAATATGAGCCTTGGGGTGAACCTTCTTGCCGCGCTGGTCAAAAAGACAGCGGCCAGCCTCGATATCGGGTTCGATATCGAAATTCTCGAAATGCATCACCGCCACAAGGTGGACGCGCCTTCGGGTACGGCGCTGCTTCTGGGCGAAGCGGCAGCCGAGGGCCGCGGCATCGATCTTGCCGACAATTGGGTCAAGGTGCGTGACGGGCACACGGGGGCACGCGAGCCCGGCTCGATCGGCTTTGCCACACTGCGCGGCGGCGGAATTGTGGGCGAGCATTCGGTGCTGTTTTCGTCCATGGCCGAAACCATCACCCTGTCTCACTCTGCACGCGACCGGACGCTGTTTGCCGACGGCGCGCTCCGGGCGGCACTGTGGGCCGCCGAGCAGCCGGCGGGTCTTTATTCCATGGCCGATGTTCTCGGCCTTTGATTCTTTATGACCGCGCTATCGAACACGCTCAATGACAAGGACTGATCTATGACCGGCACGCTGATCCTCGTTCGCCACGGCCAGAGCGAATGGAACTTGAAAAATCTGTTCACCGGCTGGAAGAATCCCGGGCTGACCGATCTGGGGATCGAGGAAGCGAAAAAGGCCGGGCAGGCGCTCAAGGCGCGCGGCACGGTTCCCGATGCCTATTTCACTTCGGCGCTGACCCGCGCGCAGCGCACGCTCGATCTGATGCTCGAGGAAATGGGCATCACCGACCTCACGATCGTTCGCAGTCACAAGCTCAACGAGCGCGATTACGGTGACCTGTCGGGGCTCAACAAGGACGACGCGCGGGAGAAATGGGGCGACGAACAGGTCCATATCTGGCGCCGCTCCTATGACGTGCCCCCGCCGGGTGGCGAGAGTCTGAAAGACACCGCGGCGCGGGTTCTGCCGTACTACGAAGCCGAGATCGAGCCGTTGCTCAAGGCTGGAAAGACCGTCCTGGTCACGGCGCACGGCAATTCGCTGCGGGCTTTGGTCATGAAGCTCGAGGGGCTTGACGAAGAAGCGATCCTCAAACGCGAAATCGCCACTGGAGCGCCAATCATTTACGGCATCGATGCCGAGGGCAAGCGGGTTTCGACCGAAGAGCTTTAGTCAACGTTTTCGGGCGTATCGCCCAGGACGTCGCGCACATAAAGCTCGAGCACCAGGACGCGCAGAGCGGCAAGCAGGGGTGTGCCCAGCGCCACCCCGAGCGGGCCCAGTGCCACGCCCATGAACAAAAGGAAGATGACGGTCAGGGCCGGGGCGAGATTGACCACCCGATCCTGGATCAGCGGGGTCGTGACATTGGCGTCGAACTGCTGGATCAGGGTATAGCCACCCAGAACGATGAGCGCGGTCGTCCAGTCCTGGCCGATCATCGACAGACCGATGGGGATGAAGGCCAGGATCGGCCCCACAAAGGGAATGAAGTTGAGCAGGCCCGCGATCAGGCCGAGCGTCAGCCCGTAGGACAGGCCCATTACAAGGAGGAGGGCTGTCGTCAATCCGCCCACAATCGCCATCAGCGCCAGCTGCCCCACCAGCCAGTGCTGAAGCGTCACGCCGGCCTTGCCGAGCACCTCGCGGGCCCGCGGGCGGGCCTTTATGGGCAAGAGAATGGTCAGCCCGTCGCGATATCGCCTGGGATCGATGGCGAGAAATATGCCGGTGAGAAAGACGATCACCATGTTCGAAATCAGGCCGAACCCTGTGCCCAGGACGGCACCGGCGCCGCCAAAAATGGTCTGGGGTTCGGGGATGGCTTCGACGATATCGGTCACATCGAAGGTACGCGCCACCGGCAGGCCCCAATCATTGAGCTGGCTCGCCACCATGTCCCAGGCCTCGCCCAGTGCACTTGAAAGGGCATCGAACTGCGTGACAATCGTCACCCCGCCGCCGATGGCGGCAATGATGATGACCGCCACGACAAAGATCAGGGTCAGGACCACGGCAAACGCACGCGGGAGGACGGGCACGAGCCGCATCGACAGCCGGATGAGCGCGTCGAGCACGGCGGCCACGAGAATGGCGGCAAACACCAGCATGAAGATGTGCGCGTAAAGCGCGACCAGCACCAGTGCCAGAAGTCCGATAAGTGCCAGAACTATTATGCGCGCCAAATCAGCCCTCCGCCTCTTACGAGAGGCTAAGGCCTGAAACGCCCAGGAGTTCCATGCGCTATTGTGAAGCGAGGAGCCCCGCTTCCCAGCCCAGAATGGCGCGTTTGCGCACGATGCCCCAATGATAGCCGGTGAGCGCACCGCTCGAGCCCACGATCCGATGACAAGGGACGACAAAGGAAATGGGGTTGCGCCCGACCGCCCGGCCGATGGCGCGGGCTGCGTTGGGCTTTCCTACCGCCCTTGCGACCTCGCCATAGGTGGCGGCGCGACCGGCGGGCACCTTGAGCAGGGTTTCCCAGACCTTGATCTCGAACTGGGAGCCGATCATCACCAGCCGGACCGGCTGTTGGGGATCCCACCGGTCAGGATCGAAAATGCGGACGGCAATCGGGGCAACCGCGTTGTCGTCGCGCCTGTACCCGGCATTCGGCCAGCGGCTGGCCAGATCTTCAAAGGCGTACTGCTCCTTGCCGTCATCGGCAAAGGAAATGCCGGCCACGCCATATTGGGTGACCATCAGGCACACCTTTCCGAAGGGCGATGGCGCATAGCCCCAGGTGACTTCGAGCCCGGCCCCCTTTGCGCGGTAGATGCCCGGAGGCACCGCGTCATAGGTCACGAACAGGTCATGGAGACGGGAGGGGCCCGAAAGGCCCAACTCATAGGTCGTATCGAGCACGCTCATATTGTCGCGCAAAAGCTTTCGCGCGTGGTCGAGCGCCACGGCCTGGGCAAAGCTCTTGGGCGTCAACCCGCACCAGCGGCGGAACATATCGACCAGCTGGCGTTCGCTGATCGAGAGCGCATGGGCCAGCCCGGCGATATCGGACGCTTCGGGGCCAGGCATCGAGAGGTATTCGATGGCCCGCGCGATGGTGCGATAGGTCTCGGCGCTGGTCATATCGGGAAGCTGTGAAATTGGTGTCATCTCGTTCATGGGCTCACACTATCGACCGATCTGGTACCGTACGACCCGATTTTTACGTCGATCAGCGCTTTGCCCGGCTCAAAGCATGCCCGAAGGCATCGGCAAAACTCGCCTTGTCGTCGGGGGTGAGGAACCGCCCGATCTCGATCTCGCCTTCGCGCGTCACGATCTTGAGCGCCGTAACCCGGTTCTCATTGTCTCTGATGACCGAGAGCCGGATGAAGAAGGGATTGAACGAGACAGCGGTTTCCCGGCCCTTCTTGGTGACATGGCGGATATCGAGGGCATCGGGCCAGAGGGTGATTTCCTCGAACATGTCCTTGTCGCGCAGCGAAGCGGTGAGCGCCCAATAGAGCAGGAGCACATCGAGCCCCAGAAGCCCCACGACCGGCCAGGCGCCCATGGCGTAAAACGCGATGCCGGGGATCGACGCCATGACGCTGGTGAATGCTATCACCCAGCGGATTGCCTGGGGCGAAAGCGAGCGGTGAGGGCTCAGCAATGCGGCAAAGAGCGGGCTCTGGGTCATCTCGGCTTGCCTTTTGGGCTCATGACCATTCTAAGGGGATTGTCCGGACAAAAATCAAATCAAATATCGCCGCGCCCCATGCCCAAGCCACTGACCAGGGCCGAGATCGAAAAGATCTTCGAAGCCTTCTCGCTTCACGATCCCGAGCCCAAGGGTGAACTCGACTACGTCAATGTCTTTACGCTTCTGGTCGCCGTGGTGTTGTCCGCCCAGGCCACCGATGTGGGAGTCAACAAGGCAACCAGGGCGCTGTTTGCCATTGCCGATACGCCCGAAAAGATGGTGGCGCTGGGCGAAGACGCTATCCGCGAGCATATCAAGACCATCGGGCTGTACCGCAACAAGGCCAAAAACGTCTTCCTTTTGAGCCAGATGCTGATCGAAAAATACGACGGCCAGGTCCCCGATACCCGCGAGGCGCTCGAGGCCCTGCCCGGGGTGGGCCGCAAGACAGCAAACGTGGTGCTCAATATCGGGTTCGGCCAGCCCACCATTGCCGTGGACACCCATCTGTTTCGCGTGGGCAACCGCACGGGGATCGCGCCGGGCAAAACGCCGCTGGCTGTGGAGCTGGCGCTTCTCAAGCGGGTACCCAAGCACTATCTGCTGCACGCCCATCACTGGCTGATCCTGCATGGGCGCTATGTGTGCAAGGCGCGCAAGCCCGAATGCTATCGCTGCATCATCGCCGAGTGGTGCCGCTATCCGGCCAAGACCGCCGGCTAGACCGGTTGCGCCCCCGGCCGCTATGGCTTAAGCGAGGGGCAGTATCCATGACAGTTTATGCGGAGCGCCGATGACCACGCGGTTCGACGTCCTGACCATCGGCAACGCCATCGTCGATGTGATCGCCCCGATCGATGACACTTTCCTTGTCGATGAAGGCTTGCGCAAATCGATCATGCATCTTGTCGATGCGGATCGCTCGGCGGATCTTTTCTCCAAGATGCCCCAGAACAAGACCATCATTCCGGGCGGCAGTTCGGCCAATACGGCGGCGGGCGTTGCGGCGCTGGGCGGCCGGGCCGCGTTTGTGGGCAAGGTTGCCGAGGACGAGCTGGGCCTGATCTTCCGGGACGATTTCGATACCAAGGGGATCGGGTATGAAACCGGCTATCTTTATGACGGCCCGGCCACCGCGCGCTCGATGATCCTTGTGACGCCCGATGGCGAGCGCACCATGAACACCTATCTGGGCGCCTGCCAGCACCTGACCGAAGACGATATCGTCGAGGAGACCATAGGGGCTTCGGCCATTACCTATATGGAAGGCTATCTGTGGGACCCCCCGCAAGCCAAGAAGGCCTTCGTCAAGGCCGCCCACTACGCCCACAAGAATGAGCGTGCCGCAGCGATCACGCTGTCGGACCCGTTCTGCGTCAACCGGTTCCGCAACGAGTTTCTCGATCTCATCAAGTCAAAGACCATGGATTACGTCTTTGCCAATATCGAGGAGGTCAAGGCGCTCTATGATACCGACGATCTCAACGTCGCCGTGCGCCAGTTGGCCGAAGACGCCGAAATCGCAGCGGTCACCATGGGCGCGCGCGGCGCCATGGCGATCAAGAACGGGGAAATCGTTTCAGTCCCGGCCTTTCCAGTCAGCGATGTCGTCGATGTGACCGGCGCGGGCGATCTTTTCGCATCGGGCTTCCTGCTCGCCACGGCGCGCGGACAATCGATGGAAGAGGCGCTCAAGCTGGGGTGCCTGGCCGCATCGGAAGTGATTTCGCACTATGGCGCGCGCCCGGTGGCCGATCTCAAGGAACTCGCACGCGGCGAAGGTATAGCCGTCTAGACCTTGCGCAACGCCACTTCGTGGATGGAGTGGTCGGCGCCTTTCTTGAGAATCAGATCGGCCCGCCCGCGGGTGGGCAGGATGTTTTCGCGCAGATTCGGCAAATTGATAGACTGCCAGATGGACTTGGCCGTCGAAACTGCCGTCAGCTCGGAAAGCTCGGAAAAGCGCTTGAAAAAGCTCTGGGGGTCGCGGAAAGCCGTTTCGCGCAGCTTCATGAAGCGCTCCACATACCAGGCCTCGAGCACGTCCTCGTCGGCGTCGATATAGACCGAGAAATCGATGAAGTCGGACGCGAAGACGATCGGGTTGCCGGTTTTAGGCAATTCGCCGGGCTGAAGAATGTTGAGCCCCTCGACGATGAGAATGTCGGGGCTCTCCACGGTGTTGGTCTTGTCGGGTACGATATCGTAGACCAGATGAGAATAGGTCGGGGCGCTGACCCTGGGCTGGCCCGATTTGATCGCGGCGAGAAACTGAACGAAGGCCGACCGGTCATAGCTTTCGGGAAAACCCTTGCGCTGCATCAACCCGCGCTCCTCGAGCACCCTGTTGGGATAGAGGAACCCGTCGGTGGTGATGAGATCGACCTTGGGCGAGCTCGGCCAGCGGCGCAGCAAGGCGCGCAGGATGCGGGCGGTGGTCGATTTGCCCACCGCCACCGAACCGGCAACACCGATGATGAAGGGCACCTTTGCCCCGTTATGGCCCAGAAAGCGCGTCGAGGCGTAGTGGATGCCCTGAATGGCTTCGACGTAGAACGAGAGCAGTCGGGTTAGCGGCAGATAGACGATTTCGGCTTCAGCCAGCGAGATCGGATCGTTGAGGGCCCGGAGGTGTTCGATATCTTCGGCATTGAGCGTCATGGGCTCGTCAGCGCGCAGCCGTGCCCATTCGTCGATAGAAAAACTCAGATAAGGCGTGTAGGAACTCTTGGGCATTCTCAGTCCCTGGGCCTTGCGGCCTTTTCGGCCAGACCCGATTGCGCCGTGCGCCGGTCAAGTTCATCGGACACTTCAGAGAGCGCCACGCCCTCCGAGCGCAACAGAACCAGAAGGTGATAGACAAGGTCGGCGCCTTCCTTGACCAGTTCCTCGCGATCGCCGCTCATCGCCGCAATCACTGTCTCAACGGCCTCTTCGCCCAGTTTCTGGGCGCATTTGGCGGTTCCCCTGGCGATCAGCTTTGCCGTATAGGACTCCTCGGGCGAGGCGTTCGCCCGCTCGGCCAGGCGCGCGTCAAGCGCTTCGATGCTCAATGTCATGAATTGGGCCTCCGTCTCCCCGCCATCCGTCTAATCATCGCCGGGGGCAGGGTGCAAGCAGTCAAAAAGGTTAGTCGAGCCGCATGGGAATACCGGCGGCAGCCATATGCGCCTTGGCCTCGCCGATGGTGAACGTGCCAAAGTGAAAGATCGAAGCGGCCAGAACAGCAGTCGCGTGGCCCTTTTTGATGCCATCGACAAGGTGATCGAGAGTGCCAACCCCGCCCGAGGCGATAACCGGGACTTCCACCGCATCGGCGATGGTACGGGTCAGCTCGAGATCGAAACCGGACTTTGTCCCGTCGCGGTCCATGGAGGTGACCAGCAACTCGCCGGCTCCGCGCTCGACGGCGCCAATGGCGAATTCCACGGCGTTGAGCCCGGTCGGCTTGCGCCCGCCATGGGTGAAAATTTCCCAGGTGCCCGAGTCGCCGCGTTTGGCGTCGACCGAAACCACAATGCACTGATTGCCGAACTTGTCGGCGGCCCGCGCCACGAAATCGGGGTCGTTGACCGCAGCGGAATTGATCGAAACCTTATCGGCGCCGGACAACAGCAGTTTGCGGATATCGTCATTGGAACGCACGCCCCCGCCCACGGTGACCGGCATGAAACAATGCTCGGCCGTGCGCGCCACGACGTCAAAAATCGTATCGCGGCCTTCGTGGCTGGCGGCGATATCAAGAAAGCACAGCTCGTCGGCTCCCGCCGCATCATAGGCAATGGCCGCTTCGACCGGATCGCCGGCATCGACAAGATCGACGAAATTGACGCCCTTGACGACGCGGCCGTCCTTGACGTCGAGGCAGGGAATAATACGGGCCTTGAGGGTCATCGGACGCCCGCTCCTCTTTTGAAATTTGCTGTCCTCGCGGCTGCGCCGCTGCGGGCAAGCCGGGCGTCCCTGACGTCGAGGCAAGGGATGATACGGGCCTTGAGGGTCATGCCGCCTCGCCCTTCAAAAGTGCCAGTGCTTCACGTGAATCAATGCGGCCGTCATAGAGCGCCCGGCCCGAGATCGCGCCTTCGAGAATCTGGGCGTCGGGCTCGGTCATGCGGCGGATGTCCCCGATGTCGGCCAGACCACCCGAAGCGATGACCGGAATGGATGTGGCCTTGGCCAGTTCCAGCGTCGAGGGCCAGTTGATGCCCTTCAAAACCCCGTCACGGTCGATATCGGTATAGATGATCGCCGCAACCCCCGCGCCCTCGAAGCGTTGCGCAAGGTCGATGGCCGAGAGTTCGGAAGTTTCCGCCCAGCCTTCCACGGCCACCTTGCCGCCGCGCGCGTCGATGCCCACGGCAACCCGACCGGGGAACGCCTTGCAAGCGGCCTTGACCAGTTCGGGATCGCGCACGGCGACGGTGCCGAGAATGACGCGGGCCAGGCCCTTTTCGAGCCAGCTTTCGATATGGGCGAGCTTGCGAATGCCGCCACCGAGCTGGACCGGGAAATCGACGGCCCTAAGGATTGCCTCCACTGCCGCGCCATTGACGCTTTCACCGGCAAAGGCGCCGTTGAGATCGACGACGTGGAGATATTCAAACCCCTGATCCTCGAACGCCCTGGCCTGGGCTGCCGGATCATCGTTGAAGACAGTCGCCTGTTCCATGTCGCCAAGCTTGAGGCGCACGCACTGGCCGTTCTTGAGGTCGATGGCGGGAAACAAAATCATGGTGAAACGACCGGGTCCTCAGCGACATGGGGTGGTTCTTCGACGCGGCGGTAGGAATAGACCTTGGCGTCTCGTATCTCGATTTGAGCGGCGTTGTCTGCCTCGTACTCGACATCGCCGTTGGCGTCGAGCCAGTCGATGTGATGATCGAGCCGCACTGTCAGACCATCGGTCCGCATGTCCTTGATCGTAATGCGCATCGGCTCGGCATCAAACCAGTCTGAAACGACCTCATGGCCAACACCGGCACCTTCGGGGCCATAAAAGGCCACGGCCTCGTGGCACAGGCCGAGAAAGGCATCCTTGTCGCGCCGGGTTATGGCGTCGCACCAGGAGGTGACGATCCGTTCCGGCTCGTCCATCAAGGCGTCCATCCGAGAAAGTTCTCAATGAGCGCCAGGCCAAGTGATTGGCTTTTTTCGGGGTGGAACTGGGTGCCGAAAATGTTGTCGCGACCGACGATGGCCGTGATCGGACCGCCATAATCGGCGGTGGCGATCACCTCCTCGGGCTTTTCAGCCTTCATGTGATAGGAGTGCACGAAGTAAGCGTGCAGGCCATTTTCGCCCGTCTCGATGCCTTCAAGAAGGACGTGGGCGCGTGAAACGCTGAGCGTGTTCCAGCCCATATGCGGCACCTTGAGCGCGGGGTCGGACGGCTCGATCTTTTCAATCGCGCCGGCGATCCAGCCCAGCCCCTTTGTTTCGGTCTTTTCCCGCCCGACGCTGGCCAGAAGCTGCATGCCGACGCAGACGCCAAGGAATGGTGCACCGCCGGCGATCACCTTTTCGGTCAGCACCTCATGCATGCCGGGCACGGCATCAAGCCCTGCCATGCAATCGGCAAAGGCACCGACGCCGGGCAGGACTATCCTGTCGGCGTTGCGGACCAGATCGGCATCGGAGGTGACGATGATTTCGGTTTCGGTTCCTTCGGCGGCGCGGGCAAAAGCCTTTTGCGCCGATTTGAGATTGCCTGCTCCATAGTCGATGATGGCAACGATCTGGCTCATTGGCGGGGTCCGTAGGTTTTTTCGAGCCATATCTGCTCGGCGGAGATTGTGCTGTCGGCGGCCAATTCCCCGCTCGCGATCCAGTTGCGGTTTTCCAGCGCCTGGCCGGCGATGGGCGCGGCCGCAAAGCCGGTCCACAACGCAAAGATCAGATAGAGCAACACTGAAAGATCATCACCGATATGGGGCGCGAGCACAAAAAGTCCAATCACCACGACGACCCAGAGCACAAGATAGGCAATCGCGCCGCGCGCAAGGGCCCAGAACGGGGCGAACAGAAAGGCGCCCCAACTGAATTTTTCGGGCAGAACATGAATGGCGTCGGGGCCGTTTTCCGGCTTGGCATAAATAGCATAGAGGGTCATGAGACCGGTCCGTAACGGGGCATTGCCCCAGCCTAGATCCTACAACACGCCCTTGGTCGAGGGCACCTGATCGGCCGCGCGGGGGTCGATTTCAACCGCCTGACGCAGCGCGCGCGCCAAAGCCTTGAACAGGCTTTCGGCGATATGGTGGTTGTTGTCGCCATAATGGTTTTCGGCGTGCAGCGTGATGCCGGCATTGATCGCAATGGCCTGGAAAAATTCGCGCACCAGTTCGGTATCGAAAGTGCCGATCTTGGGCGAAGTGAACTCCACCCGCCAGACAAGGAACGCGCGGCCGGACACATCGAGCGCCACTGTCGATTTGGTGCCGTCCATGACCAGATCGCACGCGCCATAGCGCATGATGCCCTTCTTGTCGCCCAGTGCTTCTTTAAACGCCTGGCCGATGGCAATGCCGACGTCTTCAACGGTGTGATGATCGTCGATGTGCAGATCGCCCCTGGCGTGGATCGCCATGTCGATCAGAGAATGGCGCGAAAGCTGGTCGAGCATGTGATCGAAAAAGCCGATCCCGGTTTCGATCTGCCGCACGCCATTGCCATCGAGGTCGACGGCCACGGCGATCTCGGTCTCGTTGGTCTTGCGATCGAGCTTTGCCTTGCGCATTGGGTTCATCCCCTTGGAAACTCGGGCCTTGCATTAACAGCTTGAAGGGCGCCGGGAAAGCCCGGCATGGTGCCTTCGCATTGCATTTAGCCCAGCCAATCCTAAATAAAGGCCAACACGCGTTTTTTTGTAAGAGGCATTTCGAGTTTCACATGACGACAATCGTTTCAATACGCAAGGGCAATCAGGTCGTGGTGGCGGGTGACGGACAGGTCTCGCTCGGCCAGACCGTCATGAAGCACTCGGCCAAGAAAGTGCGCCGGTTGGCAGGCGGTTCGGTGATTGCCGGATTTGCCGGGGCCACAGCCGACGCCTTCACCCTTTCCGAGCGGCTCGAGGCCAAGCTCGAGCAATATCCCGGGCAATTGATGCGCGCCTGCGTGGAGCTGGCCAAGGACTGGCGCACCGACCGATATCTGCGCCGGCTCGAAGCCATGATGATCGTTGTCGATAAATCCGATTCGCTGATCCTGACCGGAACGGGGGATGTCTTGTCTCCCGAGGACGGGATCGCCGCCATTGGCTCGGGCGGCAATTATGCCCTTGCCGCAGCCCGCGCCCTGGTTGACAGCGACAAGAGCGCCGAGGAGATTGCCCGCAAATCCATGGCCATCGCTGCCGACATCTGCGTTTATACCAATGCTGATGTGACCGTCGAAACGCTCGAGCTTGACTCTTGAGCTTTTCGATCCGCCAGATTGGACCTGATGAGGCCGAGGCCTATCGGACCATAAGGCTGATCGCGCTGGACGGTGATCCGGGATCGTTTGCCTCCGATGCCGAAACCGAAAGGGCGCGGCCCATCGAATGGTACGCCCAAGGCACAAGGGATGCCGCCATTTTCGTGGCGTTCGCGGACGACCAACCGGTGGGAATGGCGGGCCTGTTCGTATCCGATCGGCCCAAGACCGGCCATATCGGCACGATTTTCGGGCTCTATGTTCGCCCCGAATACCGACGCAGCGGGACAGCAGCGGCGCTGATGGACGCCATCATCGCTTACGCCAGGACGGTGGTTCGGCAGGTCCATCTGGGCGTGGCCGTGGACAATTGCGCAGCCCTGAAACTCTATCATCGGTTCGGGTTCCAGACCTATGGCACCGAGCCGCGCGCCCTTCATGTCGATGGGCGCTTCATCGACGAGCACCTGATGGTGCGGTTTCTGGATAAAGAAGACAGATAATGACCGACAGAAGTTTTTCCCCCCGCGAGATCGTTTCCGAGCTTGACCGCTATATCGTCGGGCAATCGGACGCCAAGCGTGCCGTGGCCATTGCTCTGCGCAACCGCTGGCGCCGCCAGCAATTGCCCGAGGATATCCGCCGCGAGGTAAGCCCCAAGAACATCCTGATGATCGGGCCAACCGGCGTGGGCAAGACCGAAATTTCACGTCGCCTTGCGCGACTGGCCCAAGCGCCGTTCGTCAAGGTCGAAGCCACCAAATTCACCGAGGTGGGTTATGTCGGCCGTGACGTCGAACAGATGATCCGCGACCTGGTCGAAGCCGGTATCGTGATTCTGAAAGACCGGAAGCGCGCCGAGGTGAAGGCCAAGGCTCATCTCAATGCCGAGGAGCGGGTGATCGACGCACTGGTGGGGCAATCGGCGACCCCCTCGACGCGCGAGGCGTTCCGCAAAAAGCTGCGCGACAACGAACTCGACGACAAGGAAATCGAGATCGAGGTGCCAGCCACTTCGGGCATGCCGATGTTCGATATTCCCGGAATGCCGGGCGCCGGGGCGGGGATGATCAACCTCTCGGACATGTTCGGCAAGGCGTTTGGCGGCAAGACGCAGAAGCGCAGCGTCAAGGTCAAGGACAGCTATGAAATTCTCATCAATCAGGAGGCCGACAAGCTGCTCGATCAGGACAAGATCAATGTCGAGGCGATCGAGCTGGTGGAAAATCACGGCATCGTCTTTATCGACGAGATCGACAAGGTTGCCGCCAAGGAAGGCGGGGTAACCGGTGGCCCGAGCCGCGAAGGCGTGCAGCGCGATCTGTTGCCACTGATCGAGGGCACCACGGTTTCCACCAAATACGGACCGGTCAACACCGACCATATCCTGTTTATCGCCTCGGGTGCCTTCCACGTCTCAAAGCCGTCCGATCTTCTGCCCGAACTTCAGGGCCGGTTGCCCATCCGGGTGGAATTGCGGGCTTTGACGCGCGAGGATTTCATCAAGATCCTTTCGGACACTGAATATTCCCTGATCCGGCAATACGTGGCGCTGATGGGCACCGAAGGGGTGACGCTCGAATTTACGCCCGATGCCATCGAGGAAGTCGCCACTGTCGCGGTGTCGGTCAATTCGAGCGTCGAGAATATCGGCGCGCGACGCCTGCAAACGGTGCTCGAAAAGCTGGTCGAGGACATTTCGTTCGAAGCGCCAGACAAGGCTGGAACGACGCTGACCATCGATGGCAATCGTGTGCGGGAAACCGTGGGCAAGATGGCCGGCGATACCGATCTGTCACGCTACATTCTTTAGCTGCCACCGAAAAACGCAATGGCGCGACCGGCGAACACAGCCAGGATCCAGAACAGGATCGAGGCTGCCGCCAAAAGCCGCGTCGTCGCGCTCTCGGGCGCCAGAAGCTTCCGGCCCAGAACGAAAACACCGGCATTGGCGAGCGCCAGCCCGATCAGGCCCAGCTTGGTGAGAAATACCGGATTGCCCGCATATTGGGATGGCCGGACGGAAAACAGCAGGGCGCCGGTTGTCACCGCGACGCCGAGCGCTCCAATAGCCACAGGACGCAACACGGCGATGGCCGCTCCGAGCGGGACCCGGCGTCCGGCGCCCAGCACGCGGGGATCCATGAGCAGCGCGCTGGTCACCAGCATGCCGAGCGAAAGGATATGGAGCCCATTGACGATCGGATAGGCGAAAATATCGCGCCGCAGATAGTTGGCCAGCGCGAGATTTTCGATTGCCTCGAGCATATCGTGCTTACTGGTCGAGCTCGGCGGCGAATTGGGGATAAACGTCGTAAGTCGCATCGCCGATCACAAGCCGGACGGCTTTCATGCGGTATTCGGCCTCATCGGTGGACCGGTGGCCATGGGCGACAACTGTGTCGCCAATCGCCACCACCGTCTCGTCGAAGCCCGACGCCAGGGTCCGCCCGACAGGGGCCAGTTCGACTGTCCAGTCAGTCTCGCCATCGTTGAGAGTGAGGGTAGGGTGCGGTTGGCCGATATAGAGATCGGTCAATGTCCCTTCGAGCTCGAAAAACTCTTCGCTTGTCCAGCCCCAGCCATGATGGGCGAAAGCGGGAAGGGCAACACAGACCGACAGGGCCGTACCAAGGGCAAAAAGCGTGCGGCGTGAAACAATCGACATGGCGGAACACCCCTTGAACGCGAGCAGGCCTGAAACTGTGCAGCGACAATGTGGCACAGGCAAGGACGCCGGACTCCGACACATCCTCAGGGTCAGGGCTTGCTGCGGACTGCGCGGCGCATCACTTCGTCGCGCACTGCCTTCATGTCCTCAGGGGTCAGACGGGCGATCTCCCGGCCCAGCACATTGGTCAATTCGGTTGCCTCGGGTGCCATGCCGGACGTGTCGATGGTCATTTTGGGGTCTGAAATCTCGGCCAGGCGCTGGATTTCCTCGGCTTCGTCCCAGATGACGTTGAAATAGGCGATGATGCGCTGCACCATGAACCATGTGGGCTTGCCGCGCTTGCCGTGCTCAAGCGCCGAGAGATAGGCGCTCGACACGTTGAGGGCCTTGGCCATGTCTTTGAGCGCAATGGAACGTTCGGCACGCAGCTTGCGCAATTTGGCGCCAAGCGGGGTCACATCTGCCTCCTGCGTTTGAGCCGGACATAGAGCGCGCCACCACCGCCATGGCTTTGATGGGCAGGATCGATGCCCGCCACCATAGGGGCCAGATTTGTCGCATTGAGCCAGAGCGGCACCATTTCGCGCAGCACGCCCTTTTGCTCGAGCTGCAGGTAGCCGGTCTTTTTGATCCCCTTGCCGGTTATGACCAGAACCGTCCGGTCTCCACGCGCCGCACGGGCGGGGATGAACCTTTCAAGCGCCAGGCGCGCCTGGTCCTGGGTCATGCCATGCAGATCAAGAGTTGCATCGATCGGTTCATGCCCGCGCGCCAGCCGGCGCTTGAGATTGGGCTCGATCGATTTTTCCGATGCGGGAATCTTCGAAGCAGCGATCATCGGCTGGACCGAGGGCAGGGGCGGACGCGCAAAGCGGGGCGATGTATCGCGCGGTTTACCAGAATCGGGTTCCTCGCCGGCCCTCTCGAGCGCTTCGAGCAGGGCCTTGGGGTCGGAACTCTTGCGGCGCAAGAGAGGATCGACGGTGTTGCCCACCGCATTCCAGAGATGCCAGTCACGCACCGGCCCGGGCTTTTTGGAGCGAGGACCGGGCGGTTTGCGCGCCATGGCGGACCGGCCTTTCGGCTCTATTCGAGATCGTTGGTCGCGACCAGCTTCCAGTTGGGGTCGCGCGAGCGCGTGTTGCGCATGAAGGTCCATTCGTCGGCGATTGCCACGACCTGGCCCGGCGTGCCCTCGACAATTTCGCCCTCGCGATCCTTGGTGATCGAGACCACTTCGGCATCGATTCTGAGGGTCACGACCGCGTTGCGCTTGTCGAGTTCGGCTTCGACAAATTCGATATTGGAGAGGCCCACAAAGGTGAAATCGACGGTATGACCGGCCGCTTCGCGCTCGGTTATCGCGGTGTCGAAGCTGTCGTAAACATCCTTGTCGAGCAGCATTTTGAGGGTCTTGCGGTCGCCAGAGGCGTAGGCCGAGACGATCATCTCGTAGGCTGATTTGGCGCCTTCGAGGAACTGCTTGGGCGAGAAAGCCGGATCAGCCGCCACGATGGCGCGCAGGCCGTTTTCGATTTCGGGCTTGCCGCCCCCCAGTTTTTCGATCTCGGCTTCAAGCTTGCGCTGCTGGCGTTCGGCTTCCTCTGCGTCCTGAGGATTGCGGCGCGGCATCGGAACCACCGTGTCGTCATTGTCCGATTTGGTGCGCGAGATCGAGTCGTAACGCGCCGAGGGTGGCCGCTCGTTGCCCGTACGGGTGCCCAGAACCGAGCGCAGACGCAGGAGCACCACGATGGCCACCACGATGACGATAAGGGTGGGAAAGTCGAGAAATTCGCCCATGAGTGAAATTCTGGCTCCAAAATGAATGGTTCTGTCCACCACCCGATCCGTGACACGTATGGTCAAGCGCGGATTCCTGGCGGTTCGCAATCTGGTTGTCGTGACCTATATATATGCAAACGCGCCCTGCAAACCAGTTTGCAGTGGCATTATTGTGATCGAGAGGTTTGGCCGACATGGTGTTGCGTGCCGGCGGGCCTTCTCAAACGAGCAGGAGATCGCTCCGCGTGGGACGTTTCATTCTTCTTGGATTTTTGCTGTTGCCGTTTCTCGAGATCGCCGGATTCATCTGGGTGGGGGGACAGATCGGTATCCTTTCGACCCTCGGCGCCATTGTCCTGACGGCGGTGGCCGGTATCTTCATTGTGCGCTGGCAGGGGCTGGGCATGGTGATGGACAGCAGGGCCATGATGGCGCGGGGTGAAATGCCCCAACGCCAGTTCGCCGAAATGATGATGATCGCCGCGGCCGGCCTGTTTCTGCTGATTCCGGGTTTCATCACCGACGCCGTCGGATTCGCGCTGCTCATTCCGCCTGTCCGGCACTGGCTTTACGGGCTGATGAGCCGGAACATGGTGGTGGTGACCACCTATAGGCCCTCCCAACCTGGCCCGGCATACAAATCGATCGAGCTTGACGACGACGACTACCGCTAAGCCGTTTTGCGCTCCTTTGCGCCAAACCTTGTGAGCAGCACGCAAAAGTGCTAGCCAGACCGCGAAATTTGCGGTCCTTGCCGGGCCGCTCTGGCTAACCAGAGATAGGGACATATTGGCCAATGGCTGAAGACAACACAAACAACGACGCGGCCGCCTCCAGCCCGGAAGGAACTGCACCCGCTTTCGGCATCGTGGGACAGTATGTGCGCGACCTGAGCTTTGAAAACCCCAACGCACCGGCCTCTCTGGTGCCTGGTCAGGTCAATCCCGGCTCCAACGTCAACATTAACGTTCAGGTCAAAAAGCAGGGCGACGATGTCTATGCGGTGGAAATCGGCCTTAACGTCAAGACCGAACGCGAAGGTACAGTGCTCTATGCGGTCGAGTTGGTCTATGGCGGTCTTTTCCGCACCCGCAACATTCCGGAAAACCAGCTCGGCGCCCTCTTGATGGTGGAAGCGCCGCGGCTGATTTTCCCCTTCGCGCGCCAGGTGCTCGCCTCGACCATTCAGTCAGGCGGTTTTCCGCCGCTGCTGCTTGAGCCGGTCGACTTTCTGGCCCTTTATCGCCGCAACCTTGCGGCCGCGGCCGAAAAGAACAAGACCGAAGGCACAGCCAACGCCACCGAAGTCAAGCCGACGGTCAATTGACCATCCCGGCAGCCCAAACGGAAAAGCCCCGGTTCTCCGGGGCTTTTTTATTTCTCGGCAGTCGGCAGGGGCTTATTCCGCTTCGATTTCCAGCGTCTCGTATTTCAGCCAAAGCGCTGTTTCGCCCATCTGGGCGATAAAGCCGGCATGGGCCCGTTTTTCCTGCGCCGTCAGGCGAGGCGGCAGGGGCGTTGGGCGCGAGCGAGCGGGGGGCCGGGTTCCGGTACCCCGGATGGAAATTTCGGCCTCGGCGGATAGCGCCAGCGCCACCTGACGGCCGCCGATCAACTCAAGATAGACTTCGGCCAGAATTTCACTGTCAAGCAGCGCGCCGTGCAGCGCCCGACGGGAATTGTCTATGCCGTAATGCTTGCAGAGCGCGTCGAGGCTGACGCGGGCGCCGGGGTGAATCTTGCGGGCCAGCATGACGGTGTCAATGACACCGTTTGTGAGGCGCGGGCGCCCTGTCCATTCGAGCTCGGCGTTCAAGAACCCCATGTCGAAGGGCGCGTTGTGAATGATCAGGGTGTCATCGCCGATAAATTCGGCAAAGTCGTTGGCCACTTCGGCGAATTTGGGCTTGTCGCGCAAGAATTCTTCCGACAGCCCGTGCACGCGAAACGCCTCTTCGGGCATGTCGCGTTCGGGATTGATATAAACGTGATAGTGGCGCCCGGTCGGGATGTGATTGATCAGCTCGACGCAGCCGATTTCCACCAGCCTGTCGCCATTTGCCGCTGAAAGCCCCGTGGTTTCGGTGTCGAGAACGATTTCGCGCAAAAGACTCATTGCGCGGCCTCTTTGCGCAGCGCCTCGATCACGGCATCGGTGCGGGCCATCGTATCGTCCATGGTACCTGAAGTGTCGATCGTGTAATCGGCCCGTGCCCGCTTTTCATCCTGGGTCAGTTGACGCGACAAGATGAAATCGAGCTTTTCATTGCTCATTCCCGGTCGGGCCAGAACCCGCTGGCGCTGGATTTGCGGATCGCAATAGGTGGTAACGGCCTTGTCGATGGAATATTTGGCCCCGGTTTCAAAAAACAACGGGATCTCCACGATCGCCAATCGGTTGCCTTCCGCTTCGGCCTTGTCCATAAAATCAATCGCCTTTTCGCGCACGAGAGGATGGATCACCTCCTCGAGCTCGGATATCCGCTCGGGCTCTGCCGCAATTGCCGCACTTAAGGCTTTGCGATCGACAACGCCCTGGCTCACCGTACCGGGAAAAAGTGTTTCAACAAGAGCGGCGGCCTCCCCGGCATAGAGCTCGTGCACGGCCTCGTCAGCCGAATAGGTGGGGAAACCGAGCTCGGCAAAGCGCGCGAGCACCGTCGATTTTCCAGTGGCGATGGAACCGGTGAGCACAACGCGCAGCATATTTCCCTCGAATACTCGTTACTGCCCAAGCGCGGCCAGAACGCGGTTTCTGAGCCCTTCGGTGACGGCAGGCTCGACGCCAAACCATGCCTTAAAGCCCGGCACTGCCTGATAGAGCAACATACCCAGCCCGTCCACAATGGCAAACCCCTCGGCGCGCGCCTGGGCCAGAAGCGGGGTAATGAGCGGTGTATAAACGATGTCGGTGACCACAGCTCCCGGCGCGAGGCGCGACAGCTCGAGCCCTTCGAACCGCGTGCCTTTCATACCGACCGAGCTTGTGTTGACCAGAAGACCCGATCCCTCCGTCCGCGAGGCCATATCGTGCAGAGCGCCAGGCACAATCGTGGGGCCGAATTCGGCGGCCAAAGCCTCGGCCCGCTCCAGCGTCCGGTTTATGAGATCGATGCGCGGTACGCCTCTGTCGATCAGCCCGGCCAGAATTGCCCGCGATGCCCCGCCCGCGCCAATAACGAGTGCGGATTCTAGTCCCTTGTCCCAACCGGGGGAGGCGGCATCGAGATTGGCAAGGAACCCCACATAATCGGTGTTGGAGCCCGATATCGTGCCGTTATCGACCACCAGCGTGTTGACCGCGCCGATCTTTGCGGCCAGCGGGTCGATCTCCTCGATCAGGCCCATCACCTCTTCCTTGTGCGGAATGGTGACATTGCCGCCCACGAACGCGCCATCGCGCAGTCGGGCAACGAACGCAGCCAGATCGTCCGGCGCGACGTCTATCGCCTCATAGCTTGCATCAAGCTCGTGCTCGGCAATCCAGCTTTGGTGGATCAGCGGCGATTTGGAATGGGCGATCGGGTGTCCGATGACGAAGGCTTTTTTCATGAACCGGGCTCGAAGACTTTCGGGGCGTGCTGTTCGAGGGCCGCCAGAAGGGGGAGCAGCGGCAGGCCCAGAATGGTGAAATAGTCGCCCTCGATCCGCTCGAAAAGCCGGATGGAGGGGCCTTCGAGCCGGTAGGCGGCGACAGAATCCAGGATCGCTTCGCCTTCCAGATCGAGAACACGATCCAGCGTCTTGCGATCGAACGGCCTGAAGGTCAGAACGGCGGTCTCGACGGCGCTCCAGACAATCTGACCGTTGCGGGCCAGCGCGACACCTGAATGGAGCTCATGCGATTTGCCCGCCATGCTCATCAGCCGCGTGGCGGCATCGTCGCGGTCGATGGGCTTGTGCAGACCCCGGCCTTCAAAGGCAATCGTCTGATCGGCGCCGATCACCATGGCACTGGGCGCTGTGGTGCTGACGGCGAGGGCCTTGGCCTCAGCCAGGCGCCGCGCGAGACCTTTCCGATTCTCACCTTCGGTCAAGGCAGCTTGTTCGATTTCGCGCTCGTTTACGTCCGCGCTTGCGAGGGAAAACTGCAACCCCGCGTTTTGAAGAAGGCTTTTCCGCGTTGTGCTTTTCGAGGCAAGGATCAGCATAGACGGGCCTTTGGCGTTGGGGACCGCACGAGCTTTTCCACATGCGTGGCCACAGTTAAAGCCCATTTCCGATCTGGACAGATCACGGGCCGAGTTTTCCCCAAACGCCGATATTGGGTTAACAGCTCGTAAACTGGGGACGGTTCTGTGCACCTGGGGACAAGAGCGTGGAAAACCTGCCGATCTGGGCGGCGCGTAGCGTTAATCTTTCATTAAGGATTTGCACAGGGCAGACCTTAACGAAACGTTAATGACACGGGCCGCCGCACCCTTTCATTCCCACTTTTCCAGAAGCGTTCGCTGCCGAGCATGCCGCGCGAAACTGACGCAAGCCGATTTGGAGGGGTGCGGTTGTGGGCTGGAAACAATTGGTGCAAAACACAGCTATAAAGAAAAAGAAGACTCTTTAAGACTTAGATTCCTTCAAAGACCCAAGAGCCCCAAAATTGCTTTCGCCCTCACCTAAGCTGCGCTCCGGAAAACCGCTTCTCGATACGGCGCTGGGGATGCGCCAGGAGCGTCCCCCAATCTGGATCATGCGTCAGGCCGGACGCTATCTTCCCGAATACCGGGAGGTGCGGGAGAAAGCGGGCAGCTTTCTCGATCTTTGCTATTCGCCTGCCCTGGCCACCGAAGTGACGCTGCAGCCGCTGCGACGGTTCGATCTCGATGCGGCAATCTTGTTTTCCGACATTCTGGTCATCCCTCACGCGCTGGGCCAGAACGTGCGCTTTGCGCCGGGAGAAGGGCCGATCCTCGATCCGATCGATGAGAACAGCCTTGCAACGCTCAAGCCTGAAAAGGCTCTGGATAATCTCGACAAGGTTCTCGAGGCTCTCGACAGGATCAAACTGGCTTTGGGCGAGAACAAGACCCTGATCGGGTTTTGTGGCGCGCCCTGGACCGTTGCAACCTACATGATCGGCGGACGTGGTTCGCCCGACCAGGCGGCCGCGCGTCTCTTTGCGCTTGAGCATCCTGAGACCTTTGCAGCGCTGATCGATATCCTTGTCGAGGTTTCAGCCCAGTATCTGGTTGCCCAGTTTCGCGCTGGAGCGGACATGGTGCAGATTTTTGAAAGCTGGGCGCTTAACCTGGACGAAGACGCCTTCCGCAGCCATGTGATCGAGCCCAATCGGCGTATCGTCGAGCGCGTGCGCAGCTTCATCCCCGACGCTCCGATCACGGGCTTTCCGCGTGGCGCAGCCGGAATGCTGGCCGAGTATGCGGAAAAAACCAAAGTCAGTGTCCTGGGTCTCGATTTTGCCACCCCTCTGGCTTTTGCATCATCGAATCTGCCAAAGACACTTCCCGTGCAGGGCAATCTCGATCCCTTGCGGCTGGTTGCCGGCGGCAAGCAGATGGAAGACCGCGCAGAGGAAATCATCGAAGGGTTTTCCGATCGCCCGCATATCTTCAATCTGGGGCATGGGATCGTGCCGCAGACGCCGATCGCTCATGTTTCGCGGCTTGTCGATATCGTCCATGGGCGCTAAGCAAGTTTGGAGGCTTGGGAGAGTTTGATGCTGGAATGGGTCAAGGCATTGCATGTGATTTCGGTCATCGCCTGGATGGCCGGGATGCTTTATCTGCCGCGCCTGTTCGTTTATCACGCAGATGCCGAAAAGGGGTCGGTCCAGTCAGAGACCTTCAAGGTTATGGAACGCCGGCTCTATCGCGCCATCATGACCCCGGCGATGATCGCTACCTGGGTTTTCGGGCTCTGGATGATCCATCTTTACGGGCTGGGAATTTTTGCCATGGGGTGGATCTGGGTGAAGCTGGCGTTCGTTATCGCCCTTTCCGGATTTCACGGTTTTCTGGGCAAGACCCTGCGGGCCTTTGCCGGCGACGAGAACGCGCGGCCGGCCAAATTTTTTCGGGCCATCAACGAAATTCCCACGGTCATGATGATCGTCATCGTCGTCATGGTGATTGTTAAGCCATTCTAGGCTCGGGTTGTGCTTGCAATGAGCGCATTGAATGGTTTATGAGAAGCGTGCAACTCACCCATTCGCGGTGAGATGGGCGGCAAATTGCTCCGCCCCGCTTCTCCCTCCTTTTTTAAGTTTATCCCGACCATCCCCCTAAGAAGGCTGATCATGGAATTCATGAAGCTCAGGGACCTCAAGGCCAAATCACCGGCCGAGTTGCAGTCCTTTGCCGAAGAGCTCGACGTCGAAAATGCCAATACACTGCGCAAGCAGGAATTGATGTTCGCCATTCTCAAGCAATTGGCGACCCGCGATGTGGAAATAACCGGCGAAGGCGTTGTCGAGGTCCTGCCTGATGGTTTCGGCTTCCTGCGCTCTCCAGATGCCAATTACCTGCCGGGCCCTGACGACATCTACGTCAGCCCCTCCCAGATCCGCCGCTTTGGCTTGCGCACCGGCGACACGGTCGAGGGCCAGATCCGCTCTCCCAAGGAAGGCGAGCGCTATTTCGCGCTGCTCAAGGTCAATACCATCAATTTCGAGGATCCCGAACGGGTCCGCCACAAGATCAATTTCGACAATCTCACCCCGCTCTATCCCGATGAGCGGCTGAACATGGAACTTGCCGATCCCACCACCAAGGATCGATCGGCCCGGGTCATCGATCTCGTTGCGCCGCTCGGCAAAGGCCAGCGCGCCCTGATCGTTGCTCCGCCGCGTACCGGTAAGACTGTATTGTTGCAAAATATTGCACAATCTATCGCGACCAATCATCCCGAATGCTATCTAATCGTGCTTCTGATCGACGAACGGCCAGAGGAAGTGACCGACATGCAGCGCTCGGTGAAGGGCGAGGTTATCTCCTCGACCTTTGACGAACCGGCATCACGGCACGTCCAAGTAGCTGAAATGGTTATCGAAAAGGCCAAGCGCCTTGTGGAGCACAAGCGCGATGTGGTGATTCTGCTCGATTCGATCACCCGTCTGGGCCGCGCCTACAACACGGTTGTCCCGTCCTCGGGCAAGGTGTTGACCGGTGGTGTCGATGCAAATGCCCTGCAGCGCCCAAAGCGCTTTTTCGGTGCGGCGCGCAATATCGAAGACGGCGGCTCGCTGACCATCATTTCGACCGCCCTGATCGATACCGGAAGCCGTATGGACGAAGTGATCTTTGAAGAGTTCAAGGGCACGGGCAATTCGGAAATCGTTCTCGATCGCAAGGTCTCCGACAAGCGTGTGTTCCCGGCGATCGACGTCACCAAATCGGGCACCCGCAAGGAAGAATTGCTGGTCGAGCCCGATGTCCTGCGCAAGATGTATGTGCTGCGGCGCATTCTCAACCCGATGGGGACTGTCGACGCCATGGAGTTCCTGCTTGATAAATTGCGGCAGACCAAAACCAATGCCGAATTCTTCGAGTCGATGAACACTTAGGATTTTCGCCAGCCCAGGCTACATATTTGAGGCCGCGCGTGGCGTTGACACGGCGCGGCCTCGCTGCATTCTGAACTCGGACGATTGTGATGCAGACCAGTACAACCATTGCCGCGCTGTCCACGGGCAGCCTGCCGTCTGGCGTTGCCGTCATCAGGTTGTCCGGACCGAAAGCCTTTGCGGCCGTGCGTGCTCTTTGTGGCACTCTGCCGGTGCCCCGAATGCTGACGCTGACGACTTTGCGCCATCCGGGAACCGGGGACGCGCTGGACCAGGGTCTCCTCGCGGTGTTTCCCGGACCCAATTCCTTTACCGGCGAGGATTGCGCCGAGCTCCAGGTTCATGGCTCCCCGGCGGGCGTAAAGGCCA
Source organism: Pelagibacterium flavum (assembly GCF_025854335.1). NCBI lineage: Bacteria > Pseudomonadati > Pseudomonadota > Alphaproteobacteria > Hyphomicrobiales > Devosiaceae > Pelagibacterium > Pelagibacterium flavum. Next base: position 118,268 of record NZ_CP107716.1, read on the forward strand.
TTCTTTCTGCTCTGACGGGCCATTGCGAGGTTGAACTGGCCGGCGCTGGCGATTTCACCCGCAGGGCCTTTGAAAACGGCAAGCTCGACCTGACTGCGGTCGAAGGTCTTGGCGATCTGCTGGAAGCTGAAACCGAATCTCAGCGCCGCCAGGCGTTGTCGCGGCTCGACGGTGGTCTTGCGGATCAGGTCATGGTCTGGCGCGCACTGCTGCTCGATGCCCGGGCGGAGATCGAAGCACGGCTCGACTTTTCCGACGAGGACGATGTTCCGTTCGCGCTGCCGGCCCGTTTTATCGTTGATCTACAAGAGCTTGTCGGCAAGCTCAAGGACGCGCTGGATAGCTACCAACGCGGTCGCATTGTCCGCGAGGGCTTTCGCATCGTCCTTGCCGGCGCTCCCAATGCGGGAAAGTCGAGCCTGCTCAACCGCCTGGCCGGTTCGGATCTGGCGATTGTTACTGCTGAAGCGGGTACGACGCGGGACACCAAGGACGTCGCCATCGATCTCGGGGGCCAACTGGTTACGCTGACCGATACTGCCGGGCTGCGCGAGACCGACAGCCTGGCTGAGGGAGAAGGAATTAAGCGAGCCAGACGCGCCATGGAGAGCGCCGATCTTGTTCTTTGGCTGATCTCCCCTGATGCTGAAACGACACCGGACGCCGCGCCGGATGTTCCTCTGTGGCGACTGGGCACCAAATCCGATCTTGGGCCCACCACGGGTCCGATCGATCTATCGCTTTCAGTCATGACCGGCGAGGGCGTCCCGGCCTTGCTAAAAAGGCTCGAAAGCCATATTGAAGGCCGCCTTGGCGCGAGCGAAACGAGCCTTGTGAGCCATCTTCGGGATAAGAAGGCGCTTGAACGAGCGATCCTGAGTGTCAAGACGGCGCTTGATCGGATCGAACAGCCCGAATTATGCGCCGAGGATTTGCGCCGTGCCGCAGATATTTTGGCCGGCCTGATTGGCCTTATGGACAATGAAGCGGTATTGGACAGACTGTTTGCCGGGTTCTGTATCGGGAAGTGATTCACGTGAAACACGGACCGCGCCTATTAGAGCGATTCACGTGAAACACAACGATATGCGATCAAAAACGGATTCACGTGAAACATCATCGAGACTGCAATCATGAGTGACTATGGCGTCATCATTGTCGGCGGAGGACATGCGGGAGCGGAAGCCGCTGCCGCTTCGGCCCGCCTTGGCGTAGCAACTGCCCTGGTCACCCATCGTTTCGCGACGATTGGCGAGATGAGCTGCAATCCGGCAATTGGTGGATTGGGCAAGGGCCATCTGGTGCGTGAAATCGATGCCCTCGATGGCGTCATGGGCCGGATCGCCGACAGGGGCGGCATCCAGTTCCGCGTCCTCAATCGGCGCAAGGGGCCCGCAGTGCGTGGTCCGCGGGCGCAGCAGGACCGCAAGCTCTATCGCGAGGCGATGCAGGCGGAGCTTTCCGGCACGCCCAATCTGGACATCATCGAAGGCGAAGTCGACGATCTTCTTGTGACCGACGGTGTGGTCAGTGGCGTCGTGCTGCTCGATGGACGTCAGATCTCAACCAGGGCCGTGGTCCTGACCACCGGCACATTCCTGCGTGGTCTCATCCATCGCGGCGAGGAGACCATTCCGGCGGGCAGGGCAGGGGAAAGACCGGTACTTGGCCTCTCAGTCCGTCTGGAGGAGCTCGGGCTCAAGCTGGGCCGGCTCAAGACGGGTACGCCTCCGCGGCTTGATGCCCAGTCGATCAATTTTTCCGCGCTATCAGAGCAACTCGGCGACGAACCGCCCGAGCCGTTATCGGCGCTCACAGACGTCATAACGACGCGCCAGATTTCGTGCTTTGAAACCCGCACTACGCCCGAAGCACATCAGATCATTGCTGATAATCTTTCAAAATCAGCGATGTATTCGGGTCGCATCCAATCGCGGGGGCCGCGCTATTGCCCTTCGATCGAAGACAAGATCGTCCGGTTTGCCGACAAGGACAGCCATCTGGTCTTCCTTGAGCCCGAGGGGCTCGACGATCCGACCATTTATCCAAACGGTCTTTCCACGTCTCTCCCGGCCGATGTGCAGCTGCAATTTCTGCAAGCGATGCCCGGTCTTGAGAACGTGGCCATCAAGCGTCCGGGTTACGCCATCGAGTACGATCATGTCGATCCGCGCGAGCTGGCGCCCAGCCTGATGTTGCGCGCTCTGCCGGGGCTCTACCTCGCCGGTCAGATCAACGGCACGACGGGCTATGAAGAGGCCGCCGCGCAGGGGCTTCTGGCCGGGGCCAATGCGGCCCTGGCTGCGCTTGGCCGGGCACCCCTGATTCTGTCGCGCACCAATTCCTATCTCGGCGTGATGATCGACGATCTGATTTCCCGAGGCGTAACTGAGCCCTACCGGATGTTCACCTCGCGTGCCGAATTCCGCTTGCAGCTTCGGGTCGACAATGCCGACCAGCGGCTTACACAGCTTGGGATCGATATCGGCCTGGTGGGTGAGGAGCGAGAGCAGCATTTCCTCGCCCGTACGGCGCGACTGGATGGAGCCAAGGCGCTTTTGCATTCCCTATGGGTAACTCCGACCGAGGCTCGCAAAGTCGGCGTGAACGTCAATGCCGATGGCGTGCGGCGCACAGCCTTTGAACTCATGAGCTATCCAACCACCACACGGCAGGATCTTGAAGCTGTGTGGCCCGAGATTTCGGACATAGAAACAAAGACTTATGAGCAAGTGACCATAGACGCGCAATATGCTGTGTATCTCGAGCGCCAGCAGGCCGATGTCGAGGCCGTCAAGCGTGATGAAGCACGGGAAATCCCCACCTGGCTGGACTACAGTCTGTTGCCCGGGCTTTCCAATGAAATGAAGCAGAAGCTAATCGCCGCTCGTCCGCAGACCATCGCTCAGGCTCAACGCATCGAAGGCGTAACTCCTGCGGCCCTCACGCTGGTCCTGGCCGTTATCCGTCGCGGCCGCATCGACCGGAAGGCGTCATGACAGGCGATTCGGGCCGTATCGCGGATCTGGAGCGGGTCGGCGCGGCGACATTTGGCAATGCGGAGGTCATTTCCGCTCAACTCCATAGGTTCTCGGATCATCTCCTGCGCTGGCAGAAGGTTCAGAATCTGGTTTCACGTGAAACACCGGGAGATTTGTGGACGCGCCATATCCTTGATTCGCTTCAGATTTTGCCGTCGATCAGCCCATTTTCCGGGCATCTGCGCATCCTCGATATCGGCAGTGGCGGCGGATTTCCGGCGATTCCTCTAGCCATCGCGCTGCAGGGGACGGATTTTTCCATGCATCTGATCGAGTCCAACACACGAAAATGTGCGTTTCTACGCGCCACGGCACGCGAATTCGATCTTCCGATCACCGTTCACACCGCCAGAATCGAGACGGTGGCGCCTGAAACCATAGGTTCCGTCGATCTTTTTACGTCTCGAGCCCTGGCGCCTTTGCCGCTGCTTTTGAGCTATATCCACCGTTTTTGGGGTCCGGAAAGCCGTGCTGTTCTGCATAAAGGGCGCGAAAATGGGGAAGAACTGAAATCAGCGGATTCAGATTGGGTTTACGATGTGTTAAAGCATCAAAGTGCGACGGACAAAGACGGCGTTCTGCTCGAGATATCCCATCTGCGGCCTCGCACCTAACCTAAGTGTTTGAAACCATGATGGTTTCGGAGGTCAGATGCATCCGCGTATCATAACTCTCGCTAATCAGAAGGGCGGCGTCGGCAAAACAACGACGGCGATCAATTTGGCAACTGCCCTTGCGGCCATTGGTGAGCAGGTTCTCATCGTCGATCTCGATCCTCAGGGCAATGCGTCCACGGGCCTCGGCCTTGGGCGTCAGCAGCGTGAGCGCTCGTCCTACGATCTGCTGCTCAATGAATCGACGGTCAAGGATGCGGCGGTCCGCACCAATGTGCCCAATGTGGCGATCGTGCCTTCGACCATGGATCTGTTGGGTGTTGAGCTGATGATCGCGGCTGAGCGTGATCGCGCGTTCCGCCTGAAGTCGGCGCTCGACAATGTGGCCGAAGTGACTATTGACGGCAAGCCGATCACCTATGTGCTGATTGACTGCCCACCGTCCCTCAATCTGCTCACCATAAACGCGCTGACGGCCGCGGACGCGGTTCTCGTGCCGCTGCAATGCGAGTTCTTTGCGCTGGAGGGTTTGAGTCAACTGCTTCAGACCATTGAGCAAATTCGCTCGACGCTCAATCCGCGCCTGTCGATCCAGGGCGTTGTGATGACTATGTTCGACAAGCGAAACAATCTGTCCGAGCAGGTGCTCAGCGACGTGCGCGAGCATATGGGAACGCTGGTCTATGATACGGTCATACCGCGTAATGTGCGGCTGTCCGAAGCGCCCAGCTATGGCAAGCCGGCATTGCTGTATGATCTTAAATGCGCCGGAAGTCAGGCCTATCTTCGATTGGCCACCGAAGTGATCAAGCGTGAACGCCAGTTGCGGGCGGCCTGATGGAGAAGACCATGAACGATAAACCCACTCGCCTCGGCCGCGGCCTCGCCGCCCTCATCGGAGACATGCAGCCGCTGGAAGCCGCGCCGCGCCAAGCGGAAACGACCGGTACGCGTCGTCTGCCGGTGGAATTCATCATCGCCAGCCGCGCCAATCCGCGCAAGGATTTCGACGCAGAGCTGCTCGAAGACCTGACCAATTCGATTCGCGAAAAGGGCGTCATGCAGCCGCTCCTGGTACGCCCAAGCGATCAGGGCCCCGATGTCTTTGAAATCATTGCCGGCGAGCGCCGGTGGCGGGCCGCTCAGAGGGCAGGGCTGCATGAGGTTCCGGTCATTATCCGTGAGGTCGATGACAAGGAAGCTCTTGAGCTGGCTATTATCGAAAACGTTCAGCGCGCCGATCTCAATCCGCTTGAAGAAGCGCAAGGCTATGGCCAGCTGATCGAACAGTTCGATTACACCCAGAACGATCTTGCCCATGTCATCGGCAAGTCCCGTTCACATGTTGCCAATACGCTTCGGTTGCTCAGATTGCCCGACGAGGTGCAAGGCATGCTGGAGCGTGGCGAATTGACCGCCGGGCACGCACGGACGCTGATTACATCTGACGATCCGCTCGCTTTGGCTCGACGGATTGTCGATTCGGGTCTTTCGGTGCGTGAAGCCGAAGCGTTGCATCAAAAGGGCGCTGAGGCGCGCCGGCCGCTGCCGATCGGCGAAAAGCGCGGGCCGTCAAAGGATGCGGATACGTTGGCGCTCGAAAAACAATTGTCAGATGCTTTGGGATTGTCGGTCACGCTCGAACATAAGGAGCGCGGCGGGAAGCTTGAAATCCGGTACAAAACCCTTGAGCAGCTCGATGGCATCTGTGCACGTTTGCTGCCTCATTAGGGCGAGTTGCACGTGAAACATCGTGCTAAGTGGTTGATGCAACTAGCGTCTTGCAGCGGCCATGCAGATCGCCAGCAAGGCCTGGCGCCCAATCGCGGGTGCGAGCGGCCCTGATTTGCGGCTTTCCAGAATTGCGCTGGCCAGTCGATTGCAGGCTGCGGCCAAGCCATCATCGTTCCAGAGTCTGAGCTGCTGTTCGAAGCTGGACTTGCGGGAAAAGTGAATACGCGGCGTCGCACGGCTGATGATCTGATCCATGCTCGCGCCGGTGTCGATTTCAGCCCGCATGGCCCGCAGTCGGGAAAAGTGCTGCATTGCAACGATGAGCAGACGTTGTGCGTCGGTGCCGGCGCTTGCTGCGCGCGTCATGGCTTCATCGAAGCGGCGTGCATGGCCGGTTGCGACAGCGTCAACCACAGCATCGACGGCCAGCGCAGCGTTGTCGCCGCACAGTTTCATAACCTCCTCGCGCGACAAGGTTCCACCCTCGCCGGCATAGAGAACGAGTTTTTGCAGCTCGCTTCGCGTCACCTGCCGGTCATTGCCCAGCATATCGCGCAACATGGACACCAGATCGGTTTCGAGCGTTATTTCGGCCTGAGCAAATGTCTCGCGGATCAGGGTGTCAATCGTCTGGCCGGTATCGGCGTAGCATGGCAGCGCCCGGGCATCCTTGCGGGCCTCGGCCTGCTTGCGCAGGGCATCTGTGGGCTTGAGGTCAGCCCCTTCAACGATGAAAACTGTTTGAGCGCCTTCGTCCAAGAGCTCAACCAGCGTTGGGGCCAGTTTATTTGTCGCTGCCCGGATGCGGATTGTCGTCTGGCCGCCGAACAATGATGGGCTGCGCGCCAGAATCCCCAGCCGTTGCGGATCGGCGTCGATCTCGCTCATATGCAATTGAGAAAGACTCTCCGGATCGGGTGGGTCTCCGGCGAATTGCTTGACGAGCCGCGCCGCATTTTCGCTGACCAGCCCTGTGTCGGGGCCGTAAACCAGCACAAGGCCGGACGTCAGGTCGGGCCTCGACAGGAATTTCTCAATGTCACGGCCCTTGAGAGCGGTCATTGCACCCCAAGATCGGCAAGCAGAGCCAGGCGAATGGTTTCCGCTGCGGACCTGGCTGCCTGCTCCTCGGCTGCGGCGCGCGCGGCATCGTCGGCAACGATCTGGCCGTTTGTGCGATAGCCGGCAGTGGCTGATCGCGTGCCGGCGCTCATTCGCACGCCGTTCTGCTCAACACGATAAGTTATTGTAATCGTTAGCTGATATTCGGAAATTGGGCCCGGTACGTCGGAAAGTCCAATCCGTGTTGCACTGGATGAAACCTGAGCAGAAAACTGCGGCGCGTCGGCGGTTGCCGGACCAAACCGGCCCGAAAGCGTCTGATATACCACTTGCTCAAGGCGCGTTTCGGGCTCCGCATAACGCAGCGCGACGCTTTGGCTGGAGATGGCCGCATCGCCATAAACAGGCGTTAACGTGCAGCCGGCGGAAAGCCCCGCCGCTGCCAATGCAACGCCCAAACAGGTGGCGCGGACGATTCTAGCAAACGACATTGACGATCCTGTTGGGCACGACGATCACCTTACGTGGAGGATTGCCGTCGAGAATGCGGGCAACCGCTTCCAGTGACAAGGCCGCAGCTTCCGCCTGCGTCGAGGGAGCGTCCTTGGGCATCTCTATTTCGCCGCGCCGCTTTCCATTAACCTGAACGGCCAAAACCACAGTATCGTCAATAAGATATGCGGGATCTGCCTCGGGCCAGGGCGTGTCACAAACCATGGTCTGATGACCCAGGTTTGCCCAGCAGCTCTCGGCCAGGTGGGGCATCATCGGGGCGATGAACTGCACAAAACGCTCAATGGCAATTCGCAGGGCCGAAATATTGGCAAGCGAGGGCGATTCGCTGACGACCGGGATAAATTTCTGAATGGCGTTGGCCAGTTCATAGATCTGGGCGACGGCGCGGTTAAATCTCAGACCGGTCAGATCGGCCTCGATCAGCGCCGTTGCCTTGTGGGCGGCTTTCAAAATGTCGATCGTGCGTGGGTCTTCCTGGTCGATCGTGCTGGGTTCGAGCGAAAGCAATTCACGCGCTTCCCCAACCAGCTTGTGGACGCGCTGCGAAAAGCGCCAGGCGCCCTCGATACCTGCCTCTGTCCATTGGACGTCGCGTTCGGGCGGAGAGTCCGAGAGCACAAACCAGCGCACGGTATCGGCGCCATAGGCGGCAATCATATCGTCGGGATCGATGACGTTGCGCTTGGATTTGCTCATTTTTTCGATCGATCCGATGGTCACCGGCTCGCCGGTAACCGATGAGGTCGCCACACGCTGCCCATCGGATGTTTCGAGCACGACCTCGGACGGCGACATCCAGTTGCCCTGGGCGTCCTTGTAGGTCTCGTGGGTCACCATGCCCTGGGTGAACAGGCCCTTGAATGGTTCATCGATGTCCATGTGCCCGGTGCGGCTCATGGCGCGGGCGAAAAAGCGCGAATAGAGCAGGTGCAGAATGGCGTGTTCGATGCCGCCGATATACTGGTCGACCGGCAGCCATTCGTTGGCCATTTCCGGAATGGTCGGGTTTTCAGCCCGCGGCGCTGTAAAGCGCACGAAATACCATGAGGAATCAACGAATGTGTCCATGGTATCGGTTTCACGCCGCGCCTTTGAGCCGCATGAGGGACAATCGACCTGCTTGAAGGTCGGGTGCCTGTCGAGCGGATTGCCGGGCGTATCGAATTCCACATCGGCCGGCAGACGTACCGGCAGCTGATCCTTGGGCACGGGCACGATGCCGCATGTGTCGCAATGGATTACCGGGATCGGGCACCCCCAGTAGCGCTGGCGGGAAATGCCCCAGTCGCGCAGCCGGTAATTGACCTGGCGGACACCCTGGGGCTTGCCTTCAACCTTTCTGGTTTCAAGAAAGCGGGCAATGGCGTCCTTGGCCGCATCGACGTCCAATCCATCGAGGAAGCCGGAATTGAAGGCTACGCCCGGTCCGGTATAGGCTTCGGCGCCAATGGAAAATTCATCGGCGTCGGCATCGGGTGGCAGAACGACCGGGATAACCGGCAGATCGTAGTTGCGTGCGAATTCGAGATCGCGCTGATCGTGGGCCGGACAGCCAAAAATCGCACCGGTGCCGTAGTCCATCAACACGAAATTGGCGACATAAACGGGCAGAGTGGCGCCTTCGATGACCGGATGCTTGACGGTGATCGCGGTCCGGTAGCCCTTTTTATCGGCCTTTTCGATCGCTTCGGCCGACGTACCCATGCGATGACATTCGGCGATAAACGCGGCGAGATCTGCGTCGTTCTTGGCGATATGGGCGGCGATTGGATGATCGGCCGAAAGCGCGACGAACGAGGCGCCGAACAGGGTGTCGGGGCGGGTGGTAAAAACTTCAACGCTAGGTTGATCGGCATCGCCTTCGGCGATCTCGAACAACACCCGCAACCCTTCGGAGCGGCCGATCCAGTTTCGCTGCATCAGACGTACTTTTTCGGGCCAGTCGGTCAAACCGTCGATCGCGGACAGCAGATCTTCAGCGAAGTCGGAAATCTTGAAGAACCACTGGGTCAATTCGCGCTGTTCGACCAGGGCGCCCGAGCGCCAGCCGCGACCGTCAATCACCTGCTCATTGGCCAGCACCGTATGATCGACCGGATCCCAGTTGACCTTGGAGGACTTGCGCGTCACCAGGCCCGCTTCGAGCATGTCGATGAACAACATCTGCTGACGATGATAATATTCCTCGTCACAGGTCGCGAATTCCCTGCTCCAGTCGAGCGAAAAGCCCATGGATTGCAGTTGCTTGCGCATCGCAGCGATGTTTTCATATGTCCAGTCGCGCGGGTGAACCTTGTTGGCCATAGCCGCATTTTCGGCCGGCATCCCGAAGGCGTCCCAGCCCATTGGGTGCAAAACCTTCTTGCCCTTGGCGCGCTGGAACCGGGCCACCACATCGCCCATGGTGTAATTGCGCACATGGCCCACATGGATGCGGCCCGAGGGATAGGGGAACATCTCGAGGACGTAATAGGGCTGACGCGGATCGTCGTTGGACGTTTCGAAGGTTTTCTTCTCCGCCCAGACCTTTTGCCAGTGGGGTTCTTGTTCGCGCGGATTGTAGCGCTCGGAAGCGTTTGCCATAGAAAGTACCGGTCGCGGCCCTATACTTGAGAAGAGATGAGAAATTGGGTAGGCGACCATCACCAGAAAAGCGCCGGAAGGTCAACCATTCCCATGAGCCCAAACGCCCCGGAAACCGCTGCCCAGCGGCTCGCGGACATCAGGAACCGCATGGATCGCGCCGCCAATCGCATTGCAGGCAGCGTCCCTGCCGAACTGGTGGCGGTATCCAAGACGTTCGACGCCGACACGATCATTCCGGTCATAGAGGCCGGCCAGCGCCATTTTGGCGAAAACCGAGTTCAGGAGGCCCAGGGAAAATGGCCGGATTTAAAGGCGGCGTATCCCAATATTGTTCTCCATCTGATTGGGCCGCTGCAGACCAACAAGGCTGGTGACGCCGTAGCGCTGTTCGATGTCATCGAGAGTGTGGATCGCGACAAGCTGGCCAGAATTCTGGCAAGCGAGATGGAAAAGCAGGACCGCAAGCTGCCGTGTTTTGTGCAGGTCAATATCGGCGGCGAGGAACAAAAGGCCGGGGTGGCGGTATCGGAAACTGTTGAATTCGTGGGCCGATGCAGGGATCAATATGGGCTCGATATCGTTGGATTGATGTGCATTCCGCCGCTCGGGGAAGCGCCGGGTCCGTATTTTGCCCAGCTGGCGCGTTTGGCCAAGGAAGCGGGTGTATCGCAACTTTCGATGGGCATGAGTTCGGATTTCGAGACGGCAATCGTGATGGGAGCGACACAGGTTCGAGTGGGTTCAGCTCTTTTCGGCGCCCGATAACGCGCATGTGATTGGCGATTGTTCGACCGGACCTCAATTGAATCGTATGTCCTTGAGAAGGCAGGTGTGTAACCCTCGCCAATGAGAATCGGGAGTTTTGCTGATGAATAAGCGCCGTTTGCTGGTTGTCGATGATGACGCCGAATTGCGTGCCGCATTGGTGGGGCAGCTCGAACCTTATCGGGAGTTCGATATCACCGAAGCCGAAACAGCGGCTGCTGCGCTCGAGACGGCAAAGTCCGGCCATTTCGACCTTATGCTGCTCGATGTCGGACTGCCCGACATGGATGGGCGCGAGGCGCTAAAGATCATGCGCAATGACGGGTTTCGGGCGCCCGTCATCATGCTGACGGGCCAGGACAGCGAGTCCGATGAAATCCGCGGGCTGGAGAGCGGCGCCAACGATTATGTCACCAAGCCCTTCCGCTTTTCGGTGCTTCTGGCGCGCATGCGGGCCGCCCTTCGCCAGCACGACCAGAGCGAGGATGTGGTCTTTACAATCGGGCCCTATAGCTTCCAGCCGGCCGCCAAGACGCTCGAAAATGGCGATGGCTCGAAAATCAGGCTGACCGACAAGGAAACTTCGATCCTGAAGTTTCTTTATCGGCAGGGGGCCAAGACCATTTCGCGCGACGTTCTGCTCGCCGAAGTGTGGGGGTACAACAATCGGGTCACCACCCATACGCTCGAGACCCACATCTACCGCCTGCGGCAAAAGATCGAACGCGACCCGTCAAACGCGCGGCTCCTGGTTACAGAAGAAGGCGGATACCGGCTGGTTCCCTGATATCTCTCGACCCAATTTCGTCTAAGTCTTTGCGAGCTCGGTAATTTATGCCAATCATATGCCCTTAACGCGCGACCGGGGGCATGTATGGACGAAGCGGCGGCAGTGGCCGCACTCGCAGAGCTTGACGTTTTTTCCAGCTTTTCTGATGAACAGCTGCGCCTTTTAGCGTTTGTTTGCGAGGAAATCTCGCTGGCCCCGGGCGATGCTCTGTATGCCGCCGGCGATGCTGCCGATGGGGCCTATGTGCTGGTTTCGGGGGCTCTGGAGTCGACGCACTCTCCGGTCGAAGGCAGTGGGCAATTTCGCATCGAGCCGGTTGCGCTGGTCGGTGAGCTTGGACTGATGTTGACGCGCCCGCGCGGCGCTTCGGTCAAGGCGTTGCGGACGAGCACGCTGCTTTTCGTACCAAGGGCGCCGTTCATGAAACTGCTGCGCAGCCATCCCGAGCTTGCCGAAGACGTCGCAGCAACGCTGCGGGCCGAGCTTTCGCGCTATCTCGACTCCATTGCCCAGCTCGGTGAGCGGTTTTCTAGATAGAGCGCCTTTCGCTTTTCGAGAAGGCGGGCCGGCATTATTCGAATTCCACGATCACCGGAACGTGGTCTGAAGGCTTTTCCGACCAGCCGCGGGCCGGGCGCAGGATATGGGCAGCTCTGGTGTGCGCTGCGACGTCTCGTGTCGCCCAGATGTGGTCAAGCCGGCGGCCACGGTCCGAGACATCCCAATCCTTGGCCCTGTAACTCCACCAGGAATAGACCTTTTCCTCGATGGGAATGTGCTGGCGCACCAGATCGACCCAGTTGCGCCGGGACAGCAGGCGATCGAGGGCTTCGGTTTCGACCGGAGTGTGGGAGACGACTCTTAAAAGCTGTTTGTGGCTCCAGACGTCGTTTTCATGCGGCGCAACATTGAAATCGCCGCAGATCAACTGGCGCTCATCGAAAATAAGATCGTCGAACCATTCTTCCATTTCGGCAAGAAAATCGAGCTTGTGGCGGAATTTGGGGTTGATCTCGGGATTGGGTTCATCGCCGCCTGCGGGGACATAGAAATTATGAACTGTGAGGGGGCCCTTGCCGAAGTCGAGCCGCGCGGAAACGTGGCGGCAATCGGGTATGTCGCAGAATCCGCGCGCCGTGATCTCGTCGAGCGGATGTTTCGAAACGATGGCCACCCCGTGGTAGCCCTTTTGCCCGTGCACCGCCTGATGGGGATAGCCGGCATCGGCCAGCGCCGTTCTCGGGAACTGGTCATTCATGCACTTGATTTCCTGCAGGCACAGGACATCGGGGCTGTACTGGGACAAAAAGTCGAGAACGATGGGCAGGCGCAAACGCACCGAATTGATGTTCCAGGTGGCAAGCGAAGGCATGAAGGGCTCAAAGGTCAAAATAGCGGGCCGGGCCTTTATGACGGTCCGGCCAGGCGCGGTAAAGCCCTTGGCCGCATGTGTCCGGATCAGTTCTGGGCGTTGACCGAACGGTAGGTGGGATCAATGCGGAAGTACTGATCGGGAATCTCGATGCCTTTTTCGGTCTCGGTGATCGAAAAGGTCGTCTCAACGCCCGAGGGTTCGATAAGACTCCACTGCACGAGATCGAGAGTTTCGCGGTCAAAGATCAGCGAAACCTGAACGGTGCCGATGGGGCTCTCGTCAACGATCATGACCGAGACATGGGTCTCGGACATGATGACATCGGAGAGGTTGGAGTTGATCAGGCTGACCTCATCCCCGAGAAACTGGCGCAGCGGCACATTGTCCTGCGGGTAGGCGTATTGGGTGCGCTCCTGGCGATCGATGACGTAAAAGCCGCGGCCCTGCGAAATGATTTCCTCGCGGCTCGGCGGAGCATAACGAAAGCGGACCATGTCGGGGCGCTTGAGCCAGAACGTGCCCTCGATCCGCCCGCCCTGGCTGTCGATCTGGACAAAGCGACCGGCCATGGTGCGGATTTCGGTGTTGTGGGCGGAAATCTCCTGGAGGAGAAACTCTTCATCGGGGGTCAGCACGCGGGACTGGGCACTGACCGGCATGGCCAGTGCGAGCGCGCAAATGCCCGCTGTCAAAATTGCGGCGGCAAGACGAATCATTTCCAGGACTCCGTTTCAGTACAAAGAGGCTGCCCCTTGGACTGTCGAGGTAAATCGCAATTGCGGCAAGAGCGCGAACCCGGATGGCCCGGCGGTAAACTCATCGTGTGTCGGAGAGGTTCCCAACCAGACCAGTGGCACCCATTTATCCTGGAAACACTCTAATAGCCGTCGGCGTTGTCGCCGATCAGAACTTCGCGTTTGCCCGCATGGTTGGCGGGAGAGATGATGCCTTCCTGCTCCATGCGCTCGATCAGCGTCGCGGCCTTGTTGTATCCAACCGAAAGACGGCGCTGGATATAAGAGGTCGAAGCCTTCTTGTCGGACAGCACGATATTGACGGCCTTGTCATAGAGCTCGTCACCCGAGCCGCCAAACCCGCCGTCGTCATCAAAACCGCCCTGGCCGTCCTCATCTTCGGCGGTGATCGATTCAAGATATTCGGGCGTACCCTGGCTCTTGAGGTGAGCAACGATGTCCTCGACCTCGTTGTCGGCGACGAACGCGCCATGAAGGCGCTTTATGCGACCGCCGCCCGCCATATACAGCATGTCGCCATTGCCCAGCAGCTGTTCGGCGCCCTGTTCACCCAAAATGGTGCGCGAATCGATCTTGGAGGTCACCTGGAACGAGACCCGGGTGGGGAAGTTGGCCTTGATCGTGCCGGTGATGACATCGACTGAGGGGCGCTGGGTGGCCATGATGATGTGAATGCCGGCGGCGCGAGCCATCTGGGCGAGCCGCTGGATGGTGCCTTCGATGTCCTTGCCGGCGACCATCATGAGGTCGGCCATCTCGTCGACGATCACCACGATGAAGGGGAGGGGTTCGAGGTCAAACTCCTCGCTCTCAAAGATCGCTTCGCCGGTTTCCCGGTCAAAGCCGGTCTGAACGGTGCGCGTTAAAACTTCGCCCTTGGCCGCCGATTCGGCGACGCGGGCGTTGAAACCATCGATGTTGCGCACACCGATCTTGCTCATCTTCTTGTAGCGATCTTCCATCTCGCGCACGGCCCATTTGAGGGCAACGACCGCCTTGGCGGGGTCGGTGACCACCGGGGTCAGAAGGTGCGGGATGCCGTCATAGACGGAGAGCTCGAGCATCTTGGGGTCGATCATGATGAGCCGGCACTGCTCGGGGCTCATCTTGTAGAGCAGGGAAAGGATCATGGTGTTGATCCCGACCGACTTGCCCGAGCCGGTGGTGCCGGCGATGAGCAGATGCGGCATACGCGCCAGATCGACGATGATCGGTTCGCCGCCAATGGTCTTGCCCAGGCAGATGGGCAGCTTGGCCTTGGCCTTGTCGAAATCGTTGGAGGCCAGAAGTTCGCGCAGGAAGACGGTTTCGCGCGTCTTGTTGGGCAATTCAATGCCGATGGCGTTGCGGCCGGGGACGACGGCCACACGGGCGGAAATGGCGCTCATGGAACGTGCAATGTCGTCGGCCAGCGAGATCACGCGGCTCGACTTGATGCCCGGAGCAGGCTCGAGCTCGTAGAGCGTAACCACGGGCCCTGGACGAACATTGATGATGTCGCCCTTGACGCCAAAATCTTCGAGCACGCCTTCGAGGCGCTTGGCATTTGCTTCGAGCGCTTCGGGATTGTGTTCCGGCAAGACCTGGGTCGAACTCGGTGCGGCGAGGAGCTCCAGAGGCGGCAGTTCGAAGCCGTCGGTGGGCAGAAAAGACGCCTGGGCCTCGCGCACCTGGCGCGGGGACGGCGCAGGGCGTGGCGCGGGCGCGGTGACCCTTGCCCGGCCGGGCTGCTCGACGATCATGCGGGCAATGTCGTCCGCCTCGCGACGAGAGGAGGTCTGCTGCGCAGGATAATCGTCCTCGTAGTCCTGGTAGGTGTCGTCCTCCCAATCGCGGGCGGATTGGGGCTCGGGGTGGGCCTCGTGATGATCGATGGCTATCGATCTGTCGAGCTGAGGCTCGAAATCGGTGTTCTGCCAATTGCGGGCCGGCATCTGGTCGTTCGCCGGCTTGCGCCGGAAAATCCGTTTTGCCGCGGCACGCGCGCCATAAAAGGTGTGGGCGACAAAGCCGATGGCCACATCGAAGATCCCGCTCGAATCCGGGCTATCGTCAATTTCGGGCTTAGGCTCGGACGCTTTCTTGCGGTGGGCGGTGGTTTTGGACGGGACCGGCAAATCGCTTTCGAATGCCGGCCGCGACCGCGCGGATAGCCAAACCAACCCCAGAGCAGGAACGCCGAGCAAGGCGGCATAAAGAATGGCGCCCCAACCTTGCGGCGCGTCGCCGGCAAGGGTGGTGAACAGGTTGGTAAACCCGGTGCCGATGAACCCGCCCAGGCCGAGCGGCAGGGGCCAGCTGTCGGGGGACGGAAAGCAGGCAAACATGCCCGTGGCCAGGGTGGTTCCCAGCAGCCAGCCCGTCAGGCGCAGCCCGAGATAGGATGGCACGATGCGACGGAACATCGACCACGACCACAATAGCGGCGGCAAAAGCAGCAGCGGTGCCCCGAGGCCGAAAAGCTGAAAGCCGATATCGGCCATGGCGGCGCCGGGAAAGCCCAGCCAGTTTTCGACGGGTTTGTCGGTGGCATAGGAAAAGGAGGGGTCATCGACCGACCAGGACGCCAGCGCCACAAGGCCAAATGCACAAACCAGAGCGACGGCGATGCCGATGATTCGCACGGGAATGGTGATCGAAAGCACCGGAGTTGAGCGGTGGCTGTCGTCCAGATGCGGTGAAGGATGCAGGGTCATCGAGCGGCCGGTCGGTTTACGCAGTACCATTTGCCGACAACCCTAGTCGTGCATGGTTAACCTTGGATTAGCGTGTGGCGGGAATTTGGCATCAAAAAAGCCCCACCTGAGCAGGGTGGGGCCAATACCCCTGTCGGGGGTCGGGAGAAGCTGAAGAGGGGATGCAGCCCATATCGTTTGCGAGTGGGAAGGCCTCTTTGATGTGGGTCAAGAGGGATATGAGCTGCATGCCGTCTTCAGCGGCAGAAAAAGGCCCGGGCTGATGCCCGGACCTTGAGATCGATTAGCGGAATTCCGGATAGGCTTCGACGCCGACTTCGGCCTTGTCGAGGCCAAGCGCTTCGTCGTCTTCAGAGGGCCGCAGGCCCATGGTGGCCTTGAGGATCAGCCATACGATGAAGCTGGCCACGAAGGTGAAGATACCCACGATGACGATCGAGAGCAGCTGAACGCCCAGATTTGCATCGGAATTGCTGAAGATCACTGCGATGGTGCCCCAGATGCCGGCCAGAAGGTGGACGGGAATGGCGCCGACAACGTCGTCGATCTTGAGCCTGTCGAGCAGGGGAACAGCGAAGACCACGATGACGCCACCGACAGCACCGATCAGCGTGGCGGTGCCCAGACCTGGGGTCAGGGGCTCGGCAGTTACCGAAACCAGGCCGGCAAGAGCGCCGTTGAGAACGAAGGTCAGGTCGACCTTCTTGTAGATGATCGCCGTGAGGATCAGAGCGGCAATAGCACCGCCGGCGGCGCCGGCATTGGTGTTGGCCATGATCCGGCCGACGTCAGCCACATCGCCGACAGAGCCCATCGCCAGCTGGGATGCGCCGTTGAAACCGAACCAGCCCATCCAGAGGATGAATGTGCCAAGAGCGGCCAGCGGCATGGATGAACCGGGCATCGCGTTGACGGTGCCATCGGCATTGTACTTGCCGATACGGGCGCCCAGCAGAATTGCACCGGCGAGAGCGGCCCAGCCGCCAACCGAGTGAACCACTGTCGAACCGGCAAAATCCAGGAAGCCCATTGCATCGAGGAAACCGCCGCCCCACTTCCAGGACGCCTGGATCGGGTAGATCAGCCCCGTCAGAACGACGGTAAAGATCAGGAACGGCAAGATCTTGATGCGTTCAGCCAGCGTGCCCGAAACGATCGAGGCGGTGGTGGCGCAGAACATGACCTGGAAGAAGAAGTCCGAGCTGGTTGCAGCATAGCCGAAATCATCGGCGTCATCGGCCGTGATGCCGACAGCTTCGAGGATGCCGATGCCGAAGGCGCCCAGATAGCCACCGGTATCATCGGAGCCGATGGTCCAGTTGCCGAGCGGATACATCAGGTTGTAGCCGATGAGGTAATAGAAGATGGCAGCGATCGAGAAGAGCGAAATGTTCTTCAGAAGCTGCATCGAAACGTTCTTGGTGCGCACCAGGCCGGCTTCGAGCATGGCAAAGCCAGCGGCCATCCACATCACCAGCACGCCGCCGAAAATCATCAGGAACGAGTTGAGAATAAACACAACGTCGGCAGAAACACCCTCAGAGACGGTTTCGACCACTTCCTCGGCCACCCCGGCATCCTGCCCCAGCGCGGGCAGTGCTATGAGCAGGGAGGCTAGCGCCGCCGCACCCAGCAATTTGCTTGTCTTGAAATTCATGATTGTCCTTCTCCTAGTTGGACGCCAGGCACTTAGAGAGCTTCCGTTCCGGTTTCCCCGGTACGGATGCGGATGGCCTGTTCGAGATCGAGAACGAAAATCTTGCCGTCGCCGATACGGCCCGTCTGGGCGGCATCCTTGATGGCGCTGGCAACCGCGTCGATCTGAGCGGCGTCCACGGCGATCTCAACCTTGAGCTTGGGGAGGAAGTGAACGGCGTATTCAGTACCGCGGTAGATCTCGGAGTGACCCTTCTGACGTCCGTACCCCTTGACCTCTGTTACGGTCATGCCGTGCACATCGAGCGAATTGAGGGCCTGACGGACCTCTTCGAGCCGCGATGGCTTTATGATGGCTATTAGCAGTTTCATGGGTGCTCCTTTCCGAATTCCGCACCTGACACGCGACATAAGGACTCAAAAGCCGTGCCAAACTGCCTTTTCTGGGCTTAACCGATTGATATTAAAGGAATTTACTGAGAGATTGGGCAACTGCCAATTTCTGGACACAATTCAACATGCCTAAAAAATAGGCGTCTTTTGGCCGGTGTTTTAACGATTGGTGAATTTAGGGGCACGGACGCGCTGAGCCGCTGCGGCAATACTTTCCTTGCTTCATGCGTTTCCCAGACGCATGTTTGGGGCGAAACGATCCGGAGCCCTGATGATGGCGCAGACTGGCGAGGTGCATAGCTTTGACGTGTTGATTGTGGGCGGTGGCCCCGTTGGCCTTTCGCTGGGCATAGCGTTGGCCCGATTTGCCCCCGGAATGAGGGTGGGTCTTCTCGACCGGCGCAAGCTGGCCGTCCCCAAAGATTCGCGGGCCTCGGCGATTGCCGCTGGGGTGCGGCATCTTTTTGAGGCGATCGGGGTCTGGGACGGCATGGCCGAGGGGGCCAATCCCATTGCGGAAATGAAAATCACCGATTCCGGAACTGGTGACATAAGCCGTCCGGTGTTTCTCGACTTTTCCGGTCACCGGGGGCCGGGCGAACCTTTTGCGCATATGGTGCCCAATACGGCCAGTGCCGCCAGCCTCATCGCCGCGGCACAGGAACTGGTGACGATAATCGAGCCGGGCGCTGTTTCAGCCTTCACCACGGGGGCAGCCGGTGGCGAGGTTGTCCTTGAGGACGGGCGGACCCTTTCGGCACGGTTGGTCGTGGCGGCCGATGGTGGCAAGTCGATGCTGCGGGAACTGGTCGGGATCAGGACCCTTTCCCACGACTATCGCCAGTCGGGGCTGGTGACGACCATCAGCCATGCCCAGCCGCACCATGACGTGGCCTATGAGCATTTTCGGCCCGCTGGTCCTTTTGCTTCGCTGCCCCTTTCGGGCAATCGCTCTTCGCTTGTGTGGACCGAAACGCCCGAGACCGCGCAGGCCCTCCTTGCCATGGCGCCTGAGGATCTCGCGCACCGGATAGAAGCGGCCATGGGATCGGTTCTTGGGTCAGTGGAAATTGTTGAAACCGTCCAGAGTTTTCCCTTGAGCCTGGTTCTCGCCCATCGGCTTGCCGCGCCCCGTCTGGCGCTGGTGGGCGATGCTGCTCATGTGATCCATCCGCTTGCCGGGCAGGGGCTCAATCTGGGCCTGCGTGATGTTGCGGTGCTTGCCGAGGTCCTGGTCGACGCTGCAAGGCTGGGGGAAGATTTCGGTTCGATGGCGGTGCTTGAACGCTATGAACGCCGGCGGCGTACCGATACGGCTTTGATGGCGTTTGCGACGGACGGGCTCAACCGGTTGTTTTCAAATGATGTTGCACCGGTCAGGGCCGTGCGTGATTTCGGACTTTCGCTCGTCAATCGCATCGACCCGCTCAAGGATGCGTTCATCACCCAGGCGGCTGGGGCGTCCGGAGCCAAACTGCTCAAGGGTATCGCGCCTTAGATTGCGATCCTAGTTATCTGAAGCAGGACGGTTGCGCAGAGCTTCAGCTTCGTCCTCGTCGATCCGTCGTGCCGCATCGATTACCAGCAGGGGAACGCCCTTGCGGATGGGAAAGGCGTAGCGGGCGACGATTGAGATCAGCTCGGAGCCGTCCGCCGATAGGGTCAGCCGTGTCTTTGTGACCGGGCAGACGAGCATTTCGATGGTGCGCGGATCAAGTCTGTAACGTGGATTGTCGTCCGGCGGCGGGGCGTCCGGGGACGTCATTGCAGGACGACGCCCGACCGGGCCCTTGCCATCTCGATTTCAGCGAGAGCCATCAGGGTCTCAGCGCGCTCAACGAGCGTACGGGCTTCAAGCAGTGCCTGCTTTTCGGGTCCGCCATAGGGTCCGAGCATGGCGGCGAGATCGACCAGTTCGCCAGTCGCCATATCTTCGATTTCGTCCCAATCGACCTCAATGTCGGAAAACTCCGCATGGGCCCGCAGCACAGTGAGCAGGCGCGGGCGATCGACTGCATCTTCGCCGAGTTCGGGGGTGAAATCGGCGGCAAAACCCGTGGTATCGATCCGCGCCTGGCGATAGGGCGTCGCCGTGGTCAGTTCTTCGATCGGCGTAAACCTGCAGACGCCCTCGAGAATGATGAAGTAGCGGCTTTCGGCCTGCTCTTCAAAATGAGTGATGCGACCGATGCAGCCCACTTTTTCCAATGGCACCTGGCCACGCGGTGCCTCCTCGGCGGTGTCGCGCGGCTGGATCAGGCCGATCATGCGGTTTCCGGCCAGTGCGTCGTCGACCATGGCAACGAAGCGCGGCTCGAAAACATTGAGCGGCCGGTGCGAACCGGGCAGCAAAAGGGCACGGCTCAGCGGAAAAAGTGCGAGCATATCGGGAAGTTCCGATATCGAAGCCGGGCGGCGCATGGCGTTTCCTCTCCTGGCTCTGTCCTGGAGCCGTTTCTCTTTGATGAATCCTGATCGTCAGGTTCCTATCTTATTGCGGATCGCGCTTTATCGAAACAGCAGCGAGGACAACATGCGACGCCCCTTGAGCGATGCGGCGTCCTTGGGACCCCACGCTTCGAAAAATTCGAGCAGTTTTTTGCGGGCGCCGTCATCCTGCCATTCGCGGTCGCGCTCCATAATGGCGATCAGCGACTGAACGGCGGCAAGCCGGTCGCCTTTGGCGTTGCGAATCATCGCCAGATCGAAGCGGGCCTGATGATCGTTCGGGTTGGTGGTCAGCGCCTGTTCGAGTTGGGTGGCATCGCCGAGCTTTTCGGCCCCCTCTTCGAGCGAAATTGCCGTTTCAAGCGCTTTGGCGCCGGCGTGGCTCTGATCCTCGGGCAGCATCGCGAGGGTTTGGCGCGCCCCATCGCGATCGCCGGTCCGGAACTGCACGGTCGCAACGCCGACAAGTGCGTCCAGATTGTCCGGGGCATGGCGGAGCACGGTGGCAAAGATCTGATAGGCGCGCTCGAAATCTTCCGCATCAAGCGCCGCCCGGGCCGCTTCCATGGCGGCTGCGATCTGGCTTTCGGCTTCAGAAGGGCCGCCCACACCGGCCTTGGCTGCCATGTCGATGAGCTTTTGGGCAAAGCGGGCAATCTCGCTTTCCGGCAAGGCGCCCATGAAGCCATCCGCCGGACGGCCACCGATAAAGCCAAAGACGGCAGGGATCGATTGCACGCCCATCTGACCTGCAAGAGCCTGGTTTTCATCCACATTGATCTTGACCAGCGCGACCTTTCCCCCAAGGCCGGTGACGACCTTCTCCAATGCCGGCGTCAACTGTTTGCAGGGTCCGCACCACGGTGCCCAGAAATCAACGAGGACAGGGCGCTGCATCGAGGCTTCGAGAACATCGGCCTGAAAACGCGCGGTCGATGATTCGATGATCAGGTCGTCCTGAGCCGGCGCCTGCTTTGGGGTGAGATTGAGGTCCATCTGGTGCTGCCTTTTCTGGCCCTTCGGTTAGGTGCCGACGTTTGGGTCGAGCCTTACACCAAGCCGGGCGCCGGTGCAAAAGCCCAAAGCTGTTGTCTGTTTGCCGCCGTGGTGGGGGCGTTGTGGCTGAGCGTGAAAATATGGGTTGCAATTGTCATTTCGGTTGGGCATATAGGCGCCCATCGCGGTGCCGCCAAGGGGCGGACCGGGATTGGAGTGCGGGCGTAGCTCAGGGGTAGAGCATAACCTTGCCAAGGTTAGGGTCGTGAGTTCGAATCTCATCGCCCGCTCCAAAAATTCCAAGGCGTGAGAGCCTTGAGATCAAAGGGCCGAAAGGCCCTTTTTGCTTTTCCAGACTATCATGAGTTGACCGATCCGCTGGCGTAGCGGTCCTGCGGCGCTTGCCGCAATTGTCGGGTGTTTGGTGCCTGAACATTATGGGCCTTGTTTATCGGGTTCGCCATACCCATATATCGAAGTACGTTTTCAGCCGATCATTGGCTTTTCCCTGCACCGGCGTACCGGCACAGGACCATCTCCTGATTTTTTGCGAACGTTCTAGATCCGATCCGCGTGTTGCGGGCCGGAAACATGCCCGCATGTCCGCTGGACCGGGCCACACGAAAAGATACTTTCATGATCAACGGTACCGTCAAGTTCTTCAATGCCACCAAAGGCTTTGGTTTCATTTCGCCTTCTGATGGCAGCAAGGACGCCTTCGTCCATATTTCGGCGGTAGAGCGCGCCGGTCTTTCGGGTCTCGCCGAAGGCCAGGCCGTCAGCTACGAGCTGGAAAACGGTCGCGACGGCAAGGCATCGGCAGTGAATCTGCAGCTTTCCTAAAGTTATGGCGCGCCGGGACTGAGCTTCAGCCCCGGCCTTCAAGGCTAAAGCCTATGACAAAGACACCTCTCGAGGCTGCCGAAAGCCGGTTCCGGTCGATCTCGATCACCGAAAAGAACGGGCAGTTCGCGGCCATTCGCCAGGCCCTTCAGGCGCGCGAGCGCAAACTGAGAGACGTCCAGAAAGCAGCGCGCCTCGAGAAAAGGTCGCTGCCCGACAGCGACGCATGACGCCGGAGAAAGCACCATTATGAAAACCAAAGCTGACGGATTTGACTATAAGGCCAGCGCTGAACTTTATCCAGGCAAGCGTTCAACACGGTATCGCACGATCCGTTACCGCCGCTTCGAGAGCACGGCAAAGGCGCTGCGCTATCTCATGGAAGAAATGCCCCCCGAGCTTCTGGCTGGAGCCATCCTTGAAACCGAGGAACGGCGTTTCGGTGCCGATCAGATTACCGCGCTCTACAAGGACGAAGCCTATCCGTTGCCAAGAGCGTGACCCTGAAAAAGGATAAAGCCGATGCATACATTGAGCAAAATCATTCCTTTCCCAATCTCTTCCAGGCGCGCTGGCCAATTCAGCTCTGCCGCCTATCCGCGCTTTGCCGTTGCGTTCGGTGATCGCGATCGGGTCCCCCTGAACGGTATCGCTCAACCCGAAATAGCCCTGGTGTTGCCGGATGTTTCGCCATGTCATTGAGCTTTCCCAATCCGAGCCGAGACTTTCAGAAGTCGCGCAATGCTGTCGGTTTCACGGGTTACGATGGCATGTTTGAAGTTCAATTCTTCGTCGACATCGATGCGTTGGCCAAGCTGGACACCAGTTCAATTGCGTCGGGCACTGCTGAATCACGCTGGCTCAATGCCTTTGATGCGTTGCGTACGTCTATCCTGGACGTCGCACGCGAAGTTTACGCCAACAGCCGGCGCACAACTTACCTGTTGACTGCTGCCGACTTTCGATAGCTGGTAAAATATCAAACTGCGAGAGCTTGACATCAAAGGGCCGAGGGGCCCTTTTTCGTTTGCAGGCTTTGTCAGTGCTCGTCCTGGAGCGGGCAGTGTGCCCGGCACCTGCTAGACGACCTTCACTCTGATTTCGCCTACGCCCTGGACGCTTGCGACGATGGAATCGCCGCGAGATACAGCGCCAACGCCCGACGGCGTTCCGCTCATGATGATATCGCCGGGCCGCAGCGCAAAAAAGCGAGACAGGATCGAGATCATCTCGGGCACCTTCCAGAGCATCTGGTTGAGATTGCCTTCCTGGCGTGTTTGCCCGTTGACCGCGAGTGTGATCGCGCCCTGATCGGGATGCCCGATGCGGCTGGCGGGGACCAGCGGTCCGCAGGGCGCGGAAGCCTCGAAGCTCTTGGCTGCCTCCCAGGGGCGGCCGAGTTTTTTGGCTTCGGACTGAAGGTCCCGGCGGGTCATGTCGAGACCTACGCCATAGCCAAAGACGTGATAGAGAGCGTCTTTGACCGCGATGTCGGTTCCGCCTTTCGCTAGCGCGACGATCATTTCCACTTCGTGGTGCACATCGGATGTTTCGGAGGGATAGGGGAAGGTGCCATCCGAAATTGCCGCGTCACCATGCTTGAAAAAGAAAAAGGGTGGTTCCTTGTCGGGATCATGACCCATCTCGACGGCGTGCGCGGCATAGTTGCGGCCGATACAGAATATCCGGTTGACCGGAAAAACGTCCCTTGTGCCTTCAACGGGTAGCGTCGGCACGGGATTGGGGGGCAGTACGAATTCGGTGCCGGCAGGTTCGCGTGCGTTTTCGCTCATTTTTTCAATTCCTAGTGGCATCAGGTGGGCGCTGCCGAGGGATCGGGCACCTGCCTAAAGGTTTGATTGTCTTGGTCAGGCAACTGGTTTAGCAAGTGTCGTTGCCCACCCTATCCTCAGTCTTTGCCCATCCATGGACATTATTGCACTTGCCATCATCTTCGTCGCAGTCGGCGCCGGAGCAATTTCGAAGGGTGCGACCGGGATGGGCATGCCGCTCATTGCCATTCCGTTTCTCGCGGCAACCTTCGGCCTGCAGCACGCCATCGCCGTGCTGTTGATTCCAATTCTGGTTTCCAACGCGTCCCAGCTCTATCGCTTTCGGCATGCGCGTGGCGAAGCAGGGTTGGGCTTTTTGCAGCCCATGCTCATGCTCTGCGTGGTTGGCGTTATCGCCGGAACGTGGTTTTTGACGTCGACGCCCGAGCGCGGTCTGGCGTTGACGCTGGGAATCCTGCTGCTCGGCTATCTGGCGCTGCGCCTGTTGAACCCGCATTTCACCGTGGGACCCCAGGCAGCCAGGCGCTGGGCAATGCCGGCGGGTCTGGGTGCGGGACTGCTGCATGGCGCGACGGGGATTTCGGCGCCGATCGGGGTGACGTTCATCCACGCCATGCGGTTCGGCCGCGATGCGCATGTTTATGCGGTTTCGGCGATGTTTATGGTTCTGGCGATCTTTCAGGCGCCCTCGCTGTGGGTGGCCGGCATCCTGAGACCCGAATGGCTGATGCAGGGTATGTTTGCGCTGATCCCGACCTTTCTGTTCATGCCGGTGGGTCAATGGCTCGCGGGCAAGATGAGCCAAAGCGCCTTCGACCGCATGATCCTGATCTTTCTCGGTGCGATCGGGCTCAAGATGGTGCTGGGCTTCTAGTCAGTGTCAGATTTCGGCAGGAAAAAAGGCGGCCATTGGCCGCCTTTTTCTTTGTCGTCCTAATGCCTGTTATGCGGCAACCAGATTGCGCAGCACATATTGCAGGATACCGCCATGGCGGTAGTACTCGAGTTCGTCCAGCGTATCGATACGCAGAAGAACCGGCACGATTTCCTTGCGGCCGTCGGCAAAGGTGATGTCGAGTTCGAGCGTCTGGCGCGGCTCGATTTCGGTCAGCCCCCGGATAGAGACTGTCTCGTCGCCGGTGATGCCGAGCGACTGCCAGGAGGTGCCGTCCTCAAAGACCAGCGGCAAAACACCCATACCCACCAGGTTCGAGCGGTGGATACGCTCGAAGCTCTGGGCAATCACGGCGCGAACGCCAAGCAGGGTCGTGCCCTTGGCCGCCCAGTCGCGTGACGAGCCCGTGCCGTATTCCTTGCCGGCAAAGATCACCAGCGGTGTGCCCTGAGCCTTGTACTCCATGGCCGCATCATAGATCGGCACCACTTCGCCCGAGGGAGACTTGGTAAAGCCGCCTTCGACTCCGTCGAGCATCTGGTTCTTGATGCGGATGTTGGCGAAGGTGCCGCGCATCATCACTTCGTGATTGCCGCGACGCGCGCCGAACGAGTTGAAGTCGATCGGCTTGACCTGCCGCTCCATCAGGTACTTGCCCGCGGGCGTGCCCGCCTTGAACGAGCCGGCGGGGGAGATGTGATCGGTGGTGATCGAATCAAGGAAGATCGAAAGGACCCGAGCGTTCTCGATATCGGTGATCGGCTTGGGTTCCATGGTCATGCCCTCGAAATAGGGAGGGTTCTGAACATAGGTGGATGAGGAGCTCCACTTGTAGGTTTCGCCGCCGTCGACCTTGATTTCCTGCCAGCGCTTGTCGCCCTTGAACACATCGCCGTAGCGGCGCTTGAACATGTCCACCGAAATTGCCGAGCGCAGAACTTCGGCAACTTCGGTCGAAGTGGGCCAGATATCCTTGAGATAGACAGGCTGTCCATCGGACCCGGTGCCGAGAGGCTGGGTCGTGATGTCCGCGGTCATCTTGCCCAGCAGTGAATAGGCGACGACCAACGGGGGCGAGGCCAGATAGTTGGCGCGAACGTCCGGATTGACGCGGCCTTCGAAGTTACGGTTGCCTGACAAGACCGAAACGGCAACCAGATCATTGTCGTTGATGGTCCTGGAGATGTTTTCGTCGAGCGGGCCCGAGTTGCCGATGCAGGTCGTGCAGCCATAGCCGACAGTGTTGAAGCCCATCGCGTCGAGGTCTTCCTGCAGTCCCGACTTTTCAAGGTATTCGGTAACGACCTGGCTGCCGGGAGCGAGCGAGGTCTTGACCCAGGGCTGGGGCTTCAATCCCTTTTCGCGCGCCTTGCGGGCCACGAGGCCCGCGGCGATGAGCACTGAAGGATTGGACGTGTTGGTACACGAGGTAATTGCGGCAATCACGACGTCGCCATCGGAAATCCGATAATCGGCACCGTTGACGGCATAGCCATGGTTTTCGCTATCCTCGGGGGTATCATGGACGCCGGTGGCACCCTCATCGATATAGCGCGAGTCGCCCCTGGATTCCGGCTCGGGCGACACCTTGCGGCCGCCGGTAATGTCTTCGAGCGCCTTGACGAAGGCAGTCGAGGCATCGGTCAGTGCAACGCGGTCCTGAGGGCGCTTGGGGCCGGCAAGCGAGGGAACGACGGTCGAAAGATCGAGTTCGAGCGTATCGGTAAAGACCGGATCTTCGTCGTTGTCGGACCGGAACATGCCCTGTTCCTTGGCATAGGCTTCCACCAACGCCACCCGATCGGGCTCGCGGCCCGAATCGTTGAGGTATTTGATGGTTTCCTTGTCGATCGGGAAAAAGCCGCAGGTCGCGCCGTATTCGGGCGCCATGTTGGCGATGGTCGCCTTGTCTTCGAGCGAGAGGTTGGAAAGGCCGGCGCCGAAGAATTCGACGAATTTGCCGACAACGCCCTTCTTGCGCAGCATTTCGACAACGTGCAGCACAAGGTCGGTCGCCGTAGTGCCTTCGGGCAGTTTGCCGGTGAACTTAAAGCCGATGACTTCCGGGATCAGCATGGAAATGGGCTGGCCCAGCATTGCGGCTTCAGCCTCGATGCCACCAACGCCCCAGCCCAGAACGGCCAGACCGTTGACCATGGTGGTGTGGCTGTCGGTGCCCACGAGCGTGTCGGGATAGGCGATTTCCTCGCCGTTTTCCTGTTTGGTCCAGACGGTCTGGGCCAGATATTCGAGATTGACCTGATGGCAGATGCCGGTTCCGGGAGGCACAACGCGGAAGTTTTCAAACGCCGACTGGCCCCAGCGCAAAAATTCATAGCGCTCGCCGTTGCGTTGATATTCCTTTTCGACGTTCTGCTCGAACGCACCAGGGGTGCCGAAATAGTCGACCATTACCGAGTGATCGATGACCAGGTCGACGGGGACCAGCGGGTTGATCTTCTGGGGGTCGGCGCCGAGATTTGCGGTGGCATCGCGCATGGCGGCCAGATCGACAACGGCGGGAACACCGGTAAAGTCCTGCATCAGAACGCGGGCAGGGCGATAGGAGATTTCGTGTCCGGCGCGGCCACGGTCGTCGAGCCAGGCCTTCACGGCCTTGATGTCGGCAGCCTTGACGGTGCGGTCATCTTCGAAGCGCAGCAGGTTTTCCAGAACGACCTTGAGGGAATGGGGCAGGCGGGAAATACCATCCAGTCCGTTCTTTTCAGCCTCGGCGAGCGAAAAGATCGTATAGGCCTTGTTTCCAACGGTGAGGTTCGTTTTGGTCTTAAAGCTATTGGATGTCTCGGTCACGCGGTCCGCCTTGTCTCAATAGGGTTGCGGGTACCCCCGATTGAGACCGGGCCAAGCGGCCAATTTCGCGTCGAAAACAGTGCAACGCTGCAATGGCCACCGGCTCGTCCGGAGGCATGAAGCGGGAAAGCATAAGTTCTCCCCCACCTTTTTCGCCCTCTCTATAATGAATCCAATTTGCACTTGCCAGCCCGGACTTTGGTTCAATAGAGCTTTGGCATGATCAATGAAGGGCTTTCCCGCATGCCGGAAACTGGCCTTGGCGTTAACGCCCTGTCGCTCAGCAGGGGCGGGCGGGCCATTCTGACAGAGTTGAGCTTTTCGCTCGAGGCGGGAACGGCCCTGATGCTGCGGGGCCCCAACGGGGCCGGCAAGAGCACCTTGCTGATGGCCCTGGCTGGGCTACTCGATCCCGTCGCGGGACGCATTGAGCACCTGCGATCTGATCCCGAGGCGCCGAAATACGGACATTTGCATTATGTCGCGCACGCGCCTGCGATAAAAGCGGGGCTCAGCGTCGCCGAGAACCTTCAATTCTGGGTCGATCTGCTCGATGACAAGGCTGCAGACGTCGAAGCGGCCTTGTTTCGGGCTGGGCTGGATAGATTGGGCAGTATCGATGCCGGGCTGCTTTCAGCCGGGCAGATCCGGCGCCTTGCATTGGCACGCCTGATTGCCGTCCGCCGTCCGCTCTGGCTGCTCGACGAACCGACAAGTGCGCTCGATACCGCCGGATCGGCCTGGGTGGGGTCCTTGATTTCAGATCACCTGCAAGAGGGCGGGCTTGCGGTCATTGCCACCCACCTCGACATCACCGTTGAGGGCAACACCAGGACGCTCGAATTGGGCGGATTGGCGCAATGAAGCCATTGGCCGCAATCATTGTTCGCGATCTCCGTCTTGGTTTGCGCCAGGGTGGGGACATTCTGACTCTGGTGCTGTTCTTTGTCATTGTCGGCGTCCTGATGCCGTTCGCTGTGGGGCCGGATCGGCCACTTCTCGCCCAACTGGCGCCGGCCATCATATGGGTCGCGGCGCTTCTGGCGCAGCTTTTGTCCAATGAGCGCCTGTTTCGCGGCGACTTCGACGATGGAAGCCTGGCGGTCTTCCGGCACGCGATCATTCCGCTCGAAATGGTTGTCGCCGCCAAGCTTGTGGCGCACTGGCTTCTCACCGGCCTGCCGTTGATTCTTGCCATGCCCATTCTGGCGCTGATGCTCGGGCTGGACGGCCAGGGGTTCTGGCTGGCGGTCCTATCTCTGGCGCTCGGCACACCGGCGCTGGCCGCGTTCGGGGCCATCGGGGCGGCTGTGACAGTTGGCCTCAAGCGCGGAGGGCTGGTTGCACCGGTTCTTGTCTTGCCGCTGAGCCTGCCAGTGCTTATTTTCGGTACAGGTGCGTTTGATGTAGCGCGGCTGGGTGCATCGTCGCAGGCGCTGCTGCTGCTCGGCGCACTCAGCCTTTTAAGCGTAACGCTTGCACCGTTCGCCGCGGCGCTGGCGCTGAAGATTTCCGGGGAATAGATGGTTCAAACCCAACCCAAACCCGCCGAGCCGGGATGGTTCACCCGCATCGCCCATCCGGGGATGTTCATGGGGTGGTCGCGCCATTTTGTCCTGCCTCTCTCGGCCGTTACGGCACTGACCTTTGCGGTGGGGCTCTATTTTTCGTTCTTTGCATCCCCGGCGGACTATCAGATGGGCGATACGGTGCGCATGATGTATGTGCATGTGCCCAGCGCGTGGCTCAGCCAATTCTGCTATGCGGTGATGTTCTGTTCGGCCATCGGAACGCTGGTCTGGCGCCATCCCATGGCCGATGTCAGCCAGAAGGCGGCGGTTCCGCTCGGTGCGGCCTTCACTGCGCTGGCCCTTTTCACAGGATCGATGTGGGGCCGGCCCACCTGGGGCACGTTCTGGGAGTGGGACGGGCGGATGACCTCGACGCTGGTTCTTCTGTTCATCTATCTCGGCCTCATCGCCCTGTGGCGGGCCTTTGACGATCAGCTCAAGGCAGCCCGGATCGTTGCGGTTCTGACTCTGGTGGGGGCCATCAACATTCCGATCATCAAGTTCTCGGTCGATTGGTGGCAGACCTTGCACCAGCCCGCTTCGGTCTTCAGGACCGACGGGCCGACTGTCGATGGTTCAATTCTCGTGCCGTTGCTCGTGATGACGCTCGCGTTTTCGCTTCTGTTTGTAACGCTGCATCTGGTGCGCATGCGCACCGAAATCACCAGGCGCCGCATTCGCTCGCTGGAATTGGCTCAGACTCGCGCGGGAGAGCAGGCATGATCGATCTCGGCCAGCACTGGGAATTCATCACTGCAGCCTATGCCGGAACGATTATCGTTGTCGGTGGGCTTATTGGCTGGACCGTTTATTCGGCGCGCTCTGCAAAAGCACGTGCGGCCATGCTCGAGGCGGCGCGGCAGGCGCGCAGACCGCAATGAAACCTTCGGTCAGGATCGGGCTGGCGGTCTTGCCGCTCATTGTCCTTGCGGCTTTGCTTGGCGTTTTTGCCTCACAGATGGGGCGTTCGACGAGTTTCGTGCCGTCCGCACTCATCGACAAACCCGTGCCCGAATTCGCTCTCGCATCTGTCGATGGGCATGCCCAGCCAGGGTTTGCCAGCGCTGATCTGACCGGCAATGGCGTGGTGGTCGTCAATGTCTTTGCGTCCTGGTGCGTGCCATGCCGTGCGGAGCACCCGTTCCTGATGGAACTCGCTCAAGAGCCGGTCAAGATCTACGGTCTCAACTATGACGATCCGGCTGAGAACGCCCGAGCCTTTCTGGCCGAACTGGGCAATCCCTATGACCGGGTCGGCGCGGATCGGGATCGCCGGGTGGGCATTGAATGGGGCGTTTATGGCGTACCGGAAACCTTCGTTGTCGACAATGAAGGCATCATCCGGTTCAAGCATGTCGGTCCGCTCGACCAGGAGAGCTACGAGAACGTGCTCCTCCCGGCCATCGAAGCGGCGCGCACGCCCGCCTGAAGCGCGTCCAGCAAAAGTGGAAACGGTTTTGCGGTTCGGACGCGCGACGAAACGACCAGCTAGATCAAGTCCGCGGTTCGAAGAAAAGCGGATTTGATCTAGAATTTACATCTCGGTCTGAGCGCCTTCGGCGGCTGCCTTGACAGGGTTCGCCGCCGGCTCTTCACTTGGGGCGTATTTATTGAGCAGGGGCAGCTGGCTCATGGCGAAAACCATGGTCAGCGGCATGATGCCCCAGACCTTGAAGGCCACCCAGAAATCGTCGGAAAAATTGCGCCACACGATTTCGTTGAGCGCGGCGAGCACGAAAAAGAACAGGCCCCAGCGCAGGGTCATCAGATACCAGCCGCGGTCCTGGAGCTTGTAGACCTCGCCAAATACGTAGCGGAGCAGGGAATGGCCGAAGGCCAGACCGCCGAGCAGCACCGAGCCAAACAGCACATTGGTGATCGTGGGCTTGAGCTTGATGAACAACGCATCCTGAAAATAGAGCGTCATCCCCCCAAACACCAAAACCACGACGCCGGTGACCAGCGGCATGACAGGAATGGTCTTGAGGATCAGCTTGGACAGGGCCAGCGAGATCGTCATGGCCACCATGAAGACGGCGGTCGCAAAGATGATCGGCTGGCTGAACCAGGTCTGAAGCACCGGGAAAGCCTCAAGGATGTTCTCACCCTGGGCATTGACAAGAAAGAACACGACAAGCGGGCCCAGCTCAAGCGAGAGCTTCGTCAGTGCAGGCTTGAGATCCTCGATGCCGGCTTCGGCGGATTTGGGTTGGCTTTCAGCCATTAATTTACTCCTTGCCCGCAATCGCGCGGGCGAAATCTGAGGCCCTGAAGGGCTCGAGGTCGCCGATCGCTTCCCCGACGCCGATAAAATGGATGGGCAGTCCGAATTTCCTGGCGATGGCGACCAGGATGCCTCCGCGCGCCGTTCCATCGAGCTTGGTCATCACAAGACCGGTTACACCTGCTTTTTGCCCGAAGATTTCGACCTGATTAAGGGCATTCTGGCCTGTCGTGGCATCGAGTGTCAAAAGCGTGGCATGCGGCGCGTCCGGATCGCGCTTTTTGATGACCCTGATGATCTTTTCGAGCTCGTCCATCAGCTCAACACGGTTCTGCAGGCGCCCGGCGGTATCGATGATGACGACATCGGTCCCGGTGTCCTGGGCCTTTGCCACGGCGTCGAACGCCAGACCCGAGGCATCCGCGCCGGTCGGGCGGGTCATAACTTCAGCGTCGTTGCGCTGGCCCCAGACCTGGAGCTGTTCGACAGCGGCAGCGCGAAACGTATCGCCGGCGGCCAGCAGCACCGACTTGCCTTCGGCCTTGAGCTTGGCCGTCAATTTGCCGATGGTTGTCGTCTTGCCCGAGCCATTGACCCCGACCATGAGGATCACGAAGGGCTTGCTTGTGCCATCGATAGACAGCGGCACAGCCACAGGGCCGAGCGTCGCCTCGACTTCGGCAGCGAGAACGGCCCGCACGTCTTCGAGGGAGACGTCCTTGTCGAACTTGTCGGCGCGCAGCTTGTCGGTGATCGCCATTGCCGTATCTATGCCGAGATCGGCGGCGATCAAGGTGTCTTCGAGGTCCTGCAGCGTTGCTTCATCGAGCTTGCGCTTGGTGAAGATTGCTCCGATCGAAGAGGTGAGGTTGTCAGAAGACCGTTTGAGACCGGCGCCCAAGCGCTGAAGCCAGTTCCGCGGCTCTGCCGGTTCAGCTGGTAAGGGGGCGGCGGCCGGCTCGGGTTCGCCTGCTGCGGGCTCTTCCGGGTCGGACGCAATTTTGTCTTCAATGGCATCGGGCCGCTCAAGGGGGTCGGTCACATCGTCCGGCGTGGGCGGCTCATGCTCGGGAGGATTGGGATGGCCCCGTTCAAGCCATTCGGCCTGCATTTCGGGTGGTGCCGCGTCGCGGGAATCCTCGTCCTCAGAAGCGGATGTCGTCGGTTCGGGCTCGGTCGGCGCGGGTGTCCGGCCGAGCATACGATCCCATAGTGAGGGCTTTTTTGGTTCGGCCATGCCTATCCGTCAGTCCTGTTGCGCCGGTCGTTTTGTTCGGCCGCGCGCTTGAGTTTGTCTTCGCTTGATGAGGTTTGCTCGCCGCTCGGCTTGTCGCTGTGTCGCGAGCTGCGGTCCAAGACGCGTTCGGTTTCGGACCTGTTCTTGTCGCGATCCTGATCGAGCATGTCTTTTGCGGTCTGGGGCGGGAGCTTGGTGCTCATGCTGCTTGCCTTTCGGGCTCTCCGATGAGCCCGGCCGCATCGGCGCCGTTTATAAGGGTGGAAACGATCTCGCCGGGCTTACCAGCGGAAAGCTTTACAGGCACGAACTGTTCCGTCCGCCCAATCCCTTCGCGCTCGACGAGGACGTTTTCGCTATGACCGATGCGCGACTTGCAGAGGGTGGCAAACTGGGTTTCGCCCAGTGCACGCAGCCGTGCCGCGCGCTCCTTTCCGACGCGGCGTGAAATCTGCGGCATCCTTGCTGCCGGCGTGCCTTCGCGCGGGGAAAAGGGGAAGACGTGCAGATAGGTCAGGCCCGCCTCGGTCACGAAGCGCAGCGTATTTTCAAACATCGCTTCGGTTTCGGTTGGAAACCCCACGATGATATCGGCGCCGAACACCATGTCAGGCCGCAAGCCACGCAGCTTTTCCACGATCCCAAGTGCATCGGAGCGGCTGTGGCGGCGTTTCATGCGCTTTAGGATCATATCGTCGCCCGATTGCAGCGAGAGATGCAGGTGCGGCATCAGGCGCGGATCTGTTACGGCGTCATAGAGCGCGGGGTCGGCTTCGATGGAATCGATCGAGGAAATCCGCAGGCGCGGCAGGGACGGAACATGCCTCAGGATCGATTGGGTGAGCTTGCCCAGTGTTGGCGAGCCGGGCAGATCGCCGCCATAGGAGGTGATGTCGACCCCGGTCAGGACCACTTCGGCGTAGCCATTGTCCACAAGGCGTTTGATCTGGTCGACCACGACCCCCATGGGTACCGAGCGTGATGGGCCGCGTCCAAAAGGGATGATGCAGAAGGTGCAACGGTGGTCGCAGCCGTTCTGGACCTGAACGAAAGCACGGGCCCGCCCGTCGAGCCCGTCGATCAGGTGGCCGGCGGTTTCGGTCACGCTCATGATGTCGTTGACCTGGACCTTGTCGTTGAGCGGCACGCCGAACGCGATGGGCCGATAGCTTTCAGACTTGAGCTTGTCGTTGTTGCCGATCACCAGATCGACTTCGGCCATGTCGCCGAAATCGCGTGCCTGGGTCTGCGCCGCGCAGCCGGTGACGATGATCCTGGCGTCGGCGTTCTCGCGCCGCGCCTTGCGGATCGTCTGCTTGGCCTGGCGCACAGCCTCGGCGGTCACCGCGCAGGTGTTGATGATGATTGCGTTCTCCAGGCCGGATTTTTGCGCCTCGGCCTTCATCACCTCGGATTCATAGGCGTTGAGCCGGCACCCGAAGGTTATGGTCTCTATGCTCATGCGGCATCCTCACCCAAAAGGGCAGGCGGGATGATGCCTTGGCCGTCCAGTGTCCAGGGGCCGGTCATCAGGATGTGATCGTCGGAAACCCGCCATTCAATATCGAGTGGGCCGCCGGGAAGCTCGACCGTCACCTGGCGCCCGGTCAGCCTCTTGCGGGCCGCAGCCACGGCAGTGGCACAGGCGGCGGTGCCGCAGGCCAGCGTCAGTCCTGCGCCACGCTCCCAGACCTTGACCCTGATGCGATCATCAGCGAGCACCTGGGCCAGCGTGATGTTGGCGCGCTCGGGAAAAATGGGGTGATTTTCGAGCAGCGGGCCGAACTTGGCCAGATCGTGGGCGTCGAGATCATCGACCCAGAAGATGGCATGCGGATTGCCGACATTGACCACTGAAGGGGTGTGCAGGAGCGGCTTGTCGATAGGACCGATCTGCAATTCGATGCCGTTTGTATCGGCAAAAGGCTCGGCCAAAGGAATCTGATCCCACTCAAAGTGCGGGGCCCCCATATCGGCCGTCACCAGATCGCCGTTGATCCGAGTGATCAACATGCCGGCATTGGTGCGGATGGTTACGAGGTTCCTGCCGGTTTCGTCGGCGAGCAGTGCTGCGATGCAGCGTGTTGCATTGCCGCAAGCATCGACCTCTCCGCCTTCGGCATTGTAAATGCGCATGAACACATCGACGCCCTCGATCGCGTCGGGCTCCATGACGATCAGTTGATCACACCCGATGCCGGTTTTCCGGTCCGAAATGGCGACGATCTGCTGGCGCGACAGCGCAATTTCCCGCGCACGCGCGTCCAGAACGACGAAGTCGTTTCCAAGGCCATTCATCTTGAGGTAGGGCAGTGGCGCGGTCATTTTCGGGTTTCTGGGCTCAACCAAGGGGCATCTGTGGCTTATATGGCGCAAAAGTCTTGCGATTTCCACCTTTGCACCCAATCGTGCTGCAATTGACTCCGCTCCCCTGCCTGCTTATAAGCCGCCTCGACCTTCTGTCAGAAACGATGGATTTGCGAGTCACTAGGCAACCCGAGAGGTTTCCGGTCAACATCCGCCAGCGCGTTGCGCCCGCGGGTGGGTTTTGCATTTGGCCGCTTGGGACCCATATTCGCATCTATCCTGACACGAACGAAATGAGCGAACTATGTTTGAAAGCCTGTCAGACCGCCTGGGCAAGATCTTTTCCGGGATCACCGGAAGAGGTGCGCTGAGCGAAGCCGATGTGCAAGCCGCGCTGCGCGAGGTTCGCCGCGCGCTGATCGAGGCCGACGTTTCGCTCGAAGTGGTGCGCGCTTTTACCGAGCAGGTCGGCACGCGCGCCGTTGGCGCTGAGGTCACCCGTTCGGTCAAACCCGGCCAGCAGGTCATCAAGATCGTCCATGACGAACTGGTGGCGGTTCTGGGCGAGGAAGCCTCGCCCATTTCGCTCAATGCTCCGTCGCCGGTGCCGATCCTTATGGTCGGTCTGCAGGGCTCGGGCAAGACCACCACAACCGGCAAGATCGCCAAGCGGTTAAAGGACAAGCAGAACAAGCGTGTCCTGATGGCCTCGCTCGATACGCGCCGGCCGGCCGCCATGGAGCAGCTCAAGACGCTTGGCGGCCAGATCGGCGTCGATGTGCTCGAGATCGTCCCCAACCAGTCGGCGGTCGAGATCGCCAAGCGCGCGATTTCAAGCGCCAGGACGGGTGGCTACGACGTGGTGATGCTCGATACGGCGGGCCGCACCCATATCGACGAAGAGCTGATGGAAGAGACCGCCGAGATCAAGCGCGTCTCCAATCCGCATGAAATCCTTCTGGTGGCAGACAGCCTGACCGGTCAGGACGCCGTCAACCTGGCGCGATCGTTTGATGCTCGGGTCGATATCACCGGTATCGTTCTCACGCGTGTGGATGGTGACGGGCGCGGTGGTGCGGCTCTTTCCATGCGGGCTGCCACCGGCAAGCCGATCAAGCTGATCGGTGTGGGCGAAAAGATGGATGCGCTGGAAGACTTCCATCCCAGCCGTATCGCAGACCGCATTCTGGGCATGGGCGATATCGTCTCGCTGGTCGAAAAGGCCGCGGCGAACGTCACCGCCGAAGACGCCCAGAAAATGGCCAAGAAGCTCAAGAAGGGTCAGTTCGATCTCGACGACCTCATGGGCCAGCTTTTGCAGATGAAAAAGATGGGCGGCATGGCCTCGCTCATGAAGATGATGCCGGGCATGGGCCAGATGGCCAAGAACCTGCCCAATGGCCGCACCGACGACAAGGTCTTTGACCGTCAGGTCGCCATCATCCAGTCGATGACCAAGAAAGAGCGCGAAAAACCCGACCTGCTCAACGCCTCGCGCCGCAAGCGCATTGCGGCGGGTTCGGGCGTCGAGGTTTCCGAGATCAACAAGCTCATCAAGATGCATCGCCAGATGGCGGACATGATGAAAAAGGTGTCGCGCGGCGGGCCCGGTGGACTGGCGGGCATGTTCGGCGGCATGGGCAAGCAGATGATGGGCGGAATGCCCGACATGGACCCGGCCCAGATCGAACAGATGACAAAGCAGATGGGGGGCGATTCCTCCAAGCTGCCCGACGATTTTTCCAAGCTCGTCAAGCAGGGTGGGGGCGGAGTGCCCGGCCTTCCCGGACTTGGCGGCTCGAAATTCCCGGGACTTCCGGGATTGCCCGGATTGCCGGGCAAAAAGAAGTAGACCGACTTAAATTCTATCCAAGCAGAAAGACAAAGACACTATGGCTACCAAGATCCGCCTGGCTCGCGCCGGCTCCAAGAAGCGCCCTTACTACCACGTCGTTGTTGCCGATGTGCGCGCGCCGCGTGACGGCCGCGTTATCGAGCGTATCGGTTCGTACAACCCCATGCTCGAAAAGGGCGACGAAAAGCGCGTCGTGCTCGATATCGAACGCGCCACCTACTGGCTGCAGAGCGGCGCCCAGCCGACCGATCGTGTCGAGCGCTTCCTTGATGCCGCCGGTCTTCTCAAGCGCACCGCCAAGAACAACCCCAACAAGGCAAAGCCGGGCGCCAAGGCGCTGGAACGCCTTGAGGAAAAGAAGGCCGCTGAAGAAGCCGCCAAGGAAGCTGCTGCCGCTCCGGCTGAAGAAGCAGCCCCTGCCGAAGAGGCTCCTGCCGCTGAAGAAGCGACCGCCGAGTAAGATCGGTGACCGGGCGCAAAATGCCTGAAGACCGCATTCTCATGGGCCGCATCGGCGCGGCCCATGGGATCAAGGGCGAGGTGCGCATCACCGCGTTCACCGAAGACCCTCTGGCCATTGCCGACTACGATCCGCTCGAAACCGACCGCCAGGGGCTGTCGATCTCGATTGCCAAGGCAAGGCTGGCCAAAAATGTCGTTATCGCGACGCTCAAGGGCGTCTCCGACCGCAACGATGCCGAAAAGCTCAATGGCGTTTCGCTCTATGTCAGCCGCGATCGGCTCGAAGAGCCGGACGAAGACGAATTCTACTACGCCGATCTGATCGGACTCGAGGTCCGGCTTACCGATGGCGCCGTGCTGGGCACGATCTCGGCCATCGAAAATTTCGGCTCTGACGATCTGTTGGACATCAAGCTCGCTGAGAACCGCAAATCGGTCTATCTGCCGTTCACCAAGGCGGTCGTTCCCGAGCTCCACATCGCCGATGGTTATATCGTGGCTGTACCCCCCGAAGGCTGGCTCGAGGATACGCCGCGCGATCCTGAAGATGTCGATCCGGGCGAAAGCCGATGAGCTTTCGTGCTTCGGTCATAACGCTTTTTCCCGATCTCTTTCCCGGTCCGCTTGGCGCCTCGGTCATCGGTCGCGGCATGGAAAAGGGCGCATGGTCGCTCGAAGCGCATTTTCTGCGCGATTATGCCAGCGACAAGCATCGCACGGTTGACGATACGCCCTCGGGCGGTGGCGCGGGCATGGTGCTGCGGCCCGACATTCTTGCTGCAGCGCTCGACGATGTTGCACCGGCAGACGATCGACGCCCGAAAATTCTGATGAGCCCGCGTGGCAAGCCGCTGACCCAGGCGCGGGTTCGCGCCCTCGCCGAGGGACCCGGTGCGGTGATCGTTTGCGGGCGTTTCGAGGGGATCGACCAGCGGGTCATCGAGGCGCGCAATCTCGAAGAAGTCTCGATCGGCGATTATGTACTGGCCGGCGGAGAGGTGGCCGCCATGGTGCTGCTCGAGGCTGTGGTGCGGCTCTTGCCGGGGGTTCTTGGCGCGGCGGAAAGCCATGCCGACGAGAGCTTTGAAAACGGCCTGCTCGAATATCCGCAGTACACCAGGCCCCAGATTTTCGAGGGGCGCGAGATCCCCGAAATCCTGACCTCCGGCGATCATGGCCGGATCGAAAGATGGCGCCGGGAACAATCGGAAGCCCTGACCCGGCAAACACGTCCCGATCTGTGGGCTCGCTATACCCAAAAGCCCTAGACTCCGGGGCGCATGGCGTGTATAGCGCGCTCGACTATGGGATGCGCACATCCCGCCGTCCAAACAAGACCGGGCCCAAAAGGGCTCCTTTGAAAAGATAGAACGGAAAACGAAATGAACATCATTCAGCAGCTCGAAAAAGAGCAGCTCGATGCGCTCGTTGCAAAACGTGCCATCCCCGAATTCTCTCACGGCGATACCGTCAAGGTCTGGGTCAAGATCCGCGAAGGCGAAAAAGAACGCCTTCAGGCCTATGAAGGCGTTGTGATTGCCCGCACCGGTGGTGGGCTGATGGAGAGCTTCACGGTCCGCAAGATTTCCTATGGCGAAGGCGTGGAACGCGTGTTCCCGGTCCACTCGCCGATGATCGATCGCATCGAAGTGCTCAAGCGCGGCAAGGTGCGGCGCGCCAAGCTCTATTACCTGCGCGATCGTCGCGGCAAGTCGGCGCGTATCTTTGAATCGACCAATGCCCGCACCAAGAAGATCGAGGCTGACGAGCGTCAGGTTGCCGTCGAGGCCCGCGCGGCGCGCGAAGCCGAAAAGGTCGCTGCCGCAGAGGCCCTGGCCGCTGAACTGGCGGCAAAGGAAGCTGCCGAGAAAAAGGCTGCCGAAGAGGCTGCTGCAGCAGAGGCCGCAGTCGCTGCCGAAGCACCCGCCGAGGAGAACAAGGGCGAATAAGCCTCCTTGTTCTGCATCAGTTTTTGAAAGCCCGGTCTTTTGGCCGGGCTTTTTTGTGCGCGCCGGGAATAAATCGGGCGGCACCGGTGTCTAATGGATGTGAGGGCGTGCGCTGGGCGCATACGCCCTGTCATGCACCAAGGGAGACATCGTAATGACTTTCCGTATTTTTGCTTTAATGGCCACCGGCGCAGCCGCTCTTGTTCTTTCAGCCGGCGCGGCCTTTGCCGCTCCGGACGTTCAGACGCTCGAAACCGACATCGGTGAAGTGATCGCCGATGCTGACGGAATGGTGCTCTACACCTTCCGCAACGACGCCGAGGGCGTTTCCAACTGCTATGATCAATGCGCCGTCAACTGGCCGCCCTTTTTCGCCGAGGAAGGTGCCATGGCCGAAGAACCCTATTCGATCGTTGAGCGTACCGACGGCACGATGATGTGGGCCAAGGATGGTTGGCCGCTCTACTACTGGATCAACGATACCGAGCCGGGCATGACCTCAGGTGATGGCGTTGGCGGCAATTGGGACGTGGCGCGTCCCTGATGCTAGGATACTCGGCGCGGCCCATTGGTGGCCGCGCCGGGACCAGCGGATGCGTGAAGCGCTTTTGACACATTTACCGGCGCTCCGGCGCTACGCCCACGGGCTTGCGGGCAATCGGGAAGAGGCTGAAGACCTCCTTCAGGGCACACTGTTGCGCGCTGTCGAGCACAGCAAGCAATGGCGGGGCGAGAATGGCCGAAGCTGGCTTTACGCCATCATGACCAATCTCAACCGCAACCGGCTCAGGACAAGAGCGCGCCAGCCGCTGCTGCAGCCGATCGATGACGGGCTGGCCGTGTCCGACGATGCGCCGCCGCCCGACCCATTGCTGCACAATACGTTGATGCGCGCGCTCGATACGCTCAGCCCGGAGGCGCGCGCGGTTCTGCTGCTTGTCGCCATCGAAGGATGTGCCTACGCCGAAGTCGCCCAGATTCTCGATCTGCCGATCGGCACGGTGATGTCGCGGCTGTCGCGGGCCCGCCGGCAATTGAGCGAACTGTTGGCCCACAAATCCATAACCTCTCTTTCAAACCGATGATGTCGCACGCCCATGACCAGTGAAACCGGCAAACCAGTCTCGGAAGATGAACTGCAGGCCTTTGTCGATGACAGGCTCGATGCGGAGCGCAGGGCGCAGGTTCGGGCTTATCTGGACGCCAACAGTGAGCTTGCGGACGAGGTGGAAAACTGGCGCACCAATGATGCTGCGCTATCCGAGCTTCTTTCGGTCTATGGGTATGGAGACATGTCCGACCTCCCCCATTCCGCCCGTCGGCCCGTGGCGCGTTTTGGCGGCTGGCCGGCACTGGCCGCGGCGCTGGTTGTCGCGTTCGGGCTGGGTGGCGGCACGGGCTATCTGGCCCGAGGTCTCTGGATGCAGCCGCCACAAACCCAGTTGGCCGAAATGGAATCGGCCTGGCTCGAAATGGCGGCGAGGGATGTTTTTTTGACCTATGTCCGCGAAGTGCGCCATCCGGTCGAAGTGGATGCGTCCGAACGCGACCATCTGGTCAACTGGCTGGGCAACCGCATTGAAAAGCCCTTCACCGCGCCCAGCCTTGCCGATCTGGGGTTCGAGCTTGTCGGCGGGCGGCTGTTGCCGATCGGGGGAAAGCCGGGTGCCATGCTGATGTATGAAAACGCCCAGGGCGACCGGGCCACGATCCTGTTGGCCCGCAATTCCGGGGCGCGCGATACGGCATTTCAGTTTTCCGCGGATTCAGGGGTCAATACCTTCCGCTGGATCGACGGACCTTTGGCCTATGCGATTTCGGGGTTTCTCGATCGCGGCTCGCTCGAAGACATTTCGCGCGAGGTTTACGCGCATTTCGAAACCATCTAGTCGGGGAGTGAACCTCAGGCGAAGGGCGGGCGTTGGACTGATATGAACGATTTCGACGCCAGCGCGCGCTTTTCAGGCGCCAAGGTACACGCCCGATTGGGAGAAGCCTTCTTCGATCCCGTCCAACCGGCCGATTTTCCGCAAGCGGTTTTGCGTTATCGTAACCAGCGTTGGGCCGGGCGCATGGGGCTTGCCGGGCTTACCGATGCGCAATGGGTTAAGCATTTCGGCCGTTTTGCTCCGTTGCCGGGGAGCTTTGAGACCCCGCTGGCCCTGCGCTATCACGGCCACCAGTTCCAGAGCTACAACTCCGATATCGGCGATGGACGCGGGTTCTTGTTTGCCCAGGGCTATGATCTGGCTGACGGCAGGCTGCGCGATTTTGGGACCAAGGGGTCGGGGACGACGCCCTGGTCGCGCGGTGGCGACGGGCGGCTTACGCTCAAGGGCGGCGTGCGGGAGGTTCTGGCCACCACCATGCTCGAGGCGCTCGGCGTTGAAACCTCCAAAAGCTTTTCGCTGATCGAAACCGGTGAAGCACTCTATCGCGGTGATGAGCCCTCACCGACCCGCTCATCGGTTCTGGTTCGGCTTTCCCATTCCCATATCCGTGTCGGCTCATTTCAGCGCCTCGATTATCTTGGCGATCACGCGCGAATGAGCGAACTGGTTGAACACTCCATCGCCCACCATTACCCCGAGCTTTCCGATCTTGCCGCCGATGCACGGGTTCCGGCCTTCATGGGCGCGGTTGCTGGGGCTGTTGCACGGGTTACCGCGCAATGGATCGGGGCAGGCTTTGTTCATGGAGTGCTCAATACCGACAACACCAATATCACCGGCGAGAGCTTCGATTACGGCCCGTGGCGCTTCCTTCCAGCCTATGATCCACGCTTTACGGCGGCCTATTTCGACGAGACCGGCCTTTATGCCTTCGGTCGGCAACCGGACGCGATGGCCTGGAATCTTACGCGCCTGGCCGAATGCCTTGTGCCGATTTCCAGCGTTGAAAAGCTCGAACCCGAACTCAACCGCTTCTGGCCCGAATTTCAGTCCCAACTTGCAAAGGTCAGCATCGGCAGATTGGGACTGCTGCCTCGCGGACAGACGCCCGATGGTGAACTGGTGTCGGCGTTTTTTGCCTTTATGGCAGCGGAACGCCCGGCCTATGAGCAGGTGTTCTTTGATTGGCGGGGCGGACTGGCTTCGGAGGGCAGAGCATTGTCCGGTCCGCAGGCAGCGCTCTATGGCAGCGAGACGTTTCTGGCGGTTCGCGACCTGCTCGCGGGCTACGATCTCGCGCCCGATGCCAATCTTTCTCACCCCTATTTCAAACGCCCCAGACCCCGCACGATGCTGATCGAGGAGGTCGAGGCCGTTTGGGCTCCGATTGCCCAGGCCGATGACTGGACGGCTTTTGCCACGGCGATCGAGGAGATCGAGGACATGGGCCGAGCCTACGGCGTTGAAACTTTCACCATCAATTGACTGGCGGGGGCAGGGTTGAGCGCGTACAAAACACGCCCATGAACATCCTTTCGCTTCGGCTCCGTCTCGCCCTTATCCTCTGTCTTGTCGCTCTGCCGGCGGGCGCTATCGAGATTCGGGGCGGTGCGGATGCGGTGGTCGAACTGTTTACCAGCCAAGGGTGCTCACGTTGCCCCGACGCAGACCGGCTTCTGGCCCGGCTGGGAGAGCGTGAAGACGTCATCGCTCTCGCCTATCATATTGATTATTGGGACTATATCGGCTGGGAAGACACTTTCGCCCTGCCGGCCAATACCGAGTTGCAGAAGGGTTACGCTCAGAGCTGGGGCAAAAACCGGATTTATACGCCTCAGATGGTCATCAACGGCCAGAGCGCTGTTGTCGGTTCGGATGCGGCGGAAGCCGAGCTTGCGATTGAGCGGGCGAGGTCGTTGCTGCCCGTCACCCTGGAGATCAATGGATCGGATTCGGTGGTGTTCAGCGCCCCGGCAGATGACACCTTGTCTCCCGCCGTCGTCTGGGTCGTGCCTTATCGCGCCCGGGCCGAAGTGACGATAGAGCGCGGTGAAAACTCGGGGCAGGCGCTACCCTATACCCATATTGTCACGGCCCGTCAGGCCATTGGAATGTGGGATCCCGAACAGGGCGCCGAGATCACCATCCCACTCGAAGAGGTTCTGGGATCCAATTCGGATGCTGCAGCTGTCATTGTTCAGGAAAAGGATGGTGCTTTGCCCGGACGCATCCTCGGCGCCGCGCTGTTTACGCGCTGACAGTGCACAAAGAAAACTCCCCGAATCTGTTTAAGACCGGGGAGCGGAGGCATTGATTTGGAGGACGCGAAGCCTCCCAAAAAGCGCCAGGATTTCCCGGAGGCAAGGCCGGGAGGGGCGCCGGCCAGCTGGATCCATGGTTTGGGGGCTCGGTGGACCCAGCGGCCGGCTACTGGAGGCAATGATTACATCCTAGCGGCGTAAAATGGCGCAAGCGGGGTCCGATTGTGGCCTAAATCCGGTCAATTGGAGGAAAGTTTGCGCCAAGCGATCGTGCAGTTGACTCTTGCCAGCGCGCCCGAACGCGGCAATCATCGTCAAGTGATTGTCACATCCGCATGGAGGGAGCCCGGTTTGAGCGAGCGCTTCGAGAGCAACAAGGGCGATGTTTTCCCCTTTTCACCCACCCGCTCCCCAAGCCGGCCTGTTCCTGTCGTCAGTTTCGACCGCAAGGAACTTGCGTTGATCCTCAACGTCTATGGGCGCAAGGTCGCCGCCGGCGAGTGGCGCGATTAT
This sequence comes from Pelagibacterium flavum, assembly GCF_025854335.1. Lineage (NCBI taxonomy): Bacteria > Pseudomonadati > Pseudomonadota > Alphaproteobacteria > Hyphomicrobiales > Devosiaceae > Pelagibacterium > Pelagibacterium flavum. Next base: position 162,311 of record NZ_CP107716.1, read on the forward strand.
GCGCTCGATTTCGGGCGCGAACGGGCCATGTTCTCGATCTATCAACGCACCTCGGAGCGACCGCTGTTCGTTGTCGAGAAGAACCCCAAGCTCGCCCGACGTCAGGGCCAGTACATGGTGATGGGAAGCGACGGGCGCGTCCTCAAGCGCGGCCATGAGCTTTCAAGCGTGTTGCGCATACTCGATCCGCAGCTCCACGTGGTGCGCTAGCTTCGCCCGTCGGCAGGCAAGCAAAAAGGCCGCGGAAATCGATCCGCGGCCTTTTGTATTGGCTCATTGCACCTGCGGCACTGACCCCGCCGCCGCTCCTATTCGCGATTGCCGAACAGGCGCAGCAGCATCAGGAACAGGTTGATGAAGTCGAGGTACAAGGTCAGCGCGCCCATGATGGCGAGCTTGCCCAGACCTTCGTGGCCGATGTTTTCGGCATAGGCTTCCTTGATCTTCTGGGTGTCATAGGCGGTCAGCCCGACAAAGATCACGACACCGATCGCCGAGATGGCGAATTCAAGCGCCGAACTCTGCAGGAAGATGTTGACCACCATGGCGATGATAATGCCGATCAGGCCCATCATCAGGAACGAACCCATGCCTGTCAGGTCGCGCTTGGTCGTGTAGCCGTAAAGGCTCATCGAGCCGAACATGGCCGCGGTGATGAAGAACACCTTGGCAATCGAGGCATCGGTATAGACCATGAAGATCGACGAGAGCGACAGCCCCATCATGGCGGCAAAGCCCCAGAAGGTGGCTTGCGCGGCACCGAATGAAAGCTTGTTGATGCCGAATGAAAGCACCAGCACAAAAGCAAGCGGCGAGAGCGCCACGACCCACATCAGCGGGCTCGTATAGAGCAGAACGCCCCATTGGGTCAGGTACGTGCCGTTGGCAAGCTGCGCCGCGGCGGCCGATGCCTCGGTGGTAACGGCCATCTGATTGCCGAAGAAGGCGATCAGGCCGGTGACCACCAGGCCGATGCCCATATAGTTGTAAACACGCAGCATATGGCTGCGCAGACCTTCGTCGATGGCGGCGGCCGTGCCTACGCGCCCAGCGACGGTCTGACGGTCGTATTGTGCCATTTTCCGTTCCATCCTCAGTTAAAAATTGGCTTTCCGGCGACCGGAGCGGCCCCATGCCGTTCCCGGCCCTGCCAGTTGGCCATCAATATGGAGATGAGGGGTTGAAATTACAAGCGAAACCGGTTGACCAACCGCGTCGTTCCGGCGGGGCAACGGGTTTTTTGATCGCCCGTGAGTGCGGATGTGATAGGCTTTGATTCGGTCGGGCCGGATCGGGCCGGTCGACCGGGACATGGAGGGCTTTCGCTCATGCCCAGGTTGTTTACCGGATTGCAGATCCCCGAGGATATTGCTTTCGTCCTCTCGCTCAAGCGGGGCGGGCTGTCGGGCGCCCGCTGGATCGATCCGGAAAACTATCATGTCACCCTGAGATATATCGGCGACGTCGATCAGCGGATGGCTGCCGAAGTCTATGATGCGCTCGAGATGCATGCCGATGTCGAGCCTTTCGATCTCACCATTTCCCATCTGGGGGTTTTCGGCGGCAATAAGCCGCGGGCGCTCTATGCCGCCATCGAACCCACCGAACCGCTCGTGCGCCTGCAGGCCAGCCAGGAAAGGTTACTCCAGCGGGTCGGGTTGAATCCCGACGGCCGCAAGTTCATCCCTCATGTCACGCTGGCTCGTCTGCGCGACACGAGCCCTGCCGATCTGGCGCGCCACATCGCCCAGGCCGGCCATTTTGCGCCAATGCAGTTTTCGGTCGATGAGTTCGTGGTGTTTTCGAGCCGGGATTCGGTGGGGGGTGGGCCCTATATTGTCGAGCAGGATTACCCACTCGCCGCCTAGGGCAAAATCATTCAGCCGGCGTTCAGCAGCCCAAGGGCATAATATCACACACAGACTTTGGATGATCGGGCCAAATTCCGGCCAAATTCATTCCTAGTTTGTGTCCTGTCGGGAAAAGCCGCGCGTATTTGCTCCTTGGTAACCATAATGGGTGCAAAAAGAGCGGCAGTCATGTGCATGTATGAGAGATTAAGGGGAAGGGTTTGGCGATGAATCCAGCGTTTCGCAGCCATATCCGCCGCACGGTAGCCGCGTTGGTTTCCACTGCGGTCGTGTTTTGTGCCAGCCCGGCGGCCTTTGCCGCCACAAATCTGGGAACCTTCGACTTCTGGACGGCGTGGACCGATACCGATGGGGGTGGCAAGATCTGCTACATCTCCTCGACGCCCCAGACGATCGAGCCCACCAACGTGAACCGCGGGGCGATTCATTTCATCGTCACCATCCGGCCCACCAACCGCAACGAGGTGGCGACGATCGTGGGATATCCGATCCATGAAACCAACGCCAACGCGTCGGTTTCGGTCGATGGCCGGTCCTATCCGATGGTTACCCAGGGCGAATCGGGCTGGCTGGCCTCGATCGAAGACGAGCCGGGATTTGTGGGCGCCATGCGGGCTGGCTCGAACATGGTGGTTCGCGCCACCTCCCAGCGTGGCACCAATACCGTGGATACCTATTCGCTGCGCGGGGTCACCGCCGCCCTCAACGAGGCGGCCGAGGAATGCCCGCAATAGCGCCAGCGCTTGCGCGAAAAGAAGCAATTTGGCAAAGGTCGGGTCCGCCCGGCCTTTTGCATTTGAACCAGCCCAGATCGTTTAGGACCTTTTTCATGGCATTCCGTTTCACCAACATCGTGACCTTGGCTGCCCTCTCGATGGCAGCCTGTCTGTCTCCGGCACTGGGCCAGTCGGTGCGCATCCTGGGTGAACATAATGCCTGGTCGGCTTATGCGACCACTGAAAGCGCTGGGCAGATCTGTTTCGTTCTGTCACGGCCGACCGACACTGAGCCGGTGCCTGCGGGATTTACCGGCGCCTATTTCTACATCACCCACCGTCCCGCGCAGGGCATCCGCTCTGAAATCAATCTTGTTGCCGGATATCAGTTCGCGCCCGAGAGCACTGCGACGCTCACCGTGGGTAGCCAGGATTTCGAGCTCTTTACCGAAGGCGATGCCGCATGGATGGCCGACCCGGCGCAATCGGCAAATGCGGTTCAGGCCATTCGCGCCGGTTCCACGATGTCGGTGACCGGCACCAGCGCCGACGGTCAGAGCGTGCGTCAGACGTTTTCGCTTTCCGGAGCCACCGCGGCCGGGCGGTCGATGGATGGGGCCTGTTAGCCGACGATGATTGCTCCCGTCTCCAAAGCCAATGCCGCCCATTACCTTTGGGGCCAGGCTTGCGAGGGCTGGCATTTGCTTGAGCGTTCAGATCTGCATGTCATCCACGAGCTTATGCCTCAAGGCGCGGGCGAAACGGCGCATCGCCATGAAATCGCGCGGCAGGTGTTCTTTGTTCTGTCGGGCAAGCTGGGTATGGAAATTGAGGACACGATCCACCAGCTGGCGCCGCACGACAGTCTCGAGATCGCGCCCGGTATAGTGCATCGCGCCTTCAATGCCGGCCGGGAGCCTGTCGAATTTCTCGTCATCTCGCATCCGAGCACCCGCGGCGACCGGCAGGACGAACCGCTCTGACTTTGCGCTGCGTGCCCGATTGTGCTAGAGGCTGGCGCTGGATGCGCGCCGCCGTCTTGAATCGGGCTGGCCCAAATCCATATACCCCGAAACCCTCACAGTCCTTCTGGAATTGCTGCCCATGAGTCTGGCGCTCAATATCGATCATGGATCCGTGCCGCGTCCGCAAAAATCCGGACCGCTCGATCTGCTGGGCCTTTCCAAGAAGGAGATCAGCGCGAGACTGGCCGAAACCGGCCTTTCCGAGCGCGATTCACGCATGCGGGCCAGCCAGCTCTGGAACTGGATCTATGTGAATGGGGCCACCGATTTCGGAGCCATGAGCAATATCGCCAAAGGGTTGCGCGCCGATCTGGCGCAGGCTTTTACCATAGGGCGCCCGGAAATCGTTTCCGAACAGGTTTCCAATGACGGCACGCGCAAATGGCTGTTCCGCTTTCGCGACCCGGCGCACCCCAACATGCCGCCGGTCGAAGTGGAAACCGTCTATATCCCTGAATCGGATCGCGGAACGCTTTGCGTTTCCTCGCAGGTGGGCTGCACGCTCACATGCTCGTTCTGTCATACCGGCACCCAGAAGCTGGTTCGCAATCTCACCGCCGGAGAAATTCTCGGCCAGGTGATGATGGCGCGTGAACGGCTGGGGGATTTTCCGGGCGGCGTCCGGCCGACCGACGGGCTGGTACCGCATGGGGAAAGCCGGGCCATCACCAATATCGTGATGATGGGCATGGGTGAGCCTCTCTACAATTACGAGAACGTCAAACAGGCGCTGCTCATCGCTTCTGACGGGGAAGGGCTTTCGCTCTCCAAACGCCGGATCACGCTCTCGACCTCCGGCGTCGTGCCCCAGATCGAGCCGACGGGCTCTGAAATCGGCGTCATGCTGGCTATTTCGCTCCACGCGGTGCGCGACGATCTGCGCGACGTTCTGGTGCCGATCAACAAGAAATGGCCGCTCGAAGAGTTGCTCGAGGCCTGCCGGACCTATCCGGGGGTTTCCAATGCCAAGCGTATCACTTTCGAATACGTGATGCTCAAGGGCATCAACGACTCCGATGCTGACGCGCGCGAACTGGTGCGGCTATTGGCCAAAATTCCCGCCAAGATCAATCTGATCCCGTTCAATCCATGGCCAGGCTCGAACTATGTGTGTTCGGACTGGGACCGGATCGAATCATTTGCCGATATCGTCAACCGGGCGGGCTATGCCTCGCCGGTCAGGACGCCGCGCGGCCGCGATATTTTTGCCGCCTGCGGACAGCTGAAATCGGAGACCGAACGGCTCAAGAAGAAGGACCGCGAGGCCTTCATGCTCTGAGGAGCACCATGATCACCGTCAAGCTGCTCGACGAGAACGATCTCGATCTTTTGCTGTCGGCCGATATTTCGGTGTTCGACGAGCCGATCCGGCCCGATCTTGCCAAAGCCTATCTGGCCCATCCCGATTATCTGATCGCACTGGCCAGTGACGGAGACAAGGTCGTGGGCATGGCCACGGGCCTTTATTATTTCCACCCCGACAAGCCGCTTGAATTCTTCGTCAACGAAGTGGGCGTGGCCGAAAGCCACCAGCGGCAGGGTATCGCCAAGCGGTTGATGACGACGCTTTTCGATGCCGCGCGCCGGCGCGGAGTCAAATATGCGTGGGTGGGAACCGAGGACGACAATATCCCCGCCAAGGCGCTTTATGCAGCGCTCGATGGCAAGGGACAGGCCATGGCTTATTACGAATTCGATCTCAAGGATTGAGTGGCCCGGGCGCCAGAGCATTCTCGCTTGCACGGCCCTTGGCGTGATCTAGCGCCGGTAGCTGAAGTCCTCGCGCGTGCGGTAGCTGGCGATGATCCAGATGGCGTGGATAAGGCCCGGAATGTAGCCCAGGAGCGTCAGCAGGATGTTGAGCCAGAAATGCAGCCCGAAGCCGACGCGCAGGAAGACGCCGAGCGGGGGGATGAGGATCGAAAACAAGATCCGGACAAAATCGCCAAAGGTCATATTTGCGGTTCCATAATCAAAAAGGTTTTTCGAATATGGGTACAAGTTCTCCAAGGGCAAGAGTGTTCCCCCAGAGCTAGCTTTCGCCCCGCACCCATTCGATATGGAACCGGCCTCGCCCCTCATCGGCCAAAAGCCCGGCAAGGATGGGCAAGAGCGTGCGCATTTCCTCTTTAAGGACGAAAGGTGGATTGACCACGATCATGCCGGTTCCATGCAGGCGCGGCGGCATGGATGGCGCACGGATCGTCAGTTCGAGGCGCAGGATCTTGGCGATCCCCGTACCCTCTAATGCCCTGACGTAAGAACGGACATCGCCGGGGTCCTTGATGGGATACCAGAAGGCATAGGTTCCCCCCGGCCAGCGCGCATGGGCCTTGACCAGCGCCTGAGTCATGCGCTCGAACTCGCCCTTGACCTCGAAGGGCGGGTCGACAAGCACCAGGCCGCGTTTTTCCTTGGGGGGCAGATGGGTGCCCATGGCGGCCCAACCGTCGAGTTCGGTCACCCGCGTCTGGATGTCGCCGGCGAAATTTTCACGCAGCGCCTGGGCATCGGCGGGGTGCAATTCGAGCGCCATCAGCCGGTCCTGATCGCGCAGCATGTGCCGGGCGATAAAAGGCGAGCCGGGATAATAGCGCAGTTGGCCGTCGGGGTTTTGCGCGTTCACCGCCGCCAGATAGGGCGCCACCAGTGCCGCGACCGGGTCGGGCACCGTAGCCGCCATCAAGCGTCCGATCCCTTCGCGCCATTCTCCGGTCCGGTTCGCTTCATCGCCCAAAAGATCATAGAGACCGACCCCGGCATGGGTATCGATCACTCGAAACGCTGCCTCCTTGCGCATCAGGTAGGCAAGGATGCGCGTGAGGATGATGTGTTTGACCACGTCGGCGAAATTGCCTGCGTGGAAGGCATGGCGATAGTTCATGGGCAGGCTATTTTCTGGCTTCCGCCGTCAGGATGGTCACCGCAAAGGCGGCAAAGACGGCCGCGAACGACCAGTTGAGCGCCTTTTGAATTCGTGTCGAGCGCATCAGGGTTTCGGTCAGCCATTGGGCCCCGACCACGATGGCGATGACGATGGGCAGCGAGAGCACCACGAATTCGATGCCCAGAAAAATCAGTTTGGCTGCCGCGTGCGGGTCGGATGCGGAAACGAACTGAGGCAGGAAGGTCACAAAGAACAGCGCAACCTTGGGGTTTGTGAGGTTGATTCCAAGGCCCGTAAGATAGGAATTCTTGAGGCTCGGCACCTTGCCCGAGGCGCGCGCCACCGTAAGCCCGGTTCCCGAGCGAATGGCGGCAAAGGCCAGCCAGAGCAGATAGACCGCCCCGGCGATTTTGAGCGTCCAGAAGGCCGCCGGTGCCGTAACGATCAGAATGGAAATGCCGAAAGCGGCCAGCATGGTGTGCACGGCTATGCCGGTCACGGCGCCGCCAACCGTCGCAAATCCGTGTCTGGGCCCGAAATTGACGGTCCGGGAAATAAACAGCGCCATGTCCGGTCCGGGCGTTATGGCCAAAACGATGGCCGCCAGAGCGAATGCGAGAATGATCGAAAGGTCGGGGGCATAGACCAGCATTTTTGTGTGTCCGGCAACAAAGGAGCGGGGCAGACCATGCGCGTGCGCGCTGCGCCGTGCAACCCGATATTTGCGCCAATATGGACAGGCCGGGCGCGATCTGATTAGTGTCGCGCCAACTTATCCTGAGCTTTCAACGCGGTTATCGGTCACGCCATGAGCAAAGACATAAACAAAGTCGTCCTCGCCTATTCAGGGGGACTTGATACCTCCATCATCCTTAAATGGCTCAAGCAGGTCTATGATTGCGAGGTGGTGACCTTCACCGCCGATCTGGGCCAGGGCGAGGAGCTCGAACCGGCTCGCCAGCGCGCCGAAATGATGGGCATCAAGGAAATCTACATCGAGGATCTGCGTGAAGAGTTCGTGCGCGATTACGTTTTCCCGATGTTCCGGGCCAATGCGCTTTATGAAGGCGTTTATCTGCTCGGAACCTCGATTGCCCGTCCGCTGATCGCCAAGCGTCTCGTCGAGATCGCCGAGGCGACGGGCGCCGACGCGGTGGCACACGGCGCGACCGGCAAGGGCAACGATCAGGTCCGGTTCGAATTGTCGGCCTATGCGCTTAATCCGGGCATCAGGGTCATTGCGCCCTGGCGCGAATGGGATCTTCAGAGCCGCACCAAGCTTATCGAATTTGCCGAAAAGAATCAGATCCCGGTGCCCAAGGACAAGCGCGGCGAAGCACCGTTTTCGGTCGATGCCAACCTCCTGCACACGTCTTCGGAAGGCAAGGTCCTCGAAGATCCGGCCGTCGAAGCGCCCGATTACGTCTATCAGCGTACGGTCGACCCGGTGGACGCCCCCAATACACCCGAAACCATCACCATCGGGTTCGAAAAGGGCGATGCGGTCTCGGTCAATGGCGAAAAACTGTCGCCCGCCAGCCTGCTTACCAGGCTCAACGAGCTGGGCGGCAAGCACGGCATCGGTCGCCTCGACCTGGTCGAAAACCGCTTCGTGGGCATGAAGAGCCGCGGCATCTACGAAACGCCGGGCGGCACGATCCTGCTCGCGGCCCATCGCGCCATTGAATCGATCACGCTCGATCGCGGCGCCGCGCACCTCAAGGATGAAATCATGCCCCGCTATGCGGAGCTGATCTATAATGGCTTGTGGTATTCCCCCGAGCGCGAAATGCTTCAGGCGCTGATCGATAAAAGCCAGGAATTCGTTGCCGGCGAGGTCACCCTCAAGCTCTACAAGGGTTCGGCCAATGTGGTGGGTCGCTCCTCGCCCTATTCGCTTTATTCGGAAGATCTCGTGACCTTCGAAGAGGGCACTGGAACCTATGACCACCACGATGCCGAGGGCTTTATCAAGCTCAACGGGTTGCGCCTGAAGACCTATGGCGCGCGCAAGCTGCGGCTGGCACGCGGCCAGTAGAATTCGGCGGGGCCGAAGAGAAATTCGCTTCGGTCCCGCCCGCTCGATCAAATTTGAACATTTTGCGTCGCGCTTAAAGCCTCTTTAAGTCGCCACGGCTAGTCTTTAACCCCAATCGGTCTTTGGGGAAAGAACGGCAAGATGGTGCGAGAGCCGACCTCTGAGCGTAGCAGCGAGGCTTTGCTTCTCGACGCTGCCCTACAAACGATCCCGTTTGGATTTTGCGTCTGGAGCGCCGATTTCGAGCTGGTCATGTGGAACCAGCACTATCTCGATATCTATGGCTTTCCGCGCAAGTCGATCCGACGCGGCATGAGCCTTTTCGAAGTGGTCGCGCTTTCAACCGCGCTGGGCAACCATCCCGACACCGATCCCAAAAGCTTTTACGATGCCTATACCGCCGAACTCATGGGCAATCGCTCGGGATTGCGCGCCGTCAATCTCGAGTTGACGGCATCGCACCGCACGCTGGAAACCGCTCACATTTTTGCCCCCGGCCTTGGCTGGGTCGTCACCCATGAAGACGTGACCGATGAGATTGCGCGCTCGGACATGATGAGCGAGCGCAAACGGGAGCTCGAGCGCCAATATGCGCTGCTCGACGCAGCCATCAACAACATCTCGCAGGGCCTGTCGATGTTCGACAATGACTTCCGGCTGGTCACCTGCAATGCGGAATTCGTTTCGATGTACAGGCTGCCTCCCGAGCTTGCCCGGCCGGGGGCGAGTTTCGACGATATTTTGGAGCACCGGCGCAAGACCAACACGCACGCCCCGGTGGATCGCAATGCCTATCGGTCCGAGCGCCAGAAGATCCTTACGGGCGGCCAGTTCGTGCGCGAAGTGGTCAAGATGGCCAACGGGACGTTCCTGTCGCTACGCCACCAGCCCCTGAGCGGGGGTGGTGTGGTCACCACCCATGAGGACATCACCGACCAGTTGGCCGCCGAAGCCCGCATGCGGCATATGGCGACCCATGACGCGCTGACCGACCTGCCCAATCGTGGCCTGTTCCGCGAGGAGCTCGAAGCGGTGCTCAAAGGGCTCGAAAAGGGCAAGCAGCCGGCCCTGCTGGCCGTCAATATCGATCATTTCAAGGCCGTCAACGACAGCGAGGGGCATACGGTTGGCGACAAGGTGTTGCGCAAGATCGCCGAGCGGCTGTCCGAAACCGTCGGATCGCGCGGGATTGTGGCCCGCCTTGGGAGCGATGAGTTCACCGTCTTGATGCCCAATGTCGGTGTTCCTCACGACGCCGCCGATCTGGCCCGTGCCATCGTCAAGGCGATTGGCGAGCCGATCATGTTCGGCCGCAAGGCAATAAAGCTCTCGACCTCGATCGGGATCGCCGTTGCTCCGGGCGACGGCAAGAGCACCGATGCGATCATGAACAATGCCGACCTGGCCTTGCTCCGCGCAAAATCGGAGGGCCGGGGCACCTACCACTTTTTCGAAGCCGGTATGGATGCGACACTGCAGCGTCGCCGGACGCTGGAAACGGGACTGCGCGACGCCCTGGCAAACAACGGGTTGTCTGTTGTTTTCCAGCCCATTGTATCACTTCAAACCAACGTGGTCGTGGCGGCCGAGGCGCTCATGCGCTGGGACCATCCCCGGCTGGGTCCGATTTCTCCGGTCGAGTTTATTCCCATAGCCGAAGAGACCGGGATCATTCACGACATCGGCGGCTGGATACTGGAGGCGGCGACAAGGGCGGCCGCGCAATGGCCCGGCCCTGTGCGGGTCGCCATCAACCTTTCCCCGATTCAGTTCAAGCGTCCCGACCTAGTGTCCACCATAAAGGCGGCGCTCGAGGCGGCCAGCCTTGACGCCAGCCGGCTCGAGCTTGAGATCACCGAATCCTTGCTGCTCGAAAACAGCCAGTCCAATATCGACGTGCTGCTGGCGGTGCGCAGACTGGGCGTTCGGGTGGCCATGGATGATTTCGGGACCGGCTATTCGTCGCTCTCTTATCTGCGGGCCTTTCCGTTCGACAAGATCAAGATCGACCGCTCGTTCATGGCCGATGTCGCCACCAAGGCTGACAGCCGTGCCATTCTGGGCGCCATGATCTCGCTGGGGCGCAATCTGGGCATGACCACGGTGGCCGAAGGCGTTGAAACGGCAGAGCAGCTTGCCGTTGTGCGGGCCGAGGGGTGCACGCAGGTTCAGGGTTATTTCTTCTCGCCGCCGATTGAAGGCGAGGCTATGCTGGCCATGCTGCAAGCAGAACAATGCAATCGGGTCAGGCAGAGAGCCTGACACGGTTTCGCGAGACCGAAAGCTCAAAGGCCATGCGCCGGACCGTGCCCTATGCCGAACTGCTCGCCCTGGCGAAGCGCCACGCCCGGCGGGTCGATGAGGCCGAAGACGTCGTCCAGGAGGTCCTGATCGCGGCGGCTCTGGCAGGGCGCAGCGATTTTTCCAGCGCTGCTGATCGGCGCTGGATGGCGGGCGCTATTCGCAAACGCTCAGCCTTCGACGCCCGCTCGGCCGCCCGCCGGCGTGAGCGCGAGGCGCGGTGGCAGGCCGAAGCGCGTGCTGCTTCGGCCCCGGAAGGCGATGCCCTGAGCGTCATCCTCGCCGATCTGCCAAAGGGCCTGCGTGTCGTTGCGGCGCTGGCGCTTTCGGGGCATTCGAAAACGGAAATCGCCTATCTGCTCGATCTGCCCGATACTGCCTTGCGGCAGCGCATCCGCGCCCTCAAGCTGGCGCTGGCAAAAAAGGGCGTTGCGATGCCGGCCGAAATGATCGGGCTCAATCTCGATCTGGCCTATGGCACCATAAGGGATGGGTTGCTTGCGGCTCTGCAGCGTCATGGCGGCGCCTTTGCCAGCCATGATCCGGACGGGCATGTTTTTTTCGTCCGATCGTCACGGCCTGCCTCACAAAAGACCTGAGGGCGGCAACGGGGGATGTTTCAAACCCTTTTTCGAGGAGAGTTTCATGACCATGCCCAAACTGCAGGCGCCAAGCCTTGTGTTTTACGTATCCGACATCAGGCGCACCGAAGCGTTCTATCGCGATGTGCTGGGGATCGATATTCAGCGCCGCGAAGGGGCCGAGCCGTTCTGGCTCGTCGCCCCGTTCGAGAGCGGCTTTGAAGCGATATTTTTCGAACAGGAAGGCAAGCGCGGCGATACGCCGGCGCTGGTTTTCGATCTCAGAGAGGGCGGTATCGACGATGTGGTTGCGGCCCTGGCCGAAAAGGGCGTGACCATCGTTACCCCTGTCTCGGAGGCGCCCGGCGGCTGGAGTGCCGACTTTCTGGACCCGGATGGCTTTGGCCTGGGACTGTGGCAGTCCGAAGACCTCCCACGGTCGCTGAAATAGTTCCGATATGGCGCGAAGGCGGGCCGTTTCGCCTTCGCGCATGCCAGCCCTGCGCCGTTTTTCCTTGTTTGCGGGGCCGTCGTGAGGTATGGGCAGCCACATTATTTACTTCGTCGCGTTTCCGAACCGCAAAAGTGGGTGCCACTTTGGCTGGAAACACTCCGGTAAATCCCGAAAATGGCTGGCCCCCTTATGAGCTTGCGCAATATTGCGATCATTGCCCACGTTGACCATGGCAAAACGACGTTGATCGACGTCCTGCTGCGGCAGTCCGGCACCTTCCGTGACAACCAGCGCGTCGATGAACGCGTCATGGATTCCAACGATCTGGAAAAAGAGCGTGGCATCACCATTCTGGCGAAGGTCACTTCGCTCAACTGGAAAGACCATCGCATCAACATCGTCGATACGCCGGGCCACGCCGATTTCGGGGGCGAGGTCGAGCGCATCCTGTCGATGGTCGATGGCGCGGTGATCCTGGTCGACGCTGCCGAAGGGCCGATGCCGCAGACCAAGTTCGTGCTCTCCAAGGCCCTCAAGATCGGCCTGCGCCCGATCGTTGCGATCAACAAGATCGACAAGCCCGAAGAACGGCACAACGAAGTGCTCGATGAGATCTTTGATCTCTTCGTGTCTCTCGATGCCACTCCCGAGCAGCTCGATTTCCCTGTTCTTTACGGTTCGGCCAAGCAGGGCTGGATGGCGGACGATCCGTCCGGACCCAAGGACACCATGGGCCCGCTGCTCGACAAGGTCATCGAACATTTCGAAGAGCCCAAGGTCGAAGAGGGCCCGTTCCGGATGCTGGTCACGACCATCGAACGCAATCCCTTCCTTGGCCGCATCCTGACCGGGCGGGTGTTTTCGGGTTCGGTCAAGCCCGGCGATTCCGTCCATGCGCTCTCGCGCGACGGCAAGACTGTCGAAAAGGGTCGTATCTCAAAGGTTCTCGGCTTTCGTGGTCTTGAGCGCGAGCCGATCGAAGAGGGCAAGGCCGGCGACATCGTCGCTCTGGCGGGTCTTGAAACAGCGACCGTTGCCAACACCATTGCCGTGCCGCAGGTCTCCGAGGCGCTTGAAGCCAAGCCCATCGATCCGCCGACCCTGTCGGTTACCTTCCGCATCAATGACGGCCCGCTGGCCGGCCGCGAAGGCGACAAGGTGCAGTCGCGCGTCATCCGCGAGCGTCTGCTGCGCGAAGCCGAAGGCAATGTGGCGATCCGGGTCACGCCGGGCGATGACAATGACAGTTTCGACGTTGCCGGCCGTGGCGAACTCCAGCTGGGCGTTCTGATCGAAACCATGCGCCGCGAAGGGTTCGAATTGTGCCTTGGCCGCCCCAAGGTGCTATTCCGTGAAGAGAACGGGCAAAAGCTCGAGCCGATCGAAGAAGTCATCATCGACGTCGACGACGAATATTCGTCCGTGGTCGTCCAGAAGCTCACCGAGCGCCGTGGCGATCTTGTCGAAATGCGGCCCTCGGGCGCCGGTCGTACCCGCGTCCGGCTTTACGTTCCCACCCGTGGATTGATCGGCTATCAGGGCGAATTGCTGTCCGATACCCGCGGCACGGCAATTTTCAACCGCGTATTCCACGAATATTCGGCGTTCAAGGGCCCGCTGCCCATGCGCCGCACCGGCGTTCTGATTTCCAACGCCACCGGCCAGGCCGTGGCCTATGCGCTGTTCAACCTCGAAGATCGTGGCCCGATGCTGATCGATCCGGGCGTGGACGTTTACGAGGGCATGATCGTTGGCGAGCACAATCGCGAGAACGATCTCGAAGTGAACGTGCTTAAAGGCAAGCAGCTCACCAATATCCGCACCACGTCAAAAGACGAGGCGATCCGGTTGACCCCGCCCAAAAAGCTCAGTCTCGAACAGGCGCTCAGCTATATTGCCGATGATGAATATGTCGAGGTCACGCCCAACTCGGTGCGGCTGCGCAAGATTTATCTCGACCCCCATGATCGCAAGCGCGCTTCGCGTGCCGCGGCAGCAGAAGCTGCGGCCAGCTGAGCGCTGCAAGCGCTCCAAGTTGATTTGGCATTGACGCGGAGCGGGCCTATATTAAGGGCCCGCTCTGCCCATGTTTTCAAGAGGTGCCGTCATGAGCGATACTTCGACCAAGCAACGCACACAGACCAAGCTCAAGACCGCGCGGCCCAAGCTGCACAAGGTCATCCTCATCAATGATGATTACACGCCGCGCGATTTTGTGGTGAAGGTCCTTGAATCGGTTTTCCGGCTCGGCGAGCCGCAAGCGGAATCGATCATGATGACCGCGCACCAGAAGGGCGCGGCGGTCATTGCGGTTTACACCAAGGAAATCGCCGAGACCAAGGCAGATGAAGCTATCGAGCTCTCCCAGCAGTTCGGCTTCCCGCTGATGGTCACGACCGAGCCCGAGGAATAGGGCCCGGTCGCAGGGTCATCAATACCACTCGCCGCGCACCACTTCAGTACCGCCGCCGGCTTCATCCATCAGCAATTGCTCGAACAGATCGATGTCGCTGTCCCTGTAGTGATAGGGATAGACATAGGTTGGCAGGAAGGCCGCCACGCCTGACGCTGCCTGTTCCTCGCTCATTGTGAACGGCAGGTTCATGGGCACGAAGGCAACCGAAATGTTTTCGAGGGCGCGCATTTCGGGAATGTCTTCGGTGTCCCCGGCAATATAGACGCGCTTTCCGCCGATGGTGAGGATATAGCCATTGTCGCGGCCCTGTGGGTGATATTGCAGCCGGTCCTCGGTGGTGTTGTAAGCCGGGATCGCCTCGATGGAGATATCGCCGAAACTGTCGCTGTCGCCATTGGCCATTTCGCGGGCGTTGGATGCCAGTGCTTCAGGCAACATGGCAAAGACCGCCGGATTGGCAATGATTTCGGTCCCTTCGACCACAAGCGCCTCAAGCGTGGGCAGGTCGAAGTGGTCGCCGTGCTCATGGGTAATGAGGATCAGGTCAGGAGGCGGCAGGTCGGAATAGAGTTCGGCTCCGCCAACCGGATCGACATAGATCACACCTGAGGGGGTCTCGATGACCAGCGAGGCGTGCGAGATCGGGTGGATGAAAAAATCACCCGCGTCGGACGGATAGAGATCGCCTTCGGGCTGCTGGCCGAAAGCCGTGCGGGGCAGGATGGTGGTAACACCAAGCGCGGCGAGGGTGGATAATCCAAGGCCAAGTGTTTGTCGGCGGTTGATGGGCATGGTCGCGTCCTCCAGGCTGCAATGTTGCTCAACCACTATAAACGTTGGAGCCCGGGAAATGATCGCCAGCTGACATTCACAATGGCGCGAGCCTCGCATGCGAAGAAAACTGATCTCGATTTCGCCGGTATTTGCCTGTTAATCTGACCTTAACATGTGAGACGCGGGCCGTGGCCCAGGGGATTTTCAATGCCGAGCCAGAACAACGCCGCCCGCATCGGGCAGACGATCAAGGGTCTTGAAACCACAACGCGCTTTGCCCTGGCGGTCCTCGCGCTGGCCAGCGGGGTCTATACCTATCTGGGGGTGAGGGGCCTTCTGGATGGCGACGCCAATTTCGTGTTTTTCGCAGCGATCATCTATTCGGCGGCCGTATCGGTCGGCATTTATGTGTTCTGGAGCTATATGATGCGGTTCCTGCCGCTCATGCGCACCATGAGCCAACGGCTCGCGATGACGGTGGTCATGGCGCTGGGCTCTGTGATGATCGTCGCCATGAGTTCCTGGCTCAATGCCGCAGCCCTTGCCGGCTCGGCGGCGCTCGAACAGCACATGGCGGTGACGCTGGAAGATTATACCGGCGATCTTGATGCTGCCCATGCCAATGCACTGGGCGCGCAATCGCTTCTGCCCGACGTGCAACGCGCGTCCGAACGATTTGCCACGCTGGCCGATGAGGAACGCAGCGGCGGTGCGCTGACCGGCTCGGCGGGCTCGGGATCGGTCGTGCAGCTTTTGAGCCAGATGAGTTCGCAGATGAATTCGCTGGGCACTTCGATTTCGAATTCGCAAGCGCGGGTCAACGAATTGTTCCAGACCGGCTCGGAACGGCTCAGCGCGATGCGGGAATTGGTGTCAGCGCCGGGCGCCGTGCAGCCGCGTGCCGATGAGTTCGCCGCCGAGATTGTCGCTCTGACCGGGGTCATCGCCGCCTTGCAGGAAACATCGGTCGCGCCGTCTGTGGCGCGTGCTGCCGAAGATCTTTCGCTGGGGTTCATCGCTCCCGTCGCCGATGGACTAAGCGCCGGGCTCGTGGTGCGTCAGGACGCGGCCATGGCCAATATCCGCGAGGCGGTGTCGGCCCAGTCGACGGCGCTCAGCGAGGCGGCGCAGGCAATCATCAACCAGCCGCGCGTCGAACCGCGCCGGTTCGTTCCACTTTCGAGCGCCGAGGCCGTGCTGCGCTATGCTTCCGATTTCCTGCCCTCATGGGCGGGCGCTATATCCATCGACCTTTTGCCGGTCGTTCTGGTTCTGCTGCTGGTGGTGGCCCACGAGGCCATGCGGCGCGACGCCGAGGCGCTTGATGACGCGGAAACGCTGACCGCCGCCGACATGATGCGGGCCGTGGCGCTGCACAACCAGATGATGGCGAGCGCGGTATCGACCGAACGGGTTGAGCCGAAAGACCAACCCGAGGACGAGCCGCTCGTCGAGCCTGAACCAGCGGAGCGCGCCGAGGCAGATGAAGCGTCCAGCACCGAAACCGAGAACGATACCGTCACGACAATTCCCGCCTTTCAGCGCAAGCGAGGCGACGGGCCAGTCCGGTCATGAGCAGCCTTGAAACACCGACGCCGCGAAAAAGCGCGGCCAGAGCGGTCGTTGAAAGGATCGCGGCAGTCGAGGATGGCGCGATCCTCAAGACCGTGTTCTTTGCCATGCTGGCTGGTGCGGCATGGGTCCTGGCGAACGATTATTTCGAGCTCAATGCCAGCCGGCCCGGTGATCTGGCGGTAACGCCCGGAGACCCGATGCTCCCGGCCGTCGATCGACCCGAAATCGATCCGGACAATCCGGCCTATCGGCCGCTCGAACACATCACGACGCCGCCCGAGCAGCTTGCCGAACCGCTCTCGATCGAGTTGGTCGGCGGCGGTGTGCTCATGCTTTCGGGAACCATCGTTCCGGGTGCCGCCACAAGCTTTGCCGGTGAGATCGAGAGACGGGGCGACTATGTTGAGACCGTAGCGCTCAATTCGCCGGGCGGATCGGTGGAGGACGCGCTGGTCATCGGAAGGCTGATCCGGGAGAACGGTTTTGATACGGCGGTTGGCGATGGTGCCTTGTGCGGCTCGTCGTGTCCGCTGGTGCTGGCCGGCGGCGTCGAGCGCATCATATCGGACAATGCGGCGGTCGGAGTGCATCAGATTTATGCCGGGGCTGGAGGCGACGATGTCGGCTCGGCCCAGGCCATGTCCGATGCGCAATCGGTGACGGCGCGTATCGCGCGCTATCTTGGGGAAATGGGCATCGACCCGCTGGTGTGGATCAACGCCATGGAAACGCCCCCCGACCGGCTCTATTTCCTGACGATGGACGAAATGGAGCAAACCCGGCTGGCCGCTACGTCGGGTCCGAGTTGATCTTATCCATGTCGGATTGTGGAGACGCCGAAGCTGGAGCTGGCGGCCAGGCGAACACAATTGCCGCCGGCTTTCTCGGCCTCATCGAGCGCCCATAATCCGCGGGCCAGCATATCGGCATAGACCTCTCCTTTTTCGCGCTCGGTAATCCCGATGCTGAGCGTAATCGGCCGGTCAGGCTCGCTCAGGCTTTCGATGGCCGCCACGCGCAGGCTTTCCGCCGCCTGCCGGGCCGCCATGAGATTGGTCCGTGGCGAAAGCACAGCGAAATCACGGTCGGCCATTCGCCCCACCAACGCATCGCGGGGCACATAGTCGCCAATCAGCGCGGCGAGGGCCTTGATGGGTGGAATGGCTGTCCGCTGGGGTGCCGGCAGGTTCAATGCGATCAGGGTCAGGGTCAGATCGGTTCTCTCGGACGTCTCGGTCTGGGCCAGAGCCAGGGCACGCCTCTCCGCGTGGGTGGTAAAGCCAACGCGATTGAGCAGGCCCGTTTCGGCATCCCGTTCGGCCTTTTGGATCAGGCGCCCGGCGGTGTCGCTGAGCATAAGCGCCAATCCGCCTGTTGCCACGATCAGCAGCAGGACGGCGCCCGATGCTGTTGAAAGCCCCGCATAGACAGTGCCGGAAAAGCCCGCGGCGGAGGCGCCAACGCCACCGACCCAGAGCGCGAGGAACGGCTTGGCCAGAAAATGGGCCGCCAGGGCCAGGAAGAGCCAGATGAACAGCCAGTCGAATGCCGTCTTTGATGTTGCGCGCCAGATGACCGACAGCGAGAGCAGGCTCAAAAGCGCATAGGGAAGCTGGTAGAGAAGCTGGCGCACGAAATCCTCGCGCGGCAGGTCGAGAATGAGCCAGTAGAGCAGGGCTGATGCCGTTACGATGGCCCATCCGCCGCCCAGGTGAAGATCCACCCGGTAGCGGATGGCGAGGCCGTAGGCGACGAGAACGAACATTGCGACCATGGCGAGCGCGATCACCATGCGGGTCGGGCCAGGATAAAAACCCGTTGTCAGCACGATCTCGCCGAGAAAGCTGACGGCGGCAGCGGCGAATGCCCAGGAGAACCAGAGAGCCCCGCGATTTTTGGGGTCAAAGCGCGCCAGGGCAAAAAATGCCCCCGCTTCGATCGTGCAAAGGGCGACGATCACCCAGAATACAAGCAGCGCGCCGGTCATAGTTTCTTCGTCCAGACATTCGTTGGCGCCCCTTTTTCATGGGCGTCCAGCAGGTCATTGTGCCACGCCACCAAAGACCCGGCCAAATGGGGTAACCTGTTCGGCATGGCTCTGCCAAGCCCATGTTTCTCGCAACGGTTCGTGCGGCGTCCTCGTTGTCGGTTCAAAAGGAGCGATTGGAGGAACGGAAAATGGCAAAGGTGCTCAGTGAACTTCAGGATATCAAGGAATGGACGGAGGCCCGCGGCGGAAATCCGATCATGGCCGATATGCCGGACGTCGGCGGCAGGGAGCAGCATCTTTTGGGCCTGACATTCGATCAGCACATGCTCAATGCCGATGCAAACGAGGGGCCCGACAGGCCGGGTGCCCATTTCGATCTCGTGGATTGGGACGCCTGGTACCTGGCCCTCAAGGCTCAGGACCTCGTCCTTGTGGTCGATGACGATCTCGAAGGCGACACCTACGCCGATTATCGCTTCATGAGCCGGGGAGAGGCCGAGAGCCGGTAAAGGTCACCGCAAGCCGTCGTCTTTTTTCTGCCGGCTCCCGAACCGTAAAAGTGCGCTCACTATTACTGGGAGCCGTCGATGGCATACATGTCGTCGTCGGACAGGCCGAAATGGTGGCCGATCTCGTGAACGAGAACGTGCGTCACGATTTCCCCCAGCGTATCGGTGTGCTCGGCCCAATAGTCGAGAATCGGCCGGCGATAGAGCCAGACCCTGTTGGGCATCTGGCCGGTATGGGGGACGATGCCGTCCTCGGTCATCCCGATCCCTTCGAACAACCCCAACAGATCGAAGGGGCTTTCGAGGTCCATATCCTTGCAGATCTCTTCAGTCGGAAATTCGGCGACCCGGCATTCGACGCCGCGTGACATCGATCTGAAAGGTTCGGGCAGCGCTTCGAGCGCCTTTATTGCCAGTGCCTCGATATCATCGAGCGAGGGAGCCGCCAGTGGCCCCCACAGGTTTGCGTCGCCCTGAGACGGTTCAGCCATCAGGCCGTTGGCCACTCACGAATATCGACGAAATGACCCTTGATGGCCGCGGCGGCGGCCATGATGGGCGAGACCAGATGCGTGCGGCCCTTGAAGCCCTGCCGGCCCTCGAAATTGCGGTTCGAGGTCGAGGCGCAGCGCTCGCCCGGTGCCAGCTTGTCGGCGTTCATGGCCAGGCACATCGAGCAGCCCGGTTCGCGCCAGTCGAACCCGGCTTCGATGAAGATCTTGTCGAGCCCTTCGGCCTCTGCCTGCGCCTTTACCAGGCCCGAGCCGGGAACAACCATGGCATTGACGCGCGGATGAACCTTGTGGCCGGCAACGATCGCCGCCGCGGCCCGCAAATCCTCGATGCGCCCATTGGTGCACGAGCCCAAAAATACCCGGTCGAGTTCGATATCGGTGATTTTCGTGCCGGCCGTGAGCCCCATATAATCGAGCGCGCGCTTTTTGGAGGCGCGGCGGTTGGCGTCGGCGATGTCATCGGGGTTGGGAATGGCGCCGGTCACCGAGATGACGTCTTCGGGGGAAGAGCCCCACGAAACGATCGGGGGCAGATTGGCCGCGTCGAGCACCACTTCCTTGTCAAACGTGGCGCCCTCGTCGGTATAGAGCGATTTCCAGTAGTCGAGAGCCATGTCAAAGGCCTTGCCCTTTGGCGCACGGGGGCGATCCTTGACATAGGCAAAGGTCTTTTCGTCGGGCGCGATCAGCCCGGCGCGGGCGCCGCCCTCAATCGTCATGTTGCAGACCGTCATGCGGCCTTCCATGGACAATTCGCGGATGGCCTGGCCGGCAAATTCGATGACATGGCCATTGCCGCCGGCGGTGCCGATTTCGCCGATGATGGCCAGGATGATGTCCTTGGCGGTCACCCCGTCCGGCAGCGAGCCGTTGACGGTGACACGCATGTTCTTGGCCTTGGACTGAATCAGGGTCTGGGTGGCCAGAACATGCTCGACTTCGGAGGTGCCGATGCCGTGCGCCAGCGCGCCGAACGCCCCGTGGGTCGAGGTGTGGCTGTCACCGCAGACAATGGTCATGCCGGGAAGCGTGAAACCCTGCTCGGGGCCCACGATGTGGACGATGCCCTGGCGCATATCCAGTTCGTTGTAATATTCGACGCCGAAATCGACCGCGTTCTTGGCCAGCGTATCGACCTGGATTTTCGATTCCGGGTCGTCGATTCCGTGCGTTCTGTCGGAGGTGGGAACGTTGTGATCGACCACGGCCAGCGTGCGCTCGGGCGCGCGCACCTTGCGGCCGGCCAGGCGTAGACCCTCGAACGCCTGCGGGCTCGTGACTTCGTGGACGAGGTGGCGGTCGATATAGAGAATGGCGGTGCCGTCCTCATTATATGCGACAACGTGGTCGTCCCAGATCTTGTCATAGAGGGTCTTTGCGCTCATCGGGCGATCAATCCATATCTCGTGAGGTATCCGTACCAGCGGGTACGGTTGGCTGTTTTACGCCCGCAACCCCGGTTGGGTCAAGAGTTGCGGGCCAAGGATTGATGCACAGGCGATGGGGCCGGGTTCAGCCCTTGTTGGCCAGTTCCATTGACTCAAGGATCATCTTGCGTGCGTCTTCGACACCGCCGATCCGGTCGATCTTGGCCCATTTGCCCGGCTCGAGATCCTTGTAGTGCATGAAGAAGTGCTTGACGCGCTCGATCTGGATCTCGGGCAGGTCGGTCACATCGTGGATGCCGTCATACATGCGGGTGAGCTTGGAAACCGGTACGGCGAGGATTTTTTCGTCCTGTCCGCCATCGTCTTCCATGAACAATACGCCGACCGGGCGCGAACGCACGATTGCGCCGGGAACCAGCGGGCGGGAATTGAGAACGATCACGTCGAGGGGGTCGCCATCGCCGCACAAGGTGTGGGGAACAAAGCCGTAATTGCCCGGATAGCGCATCGGGGTATAGAGAAACCGGTCGACGAACAGCGCACCCGATGCCTTGTCGATCTCGTATTTGATCGGCTCGCCGCCCAGGGGCACTTCGATGATGACGTTGAGGTCTTCGGGCGGGTTCTTGCCTACGGGGATCGCGTCGATATTCATTTTGCCGTTCAATCCTGAACTTGTGGGGGAGGAGGAGTCCGGCAGCTTTTTGCCTATCGGGCAAGCCAAATGCAAGGTGTTTCGGGATCGTGGCGTGGCGAACATGACGGGCTCGCCATAAGAGAGCCCGTCATGGGAGTGTCATCTGAGAAGGCCTAGCTCCGGGCCAGGTCGCTCAACAGCCCTGCGGCGACCGAGAGGCGTGATATCGTCAGGTCGCCGGCGATCAGATCGGCCACTGTTTCGCCCATACGGGCAATCGTGGCTCCATGCGGCGCCTTCCAGGCCGCGATCCGATCCTCGACCGGTCCATCGCCGGACGACAGGATGTCGGCTGCCAGATCGCGCAGGCCCCGGGTCAGATTGGCCAGTGCCCTGTCGATCGCCATGCGATCGAACCTGTCAGCGGCATCGATGGCCGCGCCCTGTTCGGTCAGCCGGCCCAGCCTGAACATTTCGATCACCGCAAACATCGCCTTTGCCGCATCGAGCACGTCGGCCTTGCATTTATGGGCGACGAGCACCGCGTCGGGCGCGAGCGAAAGCACGGAAAGCGCAGCGATGGATCGGGCAAGATCGGGCGGCGTGCCGCCGGCTTCAAAGCCCTGTTCCTGGGCGGCGATCGCCTCGGCGAGAAAGGGGGAAACCAGATCGGAAAGCGAGGCTCTTATCGTCGATATGCCGGCACGATAGCGCTCGATCATATCGGAAAGCCCGCCGGAAAAGTCCTCATTGCGCAGGAACCAGAGCGCCATGCCAACCTGCAGGCCTTGAACCTCGGCATAAAGCGCGAGCTGGGTATCTCCGGAAATGGTTGTATCGAGCGCATCGATTGCCGCGTTGAGACCGGCCAGATCGAAACTGTCGCGGGCCGCTGCATAGGCAAAGGCCACGGCACCCGGCTCGGCGGCGGTGATCGATGTCAGGCGTGTTACGAAAGCCGGTCCACCGCGATTGATCATGGCGTTGGAGAGCACCGTGGCGATCACCTCGCGGCGCAGCCGGTGGTTCTCGATGGTCTGGGGGTAGCGTGATTTGAGCGTTTCGGGGAAATAACGGAACAGCTCGCGCGCCAGGTAGGGATCGTCGGGGACCGGGGATGCAAGCAGATCGCCGTAGAGCGTCAGTTTGGCGTAGGCGAGCAGCACGGCCAGTTCGGGCCGGGTCAGGGCCGCCCCGCTGGCGGCGCGTTCGGCCAGCGTCGCATCGTCGGGCAGATATTCGACGGTCCGGTTGAGTTCGCCTGCCGTCTCGAGTTCGTCAATGAAATCGACAAGATCGGGAAAGTCGGCCATGCCGCGCCGCTGGGCGAGCGACAGGGCGAGAGTCTGGAGATAATTGTTGCGCAGGCAAAGCTCGGCGACCTCATCGGTCATTTCGGTGAGGAAAGCGTTGCGGTCCTCTATGGCCAGAGAGCCCGAGCGCACCATGTCGGACAGCGCGATCTTGATGTTGACCTCAAGGTCGGACGAATTGACGCCGGCCGAATTGTCGATGGCGTCGGTGTTGATGCGCCCGCCGTTCAGTGCATATTCGATGCGCCCGAGTTGGGTGAGACCCAGATTGGCGCCTTCACCGATCACTTTGGCGCGCACCGCCTGTGCAGGTACGCGAATGGCGTCATTGGCCTTGTCGCCAACCGAGGCGTCGGTTTCCTCCGTGGCGCGGATGTAGGTGCCGATGCCGCCAAACCAGAGCAGATCAACATCGGCCCTCAAGATCGCCGACATGATTTCACTTGGCGAGGCACTGACCCCGGTGAGGCCGAGAAGCGTCTGCATCTGGGGTGAAAGCGGGATGGATTTGGTCTGGCGCGAAAACACCCCGCCACCTTCGGAAATGAGCGCGGTATCGTAATCCTGCCAGCTCGAGCGCGACAGCGCGAACAGTCGCTCGCGCTCTGTGAAGCTTTTTTCGATATCGGGATCGGGATCGATGAAGATGTCGCGGTGATCGAAGGCGGCAACCAGCCGGATTTTCGGCGACAGCAGCATGCCGTTGCCGAAAACGTCGCCGCTCATGTCGCCGACGCCGGCAACCGTGAACGCCTGCGTCTGGATGTCGATGTCGATTTCGCGGAAATGGCGTTTGACGGCCTCCCAGCCGCCGCGGGCCGTAATGCCCATCTTCTTGTGGTCGTATCCGGCCGATCCGCCCGAAGCAAAGGCGTCGCCCAGCCAGAAATCGCGGGATTGGGATATGGCGTTTGCCGTGTCGGAAAAGCTCGCGGTACCCTTGTCGGCAGCGACGACGAGATAAGGATCGTCCCCGTCGCGCCTGAAAATCTCCTCGGGCGGCAGGACCGTGTCTCCGATCAGGTTGTCGGTCACATCGAGCAGGCTGGAAACGAAAATCTTGTAGCAGGCGGTGCCTTCGGCCAGGAAGGTGTCGCGGTCGGGATTGGCCGGCATGAGCCGGGGGACGAACCCACCCTTGGCGCCGACCGGCACGATCACCGCGTTCTTGACCATCTGGGCCTTGACCAGCCCGAGGATTTCGGTGCGGAAATCCTCGGCGCGGTCCGACCAGCGCAAGCCGCCACGGGCAATTGGCCCGCCGCGCATGTGGATGCCCTCGACGCGCGGGGAATAAACGAAAATCTCGCGCCACGGCCTTGGCTGGGGGATGCCTTCGAGCCGGGTCGCGTCGAATTTTATGGCGAGCGCCGGGCGCGGCTTGCCCTCGATCCGCTGATAGAGGTTTGTGCGCACGCTCGCTTCGATCAGATTGAGCAGTCGCCGGATGATCCGATCCTCGTCGATCGAGGCGATGGTTTCGAGTCCGGCCGAGATTTCGGCGCGCAGGGCCTGGGCCGCCGCTTCCCGGTCGGCGTCGAGATGGGGATCATGCAGGGTGTGGAACAATTCGACCAACGCGCCGGCGGTGGCCGGGTGCGCTGAAAGCGCCGTCCAGATATAGGTTTGCGACCAGGCGATGCCGACCTGTTTGAGATAGCGCCCCAGGGCGCGCAAGATGGCGACATCGGTGTGGCCGAGGCCGGCGCTCAGGGTCAGCCGGTTATAGCCGTCATTTTCCACGAGCCCGCTGGAGACCGCGAGAATACCATCCTCGATGCGCCGCGCGCTCTCGCCCAGGTCGATTTCCGTGCCATTGGTGGTCTTGATCGCCATGGCATGCAGAAAGCGCGGCTGCGGTCCGAGCGGGTGGATGGTGTAGGTGCGCTCATCGATCACCGAAAAACCGAAATTTTCCAGCATCGGCACGCGGGCCGACAGCGGAATGGGATCGGCTCTGTGATAGACGTTGAGCGTCAGACTGGAGGGTCCGTCGGTTCCCCGGCTCAACCGCACGGCAAGCGGATTGTCCGGTCCCAGCGCCTTGAACACGGCAATATCGTCAAGGGCATCGGCGTGCGAGTGGGCGACCTGGTAGTCGGCGGAAAAGGCGCTGGCATAATCGGCGATTTCGCCGGGCCGGGGCGCCGCCGAAAGCAGGCGGTCCGCAAAGGTACGGGTCAACTCGGAAATTTCGCTTTCCAGCGCCTCGCGGTCGGGGCGCGGCGTGGGGCCGCCATTGCGTCCGATAATAAAATGCACGCGCGCCAGATCGCCCTCGGGAAAGTCGGGGGCAAAGGCAGAAACGCGCCCGTCATAGCGGCTGGCCAGATGATCGCCGATCCGGGCTCGGACATTGGAATCGAAGCGGTCGCGCGGCAGGTAAACGAGAACCGAAACGAAATTGTCGAACCTGTCGATGCGGGGCAGAACCCGCACGCGCGGCCGGTCGGGCAGGGTGGCGATCACATTGGCGAATTCGAAAAGCTCGTCCTCGGAGATCTGGAACAGCTCGTCACGCGGATAATTGTCGAGCGTGTTCATCAGCGCCTTGCCCGCATGCGAGCGCGGATCGAACCCGGACCGGGCCATCACCCCGGCGATCTTGCGCCGGACCAGAGGGACCTCGCTCACAGGCGTGGCGAGCGAAGCGGAGGTAAACAGGCCCAGAATGCGCAACTCACCGGTGATCGTGCCGTCCGCATCGAAGGTCTTGATGCCCACATAGTCCATATGCACGCGCCTGTGGACAAGCGAACGGCGATTGGCCTTGGTGACCATCAGCGGCTCGTCGGTGTCCAGAAACGCCAGATGCTGTTCATTCATATGGACGTATCGCGTACCCTGACGCAGATAGCGATAATCGGGGTCACGCAGAATACCCAGCCCCGATCCCTCGAGCGGAACCAGTGTCTGCTCCCCGTCTTCACCTGTCAGCTGGTATTGGCGCATGCCAAGGAAGGTAAAATTGTGGTCGGCCAGCCAGGCGAGAAAATAGATCGCCTCGGTCAGCGCCTGCTCGCGCATGGCCGGCGGGTGCGAGCGATAGGCAACGACGGCGGTGCGCAGACGCTCGAGCATGTCGCGCCAGTCGACGACCGCGGCGCGCACCTGCGCCATGGTCTGGGTCAGTTCCTCGGAAATGACAGAGAGCGAGTGGAGATCGGAGGGCGTATCGATATGGATCTGGAGCACGCTTTCCTTGCGGGCACCTTCTGCCTCCTCGATCACCTGCCAGGGGGATGTTGTATCATCGACCGCAACCGTTGGATGGGTCATGAACCGGATCGAGCCGCCGGCGGCCCGGACCGCCGCCAGCGCCGAATCGACGATAAACGGTGTATCGGCCGAATAGATGTCGATAATGGTTATCCCCGACACGATCGCCGCGTCGGGCGTCCAGATGCGGATATCGGCCTTGCCGGGGGTGCGTTTGCCGATATGGGAGAAGGTCGTGGCCAGAAGCGCTTCGAGCGTTTGCGCCGGATAGAGCAGCAGATCCTGCTCGTCGGCCGAGCGCAGCGCGTTGGTGACGAACCGCGCCAGAGCGGGCTTTTCGGATCTCAGGGCGATCAGGCGGTCGCGCCAGGGGCGCAGGGTTTCCGTGGTATCGATCATCTCCCGGCGTCCCTCAACGTTTTCCGGTATGGTGGAGAGCTTATGCCCTTGCTGGCGGAAAGCCAATATCAGCTTTAGGATTCAAGGACATAAGACGATGGTATCTGTCAGCCTCGCTGCCCTTTTCGCATGTGATCCGTCCGTCTAACGCAAAGAGCCGGGCAGGGTTGCCCGGCTCTTTGTGATTTGTGTCCCGCTTTTTCTAATGAAGCACGGCCAAAAGCAGCAGCGCCATTATATTGGTTATCTTGATCATCGGATTGACGGCGGGGCCGGCGGTATCCTTGTAGGGATCGCCCACGGTGTCGCCGGTCACCGAAGCCTTGTGGGCCTCGGAACCCTTGTAATGGGTCTGGCCGGTCGAATCGGTGAACCCGTCTTCGAAGCTCTTTTTGGCGTTGTCCCAGGCACCGCCACCCGCCGTCATGGAGATGGCGACAAACAGGCCCGTTACGATCACGCCTAAAAGCATGGCGCCCAGCGCGGCAAAGGCAGCGGCCTTGCCGGCGATTACAAGGATCACCCCGAACACCACGAGCGGTGAAAGCACAGGGAGCAACGAGGGGACGATCATTTCCTTGATCGCGGCCTTGGTCAGCATGTCGACGGCCCGGCCATAATCGGGCTTTTCGGTGCCCGCCATGATGCCGGGCTTTTCGGCAAATTGCCGGCGCACTTCGACCACCACCGACTGCGCGGCGCGGCCCACGGCGGTCATGGACATGCCGCTGAACAGGAACGGCAACAGGCCGCCGAACAACAGGCCGACGACGACATAGGGATCGGCCAGCGAGAAGCTGATCTCACCGACGCCGAAATAGAAGTCGCCCTCGACTGCCTCGCCGATGAAATAGGCCAGATCCTGGGTATAGGCGGCAAACAGCACCAGCGCGCCAAGGCCGGCCGAACCAATGGCATAGCCCTTGGTCACGGCCTTTGTGGTGTTGCCCACCGCGTCGAGCGCGTCGGTGTTCTTGCGCACTTCATCGGGCAGCCCGGCCATCTCGGCAATGCCGCCGGCATTATCGGTCACCGGCCCGAAGGCGTCCAGTGCCACGATCATGCCGGCCAGGGCCAGCATGGTGACCACCGCCACTCCGATGCCGAACAGCCCGGCCAGGGAATAGGTGACGATGATGCCCGCGATGATGACCAGAGCGGGCAGGGCCGTGGATTCGAGCGAAACCGCGAGGCCCTGAATCACATTGGTGCCATGCCCGGTGATCGAGGCTTCGGCGATCGAATTGACCGGGCGCCGGCCGGTGCCGGTGTAATATTCGGTGATCCAGATGATCAGCCCGGTGATGACCAGCCCGGCCACGCCGCAGCCATAGAGTGCCCAAGGGGTGAATGTGATATCCCCGACCGCGATGGACCGGCCCATGTCGCCAAAGATCAGCCACATCACCGGAACCAGTGCGATGAGCGAAAGAACGCCAGTAGCGATGACGCCCTTGTAGAGCGCGCCCATGATGTTGCCCGAGGCGCCGAGCTTGACGAAATAGGTCCCGGCAATCGAGGTCAGAACGCACACCCCGCCAATGGCGAGAGGCAGCACCATGCCGATCAGTCTCAGATCGAGCGGCAGGATGATCGCGGCCAGCACCATGGTGGCAACGATGGTCACCACATAGGTTTCGAACAAGTCGGCGGCCATGCCGGCGCAGTCGCCGACATTGTCACCCACATTGTCGGCGATGGTGGCGGGGTTGCGCGGATCGTCCTCGGGGATGCCCGCTTCGACCTTGCCCACCATGTCGCCGCCCACGTCGGCGCCCTTGGTAAAGATGCCGCCTCCAAGCCGGGCGAAAATGGAAATCAGCGAGGCACCGAAGCCCAGAGCGACAAGCGCGTCGATGACGGTCCGGTCGGTCGCCTCGAACCCCATGGCCAAAAGAGCGAGGAAATAGACTGTGACGCCCAACAGGCCCAGTCCGGCAACGAGCAGTCCGGTCACCGCACCCGATTTGAACGCCAGGTCCAGCCCGCCGGCCAGAGAGGTCGTTGCCGCCTGGGCGACCCGCACATTGGCACGGACGGAAACGTGCATGCCGATGAACCCGGCAGCGCCCGAGAGGACCGCGCCGATCAGAAATCCGATTGCCGCATAGATGCCGAGCAGGAGCCAGGCAACGACAAGAATGACGACGCCGACAATGGCGATGGTTGTGTACTGGCGCTTGAGATAGGCGGTGGCGCCTTCGCGGACCGCGGCGGAAATCTCCTGCATGCGGGCGCTGCCGGCATCGGCGGCCAGAAGCGAACGCGTGGTCACGATGCCGTAGACGACCGACAGGACGCCACAGGCAATAATCAGCCATAAGGCCAAAGTCATAGTGGTATTCCCCTCACTTTGCGTCCGGATCGACGCTTCGGGAGGATCGGCACGAGGTCCGCGCTCCCGATACGGTCCGGTCTACTTCCCTTCTTCCCCGCCACCAAAAGTTCCTCTCCCCCGGCGACAGCAAAGACCCGCATTTTATTGCGGCCGGGACCGAGGATGGCCCAAGTTTATCCCAGTGGCAATCCTCTAATCTTGCGCTCTATTTTGGTCAGTATTGCTGGCTTATTTACAGTTACGGGCTTGAAACCCAACGGAGTTCGCCAGGCATCAGTGTTGACCTATTGGTCCGCAAGGCTCTCCAGCATTGCGCAAAGAGTGGCCGGGTCTCCCCGGGCCAGAATCACTTTGGTCCGGCTGGTCTGGCCGCTGGAAAGCGTGAGGGCGGATTTGGGCAGGGAGAGGGCTTTGGCCAGAAGGGCGATGACCGCCTTGTTGGCCGCGCCCTTGTCGGGCGGCGCGCAGACGCGAACGGCCAGCGCACAGCTTCCGTCAGCGCGGGTCCGTGCGCCTTCGAGCCTGTCGGCGCTGGCATTGGGTGTGACGCGCAGCGTGATCCGCGCGCCATCGGGAACGAGGGTGAAAAAGGAAGGGCGGCTCACAGCCCCTGCATGGCGACCTGTCGCATGAGCGGGTAGAGGATCACCAGCCGGATGAAATAGATCGCCAGGAACAGAACGATCGGGGAGATGTCCAGGCCGCCGAAATTGGGCAGCAGGCGCCGGATGGGCGCGAGCAGCGGGTTGGTCAATTGCCAGAGCATATTGGCGATCGTCGCGACCAGCTGGTTGGACATGTTGAGGATGTTGAAGGCCAGAAGCCAGCTCACGATCACCTGGGCGATCATGATGAAGATGACGAGGCTCAAGACCACGTCGACAAATTGTAAAAGCCCAAACAGCATTGGCGGTCCCTTTATGCAATCGGTTCTATATAGAACGCGAAACGCCTTATGGAAATGGGTGTGGCGATCTGATGGCCGCACCTGTCCCCGGCAAAGAAAAAAGGCCCGCCTCAATTACGCGAGGGTCGGGCCTTTGCAAGAGTTCGCCCGGTACGCAACACACAAAGATCCGGACAGGGGCACACAATGCACAGACCGTGCCAGAATGCCGGTTACCCAATATGGGGCGTATGGTGCGCGATTTGATTCAATATGTAGAAATCTGCCGCATCGAGACGGTAAAGGTTTTGCATTCTGCAACGCACGAGATTTGCAAATTGCAAAAATTCACGCCGTCTCGTCGCTGTCGGTATTGAGGTCGGGCGGGGTGGTTGGCCGCTTTGCCTGATTGCGCAGGATGGTGCGCTGGCGCGATGAAACGCCGATCAATTCGGCCACGCGCCAGACCATGTTGTCCTCGAGCTCGTGATTGGTGTCATCGGCAAACACCACCTGCCACATCATGCGGATGATCTCGATCTTTTCGGGTTCTTCGAGCTGGGAGAGTTTTGAGGTGAACTGGTAGAAATCGACAGCGTCGCGGTCGCGACGGCGGGCCTCGGCCATGATGCGTTTCACCTCGGATTCATCGAGGCCATAATGGTCCTTGAGCGCATTGGCGATGGCCTTGGCCTCGATTGGGCTTGCCGAGCCGTCGACCGAAGCGAGATGGACCAGAAGCGCTGCCACCGCAAGGCGCGGATCGGTCGGCTGCGTGGCGCCCTTTTCGGGTTGGCGGAACAGCTTTGCCAGAGAATCGAACATCAAGCGGCACCCCTTCGCGGGCATAAATTCATGAACGGCAAATCCAGGCATCAGACCGATTCCACCGGTTCTGCGCATGATCTAGGGTAAGGACCGTCCATGCCCGGCTCAAGCGATCTTGCGCAGTCGTGAGCAAGGATTTTTTCCATTGTCGTTTGCCTGCCACAGGCAATCTGGAGGTCGTTGTTTTCCGCCGATCGTCGCGATAGGGTCGCCGCGTAAATCAAAGGCTGGCATGGGGGAGGAGCCGGGCACGATGATTGCGGCGTGGGCATTGATTGTGGGCGGGCTGGTGCGTATTGCCGGCGAAGTGCTGGAAATTCTGGCCGGCAGCCATACCGCGCCAAGCAGCGCCCTTGCCGGAGGGGCACTGATCCTGGTCATGATCGGCTTTGTCGGGCTCTGGCCCGAGGCGCGCGAGAGCCGCCTGGCGCGGCTGGCAATCATCATGATCGGGCTGGGCACACTGGGTTTTGCCGGCATTGCCGCATGGTCGGTCAGCCAGGGTACGCTGCCTGTGGGCGTGGTATCGCTCCTGCCGGCCTTTATCGGGGTTGCGGCCGTCACGCTTTTGGGCGCACTGGCCCTTGCCGGTTGGCTGGTGACGTCGGCGCCTTATCCGGCATGGATCGGGATCGTGATGAGCATTTCGATCGCAATGTCGCTGGTGAGCAGTTTTGTCGCGTTCCCAGCGCTCGTCCAACCGCTTATCGATCTGGTTATGGCGTTTACCTTCATTCAGCTCGGGCTTTGCATGCGCGAGCGGCGCGGAATCGGAAATCGTTAATGATCCTTGCTGTCATCCTGCTTTTGGGCTGTGCGCTTTGGGCGCTCGGCGAAGCCATAATGCTCACGGGCGATCAGATCACCGTTCTGGGCGGCTCGATAGCGACGGTCGGGATGACCTTGGCGGGGGCCAGCGTCTGGACGCTCAAGGATTTGCCG
Source organism: Pelagibacterium flavum (assembly GCF_025854335.1). NCBI lineage: Bacteria > Pseudomonadati > Pseudomonadota > Alphaproteobacteria > Hyphomicrobiales > Devosiaceae > Pelagibacterium > Pelagibacterium flavum. The sequence continues at coordinate 193,913 of NZ_CP107716.1, forward strand.
GGCATGGCGAGACCGGGCCGAGTGGGGATTGTCCTTTCCGCCTTCGGCGCTTTTTCCTTTGCCATGGTGATGATCATCGTTCTCACCTCGGGGGTGCTGGGAGCGATGGCGGATGGCGTCGTGCGCCATGCCGACATCGTTTTCACCCCCTTTTACCTTCTAGCTCTGGTGTTCGTCGTTGCGGGCATGACGGCGTTCGCCGTTCACTTCAAAAACGCCCCCGGAGCGCCCGCCGTCGCCGCGCTGGTTCCCGCCGGCCTTGCCGGCGGACATCTGATCCGTCTGTTTGCCGCCGATGTGCCGGCCTATCACGAGACGCTTTCAGTGGCGCTTGCGCTCTATCTGGGCTGGCTGGGGGTGCGCCGGATAGCCCTGGCCCGCACCGTACCGCAACCCGGTCGCTGACGCCTGTCTGCCGTCAGGTCAGATCGTGCAGGCCTAGAGCCCGTCGATGGCCGTGGCCAGATCGATATCCTTTTGTGTCACGCGGCCCTTGTCATGGGTCTTGAGCGTGATCTCGACCCGGTTGTAGCTGTTGGACCAGTCGGGGTGATGACCGGCCTTTTCCGCCAGTAGCGCCACCTGGGTCATGAACGCAAAGGCATTGGAAAAGTCTTTGAATTTGAAGCTCTTTTCCAACGCGCCGGTGTCGTTGATCCGCCAGCCGTCAAGTCCGGCCATTGCGGCGTTCGCGTCGAATCCGGTCCGGGCGCTGTCATCTGTCATTTCGCGTTTTCCCTTCCTCGTGGCATTATCGGGGGCATTGTGCCGGTGCGATGGCCTTAACCCTGGGTAAGGACGGAGTGGTCGAACCGGGCTATATTGATTGTAAAGAGGTTCTTTACCACACGGCAACTTCGTGCCTGAAACCGATTGGGCCGCACGACATTGTCAACCTGATGCAAACCCCCAAAAGGGCAGGGTGGTTCCAGCCCAACCTCGCTGAAGCCGGTCAAAAGCAAATGCCGAAGGGCCACAGACATCTGCCCACGCTCGACTATGTCTCGATTGTGGCTTCGCTCTACAAGGACCGACGCGCCATGCTGGTGGGCATGGCGGCGACGATTGTCGGCGTGCTCATGGCCGCGATCAAGACCGACGCGCCTGTGCTTTACGCGGTGGCTTTAGCCTTCGTCCTCTCCACCGCCAAGCGCTATTACAATATGCTTGCGTTCGAAGAGAACCCGCCGGCACCCGATGATCGGGCCGCCGCCCGGTTCTGGGAGCGCCGGCAGACGATCCAGGGCACGATATCGGCCTCCATCTATGGCATCTGGTGCTTTGTTTCCTTTGTTGTGGTGGGCGACCCCTTTGCCGAACTTGTCGCCGTTTCGGTGACCATCGCTGCCATGATCGGCATTGTGACGCGCAATTTCGGCGTGGATCGGATCGTGACGTTGCAGTCGGTGGCCATTTCCATCCCGCTGGCCCTGGGGCTGGTGCTGGTCGGCGATGGCTATCACATGGCGCTTGCGGCGCTTCTGGTCCCCCTGATGGTCAGCTTCAGGTTCCTGGCGGCCGATGTGCGCGGCATGCTTTTGTCGCAGGTTCATGAACGCACGGTCGCCTCGAGGCTGGCGCTTCAACTCGATACGGCGCTCGAAACTATGCAGCACGGGCTGTGCATGCTCGACGAAAACGGAGTGATCGCGCTAGCCAATGACCGTGCGCAGCAAACCTTTGCCGGCATTGCCGGAGGCGCGTGGGTGGGTCGTTCGTTCTCCGACCTGCTCGAAGAAGCGATTGGCAAAAGGGCGTTGCCCGAGACGACGGCGGACCGGCTCAACCGCATGATCATCCAGCAGACGGGCGGCAAGATCGTCATGAAGCTTTCGGGCGATTTTCACTGCGAAGTCACCGTCTCCTCGCGCGAGGACCGTACGGTGCTGCTTTTTGAAAACGTGACCGCCCGTATCCGGGCTCAGGAGCGCATCAACTTCATGGCGCGCTATGACGGGCTGACCGGCCTGCCCAACCGCGCCTATTTTACCGAACAGGTCGAAGCCGATCTGGCCTCCCGCAGGCGGCTGGGACGGCGCGAGCCGGCGCTGCTGGCCATCATCGACCTTGATGATTTCAAGCATGTCAACGATACGCTGGGCCATCTTGCCGGCGACAAGGTGCTCACCGAAACGGCGGCACGCATACAGACGATCATGCACCGCAATTCGCGGCTGGCCCGGCTGGGCGGGGACGAGTTCGTCATCTATCGGGCCCAGGACACTGGCCCTGCGTCGATACAAGCCGAGGCCGAGGCGATCCTTTCGGTGCTGCAGCGGCCCTTCGAGGTCGGCGGGGAGCAGATCGACCTGAGCGCTTCGATCGGCTTTGTCTCGAGTTCGGACTCCCCGATTGCCCTCGACGATCTGATAACCCGGGCCGATCTTGCCCTTTATCGCGCAAAAGAGCACGGCAAGGGTCACTATCAGGCCTTTGTAGAGGAAATGGACAGCGCGTTCCGCTATCGCCAGCGTCTCAAATCCGACCTTGCGATTGCGATCGCGGAGGGGCAACTCCAGCTCGTTTATCAGCCGCTGGTCGAGCTCGGGACACGGCAGGTGGCCGGATGCGAGGCCCTGGCCCGCTGGACCCATCCTGAACTGGGGACGATCCCGCCCGATGTGTTCATCGGTCTTGCCGAGGAGACCGGCCTGATTTCATCGATCACCAAATGGGTGCTCAAGACCGCCACCGCTGAATGCGTCCACTGGCCCGATGCCATTTCCGTCGCCGTCAATGTCTCGGCGCGCGATCTGCGCGGCGAAGATCTGGCGCTGCACGTGGCCGAAGCGCTCGAGGCCAGCGGGCTGGCGCCCGACAGGCTGGAAATCGAGGTCACCGAGACCGCGTTGATCGAAGACCGGGAAGGGGCTGCCGCAAAGCTCGAGGTGCTGGCGGCGAAAGGCATCGGTATCGCGCTCGATGATTTCGGCACGGGCTATTCCTCGCTCTCCTATCTGCACGGCATGGCGTTCTCCAAGCTCAAGATCGATCGCTCGTTTGTTGCCGGCATCGCCACCAGCGAGCGCTCGCTCAAGCTGATGGCCAATGTGGCGCGGCTGGGCCACGATCTCGATCTGGTGCTGGTTGCCGAAGGCGTGGAAACCGAGGAACAGCTCGAAATCATCGCAGATCATACCAATATCGACCAGGTTCAGGGCTTCCTGTTCGGCACGCCTCTGCCGGCCCTTGAAACGCGCGCGTTGATCGCCCGCATGAACCAGACGCGCAGCCGCCCCAAAGCGGTCAAGGGGCGGCGGCCCGCCCTTGTGAGCAAATAGCTGCAAAACCGACCCGGTTTTGACGGCCAGGGCTTTTCTTTATCGTAAAAATTTTACTAACATTGCCCCATTTCGGGTGGTGCCAATGGATGATGCGCAAATCGTAACGCGGTCCAGAACGTCGCGTTTTGCCACGACCCTGATGGATATGCTCGAGCGGGTGGAATATCGCCGCGTCAGGCTCGACGAGCAGTTCGATCCGGTTTACCGCCTGCGCTATGAGGCGTATCGCCGGGAAGACGGCATCGGGGTAAACGCCCAGAAGATCGCCCGCGACCATCTCGATTTCACGGCCAACGCCATGTGCCATGGAGTCTATATCGATGGCGTGCTGGTCTCTTCGATCCGCCTGCATTTCGCAACCGCCCGGCACCGGGAATCGCCTTGCATGCGGATGTATCCCGAGCTGCTCAACACCATGCTCGACGCCGGGAAAACCTATATCGATCCCTCGCGCTTTGCCGCCGACCGCGAGGCAACGCTGGCCATTCCGGCCCTGCCGTTTCTCACCCTGAGGATCGCGGCCATGGCATGCGAATATTATGACGCTGACTATTGCCTTTCGGGGGTACGCGACGAGCATGCGGGGTTTTATAAGCGCGTGTTCGGCTCGCGGGAAATCGCCGGATACAGCCAGTATCCGGGCATGACTTTCCCGGTCAGGCTCTATGCCGCCGAAGTCTCTGACATCCGAAACCGCGTTGCCGATCGCTTCCCGTTTTTCATGTCGACGCCCGAGGAGCGCGAAAAAATGTTCGGGCCCGACAGCGATGCCAATTATCTGGGACTGATCCAGCCCACCGCTCGCCGGGCGGCTCTGGCCGAGGAGCGGTTCGTTCCGGCTGAATAGGCCGTACCCGCGAGCCCGTTACAGCGGGTCCTGGCGCCGGGCCAGCGTTTCGATATCGCCCAGCTTGAGATAGTGGAGTTCTCGCACCAGCCGAAGGGTCGGCTTGGCCGCGAAAAGGAGCGAGCCGACCAGAAAGAACCATGTGGCGGCGGTCTGGGTCGACGCAGAGAAAAACAGCACGCTGCCGATGACGAAACACAGGGCGGCGCCGAAATCGATGGTGGTGTACCAGATTTCATAGAGCGCATAGAGACGACGATGCGTCTCGGACCGGTTGCGGGCGTTGGGATCAAACAGAGCCATAATCGGTCTCCCATGCGTTTGACGTGTCAAGGCGCAGCCAGCGGAGCGCCGGATATGTTTTCAGGGCACGGAAAAACTGGTGCCGCTTGCGTGACTCGAACACGCGACCTCCGCATTACGAATGCGATGCTCTACCAACTGAGCTAAAGCGGCTTGGCCCAAAGGGGCGAATTGGCGTCTTTTACTTTCGGCGCGCGAAACGCGCAAGGGTTGATGCGTGGGCCAAACCAGCCTTTTTTGCCTATGGTTGCGTTTTGGTTGGCGTTGCTGCGTCCTTGATCGCGGGAAGGGTGGCGGGATCGGGCGTGGTGGCCGAAAGCGTTTTTTGCGGCGTGCGGGTCTGGACCGGCACCTTCCATTCGAAGGCGTCGAGCCGACCGGTGACGGGGGACGCGGGGGCCCAGTCCTCCGAAGTCACTCCGTCCGCGGTCCAGATGGGATCGGCAGGGGCGTTGACGGCACGGGACAGCCATTCGCGAGCCTTGCCCTGATCGCCCGATTGGCCTTCCTCGATCTCGGCCATCAAAAGGCACATCTGGCGCGTCGGCTTCTTGCCCAGAAAGGGGGCCAGCGCGTTGCGGGCCACGCTCCATTCATAGGCGTCGATTGCGGCCCGGGCCAGAACGATGGCCGCCATCGGGTGGCTGTCGGGAGCTTCGACAAGCGTGCGGATGCGCTTGAGGCGTTCAACGGCCGAGGTGCCGGGTTTGACGTGGGCATAGAGCGTTGCGGCATCGGGATGGAAACCGGCGCGCCAGGTCCGGCGCAACAGCGCCGACGCCCGTCTCGTGTCGCCGCGGTTGATCAGGATACGGGCCGCGATCAGCGCGGCGGGCACGAAATCGGGGATCGATTTGAGCGCCCGGTTGGCGTGTTCGTAGGCGGTATCGGGCTCGGTTTCTTCGATCGCGAGGGCAAGGGCGGTTTCGAGCACGCCCTGACGGCGCTTTTTTGTCGCCTTCTGGCTTTTGGTCTTGGCCGGCAAGGAGGCGCTCATCTCCAGCGCCTCGGCCCATGCGCCCTTGGTCGCCAGGTCATTGAACACCGCTTCTGATGCCCAATCGAGGCTGGGCGAGAGGGAGAGCGCCTTGCGTGCGAAGGTGATCGCCGCGTTCGAGCGGTCCTGGGTCCGCGCCTGTTCGTACAGCCCTGAAAGTGCAGCCAGCGCCGTGCGCTCGTTTGAAATCAGCGCCCGGTAGTGCTCGCGCGCCGATGAGAGATCACCCAGCGCCAGCTCGGCGCGGGCTTCGAGCAGTTGGGCTGCGGGGTTTTCAGGCAGCTTGGCGCGGGCGTCGCGGGCCAGCATGCGAGCGCGGGAAAAGTCTCCCGCCTGGAGCGCAATCATCCCGTCCGAAAGCGCCTCGACCCCCGCCTTTTCCTTGCGCCTGGCATTGGAGCGGGCCAGCGCGGCGGGGGCGCCGATCAGGCGCCGGATAATGGCCCAGGCAAGGATTGAAGCGACGATGACGCCGATGGCGATGAACAGGGCCAGGCCAAGGCCGGGGCTCATGCGCCAAGTCCCGAAGGCGATTTCGACCGTGCCGGGCAGGGCGATCAGCCAGGCCGCACCCAGGGCCACTACGAGGCTCAGGACAAGATAGACGATAAGGCGGATCATTGGCCGGCCTCCGCTGGCGCGATACCGGTCCTGGCCGCCTCGAGCAACGCGCTGACGGCGATGGCGCGGTCGAGCGCGCGGTCAAAGCCGGGGGCGGCCGATTGCATGGGGTCGGGCAGGGCGGAAAAGGCGGTTCTCGCCGCTTGGAGATCGCCCGCCGCGAGGGCTGCTTCGGTCCGCCCGACCAGCGCCTGCGGCGTGTCGCCATCGGTGGGCCGCAAGGCAATGGCCGAGGCAGCCTGATCGAGAAGCGTCTGCGCCCAACCCGCCTGTTCATCGCGGGGACGAGCGGCCAGAATTTCGGGGATTGCCGTCCGTAATTGGTCCAAAAGCCCACCCGCAGACGGAACACCGGCATTGGCGGCGGTCCGGACCTGTGAGGAAATTTCAAGATCGGGCAACAGCGTTTCAACGCTGGCCAGTTGTGCGGCAAAGGGCTGGCCTGAAGCGATGGCGGCTTCGAGCGCGCCCAGCGCAGCGGGAAGCTGGGTGGCCCGATCGCGCTCGGCGGCAACGGCCTCGAAATCGGACTGGCTGGCAATGCGCGCGTCGAGATCGTCGAGCCGTGTTTGCGCCGCTTCGATCACCGGTTGAATGTCGGCTAGTTGCGGTTCAACCGCATCAAGCCGCCCGGCCAGATCGTCAATCCGGGTGGAAAGCTCCGACAGCGTGTCGGCAACCTGGGCCACCTCATCGCCCGATGCGCCGGCGGCAAGAGCGTCGATGCGGCTCGAAAGCTCACCGATCTGCCCGCTCAAGGCGTTAAGATCGGATTGCGCGGCCAGCCCATCGGTCGAAGCGGGTTCGATGGCGGCAATCTCGGTCTCGAGTGCGTTTATGCGGTCAATGATTTCCTGGCTTTCGGTCTCGCGCGAGGCAATGGCGTTTTCCAGCCGCGTGGCGCGCGCGTCCATCTGCGATAGCGCATCCCCCGGGCCTTGCTGCTGCGGCCAGAAGCCGAAACTGGCCAATCCATAAGCGAGCGCCAGCCCTATAAGTGCGCCGGCTCCGGCGGTGGCGGCGAGCGGGGCCCAGGGCAGCGCCGGTTTTGTGGCCCCCGAGGGCTCGGCCCCCGATTGACCGCCAGGTTCGGAGACGGATTTGGGGGCGGATTGTTTTGGCTTGTCGTTAGGCGCCGAGCTTGCGGCGGAGGATTGGGGCCCAGACTTTGTCGACGGCCCTGTCTTGGGCGGCGCTTCGGCGGCGGCGGGCTTTTGGTCTGTCCCCGCCGCTCCGGCAGTCTTGCCCTGGGGCGCGGGCTTGTCCTTTTCGGATGCGCGCGCCGTTGCATCGATGATCGGGGGTTTGACCGGACCGGTTTTCTTTTCGGCCATTTCAGCCTGCCTCTTTGGGTTTGGGTCGGGCGGGTTGGTTTTCGTCATGGCCCATCATGGACTGATTTGATCGCGGGCAAAAGCCAGCGCCAGCGTCATCATCGCTTCGTGCGAGGGGTAATCGGCCAGCCCGATGCGCAGGAAATGGTTTTCGATCAATGGTTGCGCGACGTTTTCCGAAAGGCAAAGGCAATAAAGACTGCGCCTGAGCGCCTGATAATCGCGGGAGGCGATCAGTCCGGCAAAAATCGCCGCCGTGCGGCGCGAATAAAATACCGCACCATCGATTTTCCCGGTTGCCAGACGCTCGGCCAGACCCGGCGGCAGCATGGTGGCCGCGTGCATTTCGTAGAGTACGCGCATGTCGACCGTGATCCCGGCTTCGGCCAGCAGGCCGGCCAGATCGCCCGATTGATGGTGCGCGGCGGGATAGAAAATCTTGCCTGCCGGGCGGTCGGCGATGATGGCGCGGGAAAGATCGGCAAGCGTGCCCTCGGCGGCCGAGACATTTTCAAACCCGGCGGCCCGCGCCTCGCTGGCCGTGTGCTCGCCCACGGCATAGACCCTGAGCGTTGAAAACGCCTCGCCCTGCGGGTGGGCGGCCAGTGCCCGCACCCCATTGGCCGATGTGAGCGCGACGGCGGCAAACCCTGATGCATCGGGCAATGGAATGCCGGTGAAGCGCTCCTCGAGCATGGGCGCGACGATCGGGTCCAGCCCCAGCGCGGCAAGCCCGGCGGCTGTCCGCTCGGCGTCGGCCCTTGGCCTCGTGACGAGAACGCTGCGCCGATCAGCCATATTGGCCCTGCTTGAGCCGTTCGATGAAATCGGGTCCGGCATCGGCGAGCAGTTTTTCGCCCAGCCTGGTCCCCAGGTCGTGCCCCTGATCGGCGTCTCCGGCAATTTCGTCCTCATAGACTTCCGACCCGTCGGGGGAAAGGATCTGCCCGAACAGGGTCAGCCTCTCCCCATCGAGTGTCGTCAACGCGGCAATGGGGGTGCGGCATGAACCGTCGAGCACTTTCAAGAACGCCCGCTCGGCCTCGACCCGCTTGCGGGTGTCGGCATCGTCGAGCACTTCGACCAGCCGGTTGGCGGCGCCATCGTCGGCGCGGGTTTCAATAACGATTGCCCCCTGGGCCGGGGCGGGCGGGAAGTGCGCGACATCGAGCGTATGGGTCACCCGATGCGCCTCGCCCAGCCGGTTGAGCCCGGCCAGCGCCAGAAGCGTTGCGTCGGCCACCCCGTCGGCGAGTTTTTTAAGTCGCGTCTGCACGTTGCCGCGAAATTCCACTGTGCGGAAATCGGGCCGGAAGCGCTTCATTTGCGCCCGACGGCGCAGGGAGGATGAGCCGATTACCGCGCCCTCGGGCAGATGGTCGGGGCTCCTGGCAATCAGCGAGAGGAAGGCATCGCGCACGTCCTCGCGCGGCAGAAAGGCCGGCAGGGCAAAAAGGGGATCGATTTCGGTCGCCACATCCTTTGCCGAATGGACGGCGATATCGATCTCGCCATCGGCGAGGGCCTTTTCGATCTCCTTTGTGAACAGCCCCTTGCCACCGACTTCAGAGAGCGGGCGGTCCAAAATGATGTCGCCGCTGGTCTTTATGATCTTTATCGCGATGGCGTCGGTCTCCAGCCCGTTGATGGCAACCAGCCGGTCGCGGACCTCCTCGGCCTGCTTGAGGGCAAGGGGCGAGCCGCGGGTGCCGATGGTGAAAACGGGGGTGGACGTCAAAGATTGCAATATGGCCTCGCAGGTGTCACAGATGTGCGCGTTTTGCAGAACAGCAATTCTAACGCGGAGAAAGCGGGTTGCGATCCGCTTTTGCCATCAGACCACACGTTTTTGCCAGAGACCAGATCGCCGCAATGGATCGCGAGACTTTAGTTTTGGGGATCGAGACCAGTTGCGATGAAACCGCAGCGGCGCTGGTGCGCCGCTATCCCGACGGGCGTGGCGAGATCGTATCCAATATCGTGCGCAGCCAGATCGATGAGCACAGGGCCTTCGGCGGCGTGGTGCCCGAGCTGGCGGCCCGCGCCCATGTTGTTCACCTCGATGCGATCGTCTCCCGCGCGCTCGGTGGGGCGGAAACCGAGCTCTCGAAAGTCGATGTCATCGCTGCAACCGCCGGGCCAGGGCTGATCGGCGGGGTGCTCGTGGGGCTTACGACCGGCAAGGCGCTGGCCGCCGCAACGGGCAAGCCCTTGGTTGCCGTCAACCACCTCGAGGGCCATGCGCTCACCGCCCGGCTCACCGACGGAGTTCAATTTCCCTATCTGATGCTTCTGGTTTCGGGCGGGCATTCCCAGATCGTTCTGGTCAAGGGCGTCGGCGATTACGAGCGCTGGGGCTCGACCATTGATGACGCGTTGGGCGAAGCCTTCGACAAGGCGGCAAAACTTCTGGGTCTGGGCTATCCCGGCGGCCCGGAGGTCGAAAAGGCAGCGCAGCAGGGCGATGCCAAACGGTTTAACCTGCCGCGCCCCTTGCTGAGAGAAAAGCGCCTCGATTTTTCCTTTTCGGGGCTCAAAACGGCCCTGCGGCTGGCCGCCGAATCGGTGGCGCCGGTGACTGACACCGACATCGCCGATCTGTGCGCCAGCTTTCAGGCTGCCGTCACGGACATTGTTGCCGTCCGGTCCAGACAGGCGCTCGAACGCTTCGCCGCCGCATACCCTGATGCCGCTCCCACCTATGTGGTGGCGGGCGGGGTTGCCGCCAACAGGGCCATCGGCGGCGCGCTCAGAGAAATTGCGGCCCAGACCGGCGCGCATCTGGTCGTCCCGCCGGCCGCTCTCTGCACCGACAATGGTGCGATGATCGCCTGGGCGGGGGCCGAACGGTTCGCACTGGGGCTCACCGACGGGTTCGACGTCGCGGCCCGCCCGCGCTGGCCCCTCGAGGAATTGAGGTGGGGTGCGGCGTGAGCGCGAAAATTTTCGTTATCGGCGCCGGTGCCTGGGGCACCGCCCTGGCGCAAGCCGCCCGGCTGGCGGGCAATGATGTCGTGCTGGTTGGCCGCGACCCCGCCGCCATCGATGAAATCAATTCGGCCCACACGCTCAAAGCCTATCTCGGCGATATCGCTCTCGATTCGGGGCTCAAAGCGCAGACCGGTGTTTCCGGGCTCGAAGACGCCGACGCGATCCTCATGGTGGTTCCGGCTCAGGCGACGCGGGCCACTCTGGCCGATATCGGCGCCGACGCGCTGGCTGGAAAGCCGGTCATCCTGTGCGCCAAGGGGCTGGAGACGGTGACCAACGACCGCCAGAGCCAGATCCTGGGCGAACTCGCGCCAAATGCCGAGCCTTTCGTGCTCTCGGGCCCGAGCTTTGCTCACGACGTCGCCGCCGGAAAGCCCACGGCGGTCACTTTGGCCGGACCAACCATCGAGCGCGCCGAAGCGATTGCCGCATTGCTGGCCTCGGACAGTTTCCGCCCCTATGCCAGCGGGGATATCGTCGGGGTGGAAATGTGCGGCGCGCTCAAGAATGTCTATGCGCTGGGCGCCGGCGCCATCGAAGGCGCCGGGCTGGGCCTGTCGGCCCGCTCGGCGTTTCTGGCGCGCGCCTATGCGGAACTGGGGCGGATGATTGCGGCGATGGGCGGCAGCGAAGCGACGCTGTCGGGGCTCGCCGGCATCGGCGATCTGGCCTTAAGCTGCACCTCGAGCCAGTCGCGCAATTATCGCTTCGGGGTGGCGCTGGGGCAGGGCCGCTCGGTTAAAGACATCGAGGCCTCTGGCATGGGGCTGGCCGAGGGGCTATTTACCACTCCGGTTGCCAAGGCGGTCGCCGACCGTGACGGGATCGACGCGCCGCTGGTCAGCGCCGTCGATCTTTTGATTTCGGGCCAGGTCCGGATCGAGGCCATTGTGCCCATGCTGATGAGACGACCACTCAAACGGGAAGAATAAGATATGACGATGATGTTCGCGGTGACCGCACTCGACAAGAAAGACCATCTGGAAGCGCGCCTTGCGACACGCCCCGCACATTTGCAGTTCTGGGACGATAACGCGGCGTCGATGGTGCTGGCCGGGCCGTTTCTCGATGCCCAAGGCAAGGCGACGGGCTCGCTGATGATCGTTAAGGCTGACAATCAGGCCGCCGCGGAGGCGCTGGTTGCAAAGGACCCTTATGCCGAGGCCGGTCTGTTCGAAAGTGTCGTCGTCCGTCCCTGGAACTGGGTCATCAACCGGCCGGAGAACATTTGAAATGGCGTACTGGCTGTTCAAGTCCGAACCCGAAACCTGGGGTTGGGACGATCAGGTCAAAAAGGGTGGCCCGGAAGAATGGGGCGGGGTGCGCAATTATCAGGCGCGCAACAATATGCGTGAGATGAAAAAGGGCGATCTGGGCTTCTTTTACCACTCGGTCAAGGAAAAGGCCGTGGTGGGCATCGTCCGTGTCGCCAATGAAATCCACCATGATTCCACCACCGACGATCCGCGCTGGGAATGCGTGGATATCGAGGCGGTCAAACCCCTCGAGCGCCCCGTAACGCTCGATGAGATCAAATCGATGCCCGAGCTTGAAAACATGGTTTTGGTCAACAATTCGCGCCTTTCTGTCCAGCCGGTGGCCGAAGATGAATGGAAATTGATCTGCAAGCTGGGGGGCGTTGAACCCTGATTTACGGGTGCGGCGTTTTGGCGCACACTTCCCACGACCCGATTCGGAGAGAGCGGGTCTGAGCTCTGTTTTTGAGAGGGGAAAACGGGATGGATTATCTTAGTGTGAACTGGCTGGCCGTGCTCCTGGCCATGATCGCGTCGATGGCGCTGGGTGCTGCCTGGTACATGACCTTGTCCAAGCAGTGGATTGCCGCCACCGGCAAGACCACAGACGAAATCATGGCCGGCTCGGGCGGGCAGGCAACGCCTTTCATCTGGGGCGCGGCAATGCAATTGGTCATGGCCTATTTCCTGGCCCTTCTCACTCCGGCCATCATGGGCGAGGTGACAATTGCGTCCGCGGTTACAGTCGGCATCCATCTGTGGGCCGGGTTCATGGTGACGTCGATGATCCTCAATCACCGCTATCAGGGCGCCAGCTGGTCTCTGGCCGTGATCGATGGCGGATATCTTTTGGGCGTGATGATCGTCCAGGGCGTGGTGATCGGGCTTTTGGGTTAGGGCTGGCCGAAGTTTGCCTGGCGGGGCTGCCCGCCAAGTCCACTTACCAGTCACCCCGGCCTTGAGCCGGGGTCCAGTACACTCAGTGTTTGAGATAGGCAGCCAACTCTGCCGAGTACTGGGCCCCGGGTCGTCGCCCGGGATGACGCCAGTGAAAGGGGCCGGCTTGCGTTCGCCAATGAACCGGTGTTCCAGCCCGTCGTCAAAAGTCCGAGGAAATGCCCTTGATTTCCCAGTCCCCGTAGCGGGCCGGATCGAGCCCGCCGCGGCCATCGACCTCGCGCGGCGCGTTAGAGGTCTTGGCGTCGATTTCGGCGCGGCGCGTTTTGGCTTCTTGGAGGGCGCGCCGGGCGATTGCGGGATCGGGGCGTTTGGCCTTTGGCGTTTCGCGCATTTTTTCGAAACCACCTTCATGACGAAGAGTTTAGACATCGGGCCACTTGTGCAGGGGCCCGCCGGTTCCCATCATATAGGCAACTCAACTGGCTTAGGAAAGCCTGACGACAATGATGAATGCTCTGCGCACCACGATTTTGCTTGCCGGCATGACCGCGCTGTTCATGGGCGTTGGCTATATGATCGGCGGCACGGGCGGCATGGCTCTGGCCTTTTTGTTCGCGCTCGGCACCAACGCCTTTGCGTATTGGAACTCGGACAAGATGGTGCTCTCCATGCAGGGCGCCAAAGAGATCGATCCGCGCTCGGCGCCCGAGCTTTACCAGATGACCAAGCGGCTCGCCGACAATGCCGGCCTGCCCATGCCAAGGCTTTATCTCATCGCGACCGATCAGCCCAACGCGTTTGCCACCGGCCGCAGCCCCGACAAGGGCGTGGTCGCGGTCTCGTCCGGCCTTGTCAAATATCTCGACAGCCGCGAAGTGGCCGCCGTGATCGCCCACGAATTGGCCCATATCAAGAACCGCGACACGCTTACCATGACCGTCACCGCCACGCTGGCCGGTGCCATTTCCATGCTGGCTCAGTTCGGCCTGTTTTTCGGCGGGGCGCGCGACAACAACAATCCGCTGGGATTTGTCGGGGTGATCGCCATGGTCATTCTGGCTCCCATCGCAGCCATGCTGGTTCAGATGGCGGTTTCGCGCACCCGCGAATATGAAGCCGACAAGGATGGGGCTGAAATCTGCGGTGACCCGGCGGCGCTGGCCACGGCGCTTGAAAAGATTTCCTCGCTTTCAAGGCGCACGGTCAACGAGGCGGCCGAACGGGCGCCGGCCATGGCGCATATGTATATCTCCAACCCGCTCTCGGGCGCCCGCATGGACAACCTCTTTTCCACGCACCCCAATGTGGAAAACCGCATCGCGGCGCTCACGCAGATGGCGTCGCGCGTGCGGGGCGGTGGTGGTGGCCAAACGCCGCGCCAGAGGGTAAACCCCATCGAGGCCAATGTCCGGCCCGGTCAGAGCTGGCGTACGCCCGGCACGCGGCCGCGCTCGGATGATGGCAAACCATCGGGCCCCTGGGGATAGGTAAAAACAGTTTGACCGAGACACGCGATCTGCCCGGCCTCAAGCTTCGGCTTGAGGCCGCTTTTCATCTCAAATCGGTGCTCGAAGGCAAGCCCTTCGCCCCGATCGGTCCGGACCGGTTGGCCGAAAGCCGCGACCGGGCGCTGGCCAATCGCATGGTCACCACGGCCCTGCGCCGCCACGGCCAGATCGATGCCGTTTTTAAAGAGGTGCTCGCCAAGGGCGTTCCCCAGCGCGCCGGCATTCTGGAAGCGGTGCTGCGCATCGCCGTCGTCCAATTGCTGTGGCTTGACGACATTCCGGCCCATTCGGCCATTCATCTGGGCGTTGAATCGGCGCGGGCCGACAAACGGGCCGGACGGTTCGACAAGCTGGTCAATGGCGTGTTGCGCTCGATCCAGCGTGGGGCTGATCGGTTCGGGGCGCTCGACAACGCGATGCTGATCCCCGGTTGGCTGGCATCGCAATGGACCGGTGCCTATGGTGCCGATGCGGTGACGCGTTTTTGCGAAATCCTCGTTCAATCCCCGCCGCTCGATCTGACGCTCAAAGCCCCCGACCCCGATCTGATTGCCGTTTTGGGCGGCCAGCCCGTGCTCGGCCCGACCGTCCGGCTCACCGAGCGCGATGCGGCGGTGGCCGATCTGGCCGGCTTTGCCGAAGGCAAATGGTGGGTGCAGGATGTTTCGGCTGCCTTGCCCGCCCGGCTCCTGGGTGCTGCCAGGGGCGAAAAAATCCTCGATCTGTGCGCGGCACCGGGCGGCAAGACGGCCCAATTGGCCTCTGCCGGCGCCGAGGTCACCGCGCTCGATATTTCGGCCGACCGCATGGAGCGGGTGCGGGCCAATCTCGACCGGCTTGACCTCGATGCGGAAATTGTCGTTGCCGACGCCCTCGGCTACGCGCCCGGCCCGGTGTTCGATGCGGTGCTGCTCGATGCGCCCTGTTCGGCCACCGGCACATTCCGGCGTCATCCCGAAGTGCTTTTGCACCGCAATGCGCAAGGCATCGCCGAACGGGTCGCGTTGCAGCGCAGGATGCTGGCGCATGCCGCCTCGCTTCTCAAGCCCGGCGGACGGTTGATCTATTGCGTGTGTTCGCTCGAGGCCGATGAAGGCGAACAGCAATTGGGTTGGGCGAAAAAAGAGCTCCCCGACCTTGAGCCTGCGCCAATCGGTGCTGCCGAACTCGATGGCTGGGACGTGCCCCTCACGGCTGAGGGCACAGTGCGACTGACGCCGTCAATGACCCTGCCGAACGGGGTCAGTGGAGGGTTGGACGGGTTTTTCATCGCCCGCTTCGTGAAAAAAACAGCCTGAAGTGGTGGCAAAGTGCGGCTGGAGCCCTGTGGTTAACGCAAAGTTACTGGTACAGTCTGGGCCGCGAGTAGGGTTCGGGAATGGGCGTGTTTGAAGTTTTGCGTTTCGGTCTGAAGCGCGGCGGCATGGGTATTGCCGACCGGTGCGTGACCCATCCCCTGTTTTCCTGGACCTGGTCGGGCGCCAGCGAAGTCCGCTTCGTGCCGCGCCTTGCCGAATTCCGCCCGGCCGACGCCCAGACCATTGTCGAGATGATGGAGGGCCAGTACCTGCTTTCCGGCCGCATGGTGGAAACCGGCGGCGCGTCGCCCTTTGCCATCGAGAGCGATTTCGACGACTGGTTTGCCGATCTGCATGGCTTTGGCTGGCTGCGGCATATTTCCGCCGTTACCGATCCCGGCCAGCGCGCCTTTGCCCGCACACTGGTCCTCGACTGGATCGCCCGATTCGGCGAGTTCGATGCCGAAGCCTGGGATCTGTTCATCACCGCGCGGCGGGTGCTCAACTGGCTCAAATCGCTCTTTTTGCTGTTTGAAGGCGCGACGCCCGATCAGAGCCGGGCCATCCTGCGCTCGCTCTCGATCCAGGTGCAATCGCTCAAGGTGCGCGCGCCGCTGGTTTACGGACCGGTCACCCGGCTCATGGTGGAAATCGCGCTGGCCGGCGCAGCGCTGAGTGAAAGCGAAGAGCCAAAGGACCTTGCCGCCCACGTGGACGGGCTCGAGGCTCTGCTCGAAACCGTGCTCGACGATGACGGGCTGGTGAAAAACCGCAATCCTTTCACCCAGATTCAGATCCTGTCCGAAATCATCCCGGTCAATCAGGCCCTCGGTCAGCGCCACGGTCACATGTCGGCCGCAATCGGCCGGCGCATCGAGACCATGCACCGGGCGCTTGAAAAGCTGGTGCTGGGCACGCGCGAGCCGGTCTATGCCAATGGCTGCGGTCAGGTGCCGGTCGAGCTTGTCCTCGCCATCACCGCCCAATCGGGGGTGCGCGGTTCGGGTTCGGGACTGTGCGGGGGCTATGGCATTCTGGTCGATGGTCCGGGCAAACTGATCGCCGATTCGGGCGCTGTGCCGCCGCTGCCTTTTGCGCGTGACGCCCATGCGGGGGGCCTGAGCTTTGAATATGCGTGCGGGTCGACGCTGGTGGTCGGCAATTGCGGACCGGCGCCGGCGGGCCTGTCCGACAGCGGCAGTCTGTTCCGCCACACATCGGCCCACAGCGCACCGACCATCGATGATATGTCGAGCGCGCGGATCGGCGGCGGCAGCATGGCGGGCAATGCGTTGCGCGCCCGCGGCCCCGAACCGCTCATGACCATCGATGTGGCCGAGAACACGCTCGAGCTCACGACCGGCGCCTATCGTGATCGCTACGGGCTCGACATCGTCCGCCGCCTCACCCTGATGGGCGGTGGGCAGACGCTTGTGGGGCAGGATCGGTTCGTTGCGGCGGGAAACCGGTCCCGCCAGCAGGGCGCCTTCACCATCCGCTTCCATCTCGCCCCCGGCGTCGCCCTGGACCGCTCGAACGGGGAGGCGTTACTCCGCCTTACCCATCGCAATGGCGAGGTCTGGGCGTTTCTCTGGGAGGGGGCCGAAGCCGATATCGACGACAGCGTGCGCCATTCGGCCCATTTCGGGCTCAACCGCACGCGACAGATCGTCCTGCACGGCCCCGCCCGCTCCGATACGGATGTCGCTTGGGTTTTCACGCGGCAAAGCTGAGGCTGCGGCCTATTCCCGTTTGGGAAAAACCGTGATAGGCCCCGCCCCATCTTTCCCAAACCAACAGACATACGGCAGGACTTCCCATGGCTCATGCGGGTGCGACCAAGGTCAAAAGGGCGCTGCTCTCGGTCTCCGACAAGACCGGCATCATCGAATTTGCAACCTCGCTGGTGGCGCTTGGCGTCGAAATCGTTTCGACCGGGGGCACCCGCAAGGCGCTGGCCGAGGCCGGGCTGCCGGTGATCGACATTTCCGAAGTTACGGGTTTCCCCGAAATCATGGACGGGCGGGTCAAGACGCTCCACCCCAAGGTGCATGGCGGCCTTTTGGGCATTCGCGGCAATGACGCGCACAAATCGGCAATGCGCATCCACGATATCTCGCCCATCGATCTGTTGGTCGTGAATCTTTATCCCTTCGCCCAGACCGTCGCCAAGGGTGGCGATTATGACGAAGTGATCGAAAACATCGATATCGGTGGCCCCGCCATGATCCGCGCCGCCGCCAAGAACCATGGCGATGTGACGGTCATCGTCGACCCCGACGATTATGCGGACGTGCTTGCAGCGCTCAAGGAGCGCGGCGAAGTCGCCTATGATGCGCGCCAGAAATACGCCGCCAAGGCCTATGCCCGCACCGCGGCCTATGATGCGGGGGTTTCCAACTGGTTCGCCAAGACACTTGATCTGCCCGATCTCACCTGGCGCAGCTTTTCGGGCAAATTGCGCGAAGTGATGCGCTACGGGGAGAACCCGCATCAATGGGCCGCGTTCTATGCCGATGGCACCAACCGCCCCGGCGTTGCCACCGCCACCCAGATCCAGGGCAAGCAGCTCTCGTTCAACAACATCAACGATACCGACGCCGCGTTCGAAGTGGTCGCCGAGTTCGATCCGGAAAAAACGGCCGCCGTCGCAATCATCAAGCACGCCAACCCGTGCGGGGTCGGGCAGGGCGCAACGCTGACCGAAGCCTACCTTGCGGCCCTCAAATGCGACCCGGTGTCCGCGTTCGGTGGCATCGTGGCGCTCAACCGCCCGCTCGATGAGGACGCGGCCAAGGAGATCGTGAAACTCTTCACTGAAGTGATCATCGCCCCCGGTGCCAGCGACGACGCCATTTCGATCATCGAATCCAAGAAAAACCTTCGCCTGCTGATCACCGATGGCCTGCCCGATGCCAAGGCCGAAGGGCTCACCGTGCGGTCCGTTGCCGGAGGCCTCCTGGTTCAGACCCGCGACAACAAGAACGCCGATGATTGCGAGCTCAAGGTCGTGACCAAGCGCGCGCCCAGTGAGCAGGAAATGGCCGACCTTCTGGTCGCCGCCAAGGTCGCCAAGCACGTCAAGTCCAATGCCATCGTCTATGTGAAAGACGGCGCGACTGTCGGCATCGGTGCCGGCCAGATGTCCCGGGTGGATTCGGCCCGCATCGCGCACAAGAAATCAAAGGACGCCGCCAAGGCCGCCAAGGAAAAGGGCGCCTTGACCGAAGGCTCGGTCGTTGCGTCCGATGCTTTCTTCCCCTTCGCCGACGGTCTTGAAGCGCTGGTCGAAGCCGGCGCCACCGCCGTCATCCAGCCGGGCGGCTCGGTGCGCGACGAAGAGGTCATCGCCGCCGCCGACAAGGCGGGGCTCGCCATGGTGTTCACCGGCATGCGCCATTTCAGGCACTGATCTTCTGTCTCACGGCGCGCACCGCTGCGGGCATGACGCGCTAAAACCGCGCTATGCCCTCCGCTGCGCCTGCGACGGCGCGGCGAACGATCGCCGGGGTCCTCGCTCTGCTCGTCCGGATGTTCTCGATCTCTGAAAATGGGGTGGGATAACCCCCAGCCCCGCCCACAATTGTCACCCCGGGCTTGACCCGGGGCCCAGTACACTCAACGCCGGAAGCGAAAGCGCCAGCCTCACCCCACTGCCACGTCCAGCGCAATCTCCACCATATCGCTCAGCGATGTCTGGCGCGCTTCGGCGTCGATCTCGTCGCCGGTGATCAGGCAATCGGTCATGGTGCAGATGGTCAGCGCCTTCGCCCCGAACCGCGCGGCCAGCGTATAAAGCGTTGCCGCTTCCATTTCGACGCCCAGCACGCCGTGCTCGATCAGCTTGCCATAGGCCTCGAGCCCGGAGGGGTGGTAGAAGATGTCCGAGGACACGATCCCGCCCACATGCACGGTCTTGCCCTTGGCCCGCGCTGCGTCGTCGGCGGCCCGCAACAGGGAAAAATCGGCGGCGGGGGCATAATTGTAGTTCCCGAACGCGCCTTTGACGATCGTGGAATCGGTGGCTGCCGAAGCCCCGATCACCACGTCGCGCACTTTGACCTTGGTGTTCAGCCCGCCACAGGTGCCCACCCGGATCATGGTCTTGACCCCATAGGTGTTCAAAAGCTCATGCACATAAATGGCGGTCGAAGGCTGGCCCATGCCGGTCGCCTGCACCGAAACGGGCTTGCCGTTCCAGGTGCCGGTAAAGCCCAGGCAATTGCGCACCGAATTGACCAGCTTGGCATCGCTCAGAAACGTCTCGGCAATCCATTTGGCGCGCAGCGGGTCGCCGGGCAGCAGCACCGCTTGAGCGTAATCGCCGGGATTGGCATGGTTGTGCGGCGTCATCTTTTATCCTTTGGTCAAAAATCTGGCGCGCACCATACTTTGCAGCTTTGGCGCGTGCAATGGCCCGAGCCTGCTTGGCAAGCGCGCGCGATTGCATTAGAGACAGGGCAGAAAATCGTACCGCCGGGTACGGTTGCGCCTCGCGCGACAGGCCGGCGCCCTGTGGGAGAAAAAGTCATGGACAAGTTCACGACATTGACGGGCGTTGCCGCGCCCATGCCGATCATCAATATCGACACCGACATGATCATCCCCAAGCAGTACCTCAAGACAATCAAGCGCACCGGGCTTGGCACCGCGCTGTTTTCCGAGATGCGCTACAATGAGGATGGCAGCGAAAAGGCAGATTTCGTCCTCAACAAGCCCGCCTACCGCGATGCGAAAATCGTCATCGCCGGTGACAATTTCGGCTGCGGCTCCTCGCGCGAACACGCGCCCTGGGCGCTGCTCGATTTCGGCATCCGCTGCGTGATCTCCACCAGCTTTGCCGACATCTTCTACAATAACTGCTTCAAGAACGGCATCCTGCCCATCGTTGTCACCCCCGAACAGCTCGAACTTCTGCTCGATGACGCCGATCGCGGCTCGAATGCCACGCTGACCGTCGATCTGGAAAACCAGACGATTTCCGGCCCCGATGGTGGCACGATCACTTTCGATATCGACCCCGGCCGCAAGCACATCCTGCTCGAAGGGCTAGACGATATCGCCATGACGCTGAAAAGGGACGAGTCGATCTCGGGGTACGAAGGCAAGATGGCCGAAAACCGCCCCTGGGTTTAGGCGCTCGCTTAGCGCACGACGCGGAGAGGCGAAAGCAAGGATGGAGATCGTTTTCAAGCCTGACCCCGCGCAGGAGGATGTCGATGCCGTTCTTGCGCCGCTTGCTGAAGCCTCCGAGAAATCACGTCCGGGCGCGAATGTGCGGCGTATCAGCTTCTTGCTCAAGGACCCGCACACCGGTGCGGCGGCTGGCGGGCTGATTGGAAATGCGATTTACGAGTGGCTGTTTATCAATCTGCTCGCAGTTCCTGAAAGCCTGCGCGGGCAGGGCTATGGTGCCGAACTCATGGCTCGTGCGGAAAGCTGGGCGCGCGAACAGAATCTGACGGGCATGTGGCTCGATACCTTTGCATTCCAGGCGCCGGAATTCTACGCCAAGCTCGGGTTCACGCCTTTCGGAACCATCAATGACCACCCGGCGGGTTCGCGCCGGATTTTCTTCCAAAAGCGGTTTGCACCGCACACTGCCTGACAAGGATCACCATGGCCTCCAACACCCTCTTCCTCCTCCCCGGCGACGGCATCGGCACCGAGATCATGGCCGAAGTCGAAAAGCTCATTGCCCATCTCAATGGAACCGGCGCCACCGATTTCTCCTATGAGAGTGGTCTGGTTGGCGGCTGCGCGTATGATGCGCATGGGGTGGCGATTTCCGAGGCGGACATGGAAAAGGCGCTGGCCGCCGATGCCGTGATCTTTGGCGCCGTGGGCGGGCCGAAATGGGACGATGTGCCCTATGATGTGCGCCCCGAAGCGGGCCTTCTGCGCCTGCGCAAGGATCTGGGCCTGTTTGCCAATCTGCGCCCCGCCATCTGCTATTCGGCGCTGGCCGACGCCTCCTCGCTCAAAAAGGAACTGGTCGAAGGGCTCGATATCCTGATCGTGCGCGAATTGACCGGCGGGGTCTATTTCGGCGAGCCGAAGGAAATTACCGATCTGGGCAATGGCCAGAAGCGCGCCATCGATACCCAGGTTTATGAAAGCTATGAGATCGACCGCATCGCCCGCGTTGCTTTCGATCTGGCCATGACGCGCGGCAAGAAGGTCCATTCGGCCGACAAGAAGAACGTCATGAAGTCGGGCGTTTTGTGGGACGAAGTGGTCAAGCAGGCGGGCAAGGATTATCCGCAAATCGATCTGCACCATATCCTGGCCGATAACGCGGCCATGCAGCTTGTGCGCAATCCAAAACAGTTCGATGTGATGGTCACCGATAATCTGTTCGGCGATATCTTGTCGGATGCCGCCGCCATGCTGACCGGCTCGCTGGGCATGCTGCCCTCGGCCTCGCTCGGCGCACCCGATCCCGCAACCGGCAAGCGCAAGGCGCTTTACGAACCCGTGCACGGTTCGGCCCCCGACATCGCCGGGCAGGGCATTGCCAATCCCATCGCCATGTTCGCCTCGTTCGCCATGGCGCTGCGCTATTCGTTCGGAATGGTCGATCTGGCGACCAAACTGGAAACAGCGATTTCCGACGTCCTCGAGGACGGATTGCGCACCGGCGACATCATGCAGACCGGCTGCCGCAAGGTCACGACCGGCGAAATGGGCGATGCGATCATCGCGAAACTGGGCTAGCGCCAGCCGCCCTCTCCACCCCTGTCATCCCGGCCTAGAGCCGGGATCCAGTACCCCCGGCACATCGAGCGGGGCGGCGCGGAGACTACGGGTACAGCGCCTGTCGGGTCTGGTATTTCGGGCGTCCGGGGCGGAACCGCCAACTCTGCCGCTTACTGGATCCCGGGTCTTTGCCCGGAATGACGGTCGGGGTTGGTCCGGGCGAGGGGGCTTTGCCGCTCAGCCCCAAGCCTCTTTCAGCAGCCGATAGCTCTCCAGCCGCTTGCCGTAATCATGGATGGTTGTCGAAACCATCACCTCGTCGGCATTGGTTTCCCTTACCTTCTCCTCGATTTTCGCCTTCACCGTCTGGGGGCTGCCAACGATCCACAGATTGGATTGGGTCTCGACAAAGGCCCGTTCCTGTTCGGTCCAGGGATAGGCGTCGGATTCCTCGGGCGGCGCGATCTTTTGCGGATTGTTCTGGCGCAGGCGCAGCCAGGTCAACTCCATCGATTTCGAGAGGTGCTGTGCCTCCTCGTCGGTCGGTGCGCAGATCACCGCCACGCACAAAATGGCGTGCGGAGACGCGAACTGGTCGGACGGCCTGAAGCTGCGCCGGTAGGCGTCGAAGGCCGGCCCGGCCGGGGTGGGTGAAAAATGCGAGGCAAAGGCGTAGCCGATCCCGTATTGCCCGGCCATCTGCGCCGAGGCGCCCGAGGAGCCCAAAAGCCAGATCGGGGGCAGGGCGATTTCCGAGGGCACCACCTTGACCCGCGCCAGCGGGTGATCGTGGGGAAACCCGCCGCGCTCATAGGCGAGCATTTCGGCAAATTCGTGCGGGAAATCCTCGCCATTGGTTGAGCGCAGGGCCCGCAGCGTCAGCCCGTCCGAGCCGCCGGCTCGCCCGATCCCCAGATCGATGCGACCGGGATAAAGCCCTTCGAGGGTGCGATAGGTTTCCACCACCCGCAAAGGCACGTGGTTGGGCAGCATGACCCCGCCCGCGCCGATATTGATGCGCTTTGTGTGCGCCGCCGCATGGGCAATCAATATGTCGGGTGCCGACGAGGCGATGGAGGCCATGCCGTGATGTTCGGCATACCAGAGGCGCACAAATCCCATTTCGTCGCCCAGTCGGGCCAGATCGAGCGTTTTGGCGAGTGCGTCGGTTGTGGAATAGCCCTGCGAGATCGGCGCAAGGTCCTGAATGGAAAGCTGGGGCAAAGTCATTTTGCCAAGATGGGAGAAGGCGCGCCCCGGTTCAAGCGCGCCTTCATCGGTATTTTACGATTTACGTCAAAAAGGCTCAGGCGGCCTTCTGGTTGAGCTGATCTTCGCCCAGCCGGAGCAGTTTGTTGTCGGCGTCCTTTTCCTCGGCCAGCGTTTCGCGCA
Organism: Pelagibacterium flavum; assembly: GCF_025854335.1. NCBI lineage: Bacteria > Pseudomonadati > Pseudomonadota > Alphaproteobacteria > Hyphomicrobiales > Devosiaceae > Pelagibacterium > Pelagibacterium flavum. The sequence goes on from NZ_CP107716.1 coordinate 217,343, forward strand.
GATGGCCCAGCACCTCTTCGTGCCCCAGTTCCTTGGCCCATGCGACCAGCGTCCCATAGCGGGTGATCTCATAGTGCTCGACGGCCTGTCCGGCGGCAATCAGTGCTGCGTCCTTTGTCTTGGCGTTGGAAATTTCCCCGATCAGCTCTTCGGCTTCCTCGATTATCCCTTCGATGGCCGGGCATTCTTCCGACTGTGGCTTTTTGCCCAGAATCCTGAACACCTCATCGAGACGGGAAACATGGGTTTTTGTTTCTTCCAGATGCTCCTCGAACGCCTTTTTGAGCGGGGTGGCGCTGGCTTCCTTGACCATCGTGGGCAGTTTTTTGACGATCAGGTTTTCGGCGAAATAGATGTCCTGGAGCGTGTGGACGAACAGATCCTGTAGCGAAGAAATCGACATGATGGTAAGTCTCCGTTGGTGGTGCCAGACAACGGATTGCGCCTTGAGTGCGTTCCCAAGCTGTGCCAAACAACCGGACCAGTGGCTGAAATCAGGGCTTTTAGGGTGATCATGCGTAAATCTGTGATAGCGGCGCTCGGAGCGCTGATGATCGCCAACCCCGCCGCCGCCCAGGATATCGCACTCGATGAATTGCGGGCCGGGGTATTCTATCATTCAGCCTATAGCGGGTTCCTGCCCACCGGCGATAATTGGGATTTGTCGCGTCTTGAGAATGTGAAATTTTCGGCGCTGTTTACCTCGCCCGACATCGAGGCGTTCCGCTGGATCGGCTCGCCCCGCCCGGAAGTCGGCGCGACGCTCAATTTCAACGGCCGCGAAAACCTTCTGCACGCCAATCTCAACTGGCAGATCCCGGTGTTCGAGACCCCGCTCTATCTCGAGCTTGGCTTCGGCGCGGCGATCACCGATGGCGCGCTCTCGGGCGCAACCCGCCCGGCCCGCAATTTCGGCTGTTCGTTCAATTTCTACGATGCGGCGGGCATCGGGGCCAATGTCACAGAGAACGTCACGGTCACGCTGCGTTACGAGCACATCTCAAATCTCGAGCTCTGCTCGCCCAATGAGGGGCTGTCCAATCTCGGCGTGATGGTCGGCGTCAAGTTCTAAAGCGCAAGGTCGTCTGAAACTTTCTTGCGTGAGCGCCCGTAATTCCCCCTGTCAGCACGGCCAATGGGGCCGATGCACACCTCATTCCCATCAGGGGGGATCATCATGCTCAAATTCGTTTCCGCTCTCGCGCTCGGTGTCGCCATCTCGTTTGGCGCCTCGAGCGCCATTTTCGCCCAGGACAATCCGATGGTCGGCGGCGCGCCGATGTCGCCTGAAATGAACATCATCGAGAACGCGGTCAATTCGGCCGATCACACCACGCTCGTTGCCGCCGTCCAGGCCGCCGGTCTTGTCGATACGCTTCAGGGTCCCGGCCCGTTCACGGTGTTTGCCCCGACAAACCGAGCGTTCGGCAATCTGCCCGCCGGCACCGTCGATACGCTGCTCGAACCTGCCAACCTTGAAACGCTCCAGAAGGTTCTGACCGCCCATGTGATCGCCGGCGATTATTCCGCCGCAGAGCTGATCGCCATGGCCGAGGAAAACGGCGGCTCGTTCGGTTTGACCACGGTTTCGGGCGATCTTCTGGGCTTCCAGATCATCGGCGGCTCGCTCAAGGTGATCGATGAAAACCGCTCGGTGGCCGATATCACCATCGCTGACGTCAACCAGTCGAACGGCGTGATCCACGTTGTCGATACGGTCCTCGTCCCCAACTGATCAAAGCGTCGTTCCCTTGGCGTTTGGAGGCCCCGTCGCTTACGGCGGGGCCTTTTGCGTTTCTCACTGACCTTGGCAAAGCACCAAGAACCGCGTATGAAGCTGATCCCGAACGGCAGGAGCCCTTTTGCATGGGTTTTGCGACCATGACAGCGCTGCTCGATAGGACCGGCGATCGCGCCGGAACGAGACCGTTCGCATTGAAAACCACCACCAAAACCGCTTGACGCACTCCCCGGGCCAGCTCCTCCCGGCGGGGAGGGCGGCAAAGCACCAGTGGCCGAGCGGGCTCAACCCCGCGGCGCGGGAGGTGGGGTGAAAGGATAAGACATATTATGGGTTACAAGGTTGCTATCGTCGGTGCCACCGGCAATGTGGGCCGCGAAATGCTCGAAATTCTCGCCGAGCGCAATTTTCCGATCGACGAATTGGTGCCGCTGGCATCGTCGCGCTCGGTCGGTCGCGAAGTGAGCTTCGGGGACAAGATCTTGAAGTGCCGCAATCTCGATGATTTCGATTTTACCGGCACCGATTTCGTCTTGATGAGCGCGGGCGGCGACATTTCCAAGCAATGGGCGCCAAAGATCGGCGCGACCGGCGCCATCGTCATCGATAATTCCTCGGCGTTCCGCTACCACGAGGACGTGCCACTCATCGTTCCGGAAGTGAACGCGCACGTGCTCGATGCCTATATGGCGAAAAACGACCGCAAGAACATCATCGCCAATCCCAATTGCTCGACCGCCCAGCTCGTTGTGGCGCTCAAGCCCCTGCATGACCTGGCCAAGCTCAAGCGCATCGTGGTTTCGACCTATCAGTCGGTTTCGGGCGGCGGCAAGAATGCCATGGACGAGCTCTGGAACCAGACCAAGGGCATTTTCGTCAATGACAGCCCCACGCCGGCCAAGTTCACCAAGCAGATCGCCTTCAACGTCATCCCCCACATCGATGTGTTCATGGAAGACGGCTACACCAAGGAAGAGTGGAAGGTGCTCGCCGAAACCAAGAAGATGCTCGACCCCAAGATCAAGGTCACCTGCACCGCTGTGCGCGTGCCGGTGTTCGTGGGCCATTCCGAAGCGGTCAACATGGAGTTTGAAAACCCCATTTCGCCCGACGAGGCCCGTGAAGCGCTGCGCGATGCGCCGGGGATCGTTGTGTTGGACAAGCGCGAAAACGGCGGCTACATGACCCCGGTCGAAGCCAAGGGCGAAGACGCCACCTATGTCAGCCGCATCCGCGAGGACGTGACGGTGGAAAACGGGCTGGTCATGTGGGTGGTCTCGGACAATCTGCGCAAGGGCGCGGCCCTCAACACCATCCAGATCGCCGAGACGCTGATCGAGCGCGGCCACATGAACTCCAAGGCCGCATGATGCGTTGGGCTGCTCTTTTCACCGACAAGTCCGAGGGCGCCGCGGAAATCCGCGCCGCCCACACCGCCGACCATCAGGCCTATCTGCGCAAATACAAGGGCAAGATATTGCTGGCGGGGGCCATGCGCGCCGAGCCGGGCGGCAGCCCGGTCGGCGGTCTGTGGATCTTCGAGGCCGAGACCAGGGCAGAGGTCGAAAAGATCATCGCCGAGGATCCGTTCCAGGTCCACGGTCTGCGCGCCACCACCACCGTCAACGCCTGGGGCACCGCGCCGGGCTATGAGGACGTGGAGATCGCGCCGCGCTGATCGGGGTTCTTTTTTAGGAAGCCCCCTCACCCCGCTGTTGCACAGTCGGGTGAGGGGGGCTTGCCGCATTTGCCGGCACCCGCACAGGATGACAGCCCCGCGCCAGTGCGCTAGAGCACTTCCTCCCGCCCTTGTTTCTGCGAGCCTCCCCATGCCTTTGCGCGACGTTCTGATCGCCCTCGCTGTCGTTGCGATCTGGGGGCTCAACTTTACCGTCATCAAATTGAGCATTGCCGAGCTGCCGCCGCTGCTCTCTGCAGCGCTGCGGTTCTTTTTCGCTGCCGTGCCCATTGTGTTTTTCATTCCCCGGCCCAGGGCACCCTGGCTGCTGGTCGCGGGCTACGGGCTGTTCATGGCCTGCTCGCTTTATGCGCTGCTCAATCTTGCGCTGTTTCTGGGCCTTTCGGCGTCCCTCGCCTCGCTCGCCCTTCAGGTGCAGGCGATGTTTACCATCGCCATTGCGTTTTTCGTTTTCGGCGAGGTGCCGCGCCGGCTCCAGATCGTTGGCGGTCTCGTCGCATTCGGCGGCATCGGCGTCATCGCCTGGGGGCATGGCACCGGAGGGCAGTTGCTGCCTTTGGCCATTCTGATGGCGGCGGCGCTCAGCTGGGGCATCGCCAACAATATCTCGAAACTGGCCGGATCGATCCCCATGCTGCCTTTCGTGGCGTGGGGCAATATGCTGGGATCGATTCCACTTTTTGCGCTCTCGTTCACCTTCGAGGGCGGCCCGGCCATTTTTTCTTACATCGATCCGCCAAGCTGGAACGCGGTGATGCTGGTTGCCTTCCTGGCCTATCCGGCAACGCTGTTCGGGTTCACCATGTGGTCTGGCCTGCTCTCGCGCCATTCGGCGGCAACGGTTGCGCCCTTCACCCTTTTGGTGCCGATGGCTGGTATTTCGTCAGGCGTTCTGATCCTGGGCGAACCGATTTTTGCGGCCGATGTGGCCGGCGGCGTCCTGATCTTTATCGGGCTCATTCTGACCGTCGCCAGGATCAGGCCCAGACAGGTGCCGATCAACCCGGGCGCCTGAAACTTCTAGATATCCATTGCAAAGCGCAACCCGGTCACCGGCGAAGTTCGCATCCCCAGGCCTTCGTAAAAACGCTGCGCATTCACATTGTCGGGTTCCGCGGTCACGCTGACATAGGTGCAACCCAGGGCGCGAGCCAGATCGATCATCGCCAGCGTCAATTGAGTGCCCAGCCCAAGCCCGCGGTGGAGGGGATCGATGTAGAGGTGATGCAGGTGCATTCCGCGCTCACCCCATTGTGCAAAGTACAGCGGATAGCTGATGGCGTATCCGGCCGTTTTGCCGTCCCGCTCGGCCACGCGCGCAAAGGCCCAGGGCTGCGGCCCCAGCAAATCGCGCATCAGGGCCCGTGTGCCAACGGTTGTGGTTGCGCCATGGTGGGCCGAGAGCGTGTCGATCATCGCCGCGAGGTGGGAGAGATCGTCTTCGCGCGCTTCCCGGATGAGGGCCGGCCCGTCCGCGCCTTGCCCTTTCACAGCTCAGGCCGCATGAAGTCGCCGCTTTCCCCGTTCATGGTCCAGAGTTCACCCGAGGAGATGTCGAACCACGCCCCGTGCAGCGAGAGCTCGCCGGCCTGGACACGCTCTTTGACGAAGGGGAAGGTCATCAGATTGCCGATCGACTGGCGGATGACGATGCGTTCGAGCGCCGTCTGCTGCTCGGAGGAGGTGAGAAGCGAATTGGCCTCGACCTTGCCGGCCACCTCTTCGATCATGGTCAGCCATTTGCCGATGAAGGCGCCCTCGGGCGCGCGTCCCGCCGCCGTGGCCAGTGCCCCGGCAATGCCGCCGCAACGGCCATGGCCCATGACCACGATGTTTTCGACCTTTAGATGAATGATCGCAAATTCGATGGCCGAGGATGTACCGTGATAGGCGGCGTCCGGGCCGAAGGGCGGCACCAGATTGGCGACATTGCGCAGAACGAAGAGCTGGCCCGGTCCGCAATCGAAAATGGTTTCCGGCGCGGCGCGGGAGTCGCAGCAGGCGATCACCATGGTGGTGGGTTTCTGGCCCTCTTCGGCCAGCTTTCTGTAGCGCTCACTCTCGGTCGCATAGCGCCCCGACATGAAGTTGCGGTAACCCTCGATCAGAAAGGGGGGGAAGTGCTGCGCCATGCTCGCATCCTTTTTTCGCTGTATCCGCCTGTGCCGATTAGCCCCTGACGCGGCCAAGATCAATCGCTATGGTGGTGCGGCTATGTGCAAAAGGTCTTCGCGCGTAGTGCTGTAAGGAGTTTTGACCCCAATGATGATCTACCGCTTTTTGTCCGGTGACGACGATTCGGCCTTCTGCCACAAGGTCACCAAAGCCCTGTCGGAAGGCTGGCTGCTATTCGGCGCCCCGCACTACGTTTTCGATGCCGCCGCGGGCAAGATGCGCTGCGGGCAGGCGGTGACCAAGGAAGTCGAGGACCAGCCCTACGACCCGGACAAGAAACTCGTCGATTACGTCTGAGTCCCCCATTTCATGGCCATATAGACCCCGCCCCTGGCCAGTTCGTCCAGCATCTGGGCGATCCGCTTTTCGCGGGTCCGAGGGCGCCTGGCACGGGCGATCCAGCCCAGATAGTCGTTGCGCTGATAGGGAGGCCGCTCGTCATAGGCAGCGCGCAGTCCGGCCTCTTTGAGCCGATGTGCGATGTCGTCGGGCATCGGCTGGATCGGGCGACTGAGGCGCGAAGTGCCGGTGCTCATGGCGTCACACAGGGGCGGTGATGACCACCGATTCCGTATTGCGGTCATGTGGGCCGTGCCAGACGGCCTCGATGTTGTTGCCGTCGGGATCGAGAACGAAGCAGGCATAATAGCCCGGATGGTAGGACCGTTCGCCCGGCGCCCCATTGTCCTTGCCGCCCGCTTTGAGGCTGGCCGTGTAAAAGGCGTCGACCATCTCGGGGCCGGTGGTCTGGAACGCCAGATGCACCCGGCTCACATAATCGCTTGCGGCATCGACAAACAACTCGTCGGAAACGAAAAACGATTCCGTTTCGAGGGTCAGCTCGCGGCCCAGCGCGCCCAGTGCGGCACGATAGAAGTCCCGGCTCTTTTGAAGGTCGCTTACCCGCAGATGCACATGATCGATAAGCCGTCCCCGGTGCAGTTCCATGATGAATTTCCGATGCGATCGTTGGCAATATATGTTTAGCTATGCTAACAATTAGCTTTACTAATTTAAAGGGAAATCTGTGTCCCAGTCTCACAAGTCGCGCGCCCTGCAATTGCTCCATCGTCTGGTTCTGCCGCTCGACAGGGCGCTGCAGGCGGCAGACCGGCAGACCGGATGCAGCGCGGCGCAGCTTTCGGCGCTTTCGGTGATCCATTTTCTCAAGGCCAATACCATTGGCCGGTTGGCGGCTCAGGAAAAGATCTCGGCGCCCACGGCCTCCCGGCTCGTTGAGGGCCTGGTGCGTCAGGGGCTGGCGCGCCGCGCCGATGGAGATGATCGTCGCTCGGGCCGCATCGAGGTCACAGAAGCCGGATTGGCTGCGGTGGAGGCCGCCTGCGCCGCACGCGAAGCCATCCTCGCCGATCTTCTGGTTGGGTTGAGCGAGACCGAATGGCACCAGCTGCGGGCCGTTGCCGGGGTGCTGGCGCGCCAGTTGAAGGTGGGTCCGGACTCGGTCCATCGCGATTGAAAAAGTCGTTGGGGGCCTGCCTTGGGGAGAGACCCAGCAGGCACACCGACATTAAAAAGCCGTCCTCGGGCGGCGTAATGGGCCCTTGGTTCAGACGTTTGCCAGGAGGCCAGAATTCCGACCGACAGCTTTTCACTTATCGTCATCGGGGTCGTCGCACTGCTGGCTTTCTGGCTGGTCTTTTCACTGGTGCGCAAGATGTTCGGTCTGGTGTTGCTCGTTGCGCTGGCCATCGGCGCGTGGGTCCTCTGGAGCAACCCGCATCTGCTCTCTTCCGTCAGCGGCGGGTTCCTGGGTGCTCCCTAACCCAGAAACCCCTTGAGCGCTGCGTGCTGGATCAGCGCGACGGTCTTGGCGTCGATGATGTGCCCATTGTCAATCATGTCCAGCGCCGCATCAAAGCCGATCTCGACACATTCGATCTCTTCACCCTCCTCGGCCAATCCGCCCCCCGTGCCCATCCGGCAGGTCTCATCGTAAAGACCGATAAAGCAGTGGGCCTTTTCGCTCAGCGATCCGGGGCTGGCGTAAATCTCGAAGGCAAAGTGCAGGCTGGAGGGGACGATCCCGGTTTCCTCGAGCGCCTCCTTTGTTACGCAGGTTTCCGGGTCATCTCCGTCAAGCAGTCCGGCGCACACTTCGATCATATTGCCATCGTCGCCATTGAGGTGGGGCGGCAGGCGGAACTGGCGCACCAGCGTCATCACAGCTCGCTGGGGATCGAGCAGCAGAATCGCCGCCGCGCTGCCGTGGTCATAGACCTCCCGGACCAGATCGAGCCCACGTCCATCGGCGCGTTTGACACCCAAAACATACTCGGTCAGGCTCCCCCAGGCCGAGGCGAGGATTTTTTTGCTCTTGATGAGGATCGGAGTGGGCTCGGACATGGAACTTTACCTGGTAGGTAAACCTGGCTGACATTTCCCCTCACTTGCCTTGACTTAGCGCTCCTTGTCCAGCCCGCGGAGAAAATATGACTTTTAAAGTCAATATTTTAGCGGGTCACTTTCCGACCAAAGACGTAAGCGCGGCCCTTTGACGAATGGGGAAAGCGCGATTAGAAGTTGGCCGCAAGTTTTCTGCCGGGCAACCGGCTCAGTGTCCCCGACCGTTCGGCGCGGGGCCAGATCGAGGCAGGCAATGGCGCATTTTCGACCCACGTCCCCGCATCTCTCCATCTATCGCTTCACGCTCACCATGACACTCTCGATCCTGCATCGCGTGCTCGGCGTGGGACTTTACATCGGGACCGTCCTGTTCGTTCTGTGGCTGGGCGCCGCGGCGCTGGGGCAGGACCAGCTTTCGGCGGTCCAGGGGTTTTTCGGCCATCCGATCATCCAGATCGGGCTGTTTTTGTACACCTGGACGCTGTTCCAGCACATGGCGGGCGGGCTCAAGCATTTCTTCTGGGATACGGGCGCGGGGTTCGACCCGGCCAGCCGCGAGGCCATAAGCCTTGCAACGCTCATCTTTTCGGCCGTGGCGACCATCGTCGTCTGGGCCGTGTTCGTCTGGTTCTGAGGGGGCAATCATGAGCACGCATTCGGGCGAAAAAGGCACGGGCACTTTCATCCGCCAGCGCGTCACCGGGGCGATCAATATCGTTTTCGTGGGCTTTCTGATCTGGCTGGTGGTGTCCCTTTCCGGCGCCGACCGGGCGCAGATGGCGGCGACCTTTTCCAACCCTATCGTTTCCATTCTGGCTCTGGTGCTGATCGGCTCGGCGCTCATTCACATGCGCATCGGCATGTATGAGATCATCGAGGATTATGTCCACGAGCCGCGCAATCATTCGCTGGCCAAGGCGGCCAACACCATTTTCACCGTCATCATCGGCATAATCGCCGCCGTGTCGGTTCTCGTCCTCGCCTTCGGAGGTTAATTTCGCTCATGGCTTCGGCTTATCAGATCATCGACCACGCCTATGACGTCGTGGTGGTCGGCGCCGGCGGCGCGGGCTTGCGCGCCACGCTCGGCATGGCCGAGCAGGGCTTTTCCACCGCCTGCGTCACCAAGGTCTTCCCCACCCGCTCGCACACCGTAGCGGCGCAGGGCGGCATTGCGGCCTCGCTTTCCAATATGGGCCCCGACAGCTGGCAGTGGCACATGTACGACACCGTAAAGGGGTCGGACTGGCTGGGCGACAATGACGCCATGGAATATCTGGCCCGCGAGGCGCCCGCCGCGATCTACGAACTCGAGCATTACGGCGTGCCGTTTTCGCGCACCGAGCAGGGCAAGATCTATCAGCGCCCGTTCGGCGGCCACATGACCGAATATGGGGAAGGCCCCCCGGTGCAGCGCACCTGCGCGGCGGCCGATCGCACCGGCCACGCCATCCTGCACACGCTTTATGGCCAGTCGCTGCGCAACAACGCAGAATTCTTCGTCGAATATTTCGCGCTCGACCTGATCATGGGCGAGAATGGCGAATGCCAGGGCGTCATTGCCTGGAAGCTCGATGATGGCACCATCCACCGCTTCCGCGCCAAACTGGTGGTTCTGGCCACCGGCGGGTACGGACGCGCGTATTTCTCGGCCACCTCGGCCCACACCTGCACCGGCGACGGCAATGGCATGGTGGCCCGCGCCGGGCTGCCGCTTCAGGATATGGAATTCGTCCAGTTCCACCCTACCGGCATTTACGGCTCGGGGTGCCTGATCACCGAGGGCGCGCGCGGCGAGGGCGGGTATCTCGTCAATTCCGAAGGCGAGCGCTTCATGGAGCGCTATGCGCCCAACGCCAAGGACCTGGCGTCCCGCGACGTCGTGAGCCGCTGCATGACCATGGAAATCCGCGAGGGTAGGGGCGTGGGCGCCAAGGGCGATCATATCTTCCTTCACCTCGACCATCTCGATCCCGCCGTGCTCCACGAACGCCTGCCGGGCATTTCGGAATCGGCAAAGATCTTTGCCGGCGTCGATCTCACCCGCGAGCCGATCCCGGTCATTCCCACGGTCCACTACAATATGGGCGGCATCCCGGCCAATTATCACGGCGAGGTGCTCAACCCCACCGAGACCGATCCCGATCGCGTCGTGCCGGGGCTGATGGCGGTGGGCGAAGCGGCGTGTGCTTCGGTGCATGGGGCCAACCGTCTGGGCTCGAACTCGCTGACCGACCTTGTGGTTTTCGGCCGCGCGGCGGCGCTGCGGGCCGGTGAGGTGATGGACAGAACGGCACCGATCCCGGCGATCAACAGCGCCCAGGACGACAAGATCCTCGCCCGGTTCGACCGGCTGCGCAACGCCAATGGCAGTGCGCCCACGGCCACGCTGCGCGACAAGATGCAGCGCGCCATGCAGGAAGACGCCGCCGTGTTCCGCACCCAGGAAACGCTCGAAGCGGGCTGCAAGCGGATTTCCGACATCTGGGCCGAGATGCCCGACGTCAAGGTCACCGACCGCTCGATGATCTGGAATTCGGACCTTGTGGAAACCCTCGAGCTTGAAAACCTCATGGCCAACGCCATCACCACGGTCTATTCGGCCGAGGCGCGCAAGGAAAGCCGCGGCGCCCATGCCCGCGAGGACTTTGCCGACCGCGACGACGTCAACTGGCGCAAGCACACGCTGAGCTGGGTGGATGAGGCCGGTAAGGTGACCTTGGGCTACCGCCCGGTTCACGTCGATCCGCTGTCCGATGGCATCGATCTGAAAAAGATCGCGCCCAAGGCCCGCGTTTACTAAGGAGCGAACGACACATGGCTGAACTCGTCCTCGACAAGCGCTCCCGCCCCAAAAAGGGCAAGACCTGGCCAAAGCCGGACGGCGCAACGAAACTGCGTGAATATCACGTCTATCGCTACGATCCCGACACGGGCGACAATCCGCGCATCGATACTTATTTCGTCGATCTCGACGATTGCGGGCCGATGATCCTCGACGGATTGCTGTGGATCAAGAACAACATCGATCCCACCCTCACCCTGCGCCGCTCGTGCCGCGAGGGGATTTGTGGGTCGTGCGCCATGAATATCGACGGCGCCAATACGCTGGCCTGCACCAAGGGCATGGACGAGGTGTCCTCGGGCCCCATCAAGGTCTATCCGCTGCCCCACATGCCGGTGGTCAAGGATCTGGTGCCCGATCTTTCAACCTTTTACGAGCAGCACAAATCGGTGCAGCCCTGGCTGCAGACCAAATCGCCAACGCCGGACACCGAATGGCTGCAGACCAAGGAAGACCGCGCCAAGCTTGACGGGCTCTATGAGTGCATCTTGTGCGCGTGCTGCTCGACGTCGTGCCCGTCCTATTGGTGGAACGGCGAAAAATATCTCGGCCCGGCCGTGCTGCTTCAAGCCTATCGCTGGCTGATCGACAGCCGCGACGAAGCCACATCGGAACGTCTCGACATTCTCGAAGACCCCTTCAAGCTCTATCGCTGCCACACCATCATGAACTGCGCCAAGGTCTGCCCCAAGGGGCTCAACCCGGCCAAGGCAATCGCCGAAATCAAGAAGATGATGGTCGAACGCAAGGTGGCCTGAACCCGGCCGGTTCTGATATGTTGTGAAGGGTCCGGGGCTTATCCTGGGCCCTTTTTTGTTTTTCAGGATGATGGCCATGAGCGACTACGAAACGATCCTTTATGTCGAACGCGAATCGGTCGCCCGGCTCATGGTCACCGCCCTTCAGGCACACGGCTTTTCCCCGCGCGAGATCACAGATGGCGGCCTGCCGGGCATTGGTGCGGGTCTGACGGGCAAGGGGCTGGCGATCGCCGTCCCGGCTCGCGAGGCGCGCGACGCAAAGCCGCTGGCGGAAGCGCTGCTCAAAGACATGCTGGCGCGATAGCGCGGGCCCTCTTGGCCCCGCGCACAATCGGCCAAAGCCGGCCCACCTCCCCCATGGCGGCCCCGACCAACACGGGGGTCCAGCAGAACGGGTCCAGGCACCGGTGCTTCAGGCCGCGCTCATGGATCCCGGCTTTCGCCGGGAAAGCGCCGAAGGGAACCCCAGCAGCGCCTTTCCAGCCCGGGGTGACCATGAGGGTGGGGCTGGTCCTGCCCCCTCATTCAGCCGCTTTTTCCTTGAGCCAGTCGACCATGGTTTGCGGCAGTTGGTGATTGTCCACGTCGCCCGCCATCACCTTGCGCCATTTGGCGATTGCCTTGCGCTGGTGGTCCTGGCGGCTGACGCGGTCGAACAGGATCAAAAGCTCGATCAGCCGCTCGGTGGCCAGCGTATCGGTGCGCATGGCCGGCAACAGCGCGGGCACGATCAGATCGAGATAATGGCCGAGACCCAGATCGGGGCGCTTGAGCGCGGCGCGCCCGTCCTTGGTAAACAGCACCTGGGGCACGCCGTCCGAGCGGACCAGCGGCAACAGAGAGCCGCTCATATGATCGATGGCGGCAACGGCGGTGTTGGGATCGTTGATGCCGGGGGACAGGGCGCGCAGGGCGATGTCGATCAGCGCACGCGCTTCATAGGTCGCTTCCTGGAGCACGTCGCGGCGTGGCCCGATCGTAAAGCATTTGGCCAGGGATTTGATATCGGGGGCGGGGCCTTCCACATGCGCCATCGGCATGGCTTCGCCCACGTAATCGTCAACCCTGAGGTCAATCACAAGGCGCAGGCTGTTGTCCTTTAGAATATGGAGCAGCTGGTCATAGGCGATGTGGCGGATATAGCCGCTGCCGGGGGCGGGAACGGGCGCGCCGGCAAAGCCGTCGAAATCCGCAAGGTGGCGGTTGGCGCTGGCAATATCGGATGCGTCGGCCCTGGCGGCGACCTTTCCGATGGATTTGGCGAACCGCTTGCCCAGATCGGCGACAATCACATCGGCCTGTATGGACAGCGCCATATGGTGCACGAAATAGATCACCAGCCCGAAGGCGCCCGTGGCGATGATTATGGTGCCGGCCACCGCCAGCTCGGGCACGAAGCCGTCTTCGAGCTCGCTTACTTCGCCCAGCACAACCAGTGCAAACAGGAACACCCCGACAAAGGCGCCCAGAACCGATTGGGTGGTCCGGTCTTCCATGAACATGATCAGCACCCGTGGACCGAGCTGGCCCGAGAGCTGGGTCAGGCCCACAAAGGTCAGCGAAAAGACCAGCGAAGCCATGGTCATCATGCCCCCGGCAATCGTGGTCAGCACGGCCCTTGCGCCTTCGGGGCCGAAGCGGGGGTAAAAGGGCTGGTCGCGCAGGTTCGAGAGCGCCTCGACACTGTCGATGAAAACAAAAAGATTGCCCAGCGCCAGCCCGGCTATGGCCATCAGCAAAGGGACGAACCAGAAGCTGCTGGCGATCGAAGCCATGAACGCCTTGGCGTGGACATAAAATCCCATCCCCGATTTCCCTTTTTGGTGGCGGCAATGTCGGTCGAGGGGATGTTGTCCCATAACCGCCATATTGGCCACAATAGTTAACGCCGAACCCTCTTGGACGGGCCGGAGGGCTTGAGTCTTGAACGCTGCCGCCTTAAAGCGGAGGGGGTTGGAGCGTGGATCGCCTCGATCCTCACGACAAAGCAGGCCGCCGGCAGCGCCGTTGGGAACGGTACGGAACGCGTTGTGTTCCCGCATGTCCCGTCCGGGCCGAAACAATGGAGCTGTTATGGTTGGAACTCTCACAAGATCACTTGCGGTGATGATGGTCATCGGCGGCACAGGTGTGCTTTCCGCGTGCTCGCCGACCTCGTTCGGGCGCGCGACCCCCACGGTCACCGCCACACCGCCACCGCCCACCATTCAGCCGGTACAGACGAGCTCGGTTTCCAGCTCGGACCTGCCGCCCATCGATGGCTCGACCGTCCTGCCGTCCAATACGCCTTCGACCACGGGCACACCCACGGTGCCGGGCAATACCGCATCGGTGGATGGCAGCACGAGCACAAGTTCGCCGGGCTTCCTGCTCGACGATGTCGGCAGCCCCGGCAACACGACCAGCGGGCGCAATCTGACCGGCAGCGTGACCATCGAGCAGCTTCTGGGTGGCTGGACCGTGATGGTGGGGGCCGAACAGTGCCGCCTCAATCTCACCTACACCGCCAAGGGATCGACAGGCCGTTACCGTGCCTCGACGCCGGGGTGCCTTGTGGATGGGTTGGCCGACGTGACCTCGTGGAACCTTCTGGGCAACCAGATCCAGTTCTACAACGAGAGCGACGAACTGGTCGGCACCCTGTTCCAGAGCGGCAACCGGTTCGTGGGCACGCTTGCGGGCGGGCAATCCGTCTCGATGGTTGGCTAGGAGCGCTCCCAGAAAAAGTGGACACCACTTTTTCGGTTCGGGAACGCGACCTACAAAAAGGAAGCGCTCCCAGAAAAAGTGGACACCACTTTTTCGGTTCGGGAACGCGACCAATAAAAAGCTGGGGGCCTATGAGCCGGACTAGAGCGAAAGACTCGAGGGCTTGAGCGGGACCGAAGGGGCCTCGGGCTCCATTGTCGATGCGTATGCCGATATGATCGTGGCGGGGCAGGTCAAGCCCGACGCCGCGCAGAAGCGCGCTGTCGAAAAACTGCAAGCGGTCGCCGAAGGGCTCGGTCAGCTCGAGGCCCATTCGGGTTCGGTGCTGTCCGCCCTGTTCCGGCGCAAGCGCGAGGCACCCAAGGGGCTCTACATCTGGGGCGATGTGGGGCGGGGCAAGACCATGCTCATGGACCTGTTTTACAAGACGGTCCCGGTTGGTGCCAAAAGGCGCGTGCATTTCCACGAATTCATGAACGAGGTGCACGAGGCGATCGCCAAATTCCGCTCGGAAAATCCCGGGACCAAGGGCGCGCGCGATCCCATTCCGGCGGTAGCGCGGCCGATAACCCGGTCGGTACGGCTGTTGTGTTTCGACGAGTTCTTCGTTTCCGACATCACCGATGCCATGCTGCTCAGCCGGCTGTTCGAAATCCTGTTCGCCGACGGGGTCGTGGTGGTCGCCACCTCCAATATCCCGCCCGAAAAGCTCTATTGGAACGGGCTCAACCGCCAGCTCTTTTTGCCCTTCATCGATCTGCTGACCGATCACACCGAAGTTTTCAATCTCGACGCCGACACCGATTACCGCCGCGAAAAACTCGACGCCCAGGACGTGTACAAGATTGGCACCGGGCCCGAAGTCGATGCCCAGATGGACGGGCTTTTCGATCACCTGACCGGCGGGGCCGAGCCAAGGCCCGATGCCATCGAGAGCCTTGGCCGCGTGATCACCGTACCGGCCCAGGCCATGGGCGTGGCGCGGTTTAACTTCGCCGATCTGTGCGAACGCCCGCTCGGGGCGCGCGATTATCTCAAGCTCGCCAATCGCTTCCATACCGTGGTCATCGACCATGTGCCGGTGTTTTCGCGCCTGAAATCGGACGCTTCGAAGCGCTTCATCCTGCTTGTCGACACGCTTTACGATCGCGGGGTCAAACTCGCCGCCAGCTTTGCCGCCCCGCTCGATGATCTCGCCCAGGACGACAAGACACGATTCGAGTTCGCCCGCTGCCTGTCCCGGCTCGAAGAAATGCGCTCGGCCGATTACATCGCCCAGCCCCTGCGCGCCGGTTCGGGTCAGCCCTCCTGACGCAGTTTCCGTTGCAGGGAAAGTGTCAGCCTTGCAGACCTTTTTGCGGACCGCCAGGCTGAACGCCCAAATTTACCGGCCTTAGACGAAGGGTTCACTTGCGTCGCAATGTCACAAGGTCTATGGAGGGCGCGAGGAAAACGTTACTTTACCTATAGGGAAACTTGCTCATGGCGCGTAAGAAAATCGCTCTGATCGGTGCCGGTCAGATCGGGGGGACACTCGCACATCTGGTGGCGCTCAAGGAACTTGGCGACGTCATGCTGTTCGATATCGTTGACGGCGTGCCCCAGGGCAAGGCGCTCGATCTGGCCCAGTCCGGCCCGGTCGAAGGGTACAATTCCACCCTCAAGGGCACGTCCGAATACAAGGACATCGAAGGCGCGGACGTTGTCATCGTCACCGCAGGCGTGCCGCGCAAGCCGGGCATGAGCCGCGACGATCTTCTAGAAATCAATCTCAAGGTCATGGAGCAGGTCGGCGCGGGCATTTCCAAATACGCCCCCGATGCGTTCGTGATCTGCATCACCAACCCGCTCGACGCCATGGTCTGGGCGCTGCAGAAATTCTCCGGCCTGCCGCCCGAGAAGGTCGTCGGCATGGCCGGCGTGCTCGACAGCGCGCGCTTCCGTCACTTCATCGCCGATGAGCTCAACGTTTCCGTGCAGGACGTCACCGCGTTCGTGATGGGCGGCCATGGGGACACCATGGTGCCGCTGGCGCGCTATTCGACGGTTGCCGGCATCCCGCTGCCCGACATGGTCAAGATGGGCTGGATGAGCAAGGACAAGCTCGACGAAATCATCCAGCGCACCCGCGATGGCGGCGCCGAGATCGTCGGGCTGCTGAAAACCGGTTCGGCCTTTTATGCCCCCGCCGCTTCGGCCGTCGAGATGGCCGAATGTTATCTGAAAGACAAAAAGCGCATCCTGCCCTGCGCCGCGCACCTGACCGGCCAGTTCGGCCTGTCCGACACCTATGTCGGGGTTCCGGTGGTGATCGGTGCGGGTGGTGTCGAGCGCATTGTCGAGATCGAGCTCAACGCGTCTGAAAAGAAGATGTTTGACGCCTCTGTCCAATCGGTCGACGGGCTTGTCGAAGCCTGCAAGAAGATCGCGCCCAAGCTGGCGTAACCGTTCCGGCCCGGAGGTACCCCCTCCGGGCTTTCCCATTTCTGCCGAACACGAAAAAGGTTCGTACCTGCGATGAACATTCACGAATACCAGGCCAAGGAACTGCTCAAGGGCTACGGCGCCCCGGTCGCCAAGGGCGTGGCCATCATGAGTGCCGAGGAGGCCGAAGCCGCCGCGCGCTCGCTGCCCGGCCCTCTTTATGTGGTCAAGTCCCAGATCCACGCCGGCGGACGCGGCAAGGGCAAGTTCAAGGAACTCGGACCCGACGCCAAGGGCGGCGTGCGGCTGGCCAAGTCGATCGAAGAGGTCGTGGCCAACGTCAAGGACATGCTCGGCAACACCCTTGTCACCGCCCAGACCGGTGATGCGGGCAAGCAGGTCAACCGTCTCTATATCGAGGACGGCGCCGATATCGATCGTGAGCTCTATTGCTCGCTGCTGGTCGACCGCTCGGTCGGCAAGGTGGCGTTCGTTGTGTCCACCGAGGGCGGCATGGACATCGAGCAGGTCGCCCACGACACGCCCGAAAAGATCATCACCGTCGCCATCGACCCCGAAGCGGGCGTGACCGACGCGGACGTGACCGAGATTTCGAGTGCTCTCAAACTCGACGGCGCCGCCGCCGAGGATGCCAAGTCCCTGTTCCCGGCGCTCTACAAGGCGTTCGTCGAAAAGGACATGGCGCTTTTGGAAATCAACCCGCTGATCGTGATGACCGACGGCCATCTGCGCGTTCTCGACGCCAAGGTGAGCTTTGACGGCAACGCCCTGTTCCGCCACGCCGATATCGTTGCGCTGCGCGACGAGACCGAGGAAGACGCCAAGGAAATCGAGGCGTCCAAATGGGATCTGGCCTATGTGCCCATGGACGGCAATATCGGCTGCATGGTCAATGGCGCCGGGCTTGCCATGGCGACCATGGACATCATCCACCTTTACGGCAAGGAGCCGGCCAATTTCTGTGACGTTGGCGGTGGCGCTTCAAAGGAAAAGGTCGCCGCGGCGTTCAAGATCATTACCGCCGATCCCAAGGTCGAAGGCATTCTGGTCAACATCTTCGGCGGCATCATGAAGTGCGACGTGATCGCCGAAGGCGTTGTCGCGGCCGTCAAGGAAGTGGGCCTGACCATTCCGCTGGTCGTGCGCCTTGAAGGCACCAATGTCGAACTGGGCAAGAAGATCCTCAACGAATCGGGGCTGGCGATCACCGCCGCCGACGATCTCGATGATGCCGCCCAGAAGATCGTCGCCGCCGTGGCCTAACGCGCCGCACCCAGCCACACGGAATTTGAGATCAAGATTACATGTCCATTCTCGTCAATAAAGACACCAAGATCCTCGTGCAGGGCCTGACCGGCAAGACCGGCACGTTCCACACCGAACAGGCACTGGCCTATTACGGCACCAAGATGGTCGGCGGCATCCACCCCAAAAAGGGCGGAGAAACCTGGACCGGCGCGGGCGGGGAGAACCTCCCCATCTTCGCAACCGTCGCCGAGGGCAAGGAAAAGACCGGCGCGGACGCCTCGGTCATCTACGTGCCCCCCGCGGGCGCGGCCGATGCCATCATCGAGGCGATCGAAGCCGAAATTCCGTTCATCACCTGCATCACCGAAGGCATCCCGGTGTCCGACATGGTGCGCGTCAAGGCGCGGCTGGACCGCTCCAATTCGCGCCTGCTCGGCCCCAACTGCCCGGGCATTTTGACCCCGGAAGAATGCAAGATCGGCATCATGCCCGGTTCGATCTTCCGCAAGGGCTCGGTGGGCATTGTGTCGCGTTCGGGCACGCTTACATATGAAGCCGTGTTCCAGACCACAAATGAAGGCCTTGGCCAGACAACGGCCGTCGGCATCGGCGGCGACCCGGTCAAGGGCACCGAATTCATCGACGTGCTCGAGATGTTCCTGGCGGACGACGCCACACAATCGATCATCATGATCGGCGAAATCGGCGGCTCGGCCGAAGAAGACGCCGCCCAGTTCCTGATCGACGAAGCCAAAAAGGGGCGCTCCAAGCCCATGGCTGGCTTTATCGCGGGCCGCACCGCACCCAAGGGCAAGACCATGGGCCATGCGGGCGCCGTGGTCTCGGGTGGCAAGGGCGATGCGGAATCGAAAATCGCTGCCATGGAAGCGGCGGGCATCAGGGTTTCCCCCTCGCCCGCGCGTCTGGGCACCACGCTGGTCGAAGTTCTCAAAGGCTGAGACACGGCAATGTTATCGGTGACCGGGACTTAGGTCCCGGTTAACCAAAACGAGACGGCATCGCCGTCATAGTTCGACCGGAATTGGCGGCCCATAGGTGGGTTTCCAGAAAAAGTGGTTACCACTTTTTCGGTTCGGAAACGCGACAAGGCAAAAACCGGCAACGGGCAGGTTGAACACATCTTTACTGAGGGGGATCGGGACCCCCAATCGAGAGCGAAATGGCACGACAGGATCAGAACGAAGCGTTCCTCCTCACTTCTTTCCTTTATGGCGGCAACGCCGATTACATCGACGCCTTGTACGCGCGCTACAAGTCCGATCCCAAAAGTGTCGATCCGAGCTGGGCGGAGTTTTTCGACAATCTCGCCGACAGTGCCGAGAGCGTCACCAAAAACGCCGAGGGGCCGAGCTGGCAGCGCTCTGATTGGCCGCGCACCACCAATGGCGAGATGATCTCGGCGCTCGATGGCAATTGGGGCGAAGTCGCTCTCAAGGCCCAGAAGGCGGTCACCGAAAAGGCGAAGGCCGGCGGCGAGCCGGTCTCCACCGAAGCGGTGATGCAGGCGACACGGGATTCGATCCACGCCATCATGATGATCCGCGCCTATCGCATGCGCGGCCATCTGCACGCCAATCTCGATCCGCTCGGGCTGGAAAACCGCGAGGAAGCTCCCGAGCTCGATCCGGCGGCCTATGGCTTTTCAGAGGCCGATTACACCCGCGAAATTTTCATCGACAATTATCTCGGGCTCGAATTTGCCACCGTGCCCCAGATGCTCGAGATCCTGCGCCGCACCTATTGCGGCACGCTGGGCATCGAATTCATGCATATCTCCGATCCCGAGGCCAAGGCCTGGATCCAGGAACGCATCGAGGGCCCGGACAAGGAAATCACCTTCACTCCCCAGGGCAAGCGGGCAATCCTCAATAAGCTGGCCGAAGCCGAAGGGTTCGAAAAGTTCCTCGACGTCAAATATACCGGCACCAAGCGGTTCGGTCTCGATGGCGGGGAATCGCTGATCCCGGCGCTCGAACAGATCGTCAAGCGCGGCGGTGCCCTGGGCGTTAGGGATATCGTTCTGGGCATGCCCCATCGCGGGCGGCTGAACGTTCTGACCCAGTTGATGGCCAAACCGCATCGCGCGCTGTTTCACGAGTTCAAGGGTGGTGCGTTCTACCCTGACGATGTTGAAGGTTCGGGCGACGTCAAATATCACCTCGGCGCGTCATCGGACCGCGAGTTCGACGGCAATACGGTGCATCTGTCGCTGACCGCCAATCCCAGCCATCTCGAAATCGTCAACCCGGTTGTTCTGGGCAAGGCCCGCGCCAAGCAGGATCAGCTTTCGGCCAGGGATGGGCGCTTTGTCGCCGATACGCGCGACACCGACCGCACCGCGGTCCTGCCGCTGCTGCTGCATGGCGATGCGGCCTTTGCCGGGCAGGGCGTGGTGGCCGAATGTTTCGCGCTTTCGGGCCTCAAGGGGCACCGCACCGGCGGGTCGATCCATTTCGTGGTCAACAACCAGATCGGGTTCACCACCTCGCCGCACTTCTCGCGCTCGTCGCCCTATCCGACCGACGTGGCCAAGATGATCGAAGCCCCGGTCTTCCATTGCAATGGGGACGATCCTGAAGCGGTGGTCTATGCCGCCAAGATCGCCACCGAATTCCGCCAGAAATTCGGGCGGCCGGTGGTCATCGACATGTTCTGCTACCGCCGGTTCGGCCACAATGAAGGCGATGAACCGAGCTTTACCCAGCCGCTGATGTACAAGGCCATTCGCGGCCACAAGACGACGCTGGAAATTTACGGCAACAAGCTGGTCGACGAGGGCGTTCTGAGCGCCGAGGAATTCGCTCAACTCAAGGCCGACTGGCGCGCCAGGCTCGACAGCGAATTCGAGGCCGGGCAGGACTACCGTCCCAACAAGGCCGATTGGCTCGATGGCGCCTGGAAGAACATCAAGCTCGCCGAAGTCGATGGGCCGCGGCGCGGTGTCACCGGCATCGAGCTCGACAGGCTCAAATCGCTGGGCGAAAAGCTGACAAGCGTGCCGGGCGATTTCCATGCCCACCGCACCGTTCAGCGGTTCATGGACAACCGCAAGAAGATGATCACCGAAGGCGAGGGCATCGACTGGGCCACCGCCGAAGCGCTGGCTTTTGCCTCGCTGCTCGAAGACGGCCACCCGGTCCGCCTTTCGGGGCAGGATGTGGAACGCGGCACGTTCTCCCAGCGCCATTCGGTGCTCTACGATCAGGAAAACGAATCCACGTTCACCCCGCTCAACAATCTTGCGGAAAACCAGGCCCGTTACGAGGTCATCAACTCGCTGCTGTCGGAAGAAGCCGTGCTCGGGTTCGAATATGGCTATTCGCTGGCCGAGCCCAATGCGCTCACGGTCTGGGAAGCCCAGTTCGGCGATTTCGTCAACGGCGCGCAGGTGGTGATCGATCAGTTCATCTCCTCGGGCGAACGCAAATGGTTGCGCATGAGCGGGCTGGTGATGCTGTTGCCGCACGGCTATGAAGGTCAGGGCCCCGAGCATTCCTCGGCGCGTCCCGAGCGCTTCCTGCAGCTTTGCGCCGAAGACAACATGCAGGTGCTCAACTGCACCACCCCGGCCAATTATTTCCATGCGCTGCGCCGGCAACTCAAACGCGATTTCCGCAAGCCGCTGATCATCATGACGCCCAAATCGCTGCTGCGGCACAAGCGGGCGGTTTCGGGTCTGGCCGAAATGGGGTCGGATACGTTCTTCCATCGCCTGCTCTGGGACGATGCCGAAGCACCCGGCCTGCCCAAGACCGAGATCAACCTGGTCGGCGACGACAAGATCCGGCGCGTGGTGATCTGCACGGGCAAGGTCTATTACGATTTGCTCGAGGATCGCGAGAAACGCGGCATCAACGACGTCTATCTGATGCGTCTCGAACAGCTCTACCCGTTCCCCGCCAAGGCGCTGATCGACGAATTGAGCCGGTTTACCAACGCAGAAGTCGTCTGGTGTCAGGAAGAGCCCAAGAACATGGGCGCATGGTCGTTCGTTCAGCCCTATATCGAATGGGTGCTCGAGCAGATGGGCCGTCCGGGCGGACGCCCGCGCTATGTCGGCCGTCCGGCCTCGGCCTCCACGGCCACCGGCCTGATGCGCACCCATGTCGCCCAGCTGCAGGCCTTCCTCGACGAAGCCTTCGAGTAAGCCCGAACCGAGATTGACGAACCCGGCGCTGCCGGGACCCCAAAGCGAATTGGAAGGATACGAGAGATGTCCACTGAAGTCCGCGTCCCGACCCTGGGCGAAAGCGTTACCGAAGCCACGATCGGGCAATGGTTCAAAAAGGTCGGCGACGCCGTTTCGGCCGACGAGCCCATTGTCGAGCTTGAAACCGACAAGGTGACCATCGAGGTTCCGGCGCCGGTGTCTGGCACGCTCGAAGCGATTTCGGTCAATGAGGGCGATACCGTGGAAGTCGGCGCGCTGATCGCCGCGATTGCTGCCGGCGCCGCCCCGGCCAAATCGGCCGAGGCGCCCAAGGAAGAGCCCAAGGCCGAAGCCCCCAAGGCCGAGGCGGCCAAGCCTGCCGAAGCGCCCGCTCCCGCCGCCAAGACCGAAATGCCGCCCGCACCGTCCGCCGCCAAGCTGATGGCAGAGCGTGACGTCGATCCGTCCTCGGTTTCGGGTTCGGGCAAGCGCGGCCAGGTTCTGAAGGAAGATGTGCTCAAGGCGCTCGACAATACCGGCCCGGCCAAGGTCGAGGCGCCGGCTCCTGCCGCACCGCGCGCCGCACGGGCAGAGGATCAGGGCGGCGAAGAGCGGGTCAAGATGACCCGTCTGCGCCAGACCATCGCCAAGCGTCTGAAGGATGCCCAGAACTCGGCCGCCATGCTCACCACCTTCAACGAGGTGGACATGAAGCCGGTCATGGATCTGCGCAATTCCTACAAGGAACTGTTCGAGAAAAAGCACGGCGTCAAACTGGGCTTCATGGGCTTTTTCACCAAGGCCGTTGTCCATGCGCTCAAGGAAATCCCGGCGGTCAATGCAGAGATCGACGGCACCGACATCATCTACAAGAACTTCGCCCATATCGGCGTTGCCGTGGGCACCGAAAAGGGCCTCGTCGTCCCGGTGGTGCGTGACGCCGACCAGATGACCATTGCCGAGATCGAAAAGGAAATCTCCCGGCTCGGACGCGCGGCGCGCGACGGCCAGCTTTCGATGGCCGATATGCAGGGGGGCACCTTCACCATCTCCAATGGCGGCGTTTACGGCTCGCTGATGAGCACCCCGATCCTCAATGCCCCCCAGTCGGGCATTCTGGGCATGCACAAGATCCAGGAACGCCCCGTGGTTGTCGGCGGTCAGGTCGTTATCCGCCCGATGATGTATCTGGCGCTCTCCTACGATCACCGGATTGTCGATGGCAAGGAAGCGGTCACCTTCCTGGTTCGCGTCAAGGAAAGCCTCGAGGATCCGCAGCGGCTGGTGCTGGATCTTTAGAGCACGGGCAGAAAAAGTTGCAGACTTTTCCGGTTCGATCCGCGCGACAAGCAGGAACCTGGAGCGCAGCGCCAGGATTTTGGACAGTCCATTGGGCGTCGGGGCGCAGTGCACCGAGGGTCCAATGGGCGTCAGTCCGGCCCGAACAGGCTCTAAGGGGGGTCATCAATGACCTTTGAGTTATGGATGGTTGTCGCCTCGGTCGTGCTGCTTTTTGCGCAGATCACCATCCAGGCGCTTCTTTTGACCGAGCAGTTGGGCCGCGAATACAATGCCGGTCCGCGCGATGAGGGCACGCCTCTCACCGGCCGTGCCGGGCGGGCCAAGCGCATGGTCGAGAACTATCTCGAGACCTATCCCGCCTTTATCGCCCTGGCGCTGGCGGTGGTGGTCTCGAATGGTTCGGACTGGCTGACCCTGGGTGGTTCCGGGCTCTATATCGTGGGCCGCATCGTCTATATTCCCCTTTATCTTCAAGGGATTGCCTATTTCCGCTCCATGGTCTGGATCCTCGCCTCGCTGGGACTGGTCGCCATGACAATCGGGCTGATCGTCTGAGACAGCCACAAACAACTGACTGAGTTGAGGACATGAACTGATGGCCGACACATTTGATCTCACCATAATCGGCACCGGACCGGGCGGCTATGTCTGCGCCGTTCGCGCCGCACAGCTTGGCATGAAGGTCGCCGTTGTCGAGAAATGGCCGAGTTTCGGGGGCACCTGCCTCAATATCGGCTGCATCCCGTCCAAGGCGCTGCTGCACGCTTCGGAAATGTTTGAGGAAGCCGGCCACACCTTTCCCCAGCTCGGCATCGAGGTCGGCGCGCCCAAACTCAACCTGTCCGCCATGATGGCCCATAAGGACGATACCGTTGCCTCCAACACGGGCGGCATCGAATATCTGTTCAAAAAGAACAAGATAACTGCCTTTAGAGGCACCGGCAGGATTGCCGCGCAGGGCAAGGTGACCGTCACCGCCGAGGATGGTTCGGCAACCGACATCGAAACCAAGAACATCGTCATCGCCACCGGTTCGGTGTCGGCCAATTTGCCGGGCATAGAGATTGACGAAGAGAAAATCGTCACTTCGACCGGAGCCCTCAAACTCGATAAGGTGCCAGATAACCTGCTGGTTATAGGTGCCGGCGTCATCGGCCTCGAACTCGGTTCGGTCTGGGCCCGCCTCGGCGCCAAGGTCACGGTCGTCGAATTCCTCGATCGCATCCTGCCCGGCATGGATCTCGACGTGGCCAAACAGTTCCAGAGAATGCTGTCAAAACAAGGGTTTGACTTCAAACTCGGCACCAAGGTCACCGGCATCGAAAAGACCGAATCGGGTCTGGTTGCCACCCTCGAACCCGCCGCGGGCGGCGAGGCATCGACGCTGCAAACCGACATCGCCCTGGTCTCGATCGGCCGCGTTCCCTTCACCGACGGGCTCGGGCTCGACGATCTGGGCATCGAGCGCGACAATCGCGGCCGGGTCGTAACCGACGGACATTACAAGACAAATCTCGACGGGATCTATGCGATCGGGGATGTGATCGCCGGTCCGATGCTGGCCCACAAGGCCGAGGATGAGGGCATCGCCATCGCCGAAATCCTCGCTGGACAGGCGGGACATGTGAATTATTCCGTTATCCCCGGCGTGGTTTACACCAACCCCGAAGTCGCCTCGGTCGGCAAGACCGAAGAAGACCTCAAGGCCGAGGGCATTGCTTACAAGGCGGCGAAATTTCCCTTTACCGCCAATGGCCGTGCCAAGGCGATGCTGGCCCCGCAGGGGTTCGTCAAGATCCTTGCGGACAAGGAAACCGACCGGGTTCTGGGCTGTCACATCGTGGGTAAGGGCGCTGGCGAAATGATCCACGAAGCCGCTGTGCTGATGGAATTTGGTGGCTCGGCCGAGGATCTTGCCCGCACCTGCCATGCCCATCCCACCATGAGCGAAGCAGTGCGCGAGGCCGCGCTGGGGCTTGGCGACGGGTCGATCCACATCTAGCGCTCAATCTGCGTCACGCATAAAAAAGGCCGCATCCCCAGGGATGCGGCCTTTTCATTTGCAGCGATGACGCTCAGGGATTGTAGGTCACGGTCCCGGCATCATAGGCGGCCCGGCAGTCGCTGGCGTCAGCGAGCATGTTGGATTCGAGCAGCTCAAGCGCGCCGCCACGGCCCTGGAAGCGCGGGTCGTCGCAGACGCCGTCATAGGCCGAGGCGCTTGAATCATCGCCGAAATTGATCCGGAAGTCGCCGTCCGAGCTCTCATCGGCCAGCGTTACGGTGCCCTCAGTGTAGGCGGTCGAGCAGTCAGTGGCATCGGCCATCAGATGATCGTCAAGTGCTACGCCGACCCCCGGGCCGGTAAAGCGCGGATCGTCGCATTCGGCATCGTTGGAATAGGTGCCCGAATCATCGCCGAAATCGATGCCGTCGATCACCGTGGTGCCGGTACCATCGCCCAAATAGGTCACGTCACCGGCCTCGAATGCCTCACGGCAATCGGTGGCGTCGGCCAGAAGATGGCTATCGAGGCTGCCGCCGAAGCGGGGGTCGTCGCATTCGCCGTCATTGGCCCAATTGCCTGAATCGTCACCGAAATCGATATCGTCGATCGCGACGTCGGCGCCGGCTTCATCGGATGGGGTGTAGGTCACTTCGCCCGCTTCATAAGCCGTACGGCAGTCGGTGGCATCGGCCAGAAGATGGCTGTCGAGGCCGCCGCCGAAGCGTGGATCGTCGCATTCGTCATCATTGGCCCAGGTGCCCGAATCATCGCCGAAGTCGATGTCGTCCGCAGAAACGTCGTTTCCGCTGTCATCGGGCGCGTCATAGGTCACTTCACCAGCTTCATAAGCGGTGCGGCAGTCAGTGGCATCGGCGAACTCATGGCTGGTGAGCGAACCGCCAAAGCGCGGGTCATCACATTCGCCGTCATTGGCCCAAGTGCCTGTGTCGTCGCCGAAATCTATGTCGCCCGCGACGATTTCACTGCCAGCATCTTCCGGCGCGTCATAGGTCACTTCGCCGGCTTCATAAGCGGTGCGGCAGTCAGTGGCATCGGCGAATTCATGGCTGGTGAGCGAACCGCCAAAGCGCGGGTCATCGCATTCGCCATCATTGGCCCATGTGCCCGAATCGTCACCGAAATCGATGGCATCGCCCGGCTGCACCGCTCCGCTGACCTCATTGGATGGGGCAAAAGTGACCTCGCCGGCCTCATAGGCCGTGCGGCAGTCTGTGGCGTCGGCCATAAGATGGCTGTCGAGCGTGCCGCCGAAACGGGGGTCGTCGCATTCGTCGTCGTTTGCCCAGGCTCCTGAATCATCGCCGAAATCGATCTCGCTATCGCTTTGGGCGGCCGGGGTGGCGGGATCGTCGGCTGTAACCAGCGTGACTTCGCCCGCTTCGAACGCAGCCTGACAGTCGGCGGCATCGCGCATCTCGTCGACCGGGCTGCGGATCAGCGCCGCTCCAGGACCCTCAAAGCGCGGATCGTCGCACTGGTCGTCATTGGCCCAGGTGCTCGAATTGTCGCCGAAATCGATATCCTGGGCCAGCGCTGGCGCGCCCAGTGCAAGACCGAGGGCGAGCGCGGCGCTGCTCATCATCAACCTTGTTGTCTTCATGAAAGTCTCGTCCCTCTTACTCGCCGGTTTGCACCGCGCTGCTCGGTTGAGTTGTGAGCCGAGTGAACAGCAAAATCCCGCAAATTACCAGTGCCGTTCCAATGCCATGGATCAGAGTAAAGGGTTCGCCGAGGATGAAGATGGCGAGAATAATGGTCAGAATCGGGGAAATGTTGCCAAACACGGCCGTCCGCTCGGCGCCGACCATGCCGATGGCTGCCGCAATGATGGAAACCGGAGCAACGGTGGCGGCGAGCGCTAAAGCCAGCAGGATGGAAAAAGCTTCGGGCGGGATTGCCAGGCCGGCCAGGGGATGGGTGGCCAGAAAATGGATGAATACCGCGAATGCCGCCGCGATCATCGCAATGGCGGTAAACAGTCTTGGACCCAGCGCATCGATCAGCGGTTTTGCAAACAGCTGGTAGAGTGCATAGGCCAAAGCACTGCCCAGCGCGAACAGTGTGCCTGCCAGCACACTCTCACCTTCGATCACCATGTCGTGGCCAAAGATCACCCCGATCCCCAGATAGGCCAATAACGCCGCACCCACGACTGAAGGTTTGAGTGGGCGGCGGAACAGCAGCGCACCCAGAATCAGGACCATGAATGGATATGTCAGAAGCACCAGCCGATTGAGCTGCGCTGTGATGAGATCAAGGCTGAGAAAATCAAGAAAGCTGGCGCCATAATAGCCCAGGATGCCAATTCCCGCCGCGCCGGCGACCGCTGGGAGCGGCACGGGGCGATTTGCCTGACGACCGCGCCCCGCACGGCGGTCGCGATAGGCCATAAGACCCATCAGAGCGAAAAACGGCGTCGCCAACAGCATACGCCAGGTCAGGGTTGTTATGGCATCCAGCCCCTGCGCGTAAGCGAGTTTTACGAAAATGCCCTTGGTGGCGAACAGGGCCGCGCCGAGCGCAGCGAGCGCGAGACCGATAAATTGGTCCCGATCGGATGAAGGGAGTGCGGACATGAAAAATACTGGCCAGGAAGATGGAAGCTGACCCTATACCCCGATTGCGCCGGGCGCTAGCGCCGCGGATGGGCGGCGCGGTATGCCTCGAGCAGCCGTTCGCCATCGATATGGGTGTAGATCTGGGTGGTCGAGAGCGAGGCGTGGCCAAGCAGTTCCTGTATGGCGCGTAAATCACCACCCCTGGCCAGAAGATGAGTGGCAAAGGAATGGCGAAGCGCATGCGGGGTTGCCGAGGCCGGCAGACCCATGGCGCCGCGCAATCGCTCGAGCCGCAGCTGTACAAGGCGCGGGCTGAGCGGGCCGCCGCGCACGCCGCGGAACATGGGTTCGTTGAGGGACGGCGAGAAGGGGCAGAGCCGCAGATAGTCGTCGATGGCTGCCCTGACCGGGGCGATCAGCGGCACGAGCCGGACCTTGTTGCCCTTGCCAACAATGCGCAAGGTCGCGCCGTCGAGATCGGCGCGGGTGAGGGCCAGCGCTTCGGATATACGCAGGCCCGCCCCGTAGCACAGGGCAATGGCGGCAGCATCGCGGGCCGCGACCCATGGACGATCTTCCATTTCATGGATCGCGGGGCCGGCGCCTTTCGCCTCGGATGCGGAAAGGGGCTTGGGCAGGGAGCGCGGCAACTTGGGCGTGCGAACGACCGAAAGCGCTTCGAGCGCCATGATGTCTTGGCGCTCAAGATAGGTGAAAAAGGATTTTATCCCGGAAAGCGATCGGGCAAGGCTGCGCGAGCCCAGATCATTGCGGCGGCGGGCGGCAAGAAAAGCGCGCAGATCGGCTGGCCGGAGCGTCTTGAGATCGGCGACATCGACGGTTCCGCCGAGGTGACTGGACAGAAACGCCATGAACTGATCGACGTCCCGACCGTAGGCTTCCAACGTCTTGGGCGAGAGGCGCCTGATGGTTGCAAGCTCACGCCGCCAGCCGGAAATGTGGTTGCGCAGGGCATCGGAAATGGCAAAGCCGGTATCGGTCATGATGTGATGGTACCGGCCATAGGTTACCAGAGCGCCAATTGGGGCTGGTCGAATCGCATTTGACAATTATGGTGCCCAATGGTTGGTCTCGTTTCGTTCTCCCAGTGCAAAGGCTCTCGATGACACTCGGTCCGGTCGTGGCAGTGATGGTGGCGGTTGCCGTGGACGGCCCTTATTCCTATCGGGTGCCCGAGGGAAAAGAGGTCGAACGCGGATCGATCGTTGTCGTCCCGCTGGGGCCACGACCCACCCTTGGCGTGGTCTGGGGCGAGCCCAAGGACAATTTCGCGCATAATCGCCTCAAGGATATTGAGCACGTCTTTGATGTGCCGGCGTTGTCCGAAGAGCTTTTGAAAACCATCGACTGGGTGGCGCGCTATACGCTGGCTCAGCCGGGCATGGTGTTGCGGGGGGCGTTGCGCAGCCGCGAGGCCCTCGATCCGCCGCGCCCGCTGATTGCCTATAAACGCGCCGGTCCCGAGCCTGAGCGGATGACGGATGCACGGGCGCGGGTGCTTTCGGTGATGGAGGACGGGTTCCCCTGGGCAAAGCCGGCCCTGATCGGTGCCGCGGGGGTTTCGACGGCGGTGGTGGAGGGGCTGGTGAAATCGGGCTGCCTGCAGCAGGTGGAAATTCCGGCTCCGCCGCCTGTCCTGCCGCCCGAACCCGACTTCGCACCGGCGAAACTGTCGGAGGCGCAGCAGGCGGCGCTCGATCAGATTCGGGCCCATGACAAAGGCGGGTTTTCGGTGGCCCTGCTCGACGGAATTACCGGGTCGGGCAAGACCGAAGTGTTTTTCGAGAGCGTGGCCGACATGTTGCGCACCGGAAAGCAGGTGGCCATCATCCTGCCCGAAATCGCACTGACTCATACGTTTCTCGACCGGTTCGAAAAGCGGTTCGGCCAGCGGGCGGCCGAATGGCATTCGGAAATGACGCCGGTTCAAAGGGCGCGGGTCTGGCGCGGCGTTTTGACGGGCGAGGTACGGGCAGTGATCGGCGCACGCTCGGCGCTGTTCTTGCCGTTTCGCGAGCTGGGGCTTCTGGTGCTCGACGAAGAACATGACGGCGCCTTCAAACAGGCCGACCGGGTCAATTACCATGGCCGCGATATGGCGGTGGTGCGCGCTTCGATGGCCGGGGCGCGGGTTATCCTGTCTTCGGCAACACCGGCCGTCGAATCACGCAACAATGGGGAAACCGGCCGTTACGCGCATGTGCGGCTCGAAAGCCGGTTCGCCGATGCGGCGCTGCCCGACATCACGGCGCTCGATATGCGGGCCGAAGGACCTGAAAAGGGCCAGTGGATCGCTCCGAGGCTGGCGCGGGCGGTGTTCGACGCGCTCGATCGTGGCGAGCAGGCGCTGTTGTTTCTCAACCGGCGCGGCTATGCGCCGCTGACCCTTTGCCGGTCATGCGGGCACCAGTATCAGTGCCCCGATTGTTCGACCTGGCTGGTCGAGCATCGGTTTCGCGGCGTTCTGATGTGCCACCATTGCGGCCATGAGGAACGGGCGCCCGAAGTGTGCGGCTCGTGCGGGGCCAGCGATTCGCTGGTGGCGGTGGGGCCGGGGATCGAGCGGCTGGCCGAAGAGGTGGCCGAGAGGTTTCCCGGTGCACGTCCGGTGGTTCTGTCCTCGGACATGGGGTCGATGCGCCAGATCCGCGACCGGTTCGCTGAAATCGCGCGCGGAGAATATGACATCATCATTGGCACGCAATTGGTGGCCAAGGGGCATCATTTCGAAAAGCTCAGCCTTGTGGGTGTGATCGACGCCGATCTGGGGCTGGCGCATGGTGATCCGCGAGCGGCGGAAAAGACGTTCCAGATCCTGACCCAGGTCACGGGCCGGGCCGGACGCGAATCGCGTTCGGGTAAAGCGTTTCTGCAGACCTATCATCCCGATCATCCTGTGATGAAGGCGATGGTGAGCGGTGACCGGGAAGGGTTTTACGCCCATGAACTCGCTGTGCGGCGCCAGGGGGGGCTTCCGCCGTTCGGCCGGTTGGCGGCCTTGATCGTTTCAGGCAATGAACATGCCGAAACGATGGCGCTTGCCAAGGCGCTGATGGCCGCGGCGCCATTGGCCGAAGGGGTCAAGCGCTTCGGGCCGGCCGATGCGCCGGTCGCCATGGTCCGCGGCCGGCACAGGGTGCGTATTCTGGTCCAGAGCCCCAAGGAATTTGATCTGTCGGGCTATGTGCGCTTCTGGCTGGAAACGGGGCCTCCGGCCAAGGGAAATCTGCGCGTTCAGGTCGATATCGATCCCATGAGCTTTTATTGAATGAAGAACTTGTCACGATGCGACATTTGCGACGCCCCAATTTGGCCGTGATGCGCTTGCGTGGCCGGTTTTGGCATGGTAAGGCCACCCCGGAATTCATGGGCATGCCCTTGTTGGCGCTCGCCCTGTCGATCCGAATACATATAGAAAACTATGCCGCCGCCGCCGATTATTGGCGATGACGACGATAAAGGGCGGGGCAAGCAGCGGGGTTACAAGGCTTGAGCGCACCACAATCCGTTCTGTCCAAGATTGCTCGGCCCTATGCGGCAGCGCTCTTTGATCTGGCCAATGAAGGCAAGGTCATCGAGGCGGTCGAAAAGGATCTCGATGCCGTTGCAGGACTAATCGATTCTTCCGATGATTTTTCGCGTTTTCTGGTGAGCCCGACGATCACGACCGACGTCAAGAGCGCAGCACTCAATGCGATCCTTGATAAGGTCAAGCCGGTCGAGCTGGTTGCCAACACGCTGCGGCTGGTGGCCAAAAATGGCCGGCTTTTCGCGCTTGCCGCGATCATCGCCGAATTCAAGATGCTTGCCGCCGAAGCGCGCAACGAAGTGAGCGCGGAAGTTACTTCCGCCGCTCCTTTGACCAAAGAACAGGAAACCGAACTTGCAGGCGTCCTCAAGGACAAGGTCGGCAAGGACGTTTCCCTTATTACACGTGTCGATGAAAGCCTGATCGGCGGCCTTGTGGTCAAGGTCGGGAGCCAGATGATCGATACCTCCCTCAAGACAAAACTTTCGGCCATGAAGATCGCCATGAAAGGGGTCAGCTAATGGACATCAAAGCTGCGGAAATTTCCGCGATCCTCAAAGACCAGATCAAGGATTTCGGCAAGGAAGCCCAGGTTTCCGAAGTCGGTCAGGTGCTTTCGGTCGGTGACGGTATTGCGCGCGTCTTTGGCCTCGACAAGGTGCAGGCCGGCGAGCTCGTCGAATTCCCTGGCGGCATCAAGGGCATGGCCCTTAACCTCGAAACCGACAATGTCGGCGTGGTGATCTTCGGGTCCGACCGCGACATCAAGGAAGGCGACACCGTCAAGCGTACCGGCTCGATCGTCGATACTCCGGTGGGCAAGGGTCTTCTGGGCCGCGTTGTCGACGGTCTGGGCAATCCGATCGACGGCAAGGGCCCGATCGAGTATACCGAGCGCCGCCGCGTGGACGTCAAGGCTCCCGGCATTCTGCCGCGCAAGTCGGTGCATGAGCCGATGTCGACGGGCCTTAAAGCCATCGACGCGCTGATCCCGATCGGCCGTGGCCAGCGCGAGCTGGTGATCGGCGATCGCCAGACCGGCAAGACCGCGATCATTCTCGACACCTTCCTCAATCAGAAGCCCGCCCACCAGGCCGAAGCTTCTGAAGGCGAAAAACTCTATTGCGTTTACGTCGCCGTCGGCCAGAAGCGTTCGACCGTCGCCCAGTTCGTCAAGATGCTTGAAGACAACGGCGCGCTCGAATATTCGATCGTCGTTGCCGCTACCGCATCCGATCCGGCTCCGATGCAGTTCCTGGCGCCGTTTACCGGTTGTGCGATCGGCGAGTTTTTCCGCGACAACGGCATGCATGCCGTTATCGCCTATGACGATCTTTCCAAACAGGCTGTCGCCTATCGTCAGATGTCGCTTCTACTGCGCCGTCCTCCCGGACGTGAGGCTTATCCGGGCGACGTGTTCTACCTTCACAGCCGCCTTCTCGAGCGCGCTGCCAAGCTTAACGAAAACCATGGTTCGGGTTCGCTCACCGCTTTGCCGGTCATCGAAACCCAGGCCAACGACGTGTCGGCCTATATCCCGACCAACGTGATCTCGATCACCGACGGGCAGATCTTCCTTGAGACCAACCTGTTCTTCCAGGGTATCCGTCCGGCCGTGAACGTTGGTCTGTCGGTGTCCCGCGTGGGCGGTTCGGCCCAGATCAAGGCGATGAAGCAGGTTGCCGGTTCATTGAAGGGTGAGTTGTCCCAGTACCGCGAAATGGCGGCTTTCGCCCAGTTCGGCTCGGATCTCGACGCCGCAACCCAGCGTCTGCTCAACCGTGGTGCGCGCCTGACTGAACTTTTGAAGCAGCCCCAGTTTTCGCCGCTCAAGACCGAAGAACAGGTTGCGGTGATCTTTGCCGGTGCCAATGGTTATCTTGACGATCTGCCGGTTCGCGGCGTGCAGCCCTTCGAAAAGGCTCTTCTCTCGCACCTGCGGAGCAAGCACGCCGATGTTCTTGGCGATATCGCCAAGGAAAAGGCCCTGACCGATGGGATCAAAGAGCGCCTGGTTTCGGCTCTCGATGCATTCAAGAAGACTTACACCGCCTAATTCCGGCGACCCGGCTGGCAAGGAGCTTTCGGCGCAATGCCCTCTTTGAAAGACCTAAAAAACCGGATCAACTCGGTCAAATCGACCCAGAAGATCACCAAGGCCATGCAGATGGTCGCGGCGGCCAAACTCCGCCGCGCCCAGGATGCTGCCGAATCCGCACGTCCATACGCCGAGCGTATGGAAAAGGTTCTGGCCGGTCTTGGCGCTGCCTATGAAGGGCGTCCCGACGCGCCTGTCCTGCTTTCGGGTACGGGCAGGGAAGACGTGCATCTTCTGGTGGTCGCAACTGGCGAGCGCGGATTGGCCGGTGGCTTCAACTCCTCGATTGCCCGTATGGCTCGCGAGCATGCCACCAAGCTGATTGCCGAAGGCAAGACGGTCAAGATCCTGACCGTGGGCAAGAAGGGCGCGGATATCTTGAAGCGCGGTCTTGCCAAGCATATGGGCGAGCAGATTTCCCTGCGCGACGTCAAGCAGCTTGGATATGCCACGGCGCAGGAGATCGGCTCGAAGATCCTGGCGATGTATTCTGCCGGCGAATTCGATGTCGCGACGCTGTTCTATTCGCGATTCCAGTCGGTCATCTCGCAGGTGCCGACCGCGCAGCAGATCATCCCGGCCAAGTTCGAAAAGGCCGAGGGCGAAGCGCTCAAATCCGGTTCGGCAATCTACGAGTACGAGCCTGATGAAGAGGCTTTGCTCGAAGACCTTTTGCCGCGCAATGTGAGCGTGCAGATTTTCAGGGCCCTGCTTGAAAACAACGCTTCGTTCTTTGGCGCGCAGATGACCGCGATGGACAATGCAACCCGCAATGCCGGTGAGATGATCACCAAGCTTCAGCTGAGCTATAACCGCCAGCGCCAGGCTCAGATCACCAAGGAACTGATCGAAATCATTTCGGGCGCCGAGGCGCTCTAGGGCAGAGTTAAAGTTATCGCGTTCCGCAGGGAAACAAGTGCAGCCCACTTCCCCGGAGCGCTCTGGAAAGGACCAAGACCCATGGCAGAGAACAAAACCGGCCGCGTCTCCCAGGTTATGGGCGCCGTTGTGGACGTGACCTTCGACGGTCATCTCCCCGCCATTCTGAACGCGCTTGAAACCGACAACAACGGCAACCGCCTCGTGCTTGAAGTTGCACAGCACCTTGGTGAAAACGCGGTCCGTACCATCGCCATGGACACGACCGAAGGTCTGGCCCGCGGCGTTGAAGTGCGCGATACCGGTAATGCCATCGAAGTGCCGGTGGGCGATGAAACGCTCGGCCGCATCATGAACGTCATCGGTGAGCCGATCGACGAAGCCGGGCCGGTCAATACGCCCTCCAAGCGCGCCATTCACCAGCCCGCTCCTGAATTTGTGGATCAGGCGACCCAGGCCGAAATTCTGGTTACCGGCATCAAGGTGATCGACCTGCTGGCGCCTTATGCGCGTGGCGGCAAGATCGGCCTGTTCGGCGGTGCCGGCGTGGGCAAGACGGTTCTGATCCAGGAGCTGATCAACAACGTCGCCAAGGCCCACGGTGGTTACTCGGTGTTCGCAGGGGTCGGCGAGCGGACCCGCGAAGGCAACGATCTCTATTACGAAATGATCGAATCGGGCGTGAACAAGGATCCCAAGGAGAACAATGGTTCGACCGAGGGTTCGAAATGCGCGCTGGTCTTCGGTCAGATGAACGAGCCTCCGGGAGCCCGCGCCCGCGTTGCTCTGACCGGCCTTTCGATCGCTGAAGATTTCCGTGACAAGGGCCAGGACGTGCTGTTCTTTGTCGACAACATCTTCCGCTTCACTCAGGCAGGTTCGGAAGTGTCGGCGCTGTTGGGACGTATTCCTTCTGCTGTGGGCTATCAGCCCACGCTCGGCACCGACATGGGGGCGCTCCAGGAACGCATCACCACGACCAACAAGGGCTCGATCACCTCGGTCCAGGCCGTTTACGTGCCGGCCGACGACTTTACCGATCCGGCCCCGGCTTCGACCTTTGCCCACCTTGACGCGACGACTTCGCTCAACCGCGCCATTTCGGAAAAGGGCATCTACCCGGCCGTTGATCCGCTCGATTCCAACTCGCGTATGCTCGACCCCAATATCGTTGGTGAAGAGCACTACCGCACGGCGCGGGACGTCCAGGAAATCCTGCAGCGTTACAAATCGCTTCAGGACATTATCGCCATTCTGGGCATGGACGAGCTT
The DNA here is from genome assembly GCF_025854335.1 of Pelagibacterium flavum. Classification (NCBI taxonomy): domain Bacteria; kingdom Pseudomonadati; phylum Pseudomonadota; class Alphaproteobacteria; order Hyphomicrobiales; family Devosiaceae; genus Pelagibacterium; species Pelagibacterium flavum. Next base: position 253,189 of record NZ_CP107716.1, read on the forward strand.
TCCGAAGAAGACAAGCTCACCGTGGCCCGGGCCCGCAAGGTCGAGCGCTTCATGAGCCAGCCCTTCCATGTGGCCGAGCAGTTCACCGGTTCGCCCGGTATCTATGTGGAACTCGAAGACACCATCAAGGCCTTCAAGGGTCTGGTGGCTGGCGAGTACGACCATCTGCCCGAACAGGCCTTCTACATGGTTGGCACCATCGACGATGCCGTCAAAAAGGCCCAGAAGCTGGCTGCCGAAGCGGCCTGATTGTGAATGTGCTCGTGCGGGCCGACAGCCGGCCCGCGCAATTTCCGAACGCTTGAAGAACGGACGAAGTCATGGCCGAAGGCGTCAAAGTCGAAATCGTATCGCCTGAAGTTCTCGTTTTGAGCGCCGAAGCGCGCTCGGTGATTGTGCCGGGTGCCGAGGGCTATCTGACGGTCATGGGAAGCCATGCGCCGCTGATGGCGGTGCTCAAGCCCGGCTTTGTGACCGTTACCGATACCAGCGGCACCATTTCGAGCTTCTTTGTGGGCGGTGGGTTTGCCGATATCTCAGATGCCGGTGTTACCATTCTCGCCGAAGAAGCCAAGCCGGCCGGCGACTTCGGTCGCACTGAGATCGAAGCCCGTATCGCTACGGCGCAACAGGCACTGGCCGATGCTTCCGAGCTCGAGGACAAGGGCGCGGCCCAGAACACACTCGATACCTGGAAGAATCTGCTGCTTGAAAGTTCTTCGTTGGGTGGCACAGTCCACTAGGATCGGTTCGGTCCGATCTCATGTCTAAAGGCGCCGCTGGGGCGCCTTTTTTCTTTGTTGCGTCATTCAAAGCCGATGATCTCGTGGCCAAGCGTGACAATTTGTTCCGCACCCAAAAAGTTGTTGCAGGCTTAAAGCCGCCCGAGCTCAGCACTATCCTTGAAATATAGTTGTCCTAAGCGCGGCCAACCCTGTCACCGGGTTGTCTCTTGGCACGCGCCGGTGCCTTTTGGGTTGGGAAGTGTTTTCGTTCGTGCAAACTGAAACGATCATTTAATCATATGTCCGTAGCTTTGCGTGGATTTCCCAGGAGGGGGAAGGTATTCGTCCACAAGGAGCAGACGGACATGCGGGGCTTAACCAGCAGAATTCTGGGTCGTATCCCTATGACCACCACGATCGCCGCGATGGTGGTTACCGCAGTGGTGCTTTCGGTCGGGGCCGTCGTTATGGCGGTTTACATCAACCTTTCAGCAAACAGCGATGCGGTCGCTCGATCCAGCCAGCAGGCCAATATACGGACTGCGTCAACCATTCTGGGCGGGATGGGCGGCATCCAAGTCGATTGGACCGAAGAGGGCGATGTGGCCAGCATCGGCACCTGGGTCATGCCGCGCTTCTACAATAACGACATCGCCGATTCGATCGCTCGTGTTACCGGTGAAACTACGGCCATTTTCGCTTGGAACGCCGATACCCAAGCCTTCGAGCAGGTGACGACCTCGATGGTCGACGCCGATGGCAACCGCGTGGTGCAGGATCCCATCCCCGCCAATGGCGAAATTCATACCCAGATTCTTGAGCAGGGTGCGCTGTTTACCGAGACGGATGTCAATGGCGAGCACTACTACTCGGTCTACCAGCCGATTACCTATTTGTCGGGAACCGACGTTCTGGGACTGCTCTATGTGGGCGTGAGCCAGGATGCCATTACTGCGGTCGTAACCGACACTATGAACCTGCTTCTGATCGTGGCTGGTATTGCGCTGGCTGTGATGTGTGTTGTTTCGATTTTCGCGTCCCGTCTGATCGCGCGCCCAATTCCGGTTCTCTCGGGCGTGATGGGCAGCATTGCGCAGAACGAGTTCGATGTTGAGGTGCCTTACACCGACCGCAAGAACGAAGTGGGCGACATGGCGCGCGCTGTGGAAGTGTTCCGCGAGAACGGGCAGAAGGTCGCTGCGATGACCGAAGCCGAGGCGGCGCGGATCATTGCGGACGAGCAAGCGCGCCGCGCGATGATGGGTGACCTGCAAACCGCTTTCGGCAATGTTGTCGATGCAGCAATTGCAGGCGATTTCTCCCAGCGGGTAGAAGCCAATTTTGCCGACGCCGAACTGAACGGGCTGGCCGGCAGCGTCAACGATCTCGTATCGACCGTCGATCGCGGCCTGCGCGAAACGGCGGGCGTGCTCGGAGCCTTGGCCAATACCGATCTTACCTCGCGGGTGATGGGCGAGTACCAGGGTGCCTTCGCCCAGCTCAAGAACGATACCAACGCCGTTGCCGAAAAGCTCTCCGACATCGTCCTGGAGCTGCGTGGCACGTCACGCACGCTCAAGACAGCGACAGGGGAAATCCTTTCGGGCGCCAACGATCTGTCCGAACGCACGACGCGGCAGGCCGCGACCATCGAGGAAACCTCGGCGGCCATGGAGCAGCTGGCGGCAACCGTCATGGACAATGCCCGCCGGGCGCAGGACGCCTCCCAGACCGCAGCTTCGGTCACCAAATCGGCCGAAGAGGGTGGCGAGGTGATGGAAGCGGCGACCAGCGCCATGGAGCGCATCACCACCTCCTCGGCAAAAGTGTCCGACATCATCAAGATGATCGACGACATCGCCTTCCAGACCAACCTTCTGGCACTCAACGCTTCGGTCGAAGCGGCGCGGGCCGGGGATGCGGGCAAGGGCTTTGCCGTGGTGGCGGTCGAAGTGCGGCGCCTTGCCCAGTCCGCGGCATCGGCTTCGTCCGAGGTCAAGGCGCTGATCGAACAATCGGCCAATGAGGTCGATGGCGGGTCCAAGCTCGTGGCGCAGGCTGCCGAAAAGCTCGTGGCCATGCTCGAGGCGGCGCGTACCAACACAAGCCAGATGCAGCAGATCGCCAATGACAGCCGCGAACAGGCATCCTCGATCGAGGAGGTCAATGCCGCGGTGCGCCAGATGGACGAGATGACCCAGCACAATGCCGCGCTGGTGGAAGAAACCAATGCCGCCATCGCCCAGACCGAAGAACAGGCAACGGCCCTCGACCGGATCGTCGATATCTTCAAGATCGACCGTGCCACGGCAATCGCGCAGTCGCCGACCAGCCATGGGTCTGGTAGTGGATCGGGTGATGCCCGTGCGCTTCAAAACAAGGTCAAGCAGGCTGCCGGCGCCTATCTCAGCCATGGCAACGCAGCTGTGGATCAGGAGTGGAGCGAATTCTGATCAAGTGCTTGAACGTCAAATGATCAGGGGCGCCGCGGCGCCCCTTTTTCGTTGCGGTGAGAAAGATTACCGCAGGGCCTGCTCCACGGCGGCTTTGGCATGGAGTGCAGTGGTATCGTACAGCGGGAGGGGACTGTCATCGTCAGAGATGAGCAGCCCCAGTTCCGTGCAACCGAGAACGACTGCCAGCGCTCCGCGCGCGCCGAGCCGTTCGATGGCTGTGCGGTAAATGCTGCGAGAGGTATCGTTGACGATGCCGCGGCACAGCTCATTGTAAATAATGCCGTCGAGATTGGTCCGGTCGACCTCGGGCACTATGGGGTCCAGTCCGCGCAGACGTAGCCGGTCCTTGTAGAAATCCATTTCCATGGTGAATCGCGTTCCCAGCAGTCCAACCCTTTCGGCGCCATCCTCGATCAGCGCATCGGCCGTGGGGTCGGCGATGTGAAGGAAGGGGACGGAAATTGCCGCTTCGATGCTTTGCGCGACAACATGCATGGTGTTGGTGGCCAGAACCAGCATCTGGGCGCCCGCAGCCTCAAGGCGCTCCGCAGAGGCGGCGAGGTGCTCGCCGGCCCGGCCCCAATCGCCTTGGGTCTGAAGCGCTTCGATTTCGGCAAAGTCGAGGGAGTCCAAAAGGATGGGCGCCGAATGCAGCCCGCCGCGCCGCTTTGCGGTTTCCCGATTTATGAGTGCATAATACTGAGCCGTGGATTCCCAGCTCATACCGCCGATCAACCCGATCGTTTTCATGCCATACGCGCCCGGAGTTGGCCCGGAATATGGGCAAATGCCTTGTGCACATCGAGATAAGCGGGGCGCTTGAAGGGCACGATGATATCGGCAACCTTGTCGAAATCTTCCCAGCGCCAAGCGTCAAATTCAGGATCGATACCCGGATTGTCGAGCAAAAGTGTGATCTCGCTTTCATCGCCCTCGAACAGGAAGGCAAACCATTGCTGGCGCTGACCGCGATACTTTCCCTTGAGCGCGACGCCCAGCACCTCGTCCGGGAGGTCGTAATGGATCCAGTCCGGCGCCTGGGCAAGCAGGCGTATGGTGCGAACGCCCGTTTCCTCATAAAGCTCGCGATAGGCAGCGGGCAGCGCGTCCTCGCCCTCATCGATTCCGCCCTGCGGCATCTGCCAGGGTGCATCGACTTCGGACGTGTCAGGGCCCGGCGTCAAAATCCGCCGCGCCAGAAAAACCTGCCCGCGGTCGTTGAAGAGCGCAATGCCCACGCAGTCGCGATAGGGCATGTCGGCGCGGTTGGGAATTGGCTTCACTGTGTGGCCTCCGTGCGCGATAGGGCGCTCACCGGGACGAGAAGATATTGTTCCTGATCGAGCGCGTCGGCCCATTCGGACAAAGTGCGGATCGAGACCGGCAAGGCTGACAAAATACCAATGGCATTCCCCCGCTCATCGGCCGTTCTCTTGAGGGCGTCGAGCGCCGCAAGGATAGAGGTCTGAGAGGGGTTGGTATCGATAGCACTGTCCACACGGGCATAGGGGACGCCATTCTGGCGGGCCAATTGGGGAGCGACCGAGCGATTTGAACTGCCATCGTCGAGATAGGCCAGACCGCGCATGCCGAGCTCTTCCATTATGGGAGAGAAATCAACGGCGGAGGCCGTAAACCGCGCGCCCATATGATTGATGACGCCGGTATAGCCGGTCATTCGCGTCAAAAGCCAATAGAGCTTTTCGAGATTGTCGCGAGTCGGTTGTTCAACCAGCAGCGTATGGGGCCCTGGGTCGTTCTGGGGATAGTCGAAGGGTTCGAGCGGAACCTCGAGCATGATCTCATGGCCGTCGGCGCGTGCCATATCGGTCAGGGCGTCCAGGTTGCTCCCATAGGGTGCAAAGGCCAGCGTCACTGTGCCAGGCAGGGCGCTGATGGCCTCGCGGGTGGTCGGATCGCTCAATCCGAGCCCTGAAATTACCACCGCGATCAGTTTGCGACCTCCAGCGGCCTGGGGCGAGATCGAGGGGCGGGCATAAGCCTCATAGGGCTTGAGACCGGAATTGCTGATGCGCGGGAGAGGGCCGTTCTCGGTCATCTCGAACAGGTCCTGTTCTAGATCGGTTGCCGGTGTTCCGGCGGTATCTTGAGAACTCGTCGTTTCGCCAATCGTGATGATCGAGGGGCCGTCGGCGGCCAAAGGTGTGACGGCTGCTGGCGCCGATGCCACCTCCTCGGCCACAGGGTTTGGATCGGGTTCGAGGCTGACGGGGGCATCAGCCACCGGTCGGCCTCCTTGAGGATCATCGACAAGTACGATCCATGCGCCGATCCCAAGACCGGCGAGCACCACCAGCGCAGCGCAGATGCGGCCCCATGGGAGGGCCATCCATCGACCGGAACGAAGGCCCGTCCGCTTCTTGCGGCGTTTCCGGCCGAGTGGTGTGCTCAACTCGTCGGTCATGGTGCGGCTGGTCCCGAAGCTCGCAGTACGCATTCATCGTTTCAGATTGCCGTCTGCGACGATGGTGTCATTGGGGCTGGCCCGCGAATCGGGCCAGCCATGATTCAGACCGAGCTATAGCATAGGCTATTGGGATTCGGTCACTGCGGCATCGTTGGGCTCCTGCTGGGCGATGACGGCGTCGGGATTGGGCGGGAAGGCCGGATCCTCGGCCTCGCCCAAAATGAGGTCGATCGCATATTGGAGCTGATTGTCCTCGGAGCGCTCCGCGGGAACGTAAACCGAGGATCCAACGGTTGCTTCCTCTTCGGCCTCGCCAGAAATATGTCCGGCCAGACCGGCCTCGCCGATCAAGAGGTCGCGGCCCTGGAATTCTTCGGGCACGTCCTGGAGAACCTCGATGTCGGGTGTGATCCCGAGGGCCTGGATCGAGCGATTGTTGGGCGTGTAGTAGCGGGCTGTCGTCAGCCGCATGGCGCCATCAAAGCCCAGCGGAATAATCGACTGCACCGAGCCCTTGCCGAACGAGCGTGTACCGACCAGCGTTGCGCGTCCCTGATCCTGCAGTGCGCCGGCGACGATCTCGGCGGCCGATGCCGATCCGCCATTGATGAGCACGATGATCGGAACACCGGTCAGCATGGCATCGATCTCGTCGGGGCTGGCATCATAACGTGAATTCTGGTTCGGAATGCGACCGCGGGTCAGCACCACCGATCCCTGGGTGAGAAAGGCATCGGCCACAAACTGTGCCTGGTCGACAAGGCCACCGGGGTTGTTGCGCAGGTCGAGGATGATGCCCTCTGGGGCTTCCCCGTCATTTTCCTCGAAGATCTCCTGGATTGCATCGGTCAGCCCGCTATAGGCTTGGCCCGAGAATCGCGACAGGCGGATCAGCGGTACATCGCGCTCCATGCTCCAGCGGACTGCCGAGACGGAGATGATGTCGCGGGTCAAGGTCAGTTCGATGAGCTGCTCCGCACCATCGCGGGAGATCACCACATCGACGTCGGTGCCTACTTCGCCGCGCATCAGCTCGACGGCATCGTCCAGGGTCATGCCCATGACCTGCTGGCCGTCGATCTCGACAACGTAGTCATTGGCAAGGATGCCGGCGCGCGAGGCGGGGCTGTCGTCATAGGGGGTAACGACCTTGACCAGACCCTCTTCCATGGTGACTTCGATGCCCAGGCCACCGAAGGTGCCCGAAGTGTCTTCGCGCACATCGGCAAAGCTTTCGGGGGATAGGTAGGCCGAGTGGGGGTCGAGCGATGTCAGCATGCCCTGGATGGCGGCGCGGATCAGTTCGGTCTCGTCGGGTGCCTCGATATATTCGTCCCGAATGCGGTCGAGGACCAGACCGAACAATTCGAGCTGGCGATAGAGTTCTTCCTGTTCGAGTTCTGTCTGCTCGGACTGAGCCGCAACCGGCCCCACGCTCGCGGCGATCGCCAACATAACGATCAGAATCCGCTTGAATACCAACGCCATCAGCTCGTTCCACTTTCCTGTTGTTGGGACTCGGCTGTCCACCATCCCTCGGGATCTATGGGAATGCCACCTTCCCTGAGTTCAATATACAGCGCGGGCCCCGAGGCTCCAGCACCCGCTTCAAGGTTTGGCGCGTCGCCCATGGTTCCTATCGGATTGCCCATCTGAACGAATGCGCCGGGCTCTACCGTAACTGAATCGAGCCCTGCCAGAACGATCAGATAATTCTGGCCAGCATTGAGAATGACGATTTGGCCGTAATTGAGGAATGGTCCCGAATGAACCACCCAGCCATCTGCTGGTGCCGAAACGGTTGCGCCCTCGGACGTCGATATCGTTATGCCCTTGGATTGCCCGCCAAATCCGTCCGCTGCGCCATATGTGGTGAGCGTCGCACCTACAACCGGGGCGCGCAGGTAACCCCTTGCAGCCTCTAACGGAACCGCCGGCTCGGTGCGGGCGGTATCGGCAAAGGCAAGACGGAGCGTTTCGGGATCGAGCGTGGGTACGTTCTGGCCGGCGTTTGCGGCACGGGTGGCTTCATCGGCGGCCGTCATGGCGGCAATGCGGCCTTCTAGCCCTGCGATCAATTGTTCGAGAGATGTCGCTCTGTCGGCCAACGCCTGAGCCTCGGCTTCCTCGCGCAGCAGATCGTCGCTCAGCCATTCACGCCCCTGATTGCGGGCTTCGATGATCGTGGCGATGCGCAACCGCTCCTCATTGAGCGTTGTGAGGTTTGCGTTGAGCCGTTCGGCTTCTGCCAGCGCTGTCTGCTTGAGCGCGATCAACTCGTTGAGGCTCTCGGTGACCGTTTCAGCGCGCTCCTGCAACTGGGGCAGTACGGCGCCGAGCAGCATCGCGGCGCGGGCCGACCCCAGGGCATCGGACGGATCGACGATGATGGCCGGTGGTGGCTGGGCCGAAATGCGTTGCAGGGAGGCCAAAAGGTTCGAGATCGAGCGGTCGTGGCCGTCAAGGCGGGCGCGAACTGACCGTTCTGAGGCAAACAGCGCTTCGAGCCGTTCTTCGATCAGCCTGATGTCCTTGTCGGCCAGATCGACCCGTTGTCCTGCTGCGACCAGCTCGGCGCCCAATTGGGTGGCGTCGCCATCGAGCGCCTCGATTTCAGCGCGGATTGCTTCGATACGCTCCTCGCTGAGGTCGATTTCGCCGCGGACGCTTTCCAGATCGCCCTGGACGGATTGGGTGGTTTGCTCAAGCTCCTGGGCGGGAATTTCCTCGACAGAGGGAACATCGCCGTCCTGAGCCAATGATGATGCCGCACCAAATCCGATGCCCGCAATGGCGGCCAGCAAAACGGGCAAAGAGGGTCTAAGGAAAGGTCCCACAGGCAGGCTCAAACCGGCAAACTCCGAATCAGCCCGGACCATAGCAGAGACGACGTCATCAATCGCCCCGATGGTAGGGATGGCCGGACAAAATTGTCGTTACCCGATAGAGCTGTTCGGCCGCCATTATGCGTACCAGTTGATGTGGCCAGGTCATGGCCGAAAAGGACAACACAAGGTCGGCCCTGTCACGTAACTCGGCCGCCAGCCCGTCCGCACCACCAATCAGGACGACGAGTGCCTGTTTGCCAACGTCGCGCCAATCGGACATCCGTCGGGCAAAATCATCGCTTGGTATGGACTTTCCGCGCTCATCAAGAGCGACAACCACGCTTTTTTCAGGAATGGCGGAGCGAATGGCTCGCGCTTCCTCGCCTTTGCGCGCATCGGCGCTCGAAGCGCGGGATTCGACGAGCTCGACGACGGAAAAATCGGCAAGCCCGAGTGGCCTGCCGCTGGCTATGGCGCGGTCGATATAGCGCGTCACAAGGTCCCGTTCGGGTCCGGCTTTCATTCGCCCGACCGCGACGATCAAAACACGCATGCGAACCGTTAGGCTCTGCTAGTGCGTATCAGTCCCGAAATCCGCGGCCCACATCTTTTCGATGTTGTAGAACTCACGAACCTCAGGGCGGAAAATGTGTACGATCACATCGGATGCATCGACCAGAACCCAGTCGGCCGAGGGAAGTCCTTCGATCCGGGGCTTGTCGTAGCCATGCTCCTTGAGCGACTGGACCAATTGATCGGCCACGGCTGCAACATGACGATTGGAGCGTCCCGACGTAACGACCATATGGTCGGCGAGCGAGGATTTTCCGGTGATGTCGATGGAGATCGTTTCTTCGGCCTTTGCATCGTCAAGCGATGCGAGGATCAGGTCGAGAACGGGGACCTGAGGAACGGCCTTGGTTGCGGTATCGCCCGATACCGACTTATTGGGCGTTGGAGCCATCAAGCGTGGTCCTCCGCCCTTTGGGGCATTTGTTGGGTCATCAAGCCTTTTCGGTTTCCTTGTATCAGCTTGTCGATAAACGCATGCAGCGCCTCATGCGATGCATGGGACCAATATGCGTGCGCCACGGCACTTTGCCAAGGGCCAGCATGGGCCAATATCGATCATGGATTAATGTCGTTAATGAGACGGTAACCAAATGTCAGGGCCGCGGATCTTTCGGAGAGCCGTTGCGCAGTTGGGTCGATGACAATGTGCTCATCAGGCCATGGAGGAACACCCAGGACGGCGGCTGCGCTGTCGCGAGAAGCGGTGCGTCGCCCTCGTCGAGGCGCGACTGGGCAAAGCGCAGCGCCGCTTTTGAAAAGGGCGCGCGGCGCGTCGAGCCCGGCCTGACATAGACTGCTATGGGGACGAGAGCAAAAATATCTTCCCAGCGCTCCCAACGATGAAAGCTCGACAGGGAGTCCGCCCCCATTATCCAGACAAAGCGCCGATCGGGCAGGGTACGCGTGAGATAATCGAGGGTCTGATAGGTATAAGTGAACCCGTGCGCCGCCTCGAAACCTGTGACGCGGATAGCCGGATGGTCAACGAGCGCCCGCGCCGCTTTCACGCGGGTCTCAAGAGGGGCGAGCTCGGAGCGGTTCTTTAACGGATTGCCCGGAGTCACCAGCCACCAGACGGCATCGAGGCCCAGCCGCTTGAGGCTTTCGCGCGACACGAGACCATGGCCCTCATGGGGTGGGTTGAAGCTGCCGCCGAACAACCCGATGCGCATGCCGGGCGCCGAGGGCGGCAGATCGGTGATACCGGGGACAATGAGACGATTGGTCAAGGGCGGGTCTGCCCGGTGCCGCGCACGAGGTATTTAAAACTCGTCAGTTGTTCGACGCCGACCGGACCGCGGGCGTGCATCTTGCCGGTGGCGATGCCGATCTCGCCCCCGAAGCCAAATTCTCCGCCATCGGCAAACTGGGTCGAGGCATTGTGCATGAGGATCGCGGAATCGATTTCGTTGAAGAATTTTTCGACCGCCTGTGCATCCTCGGCGATGATCGCCTCAGTATGGTGCGACGAATAATGCTCGATATGGGCGATGGCTTCGTCCACATCGGCGACGATTTTCACCGAGATGATCGCGTCCTCATATTCGGTGCGCCAATCCTCTTCGGTGGCAGGGCGGGCGGTGGCGACCAGGTTGCGAACGGTCTCGTCGCCGCGGATTTCGCAGCCCTTTTCAACCAGCGCATCAATGATGGGTTTGAGATGGGTAGCGAGGACATCCTTGTGGATCAGCAAAGTTTCGGCTGCTCCGCATATGCCGGTGCGGCGCATCTTGGCGTTGGCGATAACGCTGACGGCAATGTCGAGGGCGGCGCTTTTATCGACATAGACATGCACCAGGCCCTCGAGGTGAGCAAAGACCGGCACGCGGGCTTCGGACTGAACACGGCTGACGAGGCCCTTGCCGCCCCTGGGCACAATCACGTCGATGGCGCCGCCAAGCCCCTTGAGCATTTCGCCCACGGCTGCCCGGTCCGTCGTCGGGACGATCTGGATGGCGTCCTGGGGCAGACCGGCAGCGTTCAGACCCTCGACAAGGCAGGCATGGATGGCGCGGGATGAATGAAAGCTGTCGGACCCGCCGCGCAGGATGACGGCGTTGCCAGCCTTGAGGCATAGCGCACCGGCGTCTGCGGTCACATTGGGCCGGGACTCAAAAATCACGCCGATGACGCCGAGCGGGGTGCGCACGCGGGAAATATCGAGGCCATTGGGGCGCTGCCAATTGGCGATAACAGTTCCGACAGGGTCGGGCAGGTCGGCAACCGTTTCCAGCGCCGAGATGATACCATCAAGACGGGTATCATCGAGCAGCAGGCGATCGAGAAAGGCCGCGCTCATGCCGCCGGACTTGGCCGCTTCAAGGTCGGTCTGGTTGGCGGCCAGGATCCTTGCGCGATTGATGTCTGCCGTTTTTGCGGCGGCGCGCAATGCTGCGGTTTTTTTATCGCTCGATGTGTGGGCGAGAATGGATGCGGCCTTGCGTGCCCGGCGCCCGAGGTCATCCATTGTTGCCACAAGGGCGTCGGTTTGCTGTGCGGCTGCGCTCATGACGGCCTCCCGGTTTTTTACTTATTGGCCCAAAAGCACCAGATTGTCGCGATGCACAAGTTCGGTGCGCGTCGAAGGGCCGAGCATGTCCTTGATCGTCTCGCTTTTCTTGCCGATCACCAGATCGGCCGAGTCGCGGTCGAGGCCGACAAGGCCACGGGCAATTTCGCGATTCTCAAGATCGCGGATCGCCACGACGTCGCCGCGCACGAAGTCGCCGCGCAGTTTCACCACACCGATGGGCAAGAGCGAGCGCCCGCCCTTGAGCGCGCGTACGGCGCCATCGTCGATGGTGATCTGACCGGTAACCTCGAGCGTTCCCATGATCCAGCGTTTGCGCGCCGCGGTGGTGTTTGTCGCGGGAGCAAAAAGCGTGTGGCGGCCGCCTTCGATCAGATTGCGCAGCGGGTGCAATCCGGTCCCCAGCGCAATGATCATTGCCGTTCCCGCGCTTGCTGCGATCTTGCCGGCGCCCAGCTTGGTGGTCATGCCGCCGCGGGACAGATGGCTCGCGGCCCCGCCGGCCATGGCTTCGATCTCGGGGGTAATCTCGGCGACGTGGGGAATGTGGCGCGCATCGGGGTTTTGCGCCGGGGGGGCGGTGTAGAGCCCGTCGATATCGGAAAGCAGAACGAGCATATCCGCTTCGATCATCGTGGCGACGCGGGCCGAAAGGCGGTCATTGTCGCCATAGCGAATCTCGAAGGTCGCGACCGAGTCGTTCTCGTTGATGATCGGAACGGCCCCCAGGCCGAGCAACGTGTTGACCGTGGTGCGGGCATTGAGAAAATAGCGCCGCTCTTCGGTGATATTGGGGGTCAACAGGATCTGACCGGTGGTGATGCCGTGCTCGCTCAAATGGCTGGCCCAGGCCTGAGAGAGGGCAATCTGTCCGGCGCTGGCTGCCGCCTGGCTCTGATCGAGCGGGAGGGTCTTGCCGGGCAGGCCCAGAATGCGGCGGCCCAAGGCGATGGCTCCTGAAGATACGATGACCACATCGCGCCCTTCGGCCTTGAGCGCGGCAATGTCACTGGCAAGAGCCGCGAGCCATTCGGTGCGCAACCTGCCCGATTTGTCATCGACAAGCAGGGCGGAGCCGATCTTGATGACCAGCCGCCTGTGTCCCGCCAAAGGATTTTGCGTTTCGACCCCCTGGGACTGCATCAGGGCACCCATTTGTCCTTGATATCGGTTCGTGAGGAGCGCGCCTCGTTCTCCTTGTTGTGGTCGAGCACGGCAAGCACTGCGTAGAGCACGGCTTCCACGTTCTTTCCAGTTGCACCCGAGATGGCCAGAACATCACCGCCCGACGCCTCTTTGAGGGCGCTCAGACGCTCAGCGAGCGTATCCTCATCCAAAGCGTCGATCTTGTTGAGGCAGAGGATTTCTTCCTTGCCGACCAGTCCACCGCCATAGGCTTCAAGCTCGTTGCGGATCGTTTTATAGGCGCCAACCACGTCTTCCTGGGTGCCGTCCACGAGATGGACCAGCACGCCACAGCGCTCGACATGGCCCAAAAACCGATCGCCCAGCCCAGCGCCTTCCGAAGCGCCTTCGATCAGGCCGGGGATGTCGGCAAGCACAAACTCACGCGCTCCGGCGCGAACGACGCCGAGACCGGGGTGCAGTGTGGTGAATGGGTAATCTGCGATCTTTGGTTTGGCGGCGGTGACAGCAGAGAGAAATGTGGACTTGCCCGCATTGGGAAGCCCCACCAGGCCGGCGTCGGCGATCAGCTTGAGCCGCAGCCATATCCATTTCTCCTCGCCGGGCAGCCCAGGGTTGGCGCGGCGAGGGGCCTGATTGGTCGATGTCTTGAAGTGCGCGTTGCCAAAGCCGCCATTGCCGCCTTCGAGCAGGGTCTGGCGCTGTCCCACCTCGGTAAAATCGGCAATCAGCGTTTCCCCGTCCTCTTCAAAAATCTGGGTGCCGACCGGTACTTTGAGGACAACGTCGGCGCCATCGGCTCCGGTGCGATCCTGCCCCATGCCATGGTTGCCGGCGCCGGCCTTGAAATGCTGCTGATAGCGATAGTCGATGAGCGTGTTGAGCCCATCGACGCATTCGACGAGCACGTCGCCGCCACGTCCGCCATTGCCGCCATTGGGACCGCCGAACTCGACGAACTTCTCGCGCCTGAAGGCGATCGAGCCAGCCCCGCCATTGCCCGAGCGGATATAGACCTTGGCCTGATCGAGAAATTTCATAGTGTTTCAAGCGCCTTGTAAAAGGCGTCCCGTGTCAACTCGGTTTCGATATGGTCGATGTCGGTGTTCTGGGCAAGGCAGATTCGCTTGCCGATGCCGGTTTGGACAAAGCCCAGCTTGTTCTGGATGGCCAGAGATGCCGCATTGAAGTGAAAAACCCCCGAGACCAGGCGGTTGGCGCCGGTGGTCGAAAAATACCACTCGATGACCGCCGCGGTTGCCTCGGTCATATAGCCCTTGCCCCAGTAGGGCTGGCCAAGCCAGTAGCCGATTTCGGCGTCATGGCCTTCCTTGTGCATGCCGCAAAAACCCATGACACCCTGGCGCGGATCGCACACCGCAAAGGTAATCGAGTCCGGAGTCCATTCCCTTTTCTGGCGCATGAGCCAGTCCACAGCCATGTTGATGGTATAGGGATAGGGCACGCGGGCGAGGTTCTTGGTTACCTCGAAATTATTGAGCAGGGACGCGATGCGGGGCGCATCCCGCAGCCGGGGGCGGCGCAGGATCAACCTTCGGGTGCGGATCTCGGGTTGTTCGGCCATGATCAGATCGGTTCCGCCGGGATGGTCAGTTCATATGTTGTGACCGGAACATCCTTGTGAGGGCCGCACGCTGATACGGTTTCATCGAGACGAACAAAATCGAGCTTTTCGAGGATCGCGCGTGACGCGCCATTTTCGCTGCGGGCCTTGGCGCGCAGGGTTGCGCAATGACCGGTGGTCCGGACCGATCCAATAAGCGCGCCGGTCGCTTCGGTTGCATAGCCCTGACCCCAATAGGGTTCTCCGAGCCAGTATCCGATTTCGGGAGTAGATTCGAGGCCCAGGTGTAGGCCGATCATCCCGATCAGAACACCGTTCTGCAGCGTGATGGCATAGGCATGTTCGGTCTCGCTTCGGGCGATGGTCTCGACAAACTGTGCCGCGTCGCTTTCGGCATAGGGGAAGGGCAGGGTGGTCATCGCGTGGATCTTGCGGTTGTTGGCGAGAACGGCAATGGCGGAAATGTCGGCGCTACAAGGCGCGCGCAGGACGAGGCGTTCGGTCTCGATCCGATCCGGCATTGCACGTCTTAGCGCTTCGCTGTCCATCTAATTGCCCTTGCAAACGAAAAAGGGAGCCGATGACGGCTCCCCTGATCCATATGCGATTGCGCTGCCGGGGAGAAGGTCTCCGGCAACTCCGTTTCGGAGCGATCCGAACGGCCTGCCGAATTATTCAGCAGCCTTGAGCGGCGCAACCGATACATAGCTTTTGCCGCCCGACTTGGTGGCGAATGTCACCTTGCCGTCGACGAGAGCGAAAATGGTGTGGTCCTTGCCCAGGCCAACATTAGTGCCCGGATGCCATTTGGTGCCGCGCTGGCGCACGATGATGTTGCCGGCGACAACGGCTTCGCCGCCGAACTTCTTGACGCCGAGGCGGCGGCCGGCTGTATCGCGACCGTTGCGGGATGAGCCGCCTGCTTTCTTATGTGCCATGGTTCAATATCCTCGAATTTGTCTGTGTCGCGATTACTGATCGGCCTTGGCGCGCGGGGGCTTGCCGGCAATCAGCTCATTGGCCTGGTCGACCCATTCGTCGCGCTCGATGCGGCCCTTGAAATCAAGCTCTTCGTCGAACTTGGCGACGTCGGCCTTGGTCCACTTGGCGATCTGGGTCAGGCTGGTGATGCCGGCTGCAGCGAGCTTTTTTTCCAGCGCGGGACCAACGCCGCCGATCAGCTTGACGTCGTCCTTGAAGTCGGCTGCGGGAGTGGCTTCAGTCTTTTCAGCCTTGGCGGGCTTGGCTTCGGCAGCAGGTTTGGCTTCTGCCTTTGCAGCCTTTTTGGGCGCAGCGGCCTTCTTGCCCGAAGGCTTGGCGCCGCCGGTCAGAATTTCGGTGATGCGGACCAGCGTCAGTTCCTGACGGTGGCCATTCTTGCGGCGATAGCCCTGGCGGCGCTTCTTTTTGAAAACAATGACCTTCTTGTCGCGGAACTGCTCAACGACTTCGCCGGCAACCAGCGCGCCATCGACGAGCGGGGCACCGAGCGTGACGTCGGCACCGGCGCCAACCATCAGGACGTTTTCAAAGGTGATGGCATCGCCGGCTTCGCCAGCGAGCTTTTCGACGCGGACCAGATCATTGGCAGCAACTTTGTACTGCTTGCCACCGGTCTTGATGACTGCAAACATATGTTTTGGCCGGATTTTCACCCGGTTCCCTTGGTTTTCGCACCTTACGGCGCCGCGGACGATGCCTGTTTTCCGCGGTCTTCCGGCTGGCCGGAGATATAGTTCCGGCGGGCGGCCTGTGGCAGCGTATTTGAACAAAACAAATGGCGCACAGGCGGGGCCCATGCGCATTCGGAGCTGCTTATCGGTGCAAATGGCTCAAGAGTCAAGGCCAGCACGCGTCTGAGCGATCCCTAATACCAGTCCCGTTCGACGATCTCGGTGTTCGAGCCTTTGGGCATCAATGCCGTCAGGTCAGAGGGCTCTTTACCCGGCTTGTCGAAAGGAAAGCGATAGTGAAAGGGATAAACATAGCGCGGCGCGGTTTTTTCGATGCAGGTCAGCACCTGATCGGGGGTCATCGTATAGGGCAGGTTCATGGGAAAGAACGCGATGTCGATCTTGCCCAATTGATCCATTTCCTGGGTCGGCTCGGTGTCCGAAGCCAGATAGACCACGGTGCCGGAAAAGTCGAAGAGATAGCCGTTTCCGACACCCTTTTCATGATATTTCTGACGATCAGGGGTGGTGTTGTACATCGCGACGGCGCGGATGGTGATGCCATGCCATTCGGTTGTCTCGCCGTTCGCCATCAACGTTGTGCGGACGACCATGTCCTCGGGCAACTGATCATAGACAATCCTGGGGGCGATGATCTGCGTGTCCTCGCCTATGACGGCGCCCAATGTCTCGAGTTCGAGATGGTCGCCGTGATGGTGGGTGAGAATGATCAGGGTTGGTGCAGCGAAATCGGCAAAGCGGGCCGGATCGCCGACGGGATCGCAATAGATGGTCTCCCCGCTCCATTCCATGACGAAGGTGGCGTGATGGATTGGAGCGATGACCAGGGGGCCGGCTGGCGTATCGTAGGTGTCGCGCTCTTTCATCGGTCTCTCCCTTTGTTGGTCAGCTCGCAAAGTCGTCCGACCTGTACTGCGCAATGGCTTGAGGCCGGTGGAGCGCTGTCCAGGTTTCAAACGACCATCGTGGGGCGTCGGTATTGATCGTCTTTGTGGGAAAATAGGTCTGAGCGGTCCCGGTTCCACCCTGCGTCTCGATTTCGATCCTGCCGCGCCGATATTCGTCGCCTTCGAAGGCATCGAGCCGCGCCATATCGCGCTGACCCAGTCCTGCGATCTTAAGCCCGAGGGTCCATTGATTGGCCGGGACCAGTGCGGGATAAAGCCGGTCGGGATAGTAAACGGTGCGCCATCCATATGCCCGGGCATCGACACGGTCGGCCGGGGGCACGGCACGGCCAAGGACGCCCTCGAGAATTTCCCGGTCGCGCAATGTGCCATAGACGAAAAGGGCAAGATCGATCTCAGTCATGAAAAGGTGACTATCAGGCTTGGCGACAATTCAAAACAAGGTGTTGCGGGGCAACCAACCCTATGCCATATAGCGCCCACCCAACGACCCAAGCGGCGATCGTCTCGCCGCGACACCAAGACGGAGAGGTGCCGGAGTGGTCGAACGGGGCGGTCTCGAAAACCGTTGAGCGCGCGAGCGTTCCGAGGGTTCGAATCCCTCCCTCTCCGCCATTTTTTTCCTTTAAATCGCTAATAATATGCGAGAAATTGGTTTTTCGCTGGGACGCGCCCTAAGATAAACCCTAAAGCCAGCGCTTGGCACGGCTCATTGATTGACTATCGGGCTATTGAGCACAAACACCCTTTGCGGAGGCAACTTTGTGCCTCGCGTTACAAGGGCGTTCAGATACCTTCTGCGTTGGTGGCCTTCGACGAGTTTCTCCTGCCTGTTGATTTCCGCTGAGAAGTGACCCGGTTCAGGGAGATTTTTCCACTGAGAAGTGACCCATGTTTGAACGCTATCCTGCTCGTTTTGGGCGGGAGATTTAGGAGTGTTGGACATGGCGTTTTTGAGCGTTATCCGGCGCTGGCATTTCCGGGACGGTTTATCGATCCGGGAGATTGCGCGGCGCACGGGCCTGTCCCGGAATACCATTCGCAAATACCTTCGGACCGATACGGTTGAGCCGAAGTTCCAGGTTCCAGATCGGCCAAGCAAGATCGATGCTTTTGCCGAGAAGCTGTCAGGCTGGCTGAAGGCCGAGAGCCGCAAGCCGCGCAAGCAGCGGCGCACCATCAAGCAGATCCATGCTGATCTGGTGAGCCTCGGTTTCGAAGGCTCTTATGGTCGTGTGGCGGCCTTTGCCCGTCGATGGAAAGAGGAACGCCAGCGCGAGCAGAATGTGAGCGGCAGGGGCGTTTTCGTTCCTCTTGTTTTTGAGCCTGGCGAAGCTTTCCAGTTTGACTGGAGCGAGGATTGGGCACTGATCGGGGGCGAGCGGATCAAGCTCCAGGTCGCCCATACCAAGCTCTGCTACAGCCGGGCCTTTATTGTGCGGGCCTATCTGCTCCAGACCCACGAGATGCTGTTTGATGCCCACAACCATGCCTTCCGAGTTCTGGGCGGCGTCCCGCGCCGGGGCATTTATGACAACATGAGGACGGCCGTGGACAAGGTTGGCCGTGGCAAGGCACGTCAGGTCAATGCCCGGTTCTCGGCCATGGCCAGCCACTTCCTGTTCGAGCCCGAGTTCTGCAATCCCGCTGCCGGTTGGGAAAAGGGTATGGTGGAAAAGAACGTGCTCGATATGCGGCACCGGCTTTTCCAGCCCTTGCCACGTGCAAACTCGCTCGATGAGTTGAACGTCTGGCTCGAGCAGCGCTGTGTGGCTCTATGGGAAGAGATTGCTCATGGCGCGGAACCGGGTTCGGTTGCCAATTCCTGGTGCATCGAGACGCCGTATCTGATGACCGTGCCGCGGGCCTTTGACGGGTTCATCGAACATACCAAACGGGTCTCGCCCACCTGCCTGGTTCACCTCGAGCGCGTTCGCTATAGCGTTCCGGCCTCGTTCGCCAACAGACCGGTCAGCGTCAGGGTCTATCCGGACCGCATTGTCGTTGTCGCTGAAGGCCAGGCGATCTGCGAGCACAAGAGGATTATCGAGCGGCATCATGGGCAGGGTCACACCGTTTATGACTGGCGCCATTATCTGGCGGTGATCCAGCGCAAGCCCGGTGCCCTGCGCAATGGTGCACCCTTTGCCGACATGCCCGATGGATTCCGGCAACTTCAGCGCCACCTTCTGGGCAAACCCGGTGGCGATCGTGAGATGGTCGAGATCCTGGCTCTGGTTCTCCATCACGACGAACAGGCGGTGCTGGCCGCGGTCGAGATGGCGCTGGAGGCCGGGGTGCCCACCAAGACCCATATCCTCAACCTGTTGCACAGGCTGATCGATGGCAAGCCGGGAACGGTGCCGCCAGTCAGGGCACCGCAGGCCCTTGTGCTGGGCAAGGAACCGCAGGCCAATGTCGAGCGCTACGATACCCTGCGCGCGGACAAGGAGGTGCGCCATGCGTCATGATCCGGCAAGCGCGGCCCTGATCATCATGCTCAAGAGCCTCAAGATGGCAGGCATGGCCCAGGCAATCAGCGAACTCACCGAACAGGGATCTCCGGCCTTTGAATCGGCCGTTCCGATCCTCTCACAATTGCTCAAGGCCGAGATGGCTGAAAGAGAGACGCGATCCATTGCCTATCAGCTCAAGGTGGCGCGCTTTCCAACCTACAAGGACTTGGCTGGCTTTGATTTTGCCAGTAGCGAGATCAATGAGGCCCTGGTGCGCCAGCTTCATGCCGGCGCCTTTATCGACAAGGCCGACAACGTGGTGTTGGTGGGCGGGCCGGGAACCGGCAAGACCCACATCGCCACGGCACTGGGCATTCAGGCCATCGAGCATCACCGCAAGCGGGTTCGCTTCTTTTCGACCGTCGAACTGGTCAATGCGCTGGAGCAGGAAAAGGCCCAGGGCAAGGCCGGGCAGATCGCCAACCGGCTCATCCATTCCGATCTGGTGATCCTTGATGAGCTCGGATATTTGCCCTTCAGCGCTTCAGGAGGAGCATTGCTCTTCCATCTGCTGAGCAAGCTCTATGAGCGCACCAGCGTCATCATCACCACCAATCTCAGCTTTGCCGAATGGGCCAGCGTATTCGGCGACGCCAAGATGACGACCGCGCTGCTCGACCGGCTGACCCATCACTGCCATATCCTCGAGACCGGAAACGACAGCTTCCGGTTCAAAAACAGCTCGGCCCAAACCGTCAAAACCAAAAAGGAGAAAACACCCGGCTTGACCACCTGACCAATCCCAAATCATATCCATGAGGCGGGTCAATTCTCGGTGAAAATACCGGGTCACTTCTCAGCAGAAATCAACATACACGGATCACAGACATATTCTCCTCCTATATTCTGTATATTATGGAAACAAACATCCAAATTATACAAAGTCAATGTCTGATTGTGTGGTAAGGGGTTTGCGGTTAGACTCCGCCAAGCTTATAGAGGGAGTGCGTTGGTGAATGAGGTTTTGGCATCGAGCGAGCCCAAAGCGGCTCGACCCCGGCGTCGTATGGGTTTGGCCGAATTGATGCGTGAAGACATAGTTTCAGGCGCGTTGCCGGCTGGCAGTCCGCTGAAAACCATTGAGCTGTCAAAGCGTTATGGGGTCAGTACCAATCCCGTTCGCGAAGCGCTACACCAGCTGAGCGGTGAGGGATTCGTGGTTTTGTCGCGCAACCGCAGCGCACAGGTTCGCAGTCTCGATGAATCGTTCGTGCGCAATATTTTCGATATTCGCACCCTCATCGAGCCTTATCTGATCCGGGTGTTTGTGGAGCAGGCTCGCGAGGAAGACGTTGAACGTGCGCGTATGGTCCAGCATCAGCTCGAGCAATCGCAGGGCGACCAGGTTGAGTGGGACAGCCTGGACGAAGAATTTCACGGCATCATGTATCGGCGGCATTTTAACGGCGAGGCACGCGCCATTCGTCAGCGCCACGGAGAGGTGGTGAGGGCTCTGGCGCGGCGCTATCCGATCAGTCGTGCCCGCCGCGCTGCCGTGCTCAAGGATCATTGGGATATCATCGAGGCGGTCGAGGCCCATGATGCCGATCGTGCAGCTCAAGTCGTCGAACGCCACGCTCGCGGCGCTGAACGCCATCTCTTGCTCAGAATGCAGGAAGATAATTGAATTGCAGACGAAACGCCGATTGGGCTTGGGCTCGAGCGACCTCATCCCTCGAGCCCTTTTACTCAGTCCAAAACGATCTTGGTGCCCAGGACATTGAGGCACTCACGGATAAAGGCAGCAAGCGCTGTCCAGCCTTTCGCCGATACCATCTTGCCATCGACAAGCGCCTCGGTTGGTGACAGGTCAACATATGTCCCACCTGCCAGAATAACTTCCGGCTCGCAGGCCCCCAAAGCACCCACTCTTTTCCCGCGTACGACGCCGTCCACGGCGATCAGGATCTGGACCCCGTGGCAGATTGTAAAGATCGGCTTGTCGTTCTCATGAAAGTGCCGAACCATGTCCTGAACCCGCTTGTCGGTCCGGATATACTCAGGACCCCTTCCACCGGCCGCATAGACCGCGTCGTACTCATCAAGATTGACTTCATCGAAAGTCTTGTTGAGCTGGAAATAGTGCCCGAGCTTTTCGGTATAGGTCTGGTGTCCCTCGAAGTCGTGGAGCGAGGTGGCGATCAATTGGCCGGCCTTTTTGTCTGGGCAGACCACGTGGACGATATGGCCAACGGCCTCCATCGCTTGCTGGTAAACGTAGATTTCGTACTCTTCGGTGAATTCGCCGACGAGCATGAGGATTTTCTTGGCGGGCATTGTCCGTCTCCAGAATAAAACGCGTGCAGGGAAGGGCCATTTTGTGGCCCTCCCGAAATCGATCAGAACGGCGAGTCGGGAAAATAGAACTCTTCGGCATTATCGATGGTGATCAAGGGGGCATCGAGGATGACTTCCCCACGCACCGGCGCCTGGCCGTTGAGATTAGCGGCGGTCAGATACATGGCCGTCTTGATCATCGAGGGCGGATACGGGGTCGAGATGGGCGTGCGCGGGTCGCCGGCCCGGACCATCTCGACAATATCGACCATGCCATTGGCACCGAGCGCGAATTTGATGTCGTCGCGGCCGGCCTGGTCGATAGCTTCAAGCACGCCCAGCAACATGTCGTCATCATTGGCCCAGACCGCATCGATATGGGAGTATTTGGCAAGATAGTCTTGCATAAGATTGAACGCTTCGTCCCGATTCCAGTTGGCATATTGGATGTCGAGGATGTTGATGTTGGTGCCCTCGAGAGCGTCCTGAAATCCCTGAATGCGTTCATCATCGATGACGGTGGGAATACCGCGAAGTACGACCACGTCACCTTCCCCACCTAGCTGTTCGGACAGCCAGTTGGCGGTGTTGGCGCCAACGGCGATATTGTCACCGGCAACGTAGAGGTCCTGTATTCTGGGATCGGTCAGTCCACGATCGACGACAGTTATGAAAGTGCCAGCGTCCTTGACTGTCTCGACCGGGCCGGTGAGCTCCTCGGAGGTGAAGGGTAGAATGACCAGCGCATCTGGATCGCGTGAAGCCTGCAAGTCTTCGAGCGCACCGACCTGAGCAATGGCCGAGGGTGAGGTGTTTACGACCACGTCGATATTGGGAAAGGCCTCGCGGATTTCCGCGGCGGCCGCTTCGGCATGATAGACAACGCCTCCGGTCCATCCGTGTGTCGCGGCCGGAATGGAAACGGCCATAACCTTTTGCTCCTCTTGGCCCAGGGCCGGTGCAGCCGCGGCAATTGCGGCGACACTGAGCAGTGTAGACATACTCAAATACTTCATGGATTGTCCTCCCTAAATGATGAGCCAAGTGTATTGGTAGAAGTCATGTGGCTCGCTCATGACCGCCTGGAAAACCTCTGGATCAGCATGGCGACGATGATGATGACGCCCTGAACTGCTGCCACGAGGTATTCGGAAATGAAGTCGGAAAGCACCATGAGGTTGGCGATCATCTCAAGGATGACGGCACCGGCGATCGTGCCCCAGATGTGGCCCTTTCCCCCGCGGAGCGCAGTGCCACCAATGACCACGGCGGTGATCACCTGAAGCTCCCAGAGCAGTCCGGTCGTTGGGGTCGCGGCGCCCAAGCGCGGCACATAGCAGACAGCGGCAATCGCAACGCAGATGCCCTGTATCACGAAAGCCGTGGTGCGAATTCTTGCGACGGAGATGCCGGAAAACCGCGCAACCTCCTCGTTGGCGCCGACGGCGGCGCACCGGCGGCCATATTTGGTCTTGTAGAGGATGAACGCCCCGATCCCGGCCACGATCGCGCAGATGACGATGGGTATGGGAATGCCCAAGACCTCGCCGAAATAGATGGGCCGGAAGGGATCGCGCAAAGAGCGGTCGATCGGGATTGTTCCGCCATTGGACATAAAGGTGATGAAGGCCCGGAAAATGCCCATCGTGCCAAGGGTGACGATGAACGGCTCGATCCTGCCGATCGTGACAATCAGTCCGTTAAAGAGCCCGCACAGCGCTCCGACGCAGATCACAAGGCCTATACCGGCAATGATGGCATTGGCTTCGAGGCTGGGGACCAGAGCATTCATGAACATGATCATGATGCCGGCGACAAATGCCGTCATGGCGCCGACTGAAAGGTCCAGGCCGCCCGAAGAGATGACGAACGTTGCGCCTACGGCGATGATTGCCACGAAGGTGGACCGCGTTAGGACGTTGGACACGTTGGTGGCCGAAAGGAAATCGGGATTGATCAGCACGCCCATCACAGCCAGAGCCACAAGGGCGATGAACGGGCCCAGATCGAACCAGTTGATGCGCTTGAGAATTGGTTCCTGTCCGGGAACCGCTATGATATCAGTCACGTATTGTTTCCTCCCCCGTCTTCGCCGATCCGTTGTTGCTGGTTGCGGCGAGAACGACTGCGTCTTCGGTGATCTGGTCACCCGTGAGTTCTTTCGTGATCCGGCCGCTGCGCATGACCAGCACCCGGTCACACAGGCCGACGAGTTCTTGAAGCTCCGAAGAGATCACCACGCAGGCCTTGCCGGCACTGACGAGCTTGTCGATGAAGGCATAGATCTGGCCCTTGTTGCCGATGTCGATGCCGCGCGTGGGTTCATCGATGATGACGACGTCGGGATCGAGCATCATGATCTTGGCAAGCAGAAGCTTTTGCTGGTTGCCGCCCGAGAGTTGACCCGCCTTAAGCTTCTTGCTGCGGACCCGGATATCGTATTTTTCGATGGCGCCGTCGAGTTCGCGGCTTTCCAGCCGCTCGTCGGTGTAAATGGTGCGAAAGAGCCATGAGAGCGCCGAAAGGACAAGGTTAGGCGCAAGCCGTTCGCCGAGCAGCAGACCCTTGCCCTTGCGGTCCTCGGTCAGATAGCCGACCCCCAATTCCATCGCATCGGCGACCGAGCCGATCCTGACACGCTTGCCGCGTACCATGACGGATTTCACATGAGCCGGACGAAGCCCCAAAAGACCTTCGAACACCTCGGTTCGTCCCGCGCCCATCATGCCGCCAAAGCCCAGGATTTCGCCTGGCCTGGCGCTAAAGGAGATGTCGTGGGCAGTTCCAGGAACCTGTAACCCCTCAACCTCGAGCAGGGGAGGATGGCTGGAGGCGCCGCGCTTGGGCGGATAGAGCATCGAGAGCTCGCGCCCCACCATCATGCGGGCCATGTCTTCCTGGGACAGTTCGGCCGCGGCGTGTGTGCCGATTTTCTCGCCATCGCGTAGAACGGTGATCCTATCGGCCAGTGCCTGGACCTCGTCGAGGCGGTGAGAGATATAGAGAACCGCGACGCCCTGCCGGCGCAAGCGGCGCGCGATGCCGAGCAAGGTTTCCACTTCATTTGCCGTGAGCACGGCCGTTGGCTCATCGAAAATCACCAGCCGGTGATCTTCAAGCAACGCCCGGGCGATCTGGACCAGTTGCCGCTGGGCAATGGGAAGGGTGTTGACCGGATCGCGCGGTGACGCCGTCGCACCGAGCTCTGCAAGCTTTTCGCGTGCAATTGCCTCCATGCGCGCGTTGTCGATGATCCCGTTCCTGGTCAGTTCGCGGCCCATGAACAGGTTCTCGGCGACCGTGAGGTCGCCAGCGAGCAGGATTTCCTGGTGAACGAGCACGATGCCCGCATCTTCGGCATCGGCGGGCTTGGAAAATTTTGCCGTTTCGCCCAGGTAGCGAATCGAACCATCGGTGGGCTGGATATAGCCCGAGATCAGGCGCATCAGGGTCGATTTTCCAGCGCCGTTCTCGCCGATGATTGCATGAACCTCTCCGGTGCGGATCTCAAGGTCGACGTCGCGCAACACCTTGATCGGGCCATAGCTTTTGCCCAGCCCCGAAAGCGCGATCAGCGGTGCCGACTGCACCTTGTGGTCCGCCGATTGCTCGATGCTGGCTGTGGCAGTCATTCGAACACCGGAAGGATTCTGTCGCGCGAGCGTTCGATGTGCACGCGCATAGCGCGCTCGGCGGCGTCGGCGTCGCGATGCTCGAAGGCGGTAATGATCGCTTCGTGTTCGGCCAGAGCCTCTTCGGTAACACGCGAATGGAACAACAACCGGAAGATGTGAAAGTGCACATGCTGATGGGCAAGAATGCCGCGCACGAGCTGGTTTCCCGCTTCCTTGAGAATGAGGTCGTGGAAGATGGCATCCTGACGCGCGAACTCAGAATAGCGGGCGCGCTCGTCCTTCTTGTTGCTCCGCCGGGCCATTACGCCTGCCGCTTCGGTAAGCGCGGAAAGATTTGATGCGTCGAGATTGGCAACCACGCGGCGGGCGGCGTCAGGCTCAAGAAGCAAGCGAAGCTCGTATAGCTCGGAAAACTGCGCCCGAGTCAGTTGCGGCGCGGCGCTGTAGCCCATCAGGTGGGTCTTGATCACCAGTCCCTCACCCTCGAGGCGGCCCAGGGCCTCGCGGATCGGGGTCTGGGAAACGCCGAACTCGCGGGCGAGTGTGTCCACTGTGATGCGTGATCCCGGCGGAATCTTGAGCGCCATCAGCTGCGAGAAAATGGTGTCGTAGATTTCACTGGCCAGCCCAGCCGGGCGGCGGATCGGCGAGGTCGCCGGCTCGGTTGTTGATGCGGGGAATGGATGTTCTTGCGCCATGTTTGCCTCTTGACATTGCGCGACTGCTAACACGATAGTCGGCGATATGCAATCATATATCCTATAGGATTTGAACATGAAGGTAGAAGCGGGACAGGCGCTGTCGCTCGCGACGGAGTTGCTCGAAGCCAGGGGAGCAGAGCATTCTAATGCTCGGCTGCAGGCCGAGCTGCTTGTCGAAGCGGAACTGCGTGGCCACCCTTCGCACGGGCTGCAAAGACTCCCACGCCTTCTTGCACGCATCGAACGCGGGTTGGTCGCTCCCAATGCTACGGGCATTCAAACCTGGTCCGGCTCTGCATTTCTAGCTGTCGACGGCGAGGCCGGACTGGGTCCGGTTGTTGCCCATGCCGCAATCGAGAAACTTGTCGTTCGAGTCGAGCAAACCGGCATCGCCATCGCAGGCATTCGGGATGCAAATCATCTGGGAATGCTGGCTCTCTACGCTCAATCGATCGCTCAGAGGGGCCTGATCGGTATCGTGCTCACCAGCAGTGAAGCCCTCGTTCATCCCTATGGGGGCGACAAGGCGATGATGGGGACCAATCCCGTTGCCATCGGCATGCCGACCTCGGGCGAGCCCTATGTTCTCGATATGGCGACCAGTGTCGTGTCCATGGGCAAGATCCATGATTATGCACTCAAGGGAGAACCAATTCCCCCAGGCTGGGCACTAGGGCCTGATGGCGCGCCCACACTTGATGCGCAACAGGCCAAGTCGGGGTCGATCGCGCCTTTCGGGGGCGCAAAGGGGTACGGGCTGGGGCTGGGATTCGAGCTCCTGGTGGCCAGCATTGCGGGCACGCCTCCCGCTCCCGACGTGCGCGGCACGCTCGATGCAGATCATCGCGCGAACAAGGGCGACGTCATCATTATCGTCAAGCCCGGCAGCGCGGGTGTTGGAGCGATTGTGTCGGGGTATCTCGACATGGTGCGCGACAGCAAATCGGACGGTGACGCCGTCACAATTCCCGGCGACCGTTCACGGCAGCGCCGGCAACACGCAATAAGCGAGGGTTTTGAGGTCGACCCCCGCGTCTGGGATGAACTCGTCGCGGCGGGTTCAAATGTCCCGGCCTCAGTCAGGAAATCGTATCATGAACATGTTTAGCGCTCTTAGGGCGCCAAGGGAAATCGTCTTTGGCGCCGGGCAAAGAGCTTGCCTTGCCAGGATTGCCCGGCAACTGGGGGAGCGGGTGCTTGTCTGTACGGACGCGCGTTTTGCCGCTGAGCCGATCTTTGCCGAACTTGTGGAGTCACTCAACGAAGCCGGAATGGCGGTAGAGATCGAGGCCGGCGTCCTGCCCGATGTCCCGGTCAAGTCCTGTTTGGCCTCGGCCGAACGCATGCGGGGCTTTGCGCCGGACGTGGTGGTCGGCATTGGAGGTGGCAGTTGTATTGATCATGCCAAGTGCGTTGCGATCTTGCTCGCTCATGGGGGCGCGCCCCAGGATTACTATGGCGAGTTTAAGGTGCCAGGGCCCGTCCTGCCGATAATCGCCGTTCCCACGACAGCGGGCACTGGATCGGAGGTGACGCCTGTGGCCGTACTTTCCGACGCTGACCGCATAATGAAGGTCGGAATATCCAGCCCCCACATCATTCCTACCGCTGCCATATGCGACCCTGACCTTACGGCGAGCTGTCCCAAAGCGCTGACCGCTGTCGCCGGTGCCGATGCGCTCACCCATGCCATTGAGGCCTTTACGGCAACCCGGCGTGTTGCGAGCCCCGGCATGGCGCAAGAACGGGTGTTTATTGGCAAGTCGGCGATAACCGATCATTTCGCGCGCCTGGCCATACAGACGATTTTTCCAAGTCTCGAGCGCGCCTGTACGAATGACAACGATAGCGAAGCGCGTGAGCAGGTCATGTTGGGCGCGCTTATGGCCGGTCTGGCTTTCGGCACGGCCGGCACGGCCGCGGCGCATGCGATCCAATATCCGATAGGTGCGGTTACCAATACCGCCCATGGTCAGGGCGTGGCGTGCGTCCTGCCCTATGTCATGCGCTTCAATCTCGAGGCGGATGCGGAGCCGTTGGCCGATATCGGGCGGATGCTTGGGCTGTCGGGATCGGACGAAATCGCGCTTGGCAACGCGGCAGCTGACGCCGTCGAACGCCTTTTTTCGGCCATTGGAATTCCATCCACGCTCGAAGCCCTGGGCCTGCCCCAAGACAAGCTCGAATGGGTCTGCACCCAGGCGCTCGGAGTTTCGCGCCTGATCGACAACAACCCCCGCCGGATCGACGCCCCCGCGATGGCCGCACTTTTGCAGGCAGCCTATCGCGGTGACCGTATCCGGCTCCAACACGCCATCACCTAGGAGTCCCTTTATGTCATCTGTAGTCGTTGAGTCTTCGCCCGTGGGCATGGATTGTTCTGCCTACGCGCAAGGTCTTTACATAGGCGGCAAATGGGAGCCCGGCGGCGGCATTCTCGTCATCGATCCTTCGAGCGGAAGCCGGATCGCGGAGGTGGCCGACGCTACTGTCGAAAATGCTCGCGCAGCCGTTGACGCCGCCGCCCGCGCTGCCGCCAAATGGCGTGCCACGCCGCCGCGCGAACGCGCCGGGATACTGGTTAAATGCTTTGATCTAATGATGCAGCGGCAGGAAAAGCTGGCCCATCTCATTGCCCTCGAGAACGGTAAATCGCTCGCCGATGCCCGCGGGGAAGTCGCCTATGCAGCGGAGTTTTTCCGCTGGTACGCCGAAGAGGGCGTCCGCATCTCAGGCGAGTTCATGACGGCACCTGCCGGCAGCAATCGCATTATTGTAGACTACGAGCCGATCGGAATAGCGGTTCTGATTACGCCGTGGAACTTTCCTGCCGCCATGGCAACACGCAAGATCGCGCCAGCACTTGCCGCCGGATGCACAGTGGTCCTCAAACCCGCCAGCGAAACACCGCTTACCGCTTACGCCCTTGCGGCTCTCTATGCCGAGGCGGGCGTTCCCGATGGGGTGGTCAACGTTATTACCACCACAAATCCTGGTCCCGTCACCGCAGCAATGCTCAATGACCCCCGTGTTCGCAAGCTGTCTTTCACCGGCTCTACGCCGGTTGGGCGCCTGCTGCTGGCGGAAGCATCAAAAACCGTCGTGAGCTGTTCAATGGAGCTTGGAGGCAATGCCCCCTTTATAGTGTTCGATGATGCCGATCTCGATGCCGCGCTCGACGGGGCGATGTTGGCCAAGATGCGCAACGGGGGTGAAGCGTGCACGGCGGCAAACCGCTTCCTCGTTCAGGAGGGCATCCATGACCGGTTTGTAGAGGGGCTCACAGCGCGCATGAAGGCGCTCAAAGTCGGCCCGGGCACGGACGCCGATACCGGCTGCGGGCCGATGATCACGCGCAAGGCGGTGAACAAGATCGAGGCGCTGGTTGCCGATGCCGTCGAGCGCGGTGCCAGGCTGGTGCTGGGCGGTAAAGGGCTCGATCGGCCGGGCTATTATTTTCCGCCGACGGTTCTGGTCGACGTCTCGCCCCAAGCCGAAATGGCCAAGGACGAAATTTTCGGACCGGTGGCACCGGTCTATCGGTTCAAGACCGAAGACGAGGCCGTGGCCATGGCCAACGATACCGAGTACGGGCTGGCCGCTTACATCTTTACAAGGGATATCCGGCGAGGCATGGCCGTTGCCTCACGGATCGAATCGGGCATGATCGGGCTCAATCGCGGGCTGGTTTCAGATCCAGCGGGGCCGTTCGGCGGGGTCAAGCAAAGCGGGCTCGGGCGCGAAGGTTCTCACCATGGGGTAATCGAGTTCATGGAAGCAAAATACATCGCCACGAGTTTTTGATGTCGGAAGTCGACGATTTCCGCACGCGCGATCACGTGCCCGACTTCGACCGAAATGTTGAGTGGTTTCGGGAATACAGTAGCCAGACGAAAGCCGCACTGCGCAATCGCTGCGACCTCAGGTACGGGGCAGGGGAGAAGGCTACCCTTGATTTGTTTTTCCCAAAGGAGAGGCAGGCTCCTGCCCCGATCCATCTTTTCATTCACGGCGGATACTGGCGCATGTTCGACAAGTCGGACTTTTCGTTTGTTGCCAACACGATCTGCACAGCCGGTGGCATTGCGGCGATCATGAACTACGACCTGATGCCTGGCGTTCGAATGGCAACGATCGTTGAACAGGTGCACCAGTGCGCATCATGGCTGGTTGAAAACGCAGAGTCGTTCGGGGGTGATCCGGCGCGTTTCAGCGTCTCGGGCCATTCGGCTGGGGGACATTTGTGTTGTTTTCTTTTTAGCAAAGACAGCCCGGTGCGCCCGAAGGGCATTCTCGCACTGAGCGGAATATACGACCTTTCACCTTTGCGGCAGTCATTTCTCCAACAAGAGCTGAGACTCACAGATGACGAGGTCGCGTGTTTCTCGCCGATCAGTATGGACAGCGTTAGATCGGGCGCAATGGTACTGATGGTAGGAGAAGCGGAGACCTTGCCGTTCCATCGTCAGGCAGCGGCGCTGCGGCAAAAACTGTTGGATGAAGGCTGGGACGTTTCTTATCAGTCCATCAAAGGAGCCAATCACATGAGCATCATGGCTCAACTAGGAAGTCCAGATACGATTCCGGGACGGTGCTTGGCAGCGATGATTGTACCGGGAGTAGGGCCGGGTTTGGGTAAGAAATAGGTCAAGCCGATCCAACTATGCAATCGGCAACGAGCTAACGCTAAGCGGGCGCGAAATAAAGAAGCGATCTGGGGTGCGGCCCGAGCCGGAATCACTGTCAGACCGGCCATTGCGTCGCGAGTGTGAAGACGTCAAGGAGGCGCCTCCGCCAGACGCAGGGTGGCCGAAAGCAACGCCATCCTATTGTCTTCGCGCCAGGGTCCTGGTGCTGGCGTCAAAATTGGGACCTTGGAGACGCAGCCTTCGGCACTTGGCCAACCTGTCAATCTTTCGCCGGACTGGCACAAGTCTGGTCGATGGTTTCGCGGATGGCTCCGGCATGCAGGATCTTAACCTTCACCAGACGCGCCGCCAAAACCCGGATGGCCGTCTCATTTTCGGTCACCATTTCTCGAGACCGATCCATGAGCTGCCTGAGCTTGGTTTCAATCCAGTCCTCAAGCGAGGGGTCACTCGCGCCTTGGGAGGAACTAAAGAGCTGCTCGCGTGCGGCAAGTCTTCCGTACAGTCCCCAGTTGTTCCGGGCATCGCCGAGCAGCCGGGTCGCAAATGCCAGATCGGCCGACGCTCCCGAATCCGCACCCCCGCCGAACAGTTCATCGGTTGCGCGGCCAGCGAGCTGTATGACGATCATGTCTTCGACCTCATCGGCTGTCGGCGCCCGGCTCGCCAAGTGCATTTTCGTGCTGCCCGCCGACTCGCCATAAGGGATGATCGTAACAGAATGGACAGCAGTGCCGAGCCGAAGTGCAACGACAGCATGTCCAGCCTCATGCAGCGCCAACCGCTGGATCTGCTCATCGTCCAGCCCATCGTCAGAGAAGAAGATCCGAGTGACATCTTCGAGGGTGATAGGGCGATCCTCTTGTCTCGCCCGGGCTTCGGCGGACCGCACTGCTGCCTCGATCTTTGCTGGCGTCGCTCCAATAGCAAGGTTCACGATGACTTGGATGTCCGGCTCCAGGAGCCGATCGCCGATATAAAAGCGCACGAATTTTTCAGCCTCGGAGTGTGAGGATGGTGGCATGACAGTAATCCTCATCTCAAGGCGCCCCGGCCGGATCAATGCGGGATCGAGCAGGCTGTAGTGATTGCAGGCACCCAAAAGGAGGACTTTTTTTCCTGAATGGCGAACGCGGTCGATCTGGATGAGGATTCCATCCACAACTGGCATCCACCAGTCTCTGCCTTTGGCCTCCAGTCGCCCACGATCGGGAATCGACTGAAGCTCCTCGATAAAACCAATACTGCGATCCTCAGAAAGCAAAATTTCCACAAAGTTTGCGCATGCCTTGGTCACTGCACCAAGATGGCCGTCGCCAGCATTGAACCATTCCTGGACGCTCGTGCTATGCAATTTCCATCCCGAAGATTTGGCGATCGATGCCGCCAGTAAGGACTTGCCAGTGCCTGGCGGGCCATCGAGCGTGGCAAACCGGATAGCCGAGGGAGCAATTTCACCGGCATCGAGACGGGCAAGATCGGCCATCAGCATGTCGGTCCATTCGCGGACCGGAATGGTGAGCGGCAGTCGGGAAAGCGTTGGAACATGAGACAATTCGACGGGGGCCAATTTCCGTGCCCGGACGCGACGCAGCCGCTCCACGCAGTCTTGCGCCGAGTTACCCGCACCAATTGCTGCCATGGCCTCGTGAACGCCGACGCTCAGCAGATCGATCTGCTTTAGTCCTTTGGGCCGCTGTCCCGTTACCTGGCGAATGACCTTCCGGATCACTCCGACATCAAGGCTTTCGATCTCGAAGACTTGATCCGTCATGGAGTGGTACTCCTCAGAAATTGCAGTTGCGGGTGTCGCGCTGATGGCGATCGTAGACACGCCGCTGCCGAGCGTATTGAGGAGTTCGGTTGCCGCGCTGTTTCTGGAGCTGCTGCGGTTGCTGTGCTTGAATGACCGAATTTCGACTCTATCGAGCTGGCGTGTCAGGCAGGACTCGAGCACATCGCACCAGCTTTCGGAGGGTACTTTGATAAGCACGGCCGTGGTGGGTGGCTCGGCGGTTTTGAGCCGTTTGAAAAGCGCGCGTCCAAGCACGTGTTCAATAAGTGCAACAGGCAATGCCACGATTGCGTTTGGTCGACTGCTATTCGGAGTGGATTTCGACGATTTGGGCATGGGGATTCCAATGCGGCTGTGTCCGCGCGATGTTTGATTAAGTGAAGGGAGGAGGGCGTTTGACGCCCTCCAGACCGGCAAGCTAGGCGCGTGCACGCCGTTCGGCAGCTTCAAGGTCGGCGAGAAGCAGATCGTCCAGCCATTCGAGCACGAGCGCACAGGCCAGTTCGCCACTGGTCGCATTGATCCGCAAACCGTTGCGGACAGTAGCCGGCACCCCCTGGCGGTTCACCCGGCCGATGATCCCAAAGCGTATGGCATTGGCAATCAAATCCGAAGTATCGTCTCGCTCAGAGTTTTCGCTGGCGGGCACGCGAGCAGCCCTCACAGGTGCGTTCTTGTTTGTGCGCATGTCTTTTGCCACCTAACCGCTGGTCCGCGCCAGCTGGCGCTTACGAGCAAAGTTTATGGTGACCGGACCATGGGCTTCGACGTCGAGCTCGCTTTCGAGATTCTCGGACGGGAACTCTTGGCTATCGGTGTCGGTCAAGAAGGAGCGGCCCGCATCGCCATGATCGGGGGCGACCAGGGCAGTAAGCGCTGACTGGACGCTGGCGGCAAAGCTGGCGCGCAGGTAGCGCAGGCTGTCGCCAACTCCGGGACACCCGAGGAGCTGATCGAACCCGTTCAGACCAATGACATGGTCTCGGGTGTCCTTGTCCGAGCAATCGACTATAGCAACCTCAACACGAGACACAATCAGTGGTCGCCGCCCTGAGAGCAGGGCGTCCCGCGTGACGAGAGCGGTGGCCATCATCTTTTCTTCCAGCACATCGAGAATAGGTCGGGGATAGCTTGCGGTTGTGCGCTTGAGCTCGAGCAAAAAGGCGGTGCCCGTTTCGCGGTGTACCGCTACGATATCTGGCGTGTAGTGCTCGACAGCATAGACTTTGGGATCGAGCCTGAATGCGGAAAGAGCGGCGTTGTCATTGTTGCGGACGGCTGCCTGTGCGGCTTCGATTACGGGCAACCGGAACTCGGGCGGCAGGAGTGCGAATGCGCCGGAATGGACAAGAATGGCCCGCAGGCCCGTTTCAAGGACAGTGCCCTCGATACAGACCGCTGATCGCACGAATCCCGCCACTTGGGCGAATGCGCCGAACATCGGATCGGCACGCTCGGGGGAAACAGTGATGCCGTCGACGGCTTGGCGCGCAAGCCCATCGAGCGTTGGTGCCAATTCGGCAAACCGGGCCGGAAGAGCCGGGAATTTCTTTTGGTCATGAAGCATGGATTTTTCGCCTTTCAAGGGAAAGGCGGTGCCAAGGATCAAGGATCGCTTCCTACCGCACAGAATATTCGTCTGCACCAATTCGGTGGGCAAACATTGGGTAGAGACTGGCGAACAGTCATCGCGATAACAGCAATAACTCGCTGTCATCGCGATACGCCCCTTTGTTCCGGATTGTGTGGAACGGGCTTGACGAACAGGGATTAGTCCCGAGGTCGTGCCGTCGCAAATCCGAATTGACCTCTTTGGCAACCGCCACGGAGTGTCAGGTCAGGAAGCCGTCATGGCGGGGGCGCAGGCGGCCGGATGCGCGGCGCTGAGATCTGGGACCTCATGATCACGCGGACCCGAACCAGGCAAAATGGGGGATTTGCGCAAGGCGCAGCAATTGATAAGGCTGTTCATAGCCGTTGATCTCCACAATAGATCTGCGGTCAGGTCCTCGAAGCGTGTTGGCGCACCTTCGGGGACCGCCCTTAGCGATGGCTGGGCGGTTCTGACCGGCGGCTCGGACCATTCCGCGCCGCTCCAAGCCAAATGGGTTCAGCCAGACCACTCGACAAGGGTCAATATCAACTTTTTCTGTAACGTTTTCAGTATGGTTAACGGCGGGTAGATCCCGTTCGAAGGGAACGTTGGCAATGCGCCATCCGGCTTTGGAACGTCTATGGCCCAGTCGCAATGCTCTGTAATGCGGGCAGCCATATCGGCAGCGACCTCACCCCGTCCTCCCAGGGCGCCGTCGACAGGAGGCTCAACCTCAACGTCGATGCGGCGATCACTGATTGGGCGTGACCGATCCGGAGCGGTCTGGCGCGAGCACACTTTTTCGTCTGCGCGACGTGCTCAAACCGGAGCGTCGTTGACAAGGGGCCCGAGTTCGTGTGAAAAATTTAAATCGTTTGCAAAATCATAACAGCAAAATTGCAAACGTTTCAAATGGGAGGAAGGTTTGCAGGTGACGCGGGCGCGCACGCTCAAGGAACTGGCCGAACGGCTGGGAGTTTCGGTGACCACGGTAAGCCGGGCGCTGGCCGGGCATGAGCAGATCGCGCGCAAGACACGTGAGCGTGTTTCCGAAGCGGCGCGTGAGATGGGATATGTCCCCAATATCGCCGGACGCCAGCTCGTATCGGGACGATCGAACTTCGTTGGCTTCATTATTCCGCTGCGCGGCCCCAACTTCATGGACAGCTATCTGGGCGAATTTGTCACCGGGCTGGGGGAAGGGCTGGTGAGCCACGGGATCGATCTTATCTTGGCAACAGTGCAGCAGGGCCAGTCTGAACTTGAAGTGCTGCGGCATCTTGTGGAATCGGGCCGCGCGGACGGAGTGGTAATCCCGCGTATCGCGGCCCATGACGAGCGCGTGCGCTATCTCGCCCAACACAATTTTCCCTTCGTCGCCCACGGCCGGATCGAAGACGACGACATCGTCTACAGCTGGCTCGACGCCGATGGCGAGAAAGCCTTCGAGAATGCGTTCGAGCTGCTTTATGGCTTGGGGCATCGCCATTTCGGGATGGTGTCGATCTCCGAGGAAATGACGTTCCGCAATCTGCGCGAGCGCGGGTTCAAAAGGGCCATGGAGCGCATCGGCGATCCCGGTCTTCGTCTCGATATCGTTCGCGCCCCACGGTTCGATCGCGGCGAGACAGTCTCGGCAATCGGGCGGCTGCTCGACGCCCCGGATCGGCCGACTGCCATCGTGGGGCTGTTCGACGAGATCGCGTTGACTATTATCCGTGAAGCGGCGCGGCGAGAGCTTTCGATTCCGCGAGATCTCTCAGTCGTGGGATTCGACAACATTACCGCTGCCGCCTATGCGCCGCCGGGGCTGACCACATTCGAGGTCGAGACCCGCTCCATGGCGCGCGAGATCGCCCACATGCTGGTGCGCCGCATTGAGGGCGAACCGGCGGGACTGTCCAACACCCTTATTCGGCCCAGGCTCGTCGAGCGGGCCTCTCACGGACCGGCTCCTCAATGACGGGGCCGTCCAGTTGCAATCCATCAGTGCCGGGAGGAAATACACGATGGCAATTAAGGCAAAAATACTGGTTTCGGGCGCGCTGAGTGTTTCGGTCGCGCTTGGCGGCGTAGGCGGAGCGCAGGCGCAGGTGCTGTTCTGGTCCAATCAGGCAGCGCCAGTCGAAGAAACCCAGGCGATGCGTGACCAGGTGCTCGCTGGGTTCGAAGGCGAGGTCGATTTCCAGGCGCAGGACCCCGGTCCGTTTCTGACGCGTCTCGATGCCGAGCTGGAAGCGGGTTCGGGCTCGATCGGGCTTGTGGGCGCGCTGCATGGGGAGCTCTCGAGCTATGCCGATGCGTGGGCCGATCTCTCCGAGATCGATCTGGGCGACATTACGGTTAGCGAAGCGTTTCTGGAGTTGGCGCGTCTGGGGACCGACGAGCTCAAATACCTGCCCTGGATGCAGGCCAACTACGTAATGGCGGCCAGCAACGAGGCGGTGGAATATCTGCCCGAAGGCTATGATATCAATGCTCTGAGTTATGACGAGTTCATTGACTGGATGCGGGTGCTGGCCGAAGAAACCGGGCAGCCGCGCTTCGGGTTCCCCGCCGGACCGGACGGGCTCAAACACCGATTCTTCCAAGGATTTTTGCTACCGTCCTATGCTGGCAGCACGGTGACCAAGTTCAATTCACCCGAGGCGATCGAGGGCTGGGAAAAGTTCCGCGAACTCTGGCAGTACACCAATCCCGCCTCGACCAACTACGGGTTTTTGCAGGAACCGTTGCTTTCGGGTGATGTTTGGGTCGGGTTTGACCACGTGGCGCGGCTGGCCGATGCGTTCAACCAGCGGCCCGGAGATTTCGTGGCATTTCCGGCACCGGCCGGCCCGGTGGGGCGCGGATTCATGCCGGTCCTGGCCGGGATCGCCATTCCCGCCAACGCTCCAGACATGGAACAGTCCATGGCGCTTGCCACCTACATGATGCAGCCCGAAACGCAGGTTGCGACCTTGCTGGCCACCAGCTTTTTCCCCACGACCGATGCCGAATTGCCCGATGACCTGCCGGCTTCGGCCCAAGCGCTGGGTGCAGCCATCACGGCGATGACGAGCGGTGAGGATGCGCTGCCGGCCCTATTGCCGGTTGGTCTGGGCGATCTGGGTGGCCAGTTCAACCAGGTCTATATCGATGCCTTCGAACGCATCATCCTGGGTAACCAGGACATTCCCATGGTCCTCGAAGAGCAGGCCAGTCAGCTGCGCGCGATCATTGAACAGGCTGGCGCCCCGTGCTGGGAACCCGATGAGCCTTCCGAAGGGCCGTGCCCGGTCGATTGATCTTCCAAGTGCGTCCGGGATCTAAGACCCCGGGCGCCCCTCCCTCCCTCCATCCGGCGCGGCGACCGGGTGGTAGGTGCGCCGTTTTCGGAGCATGCCATGCCCAACAAGAGCTTGCCCTATCTGCTGATGGCCCCTGCCATCCTGTTCCTGCTGGTGTTCTTTTTCTATCCCTTCGTCCAGATCGCGGTTCTCGCGTTCACGGCGGAGGAAGGGTTCACGCTCGCTCATGTGCAGCGCATGATCGGGCACTGGAAATTCGGAACGGCGTTGACAAACACGTTGATCCTGGCGGCCATCATCGTGCCGGTGCAATTGGCGCTGGCACTCGGAATGGCCTCGATCGTCACTCGGGTCAAAACCGGGCGCTCGACGATTCTTTACATCTTTGCGATCCCGCTCGGGCTTTCCGATCTTGCGGCGGGGATCATTTGGCTTGCGATCTTTGAGCAGTCGGGTTTCCTCAATTCGCTGTTGGTGGGCGTGGGGGTCGTCGACCGGCCGATCCTGTTGCTGGGGTATCAGAACGTCTGGGTGATCTTTCTCGCGGTGATCCTGGCCGAGATCTGGCGGGCAACCGCGATTATGATGGTGATCCTGGTCTCCGGCATGGGGATTATTCCCAAGGAATATTACGAGGCGGCGGAAGTGTTCGGGGCCTCGCCCTGGAAGCGGTTCCTCAAGATAACGCTGCCGCTACTTCGGCCAAGCCTGCAGACGGCGTTGATCCTTCGCACCATCGCTGCCTTTGAGGTATTCGCGGTGGTCGTCGCGCTGGGCGGCACGACGCTGCCGGTGCTAATGGGCGAAACCTATGAGTGGCAATTCACGCTGCGCGACCGCAATGTGGCGGCAGCCTACGCCCTGGTGATCCTGGGCATATCCATTGTTGCAACGATTGCATTTCTGCGCCTCTTGCGCGTGCCCAAGGAGGCGACGATATGAGCGCGACCCAAGCTCGGCCCGACAAGCCAAACGCGGTCGCCGATGCAGGCGCGGCAGGACGGCTGGTTTTCACTACTGCGCTGGTGCTGTTGCTCGCCTGGATTCTGGTGCCGCTATATCTGTTGTTCGTCAATACGCTCTCCTCTCCCGAGGCGGTCAACGGATTTCCAAAGACCGGAATGCCCGAATTCGATCTGGGTTCGATCCAGTTCTTCGCCTCGTTTGCGGGCGTTGGGCGGGCGCTGTGGAATTCGATCCTCGTTGCGCTGCTGACCATGGTCTTATCCATCGCGATAGGGGCGCCGGCGGGCTATGCGCTTTCCCGGTTCGAGTTCCGGGGAAAGGAAATCTTCCGGGTGATGGTGGTGATGAC
This sequence comes from Pelagibacterium flavum, assembly GCF_025854335.1. Lineage (NCBI taxonomy): Bacteria > Pseudomonadati > Pseudomonadota > Alphaproteobacteria > Hyphomicrobiales > Devosiaceae > Pelagibacterium > Pelagibacterium flavum. The sequence continues at coordinate 291,834 of NZ_CP107716.1, forward strand.
GCGGGCCTTTCCGCTGCCGCTCCTCGCCCTGCCGCTCGCGGTAATGTTCATCCGCACCGGGCTCGACGATACCGCAATCGGGCTGGCCTTCGTTCACACCGTGCTGGCGCTCCCCTTTGCGGTGCTGATCACCTTCTCGCTGTTTTCAGGCATCCCTATCGAACTCGAAGAAGCGGCCTGGACGCTGGGGTGCAACCGGTTACAGGCGTTCATAAAAGTCGTTCTGCCGCTGGTCTTGCCCGGGATCGTGGCCTCGGCAGTCTTTGCCTTCACCATTTCATGGAATGAGGTGTTCGCCGCCGCGGTGCTCACCATCGAGAACCGGACGCTGACCGCATTCCTTGTCCAGAATCTGAACGTATCGCCCCTGCATCTCAAATTTGCAGGCGGGGCGGCGCTGGTGTTGCCGGCGCTGATCTTCATTTTTGCCGTTCGCAAATATCTGTTTGCGATGTGGGGCATAGCCAACAGGTAGGGTTGACCATGGCTGAAATCGTCATCAAGAACGTCGCCAAGAGTTTTGGCTCGTTCAAGGCGCTGCACTCGGTCGATATGACCATTTCCAACCAGGAATTCATGGTGCTGCTCGGCGCATCAGGGTGCGGCAAGACCACCTTGCTGCGCATTATAGCAGGGCTCGAGACGCCCACGCAGGGTGAAGTATGGATCGGAGGGCGGCGCGTCGACCATTTGCCGCCACGCCAGCGCGGCATCGCCATGGTGTTCCAGAACTATGCGGTTTTTCCCCATCTGACGGTATTCGAAAACATTGCATTCGGGCTGCGCATGCAGAAGATGGACAAGGCTGAGGTGGAGCGCCGCGTGACACGCACGGCCGAACTGATGCATATCGAACAGCTCTTGAAGCGCTATTCGGGACAGCTTTCGGGCGGTCAGCGCCAGCGTGTTGCCGTGGCCCGGGCTCTTGCCATGGAGCCCGACGTCATATTGATGGATGAACCGCTCTCCAACCTGGATGCGCTGTTGCGGCTCGAGATGCGCGCCGAACTCAAGGGCGTTTTGGCGGATTCAAAAACCACGACGATCTATGTGACCCACGACCAAGTCGAGGCGATGAGCCTGGCCGACAGGATTTCAGTGATGAATGGGGGGCGGATCGTTCAAAGCGACAGCCCCGTCGAAGTCTACCGCAATCCCGCTGCTCGGTTCGTGGGCAGCTTTATCGGCAACCCGCCCATGAATTTCATGGAAGCGAAGCGTACCGGAACGGGCCGATGGCGGGTGGGTGGTATCGAAATCGATGGACCACAAGCCGATCGCGGCACGCTCGAGTTCGCCATTCGGCCCGAAGACGTTACGCGTGCAGAAGCCGGCTTTGCCGCCACCGCGCGCGTCGTCGAGCCGCTGGGCGCGCATACGCTTGTAACGTGCGAGGTGGGCGGCAAACCCTTCCGCGCCATTATCGATTCCGACGACCCTATAGCTCCAGGGGATACCATGACGCTTGCGCCCCAGCCGGCGCGGGTGCGCTGGTTCGACCCCGAAACCCAGACCGCCATCTCCGCCTGACCCCGTTAGCGTCCAACAGACTGTATTCGACATGACCGTAATAGAGATGACCGACCCACGGGATCACGCGATTTCCGTGCTCAAAGAAAACGATCGCGGCACCTATACCGTGCCCACCAAGGGGCTGTACCCCTTCCAATGGAACTGGGATTCGTGCTTTACCGCCATCGGGCAGGCCCATTTCGACGAGGACCGCGCCTGGACCGAGATGGAAACCCTGTTCGCCCATCAATGGGACGACGGAATGGTGCCTCACATCATCTTCCACGTTCACGACGACGGGTACTTCCCGGGTCCGGACGTGTGGCAGACCGGCCGGGCCGTGAGGACATCGGGGATCACTCAGCCGGCGGTTGCCGGGTTCGCGCTCAAGCGCCTTTTCGCCATGAGCAAGGACAAGGCAATGGCGGCACGCCGTGCCAGGGCCCTGCTCGAGCCGATCCATCGCTGGCACCAATGGTTCTACACCTGCCGCGACCCCGGGGCTGAAGGACTGGTGGCGATCATCCACCCCTGGGAAGCGGGCCGGGACAACTCGATCGATTGGGACGAGCCGTTCGCACGCGTGCCCACTGATGGGATCGATCCATATGTACGCCGTGATACTCAGCACGCCGATCCGGCACATCGGCCCACAAAGGAGCAATACGACCGCTACCTTTGGCTGGTCCAGCATTTCCGCGCTCTGGGATGGGACAACAACAAGCTTCACGACGCTTCACCGTTCCAAGTCGTCGATCCGGGGTTCAATGCCATCCTGATCCGAGGCTGCGCGGATCTGTCCGAACTTGCCGGGGAGTTGGGAGCACACCAGATCGCGGCAGCCAACCGAGATTGGGCGCAAAAAGGCGTGGGGGCACTCGAAGCGCTCTGGAGCGAGAAACACGGACAGTACCTATGCCTGGACCGCACCACGGGCACGCTGATCGACAGTGCCTCGATCGGTGGGATCATGGCGGTAATCGCCAATATTCCTGCTTACCGGGCTGCTGCCATCACCAGGACCATCGCCAGCGAGGCCGAACGGACCCGCTATGTCGTGCCCAGCCATTCACTCGACGACCCCAGGTTTGACGCCAAGCGCTACTGGCGCGGGCCGGTTTGGCTGGTGGTCAACTATTTGATCGCGGTAGGGCTAAAGGCGGCCGGCGAGGACGCGATGGCGGAAAAAATCGTAAGATCCTCGCTCGAGCTAATCGAAAAGTCCGGATTCGCTGAGTATTACGATCCGCTGGATGGTGAGCCGCTCGGGGGACGGACCTTTACCTGGACCGCAGCGGTGGTGCTCGAATTTCTCGCCGGGGAGCCAGCCTGAGCCATGCGCGTTCTGGCGCTGGGCGCGCATCCGGACGATATCGAGATATTTATGTTCGGAACGCTGGCAGCGTTTGCGACTTTGGGGGCCGAACTGGTGTTCGCCATTGCCACAGACGGCGCGATGGGGGGACAGGGAGACAGGGTGGCGCTGGCGGAAATGCGGGCACAGGAAGCCCGGCGGGCAGCGGGCCTGCTCGGGGTCGAGCCGCGTTTTCTGGCACTCGTCGATGGCGGTCTGGTGCCCGACCCGCAATTGGTGGAAACAATGCGTCGACTGATCTCGGACACCGAGCCCGACTTGATCCTGACACACGACCCCAATGACTATCACGCCGACCACCGGGCGCTTTCGCAGGCGATCGACCTTGCCGCCTCGTTCAGAGTGCCGGTTGCATTCGTTGATACTCTAAACGGGACCGGGTTCGCGCCGTCCCACTATGTCGACATCTCCGCCCACTTCGCGCTCAAGCGCAAGGCGATCTTGTGTCACGCGAGCCAGAACCCGCAGCGGTTCGTTGCGATGGTGGAATTGCAGAACCGGTTTCGTTCGGCCCAGTGCTACCAGGAAACCGGCTATGCCGAGGCGGTCCGGTTTGCGAGCCGGGCGCCGTTTGCCGATATCCGCGATCTCTTGCCGCCCGCCCCACCGGTGCGGTCGGTGTTCGACCGTGGCGGCATCGGCGGGGGGCAATGATCAACCGGCGCGACAAACGACCAAGGTTGAGGCAGTTGCTTTGGCCGAAAAGATCGACCGGATGGCCTGGGTATTGATGACCAGGGGCGAACGCTGCAGGGAGCCGGTCATCGCAAAGAGATAGTACGAGCCAAGGCGAGCAGTCGGCTAAGAAGTTGGAAGGAAAGCACGGGGCTTTATCTCGCTGTGGGCGTCGAGTACGCGATGCTTCTGGTTGCACAAACCGAATTTTGATCATGAAGCGGTCGTTTGCTCACAACCGATGACCACTTCGTGCGGCGCCCACAGCGAAGCTGACGCTCATAGTGCCGATGCCTTGATCGAGTCCCAGTTTCTGATGGCTAAGCCAGGGCTGCGCTTGAGCCCTGGGCGCCTTCCATGGACAAGCACTTCGTATGTTGAGTGGCGTGAAATGCTACGCTCCAAGTAGATTCGCTTCAGTAATTCCGCACAGATTGACCGCGATCCCCAATTCCCGGGCAAGCGCCGCCTTGGTAAGCGCACACCGATCCGCCTCGGCGGACGAGTTTGCATAGGCGACCTGAATGTGATTGGCCTTATGTTTGGCCATCATCTGATCGCGGTTAACGCCGGAGAGAATGGCGTGCATCATCGGCCATTCGCGGTTGGTCACAGACCAGCGGCGCTCGGTTTCCTGTTGCGGCAAGGTTCCGGAAACAGCTCCTAAGCTTTAATTCTACAATGGCGCATGAAGCGTTCTCAAACCAATCTCACCTGGTTATCGAGCTGTTCCTTTTCACATCCAGAGGTCGGTGTGTACGCCACCTGACCAACCAGGCGATGCCCGCGTATCTGCAGAAAACGCCGTTATAGGTGCCCCGCATAGCCGGGGGCCGGTGGGATAAGGCAAGCGGCATTGGAGGAGGTGCGGTACCATTTTTTCGTCGGCCGCCGATTAGATCACGGTGGGGCGCTCAATGTCGGTGGTGGCTGGCTGGCGCGCAAGCGGCAAGCGCGACCAAGCCACAAGGAACGCCTTTTTTGTCTGCAGCCGTGCATAGCATTGGCCCTGTGCCTTAGTAGATTCGTACGAGCCGCCCTCCAGCACGCTCAATAAGTTTGCTGCCTTCTGGTCTCTCCCATGCGGCCTGGACAATCGTGCGATCTGCGGGCTGCAGCGTGCCTTGACCAGCGTCTTCGGTCGAAAGCACCGAGGCTTTGAGTAGCTTCGAATATGGGTGTTCGGGCTGCTCCAGTATGGGCCTGGCCGGACCCATTTCCACAACATGTCCTTTCTGCATGATCATGATGCGGTCGGAGATATAGTAAGCGGTGGCAAGGTCGTGGGTGATGTAGATCACCGAAACGCCGAACTTGTCGCGCAGATCACGCAGCAGATTGACAATCGACATGCGCAGGGAAGCATCGACCATCGAGACCGGCTCGTCGGCAATCAGCAGCGCAGGCTCGGGGATCAGCGCGCGCGCGATGGCGACCCGCTGGAGCTGGCCGCCGGACAGTTCATGGGCGTACCGGCCAGCAATTTCCTTCAAGCTCAACCCAACCTTTCGGAGGGCTGCATCCATGGCGGCCTCTATCTGCTCGGGTTCGGTCACACCCAGGAGCGTCTTGGCCGTCGACAGGAGGTAGCGATCTACCTGTTTGAGCGGATTGAAGGCCTCGAACGGGTTTTGAAAGACCGGCTGCAGTCGCCTCATGAACGACAGTCTTTCCCTGCGTGAAAGACTGTCGGAAACCGGTAAGCCATCGAACGAGATGGCGCCTGAGCTCGGCTTTTCAAGTCCCAGGATCATGCGCGCCAGTGTGGTTTTTCCCGACCCCGATTCACCGATGATCGTAAAGATCTCGGCTGTCTCGGCTGAAAGCGCAAAGCTTACATCGGAAACCGCATTGATGACGTCTCGTGAGAACAATCCGCCCATGACAAATTGTTTCGAAACGCTCGCGACGTTCAGAAGCTTCTTCATGCGACACCTTCCGATTTCCGATTTGCCAGCGTATCGGGCGGCCCGACCTCGTCACTGCGCCAGCAGGCAGATCTGTGATCTGCTCCCACCGTCTCGAGCGGCGGGATTTCCACTCTGCATTTATCGACGGCCATCGGGCAACGCGGATGAAAGCGGCAGCCAGGGGGAGGGTCGGCCAGATTGGGAGGGCGTCCTTCGAGCGAAGCCTTGGGTGTGGAATCGCCGATCCTGGGAAGACTGCCCACCAGGTGCGCCGTATAGGGGTGTTTGGGCGCCGTGAACAAAGTGCGAGCTGGACCTTCCTCGACCAGTCGCCCAGCATAGATTATGCCGATACGGTCGGCGATATTGGCATGTACACCCATGTCGTGGGTCACAAAAACCACCGACGAACCCATCTCGCGCTGCACATTACGGATCATCGCCAGCACATCTTTCTGGACCACCACGTCCAGTGCGGTCGTCGGTTCGTCGGCGATGATGAAATTGGGTCGACAGACCGTTGCCAGCGCAATGACAACGCGCTGGCGCATGCCGCCAGAAAGCTGGTGGGGATAGGCGTTGAGAACGCTGGCCGGCAAGCCGAGCCGATCGAGATGGGACTCGACTGCTGCCCAGAACTCAGGTCTGGGTAAGCCCATAGGGCGAAAAGCGAAGTCGTAGAACGAGTGCCTGATGCGTCGAACCGGATTGAGCAGGCTCATCGAGCCCTGCATGACGTAGGAGAGGTTTTTCCAGCGAATTGCGTCGACTTCGGCCTTGCTCGCCTTGTAGGGGTCGATCACCGTGTCTCCGAAGGTAAATGTCATCGATCCGTCCACTATCCGCAGGGGAGGGCGGATCGCGGCAGCGAAGGACTTGATCAGCGAGGTCTTGCCCGACGAGCTCTCTCCTGCAATCCCATACACCTCGTTTTCGCGGATCGTAAGCGTGATGTCGTCAACCGCGCGGACCTCCCGATCGATGCCGAAATAGGCCATCTGGTAGTAGGCCTTGAGGTTTCTGACGGTGAGAACGGGTTTTGCCGCGTCCATCATTGACCTCCCATGCGCCGCAGGCGTGATCTGGGATCGATATATTCGTTCATTGAAACCGCCAGCAAGAACAGCCCCAGGAACGTCAGAACGATGAGGATCACGGGAATGATGATCCACCACCATGTGCCCACCACCATGGCCGAATGGTTGTTGGCCCAGTAAAGCGTGGTGCCGATCGTGGGGTGATTGATGTTTGTGAATCCCAGAACGCCGAGGGTGACCTCAAAGCCGATCGACCAGATCATATTGGCCATCGCCGTGGAAAACACGATTGGCATGACATAGGGCAGGTGCTCCTGGAACATGATGCGCGCGGGTGCCATGCCGGCAAAGACGGCGTGCCGTGTGAATTCGCGATGACGCAGGCCCAACGCTATCGAGCGGATGAGGCGGGCGTCGAATGGCCAACCGAGGGCTGCCATCACCAGTGCCAGGGAATAAGTCGTCAGATCGCCTCTGAACACGAAATAGAAGAGGATCAGGATGGGGAATATGGGGATGGCGACGAAGATATCGGCGAAGAACATAAGCACTCTGTCGACCCATCCACCCATGTACCCGGCGAGCAGTCCCACGGTGATGGAAACGATGCGGCTGAGCACCGCAACGATCAGCCCAAAGGTGAGGGTGTTGCGAAAGGCAAAACTGAGGTTCCAGAACAAATCCTGGCCCCGGGAGTTTGTGCCGAACCAGAACTCGAGGCTCGGGGGCTGGTCGGGAAAGACCACGTAGATCTCGTTGGGCGGGTAGGGCGAGAAAAAGCTCAGCAGCGCAAAAACGGTAATCAGGCCCACCAGGAATACGCCGATTGCGAACTCGATGTTGTAGCGGATGAGGTCTTTGAAGACGGAGAACATGGCTCAGCTCACCCTCACGCGCGGATCGAGAAAAGGATGGATGAGGTCGATGACGAATATGGCGGTTGCCACCGCTATTACCGATATGCAGGACACGGCAAGCACCAGGGTTGTGTCACCGCCATTGACCGCCCGGATAAGCAAGGTGCCGAGCCCGGGGTAGGAGAACACTTGTTCGGTGATGATTGTGCCGGAAAAAATCTGGCCAAGAGCCATGGCGAGCGCGGTCAATTGCGGCACGACCGCATTGCGCATGACATAAGAGGAAACGATCCGGCTTTTTTTGACGCCACCCAGCTCCGCGTATGTCACATAGTCTTCCGTGATGATGTTGGAGACCAGCGAGCGCATGCCCAAAAACCAAAGCCCCAACCCGGTCACCACAAGCGACAGGGCCGGCAGGATGGCGTGATGGAGAACGGACAGGACATAGGGTACCGACCATCCGGGCCGTATGCTCATGGAAAATCCGCCGCTGATCGGTAACACCGGCCACAGGTATCCGAAGATGATGACCATAAGAAAGGCTACGATGTAGTAGGGGATCGGCTGAATGCCGATGGCGACGATACCGATGCCCTTGAGCACGCGCGAATTCTGATAGTACCCGGCCAACCCACCCAATATGTTGCCCAGGATGAAGGTGAAAACGATCGAGACCATCAAAAGGCCGGTCGTCCAGGGCAATGCGAGCATGATCAGGTCCATCGCCGGCGTGGGGTAGGCGATTAGCGAGGGGCCGAAATCCCCGGTGGCCAACCGACCCCAGAAATTGAAATACTGCTCGAGCAGCGGGACGTTGACGCCGAACAGTTCCTCATAGGTTGCGCGGAGCGAAGCGATGGCCGTGGGACTTAGGCTTGATTGATTGGTGACACGCGCGATGATGTTTTCGACAGCGCTGATCGGGCTTAGCTTGGCGATGAAGAAGGCCAGCGAGGTTCCTGCGAAAACCACGGCTGCAAGCTGAAGCAGCCGCTTGAATACGAAGATCAGATATCCCTTCATCGGCCCGTTCGTTTTGTTGGAAGGGTCGGGGATGACGCCCGGCAATGCCGGGCGTCATGGCGCAATTATTGGGCATTTGTTGGTGTCAGCTGGGTCAGGATGTACCTGGAATTGGCCCAGTTGTTGACGATATTGGCATAGGGACGTTCCTCTGCCGTGGGGAAGCCTGACCAATACCGTGTGTCGTAAGCGGCAAACACGTTGTAGGCCATTACCGGAATGATCGGCATCTCCTCGACCATCAATTCCACAAAGTCGCGTCCGAGCTCGAGATTTTCCTCCGATGTGAACTCGGTCACACGGATCTGCTCGATGATCGTGTCCAGTTCCTCGTTGCTCCAGCGCTGCCAGTTGCGCGGAGGCTGGCGTTCGCCTGGCTCAACAACGTATTCAGAATGCCAGGAGTCGATGAAGAAGCTCAGGTCCGGATCGCCTCCCCAGGTTTCGATGGACCATGCAGTGGCCACCTGGAAATCTCCGAGCGGCAGTGTCTGCTGGAACATCTGGGGATCGGCTTCTGCCGTCACATTCACGCCCGCCTGGCTCCATTGCTGGGCGATCATGGTGCCCATGCGGTTGATCACGCCTTCGGGGAAGGTTTTGATCGTGAAGGCAAAGGGTTGCCCGTCAGGCATCATCCATTGATTGCCCTGCCGCGTGAAACCGGCGCTTTCGAGGAGCGTGCCGGCCGCCTCGACGTCCTGCTTCCACCAGCCATAGCCGAAGGCCGTGCGGATCGCTTCGGGGTCGGTCGGTACATCCTCGAACTGGCCCGAGACCATTTGGGCGATCTGACTACCGATTTCCGGATCATAGGGCTGAATGGTTTCGCCGTTGCCCAGATCCAGTTCATAGTTGGTCAGCCATTCCTGCATCGGCCCGTGATAGTCGGCGGGATGAGTGCCGGTGGGTGGAACGGCGATGGCTGACAGCGTCGCAGCGCCCCGATAGGACGCCATGGCAATCTGACGGGCGTCGAGCATCAGCGCCAGGGCCCAGCGGACGCGCTTGTCCTGGAACATCTCGTTCTGGTTGTTGAAAATTATCATGGGCAATGTTGGATCGGGGTGAGCATAAGGGAACCCCGGGAACCAGCCACGCGCGGTGTCGGACTGTTCGACCAGCGAGAACATCGCCTCAGGCGTGAGGTCATGGATCATGTCGAGATTGCCATTGACCATCTCGATGAGCCGGTTGTCGGTCGAGGGAATGCTGCGATAGATCACATATTGCGGACCAGGCTCGCCATACTGGGCCATCGTGGTGCGGTCCCAGTCTTCGCGCTTTTCCCAGATATACCAGAACCCGTTGGGGTCGAACGAATGCAAAGTGTAGGGTCCGAGGCCGACCGGCGGGTTGAAATCGTAGGACATCACGTCATCGATGTCGGCAAAGACGTGTTCGGGCATGATCCATGCCCCGTTCCAGCGCACCGAGAACGTGGTGTGGAAACGTGAGTTGGGCTGGTTGAGTTCGAAGCGAACGGTGTAATCGTCGACGGCTTCGACGCTCGCAACGTTTTCCTGGAAGGTGGCCGTCCAACCCATTCCGGGCGTGGCCATCTGGGTTTCGACGGTGAAAACGACATCTTCGGCGGTAAATTCTTCGCCGTCGCTCCAGTAGATGCCCTCTCTCAGATTCACGGTCATTTCCGTGAAGTCTTCATTGTACTGCCATGGCTCGCTGGCCAGGCTGTTATAGAGCGCGCCGTCCAATCCTTCGTCAGGGTCGATGTACCAGAGCGTGTCCATCATGAGCTGTTGAAGGCCGGTCGACAGACCTCCGCCGCTTCCGGGAATCCAGATGTTGAACATCGATGGATTGGCTGCGGCCTGTTCAGGGTTCTGGATGATCAAAGTCTGTTCGCGCGGCAAATCCTGCATGGGCGGCGCGGCCTCCTCCTGCGCCACGATCTGCCCGGGTATCATGCTGGCCATGAGGCCAGCAGATGCCAAAAGCATCTTCCAGCTATCCATAGTCTCCTCCCTTTATGAAGAAGCGCTCCTCCGCGCTTCAAAAATCATGCTACCTTAGTCGCAATATCTGTCAACATGTTATATGATATGAACCCGATAATCAGATAGACAAATGGCTGTGGAACGAGGCATTTAGCGGCCCATTCGGATCATCTGATACGAGTAAGGCGGTAGCGCGACCGACAATCTGCCGTCCGAGAGCGTGGCGCCGTTTCCCGGTTTGGGGGCGACCGCGTCTTGCCGATCGCGCGTATTGACGGCCTGAAGGTCGGGAGAGGCCATGATCTGATGATCGACAACGCGGAGATCGTCAAAGCCGATCATATCGACCTCCAGCTCGATCGCCTCGTCGGGGTGCCGGCTGACCACGAAGATGGTAACGCCGCCATCTTCGGTATGGACGGCCGCAACATCGGCATAGGCAATGCCGGAATACTGGTCGCTGTCATAGGTCGGGCAGGTCACAGCAAGGTCAAGTGCCTTTCCGCGTCCGAAGCGTGAGGCGAAATAATAGGGATAGTAAATCGTCTGACGCCAGGCGGGGCCACCGCGCTCTGTCATGATCGGCGCGATGACGTTCACGAGTTGAGCGATGCAGGCGATCTTGACCACGTTCGAGCGGCGAATGAAGGTGTTGATGATCAGCCCGACCTGCAACACGTCTTCGAAATTATAGATGTCTTCCAAAAGCGCAGGTGCGTGCGGCCAGCCATTGCCACCGTCGAGAATTTCCCTGTCCTGTTGGTTTGAATGATACCAGACGTTCCATTCATCGAACGAAATATACACGTCCTTCTGGGACCGGCGCTTGGCCTTTACGAACTGAATCACGCCCGCCACCGTGTCGATGTAGGTGTCGAGTTTGTGCGCCAGAGCGAGGTAGCTGCCAGTGTTTTTTTCGTGGTTGGCAAAGTACATATGCAGCGAGATGTAGTCGACCACGTCATAGGTGTGCTCGAGCACTGTCGCTTCCCAGTCGGGATAGGTAGGCATTCCCGAGTGGCTCGATCCGCACACCACCAGTTCCAGGCTTGAGTCAAAGGCCCGGATCGCCTTGGCTGTTTCGGCGGCCAGCTTGCCGTATTCGGCAGCGTCCTTGTGGCCGATCTGCCAGGGGCCGTCCATTTCGTTGCCCAGGCACCAGAGCTTGACGTTCCATGGCTCTTCCTGGCCGTTTTCACGGCGCAGGTCGCTCCAGTAACTGCCGCCGGGATGATTGACGTATTCAACGAAATTGCGGGCTGCATCGAGCCCGCGGGAGCCCAGGTTCACCGCCAGCATCATCTCTGTGCCCACGCTCTTGCACCAATTGGCGAATTCGTGGATGCCTACCTCGTTGCTCTCGGACGTGTGCCAGGCGAGATCGAGGCGAACGGGTCTTTCCTGCTTGGGGCCGATGCCGTCTTCCCAATTGTAGGCGGAAACGAAATTGCCGCCGGGGTAGCGCACGATCGGAATGTCGAGGTCCTTGACGAGATCGATCACGTCGCCGCGCATTCCGTCGCTGTCGGCTGTGGGATGATCGGGCTCGTATATGCCCGAATAGATGGCGCGACCAAGATGCTCAAGGAATGCCCCATAAATGCGCTCGTCGATCTTGCTGATTGTAAAGTCGCGATGCGCCGTTGCCGTCGCCTTCATGGCAGTCCCTCCCCAAGATTTCCGATATTCGGGTTTATATCGAAAATCATGATAGTAAGGACTGCGCTTGTCAACGCCTTCGATGTGCTTTTGAAACTGAACTTCAGGTAGTCTTACTTCGCCTTGTGGATGCGCATGACGATATCCTGGTCGTAATTTCCAAATCCGCGGCCGAAGATGTTGATGCCGCCGGGGTGTTTGGCGTCGTCGCGAATGCCAATCCGCATGCGGATCGAATGGTGGGCCGGCACATCGAGATCGGCCAGCTTGACGCCTGAAATCTTGACGCCGTCCACGAAGCTGCCGGTACCGTTGACCCGGAAGGTCTTGAGCTTGCCGTATTGCGACCCCTTGAGCTTCCACCAGTCCGGTGTATAGACGCCCCGCTTGTCACCGTAATCGCCCGGAGAGGTCCATGTACCCACTTCGACCCCGTTGACCCAGACGGTGATGTCGGATGGCCAGTCCGCGCTGGTTCCGGGAACCTCAGAGGAAAGTTCCATCGAGAACTCTATGGCTTCGATCTCGCTTTTGGAGAGCTTGGCATTGTTGGGGAACTGATACTCCACGTGTCCGCGCGTGAACCACAGGAGTCCGGCGCGCATGCGCTCGGGGTCAAGAAAAGTGTCGGGCACGTCGAGCAGACCCGCCACTCCATCGGGCGTACACAGTCCGCAAGGAGCAACGACGTCGCAACTGGTGTAGAGCCCGAGAGGCATTGCCACCTCGATATGCCCACTGGGGGCGGGGATGACGTCTTCCTTGAAAGCGACCAGGATCTCGTCAAAGTTCGAGTGACAGATTTTCTGATTGCCCTTGCGGGCCTTGAGGATGTCCGATCGGATAAGGTCGGCTTCTTCGAGGATCGAGACGTTCGCCGACACAGTCGATTGCGGCAACTGCAGAATGCGTGCGATGTCGTTGATGTTCTGAGATCCCTGCTCATGGAGGAGTTTGAGGATCTTGATCCTGACGGGTGAGGCCAGTCCCTTGAGGACGTTCATATCCTGCTCGGGGTCCACCACCAAGAAATTGCGAGCCATATATTGTTGAATCCTCGTGCCTGGAGGGAACACGGATATCAGGTATTCGGATAGAGTCCAGCCTTTTGGACCCAGGGCCCGGATCGCTTCCAGTTCTTGTGGTCTTCACGTCGCTGGAATCAGGATTTCGACATCACTGACGCTGGCAGCCTCGGCGGCAGGCTTGTCCCAGCGGATGCGGTTTATGCGGGGGAAGCGCAGGGCGACGCCGGATTTGTGGCGGGTGGAGGCCTGGGCGCTGTCGAAGGCGACTTCGAAGACTAGGGATTTCTCCACTTCGCGCACCGGGCCGAAACTCGCGATGGTGTGGGCGCGCACCCATTTGTCGAGTTCCTTGAGCTCGGCGTCGGTAAAGCCGAAATAGGCCTTGCCAATGGGCACCAGCTCGTTGCCCCGCCAGGCGCCGAAGGTGAAGTCGGAATAAAAGGACGAGCGTTTGCCGTGCCCGCGCTGGGCGTACATGAGGACGGCATCGACAAGGTTCGGATCGCGCTTCCATTTAAACCAGTTGCCCTTGGGACGACCGGGGACATAAGGGGCGGATTTGAGTTTGATCATCACGCCTTCGTGGCCGTTTTCATCGGCGCCCTGGCGGCGGATGACGCCCAATTGCTCCCAATCGGAAAAGGCGAGCAGTTCGGAGAGATCGAGCCGGGACTGGGTCTGGTCGGAAAAGAAGCTCTGGAGGCGGGCGCGACGGTCGATCCAGGGGAGGGCGCGGATATCTTCGTCGCCATCAAACAGCATGTCATAGACCCGGATGAAGGCAGGGTATTCGCGGACCAGCTTTTCGGTGGCCGATTTGCGGTTGAGACGTTGCTGGAGGGCGTTGAAGGGGGCGGGCACGAATTCGGACCCGACCAGCAGTTCGCCATCGAGGACGCCGTGCCCGAAGACGTTTCCGACAAGGTCGGGAAAGGCCGGGGCGATATCCTCGCCGGTGCGGGAGAACAGCGATGCGGGGCCTTGGCCGAGGATCAGTTGCACCCTTATGCCATCCCATTTCCATTCGGCGACGAAATCGGTGGGGTCAAGGCTTGAGAAATCCTTCTCCTCATCGATAGGGTTGGAAAGCATCAGGGGATGAAAACGGGCCGTATGGTCGATCTCGGGTTTGGGCTTTCGGCCCTCAAGCCACGCAAACAGATCGCCATAGGGCAGTTTGATGCCGTGCCAGATTTCCTCGATATCCTGTAGATCGGTGCCGCTCATTTCGGCCAGAGCGGTCTTGGCAAGGCGCTCGGACACCCCGATGCGCAGGCCCCCCGTGGCCAGTTTGACCAGGGCCCAGCGCTCATTGATCTGCGCGCTGGTCAGAAGTTCAGCGATCAGCAGCGCAAGTTCGGATTTCGGGGTGGTGTTTAAAAGTTCGACGAGATCGGAGAGCGAAGGCAGCTCGCGCGTACCGCCCTTGTGGGGCCAGATCAGCGCGATGGTTTCGCCCAGATCGCCGACATAGTCGTAGCTGAGCGCAAAAAGATGCGGGTCGACTTCGGCCAATACGGCTTCCTTGAGGCGGGCGGGTTTGACATGGGCGAAGCTGAGCGCGCCGGTGAGGACCGCCAGCGCATAGCCGCGGTCGGGATCGGGCGTATCGCGGAAATAGGCGGCAAGCGCTTCGATCTTGCGGTTGCGCGAGGGGGTGAGCGCAAGGGTTTCGAGCAGGGTCGCAAAGCGCTTCATTGGTCTTCCCCCTCGTCTTCATAGCCCTGAATGTTGAGCGGTTCGGCGACAAGCCCTTGCTGGCGGCACCAATAGACCAGCGCATCCTCGCGGCCGTGGGTGACCCAGATGGTCCGGGCCCCAGTCTCAGTGACCGTCTGGGTCAATTCGGGCCAGTCGACGTGATCGGAAATGACCAGGGGCAACTCGATGCCGCGCTGGCGGGCGCGCTGCTTGACGCTCATCCATCCCGAGGCCATGGCGAGGACGGGATCGGGCAGTCGACGGCTCCAGCGATCCTTGAGCGCGGAGGGCGGGGCGATGACGATGGCGCCGGCCAGCTCGTCTTTTGTTGCATCGGTGGCGTAGCGGAGTTCGCCGAGCGCGATGCCCCGTTCGCTATAGAGATCGCACAGGCGCTGCATGGCGCCGTGCAGATAGATCGGGGCATCATAGCCGCCATCGCGCAACAGGGCGATGACCCGTTGCGCCTTACCCAGAGCGTAGGCACCGATCACGTGGGCGCGCTCGGGATAAGCGGCGAGCGATTTGAAAAGCCTAGCGATTTCCTCGGATGGGTGCGGGTGCTGGAAGACCGGCAGCCCGAAGGTGGCTTCGGTAATCAGGAGGTCGCAAGGGACCAGTTCGAAGGGCTGGGCGGTCTTGTCGGGGAGGCGCTTGTAGTCGCCGGTGACCACGACCCGCTGGCCGTCCTGTTCGATCAGCACCTGGGCCGACCCCAGAATGTGGCCGGCAGGATAGAGCGTGATGGTGACGTCATCGATTTCGAGGGGCTGGCCGAATTGGAGGGGCTGGAAGCTCCCGGCGCAATCCTTGCCGTAGCGGGTCTGCATGATGGCGATGGTATCGGGGGTGGCGAGAACCTTGTGGTGCCCCGAACGGGCATGATCGGCATGGCCGTGGGTGATGATGGCGCGCTCGCGGGGGAGGGTTGGATCGACATAGGTGTTGATACGCCGGATATGGAGATTGCGATCGATCGCTTGGATCATGGTCCTGGCCTGTGTGATCTGGCGTTGGGCGATGAGTGAGTTCAACGGCCGAGCGGCGGTTCACACGGCATGGCTTTAAACGTAGATCGACCGGGTTCGGTTCAGGCGCTAGGGTCAGGGCGTTTGGAGAAAGGGAGCGGACATGAGTCTTATCGGGTTTGAAGGGCAGGCGCCCGAGATTGCGCGGGATGCAGGCTATGTGGCGCCCTCGGCGATGCTGATCGGCAAGGTGCGGCTCGAGGAAGGGGCGAGCATCTGGTTCGGCGCTGTGCTTCGGGGCGACAATGAATGGATTGGTGTGGGCCGCAATTCCAATGTGCAGGACAACGCCGTGCTGCACACCGATATGGGCTATCCGCTCACAATCGGGGAGGGCTGCACGATCGGTCATCTGGCGTGCCTTCATGGCTGCACCGTTGGGGACGGGAGCCTGATCGGGATGGGGGCGACGGTGCTCAACGGGGCGAGAATCGGGCGCAATTGTCTGATCGGGGCCAAGGCGCTGATCCGAGAAGGCATGGATATCCCCGATGGATCGATGGTTCTGGGTATGCCAGGGCGCGTGGTGCGGGCGCTTTCAGGCGAAGAGGTCGGGCGGCTTTTCCAAGGGGCCAAAGCCTATATCGAGAAATCGGCCCGCTATCGCGACAGCGCCGTTTTCCTCAAGTGAAACTCACACACAGACACGATTGACTCTTGGTTCGATCTGAGTCCAAATAGAACAAAATAGGAACATTGAGCCATGAACAAAGCCCGCCAGATCGGTGTGCTGCGGGAGGCTCTGGCCAGTCTCGATCCTTTTGGCGAGACCGGGCGGCACGGCGTCTTCACTCTGGGCGCCGGCCCGGTCGATGATGCCTTGGGGGGCGGTCTGGCGCGGGGCGCCGTGCACGAAATCTACCCTGCCCAGGCGTTCGACATCGCGGCTGCTGCAGGATTTGTAACCGGGCTCAGCCTGCGGGCGGCGCCCCGTGCGCCGCTGATCTGGATACGGCACAGGCGCAGCGAAATCGAGACCGGGGCGCTCTATGCCCAGGGATTTGCCGAAATGGGCGTGGCGGGCGATCAACTCGTCGTGGTGCATGTGAGCGATGTCGCCGATGGTTTGCGGGCGAGCCTTGAGGCCTTGCGGTGTCCGGGGCTGGGGGCAGTGATTTTCGAAAGCTGGGGCACTTCGAAACATCTCGACCTCACCGCCAGCCGCAGGCTGTCGCTGGCCGCGCAGGACAGCGGGGCCACGGGTCTGGTTTTGCGCGTGATGGCCCAGCCCGAGCCGAGCGCGGCTGCAACGCGCTGGCAGATACAGGCGGCTCCGTCCTCCGATCCGCTTGGCATGCCCGGGCGGGCGGTGTTTTCTGCCCGCCTGCTTCGCCAGCGGAGCGGGCCGTCAGGCTGGTGCTGGAATTTGGAATGGAACCATGAAACCCTTGGATTTGCACAAGCCCAGGCGCTATCTGGCGTTGTGGCTGCCCCTCATCGTGACCGACCGATTGGTTCGTCAGGCTGGGCAAAAACGGGGTGATCATCCTTTGGTGGTCGTTGCCCGCAAGGGCAATATTCTGGCCCTGGTGGGGGCTGATGCCAATGCCCGCCGACAGGGTTTGAAACCCGGTCTTGCTTTTGCCGATGCAAAGGCAAGGGTGCCGCACCTCGACGTCGTCGAGCACGACGAGATGGCCGATGCCGAACTTTTCGAGAAACTGGCCGACTGGTGTGATCGCTACACCCCCTTGGTCGCCGCTGAGCCGCCAGACGGGATCGTGTGCGACATTACGGGCGTGCCCCATCTGTTCGGTGGAGAGGCGGAACTGGTTGCCGATATGGAAACCCGGTTAAGGGCACAGGGCTTTGCAACCCGCATCGCCATTGCAGGAACGGCGCGCGCGGCACGGGCGCTGGCACGGTTCGGCGGAGGCGGGATCGTTGCACCCGGAGCCGAGGCGCACGCTCTGGCCGGCCTGCCGGTCGAGGCGCTCGAAGCGGGGCACAAAACCACTACGGGCCTGCGCCGGGCCGGTCTCACCGCGATCGCCGACCTCGCCGCCCGTCCCAGAAAGCCGCTCGCGGCGCGGTTTGGAGATGAAACGACGGCGGTTCTCGCTCAACTCCTTGGGGAGATCGACCGGCCGATCACCCCGCGCCGACCCTTGCCGGACTTTGTGGCCGAGCAGCGCTTTGCCGATCCCATCGGGCTCATGGACGATATCGTCGCCACGCTCGCAACGCTTTCCGCAGATCTTTGCAAAAGTCTAAATCGTCATGGACAGGGTGGGCGGTGTTTTGAGGCTGCATTCTTTCGCGCCGATGGCAAAGTTACCCGTATCGAATTGCTCTCGGGACAACCTCTCAAGGAAGCGGGCGTGCTTGCGCGGCTGTTGGAAATGCGGCTCGATGCCCTGGCCGATCCGCTCGATCCGGGCTTCGGGTTCGACATGATCAGGCTTTCGGTGCTGGCGGGTGACGATATGGCCGCGGTGCAGAGCGGGCTTGATGGCAAGGCGATTGCCGCGGTGGAAGTGCGCGATCTGATCGATCGGCTGAGTGCGCGGTTCGGCGCGGACGCGGTGCAGCGATTTGTTGCCAATGACAGCCACCTGCCCGAGCGGGCCGCGCGCGCCATTCCGGCGATCTCGGATGAAAACCCAGGCGGGGCATGGCGGCAGACAGGTCCGTTCGGTGTTCCGGCCCGCCCCCTGTTTCTCTTTTATCCGCCGCCCACCATTGAGGTGATCGCCGAAGTTCCTCATGGACCACCGCGCAGATTTCAGTGGCGGCGGGCCTGGTTCGATATCGTTATGGCCGAAGGCCCCGAGCGCATATCTCCTGAATGGTGGCGCAAAACCAGCGATACGCGCACACGCGATTATTTTCGCATCGAGGATGCGTCCGGGCGCCGGTTCTGGGTGTTCCGGTACGGGTTTTACGGCATCGGCACCGAGCCGGTGCGCTGGTATCTGCATGGGGTCTTTCCATGAGCTTTTATGCGGAGCTGGCAACGACGACCAATTTCTCCTTTCTGCGCGGTGCGTCGCACGCTCAGGACATGGTTCTGACCGCGCTGTTGCTGGGTCACAAGGGGATCGGTATCGCCGACCGCAATTCGGTGGCCGGGGTGGTGCGCGCCTTTGGGGCGCTGGAAGATCTGCGCAAGGGCGTAAAACTTGTCGACAAGGTGCGCGAAGGGTCAGGCCCGGGAGAATATGTGCTTGTCGAAAGACATCCCGACCTCGATTTTCCCTTCACTCTCGCCGACCTGCAGGCGCGCGCGAAAGCCTTCAAGCTCGCGGTGGGAGCCCGTCTGGTCTTTGTGGATGGAACG
The DNA here is from genome assembly GCF_025854335.1 of Pelagibacterium flavum. Taxonomy (NCBI): domain Bacteria; kingdom Pseudomonadati; phylum Pseudomonadota; class Alphaproteobacteria; order Hyphomicrobiales; family Devosiaceae; genus Pelagibacterium; species Pelagibacterium flavum. The sequence goes on from NZ_CP107716.1 coordinate 310,880, forward strand.
CCCGATATCATCGCCTATCCGCAGGATCTGGAAGGATGGGGGAAGCTGTGCCGGCTTTTGACGCGCGGCAATCGCAAGGCGAAAAAGGGTGAATGTATCCTGACCCTTCCCGATCTGGTTTTCGCCGCATCGGGGCTGAGCCTGATCGTAATGCCCGATAACGAAAAACCGGGTCTGGACAAGGCTCTCAAGGACCTCTCGCGAGTTTCGGCAACCCTGTGGCTGGGGGCGAGCATGGGGCACAAAAGCAATGATCTGCGCCGTCTGCACCATTTGGGGCTTTTGGCCCAGGCCCATGGGGTGCCGCTGATCGCCACCAATGATGTGCTCTATCACGCCGCCGGACAACGCGATCTGCAGGATATTCTCACCTGCATCCGGGAGGGTGTGACGATTGAAACGGCCGGCACGAGGCTGGAGGTCAATGCGGAACGCCATCTCAAGACGCCCGAGGAAATGGAGCGGCTGTTTCACCCATGCCCGCAAGCCATCGCCCAGACCGAGGCGTTCTTGCAGACCATCGATTTTTCGCTTGATCAATTGCGCTACCAGTATCCCGAAGAACCTGTTCCCAAAGGCTGGACCCCGCAGGCCTGGCTTGAGGAACTCACCTGGCGGCGGGCGGACCTGCGCTACCCCGAGGGAGTGCCTGCAAAGGTCAGAGCCCAGATCGAGAGCGAACTCGCGCTGATCGGGAAGCTTAACTACGCCACCTATTTCCTCACCATCTTCGATATCGTGGAGGTGGCAAGGAGCAAGAACATCCTCTGCCAGGGGCGGGGATCGGCGGCCAATTCGGCGGTCTGTTTCGTTCTCGGCATCACAGCAGTGGACCCGGCCGAGCATCAATTGCTGTTTGCGCGGTTTCTCTCGGAAAACCGGGGCGAACCGCCCGATATCGACGTGGATTTCGAGCATGAGCGGCGCGAAGAAGTGATCCAGCATATCTACACGACCTATGGCCGGCACCGGGCGGGGATCGCCGCGACGGTGATCAGCTATCGCCCGCGCTCGGCCATCCGCGAAGTGGGCAAGGCGCTGGGGCTGACCGAGGACATCACTTCGCGCATCGCCTCGACCGTCTGGGGAAGCTGGAGCGGGGAGGGGTTGCCGGAAAAACATATCGAACAGGCCGGGCTCGATCCGTCCAATCCCAATATCGTGCGCGCCGTGAAACTGGCGACACGGCTTCTGGGCTTTCCGCGCCATCTTTCCCAGCATGTGGGCGGGTTTGTTCTGACCCAAAACCGACTGGATGAATATGTGCCCGTGGCCAACGCGGCGATGGACGATCGAACCTTCATCGAATGGGACAAGGACGATATCGACAGAGTGGGCATGCTCAAGGTCGACGTGCTCGGCCTGGGCATGCTGACCTGCATCCGCAAGGCGCTCGAACTGATCGAGATACATTACGACCGAAAGCTGGGGCTGGCCGATATCAAGGCCACCGATGAAGATGCCGAGGGCGTCTTTGACATGCTGTGCGAGGGCGATTCCATCGGGGTCTTTCAGGTGGAAAGCCGGGCGCAGATCAACATGTTGCCCAGGCTGCGACCAAGAGAGTTCTACGATCTCGTCATTCAGGTGGCGATCGTCAGGCCAGGCCCGATCCAGGGCGACATGGTTCATCCCTACCTGCGGCGGCGGAGTGACCAGGAAGATGTCGAATATCCTGCGCCCAAACCGCCCCATGACCCGAACGAATTGCGCACCGTTCTGGAACGGACAAAAGGGGTTCCCCTGTTTCAGGAACAGGCCATGCAACTGGCCATGGTCGCGGCTGAATTCACCGACGACGAGGCCAACGGTCTGCGCAAAGCCATGGCCACGTTCCGCCATAACGGCACCATCGGCCAGTTCAAGCAGATGATGATCGGCCGCATGGTGGCGCGCGGATATGACGAGGATTTTGCCAGGCGATGCTTTAGCCAGATCGAGGGGTTCGGCGATTACGGCTTTCCCGAAAGCCACGCGGCGAGCTTTGCCAAGCTGGTTTACGTTTCGGCCTGGATCAAGAAATACTACCCCGACGTCTTTGCCTGCGCGCTGCTCAATTCCCAGCCCATGGGATTTTACGCCCCGGCCCAGATCGTGCGCGATGCGCGCGAACATGGGGTTGAGGTGCGACCGATAGATGTCAATTCCAGCACCCATGACAATGGACTCGAAGAGGCGCCGGCCCCCTATTGCGCCCTGCGGATCGGGTTTCGTCAGATCGACGGGTTCAAAAAGGCCTGGAGCGAAAAGCTTGTGGCGCGGCGGGGCGCAAATTATGGGTCGATCGACGATTTCTGGCAGCGCTCGGGCGTGCCGGTGCGGGCGCTGACGCTTCTTGCCGATGCCGATGCGATGGGCTCAATGGGGCTCGGGCGGCGCGAAGCGGCCTGGCGTGTCAGGCGCTTGCCGCAGGACGATCCGCTCCCCCTTTTCGCCGCTGCCCAGGGACGCGAATTGGGGGAGGAAGACGATATGAACCTGCCCGATATGGCGCTATCGGAACATGTGATCGCCGATTATCAAACGGCCCGGCTGTCGCTCAAGGCCCATCCGATGGTGTTCCTGCGCGAACAGTTTGCTGACGAGGGCGTGCTCAGTTGCAAAGGGCTCGACCAGGTGCGCGATGGCAAAATGGTCAAGGTGGCGGGGATCGTTCTGGTGCGGCAAAGACCGGGCAAGGGCAATGCGATTTTCATGACCATCGAGGATGAAACCGGTATTGCCAACGGGCTGATGTGGGCCACACGGTTTGAAAAATACCGGCGCCAGATCATGGCGTCGCGCCTTGCGGTGATCGAGGGGCAGTTGCAAAAGAGCAAGGAGGGCGTGATCCATGTGATCGCCAGCGCGGTCCATGACCGGTCCGATCTGCTTGATTCCCTGGCTATGTCTCACCGCGCCAATCCGCAATTGACGCGGGCCGATGAGGCGACCCATCCCGTACCGCAACGGCTGCACGGTCATCCACGCAACAGACGCGTCGTGCCCAAATCGCGCGATTTCCATTGATCGGGCGCCAGGGTGTCACAAGAAATGCCGACCGCCGGCACGATCGTGGCTCAAGACCTTTATTGGCCGGTTGTGCGAACGACACCAAGAGCGCTTATCCGGTTGGGGAGCGCGGCAAAACAAAGGCTTAGAGCAATCGAGACGCTTCAAAGAAGTGCTGAAATGCACTAAGAGCGGTGCGAAAACAAACGGAGAGCGCACATGGCCAGGGTTGTTGGAACGTTTAACGGACAAGATGTTCATGAGGTGGTTTTGACCTCTCAAACCGGCGTTTCGGTGGCGGTTCTGACCTATGGCGCGCTGGTCCGGGACTGGCGAGTGCCAGTGGGTGGCAAGATGCGCCCGGTGGTCTTGGGGTTTGACAAATTCGATTCCTATCCCGCCCACAGCCCTTATTTCGGGGCCATTGCCGGTCGGGTGGCCAACCGGATCGGCGGCGCGCAATTTACGCTCGACGGCGCGGTTTACCATTTGCCGGCCAATGAAGGACCCAACCAGCTCCATGGCGGCCCTGAAGGCATAGCGCAACAGATCTGGCAAATTGCCAAGGAGAACGCGGACAGCGTCACGCTGACGCTTTCCAGCCCGGACGGTGACATGGGCTATCCGGGCAATCTCGAGATATCGGTCACCTACAAGCTCAAGGGAAACCGGCTGGAGATCGATTTCGGTGCTAAAACCGACAGGCCGACTCCGGTCAATATCGTCCAGCACAATTACTTCAACCTGATGGGACATGGCGATGTGCTCGATCACCGCCTGTCCTTTGCCGCGGGCGCTTACACCGAACTTGGCGAGGGCCAGATCCCGACCGGCGCCATTTTGCCCACCAAAGGCACCGAGCTTGATTTCCGGGAAGCGCGGACCATGCGCCGGGCCGATGGGACCGGCCAGAAGATCGACTGCAATTTCGTCCTCGATACACGACGCGACCAGACCGAACCGGTGGCGGTGGTCGAGGCACCCGACCGCTCGCTGACGCTCAGGATCTATACCGATCAGCCCGGCCTGCAGGTCTATAATGGCTGGAAGCTCGATGTGCCGGTTTCCGGGCTGGATGGAGCGCGCTACGCTGCCTTTAGCGGGCTCTGCCTCGAAGACCAGAATTTCCCCGATGCGATCAACAATCCGCACTTTCCGACGCCGGTGGTGACGCCGGAAGCACCTTATCGGCATTGGTGCGCGATCGAGATTGCCTAGAATTGATCGCTGTTGGACCTAGTGTTGATGCGCGCTGACGGTTCGGCATGACACAGGTTTGAACAAGAATGCAGGGCGGATGCGACCGATCCTGTCAACCTGCTTTGCGTTTTGGCTTGCTGAGCAAACGCCCTCGCGAACAAAGGCGGCGATCAGCACGATTAAACCCGCGCCGAAAATGATGCGCATCACACCAACATTGAGCTTTAACGGCAAAGCGCGAAATAGCGGATGCAGCTTTGGGGGGTAGTCCCGATTGCTGCATTTGTCTGCCAGCATTCCTGGATTGAAAGCAACGCGATCGGCCATCGCGATTGTCGCTCTGGGATCCGCCGCATTTAGGGCACAGTTGGTCACACATTTGGACGACACGGCATCCCGGCGTTGCACCGGATGGGGCTGTGAAGTAAGTGCAGCTTTCAGTCACGATGAGAGAAACCTATGCGTCTTGCGATCTTTGGAACCGGTTATGTCGGTCTTGTGACCGGCGCCTGCCTTGCCGATGTCGGCCATCAGGTGCTCTGCGTTGATGTGGATGCAGACAAAATTGCGCGTCTTAATGCTGGTGAAATCCCGATTCATGAGCCGGGACTTGACGAGGTGGTGGCCCGAAATGTCGAGATCGGCACACTCAAATTCACCACAGACATTGCAGGGGCCGTGTCTCACGGCCAGGTGCAGATGGTTGCCGTGGGCACACCGCCCGACGAAAGCGGCGCTGCCGATCTGCAATATGTCCTGGCTGTGGCCGAATCCATCGGCAAGGCGATGGACAGGCGCAAGATCGTGGTGGTCAAGTCCACTGTGCCCGTCGGAACCAGCGACAAGGTGCGGGTCAGATTGGCCGAGGTTCTGGCGGCTCGGGGGTCTTCGCTCGAATTTGACGTGGTCTCGAATCCCGAGTTCCTAAAGGAAGGTGCCGCGGTCAACGATTTCCTCAAGCCCGACCGCATTATTGTGGGAACGGCCACCGAGCATGCGCGCGAGGTGATGAAGGAGCTTTACGAACCTTTCAACCGCAATCACGACCGCACGATCTATATGGATGTCCGCTCGGCGGAACTCACCAAATATGCCGCAAATGCCATGCTTGCGACCAAGATCAGCTTCATCAACGAGATCGCCAATCTTGCCGAACGGCTGGGGGCCGATATCGAAGAGGTGCGCCGGGGCATCGGGGCCGATCCGCGTATCGGGTATCATTTCATCTACCCTGGGTTGGGCTACGGCGGCTCGTGCTTTCCCAAGGATGTGCAGGCGCTGGTGCGCACGGCAATCGATATCGGTTATGATGCACCCCTGATCGCTGCCGTCGAAGCTGTGAATAACCGTCAGAAGACCACGTCGTTTGACAAAATGGCCAGCCATTTCGGTGGCGCCCCAGGTCTTAAGGGTAAGCGGATCGCAATCTGGGGATTGGCATTCAAGCCCAACACCGATGACATGCGTGAAGCGCCATCCCGCGTGCTGATTGAAGCGCTGTGGTCGGCCGGTGCAACCGTTGTCGCTTACGATCCCGTTGCCATGAACGAGACCGCGCGGATCTATGGCGAGCGCGACGATCTCATTTTGGCCAAGGACAAATACGCGGCGCTCGACGGTGCCGATGCCCTGGCCATCTGCACCGAATGGCAACAGTTCCGGGCGCCAGATTTCGATGAAATGGCGGAACGGTTGGCAACGAAACTGATTTTCGATGGCCGCAACATCTATGCCCCTGACAGGCTCAGCCGCGACGGCTGGACCTATATCAGTGTGGGGCGCGCGCCGGTTTATCCGCAGCTCGAAGCTGTCGAGAAGGTTTCGTGAAGGTCCTTGTCACCGGCGCTGCCGGCTTTATCGGCTATCATGTTGCCCGGCGTCTGATCGAGCGCGGCGACAGTGTCGTTGGGTTCGACATTGTCAATGATTACTACGATCCGGCGCTCAAAAAAGCCCGCCTTGCCCAGCTCGATGAACTCGGTCGCACCCAGGGCGCCCAATACCGCTTCATCCGTGCCGACCTGGCTGATCGCGTCGCAGTCGAGGCCGCGTTTGCGGGCGAAAAATTCGATCGGGTGATCCATCTCGCCGCCCAGGCTGGCGTGCGCTATAGCCTCGAAGATCCGCACTCTTACGTGCAATCAAACCTCGTCGGCTTTACCAACATTCTCGAAGCCTGCCGGCACAATGGTGTTGGCCAGCTTACCTACGCCTCGACCTCGTCGGTTTATGGTGCAAACACCAAAATGCCGTTTTCCGAGCATGATGGCGCCAATCATCCCCTGCAGTTCTATGCCGCAACCAAGCGCGCAAACGAGTTGATGGCCCATTCCTACTCGCATCTGTTTGCCCTGCCGACCACGGGCCTGCGCTTTTTTACCGTCTATGGCCCCTGGGGGCGGCCCGATATGGCGCTGTTCAAGTTCACACGCGCCATCCTCGCGGGCGAGCCGATCGATGTGTTCAATCACGGCAACCACACGCGCGATTTCACCTATATCGATGACATCGTCGAAGGTGTGATCCGCGCGTCCGACACCCCTGCCTCCCCCGATCCCGATTGGGATGCCGCCGCGCCCGATCCGGCCCGGTCAAACGCTCCTTTCCGCATCTTCAACATCGGCAATTCCGATCCGGTCAAGCTCGCCGATTATATCGATGCGCTCGAAGAGGCGCTGGGCAAAAAGGCCGTTCGCAATCTCCTGCCGCTGCAGCCCGGCGACGTGCCCGATACGTTTTCGGACACCACAGAGCTGACGGCCGCCACCGGTTATCGTCCTTCCACTTCGGTGCGCGAGGGTGTGGCGCGGTTTGTTGCGTGGTATCGCGCACATTACGGCGAGTAGGCGAAAGCACGACGCACAGCGGTTCTCGCAGGAAAGGCATCGCTCATTTCTGGTTTGCCCCTCAATCTGCAGCGCCTCGACTTAGCTCACCGAGACAGTTGAACAGACCGAGCGGGGGCGAAGACTCTTCGCCCAAAAATTGCGCCTGCTGTCTCGGAGAGAAACCAGAGAGTCTGAGCGGTCATAGAATCTGCACCGTGGAACATCCCAATTGGCTGAGCTGATGCAGGCACGAGCTCTCCCGATGCGACTAACCTCTCAGACAGATCGCTCAATGGTCTTGGGTCAGAGCGAGTGACCACCCTGACGGAGGTGATCGCGAGGAAGCCTGCAAGCACCAACTCAGCGCCAACTGAGAGACGGCGTGCGCAAGCTTCACGCCCAGCCGGTCGTCGGCATCGACGTTGAAATGATCGCGATCAGCACCGCGATCATGGCAAAGACCAGCGTCAGCATCTTGCCAGAAACGTTGCCGCCAATGACCTTGCCCGGGCGCTGGCTGGCGATGTTGCTTGAGCTTGGCCAGTGTGCTCGAGGTGCCTGAGCCGCCAGACAGCCTCAACGCGCGGTGCAATTCTCCCACTTGGCCCCTTGTCGGAATGCCCCTTGAACCCATTGGGGCACATTTGGCGCATGTGAGAGATCATTCCGGGGGCAACTCCTCCTCACGTCTCAAACCCATTCCGTGCCAAAGGGCGTAGCGCCCGTCGGGCTGCCGCCACCAGCGCCTGCCGCCGCGGATGATGGGCTTGCCCATTCGCTTGTATCTCTGCCAGACGCCGAGCGAGAGCGCCGCGACGGAAAGCGCCTTGAGCCAGAGCATCGGGTTAGTCCGCCACCAGGAAGCAGTCGATTTTCAGGGCACCGCTCTCGTCGGTCATACGAATGATGTTTTCATCGTGCGCATGCCCCGCGCCGGCAGGCGAAAATTCGTAACGCGCCGGCCAGCCGGCATAGGCACCCCCATTCCAGGAGATATAGCCACTGACTGGATCGAACGAGTAGCCGCCTTCCACCTCACCAACCAAATAGGTGGCATTGGTGAGGTCGATCCAGCCAATGGTGGTCATGTATTGACGGCAGACATAACGGCCAAGAGGAGGCTGCCCATCGGCCTCTGTCTGTGTCTGGACCTGTTCCGGAAGCACGGCGGAACGCGGGATCTGTTCACTGAGCACGCGGCAACTGGTCAGCTGGAACGTTCCCCAGCCCCAAGAACTGTCGTCGCCCTGCACGATCAACTGAGCACCGGGCGTAAGGTGCGCCAGCTGCGCCCGGTGACCTTCATCGAAGGTGCACATCGCAATTCCGAACGGCCCATCTGTGAGTCGAACGTAGTCCGAGCCAACGCTCTGCAGAGTGCCGGCGAGGGTCACCGTGCGTTCTTCGAAGCGCTGCCGAGCCGCAGCGAGATTGTCTTTATATGCCTCACCGATCTCAGCCAGGGTGGCTTTCAGCGCTGGTAGTGTTGGAGACTGCTGCCCACCACTCACCGGCGCGGCAGCGGTCGGGGGTTGAACCGCACGCATCCGGTCTGGCGCCATCGCGAAAAGCAACTCGCTCCCGCTGTAACTGGTGTTGAGAACATTACAGGACACCTCTCCGAATTGATCGGGCCCAATCACGATCCCCTTGTACCACGCCCCACCGACAAGAATTTCGATCTCATTACCTGGCCCGCACAGCGCCCGCCAAGCCGCCTGCGAGGGCTCACCGGGAATCGGGGCGGGTCCGGTTGGCGGGCCCGGCACCCCCGGCGCCTGGACTGCACGCATCCGCTCGGGTGCCATGGCGAACTGCATTTCATGTCCGGCGTAGCTGGTGTTGAGAACGTCGCAATAGGGTTCGCCGTTAACGTCTGGACCGGCAACAGCCCCACGATACCAGGAGTTCCCCACAAGGATCTCGACTTCATTGCCCGGCACGCACAGCGCCCGCCAGCCTTGTGCGCCCTGCTGCGCCAGGCTCGGTCCTGCAACCAGTGGCGCCATCACAACAAGCATCGCGATAACTGCCAGCCGCCTCCAATAGGCCATCGGCTTCATGATTCTCCCCAATCTTGTGACAAACGTGCTGTCACACCCCCAACTTTGTAGCCCTTGGTCACGGGCAAAGGCGAGCCAATTCCGCGTGGTTGTGCACAATGATGGAAAAAAGTGTGATCCGCCAGATTACTGCTCGCATTGGCAAACTGGATGGCGGGTGGCGGTTATGTGGGCGTTCGGCCAATTGTTGCCAAACCCCGCCAGTGTGTTCTGGCTCCGGACACTCCGGTGTGAAGAACGGGCCAATCGTTATCGCTCATTCACCCTGTTTCCGGGGCTGCCAAGGGCGCAAATCCGACATGTGAAAGGCGTCTTCCCAATTGACCCCTGCATGCGGGCAGGGCCGTCTGCGGTCGTCCAGAGCTCGGGCGGCCTTTTGTTGCGCCCAAGATCTCTTGTCGTTTGCGCTGGAAAAGCAAAGAAACATTGCTGGCCGGGACAACCAGCAGCCTGAGTGACTGTCAGGCCGGGCGCAACTGACGTGTTTCCCGGTGGTGTTACTGGGCTTACAATGGGATGGCATCTATCGCAGAGCGAACTGCCGCCCAGCTGATTTGACGTTAGAGGACGTGTCCCCGTCTTCAGCGAACGCCCTCACCTGATCTCGACCACCTTTTTTGGCCTGATACAAGGCGGCGTCCGCTTCCCATTGCAACTCGTCAGGAGTACAGTCCTGATAGTGTATGCGACCGGAAATACCAATACTTATGGTGACGAAGCCAAACGGTGACCCCGGGTTTGGCAAGCGGGCCCGAGCGAGTGCGCCGCGAATACGTTGCGCGACTGACGCAGCGTCCTTTGATGATGTTCCGGGCAGGATGATGAGGAACTCTTCACCACCATAGCGGGCAACATGGTGTGAATCGCTCCGAACGTTGCTGTCGATGATGGCAGCGACTTCTACCAGGCAACGGTCCCCCTCAGCGTGGCCGTAATGATCATTGAGCGCTTTGAAATAATCAATGTCGCACATGAGGATCGCGATATCTGCCCTTGATACGTTGGAACTGCGGGCCAGTTCAGCAAAGAGTTCTGACATCCATCTCCGATTGGCTGCACCTGTCAGGGGGTCAATTTTCGATAGTCGATTGGAGTGAACCCCTAGGACTGGACCAGCGGGGAAGAAAAGCTGATACGCTCTGTGGGCCTTGAATGGAGAATGTCCATGTCACCAAGAGGTCCCTACCGCCGTCACTCGATGCAGTTCAAGCTGCAGTTATGCCAGGACATTCGAAATGGCGCCATCGGGCGCCGCGATGCGCAGCGCACTTATAGCGTTTCCGCCAATCTCATCCAGCTCTGGCTGTCCCAGTTCGATCGTGGCGAACTCAATCAGGAAGAAGCCGAAGCAAGCGTCGTTGCGGAATACGAGGGCCGCATTGCAGCTCTTGAGCGCAAGGTCGGGCAACTGACCATGGAACTGGACATGGCCAAAAAAACGCCGCGCCCCTCTCCAGGACCCGTCAACGAGAACTCATCGATTGTCACCGGCCCGCGCATTGCTCCATCAGGCGGGGATGTCAAATGATCGGTCTTGCGCGCAGCACGTTCCATTATCGCCCCAACACGTCCAGCGGGATCGCAGATACGGAAGTGGTCGAGCTGATCGAAGCCATTCAGGATGATCTGCCTGGCTATGGCTATCGTCGCATCACCCACGAATTGCACCGCCGCGGTCATAGGATCAATCACAAAAGGATCGCCAGGATCATAAGGGAGAACGGGTTAGGGATTAAGCCGCGAAAGCGGTTTGTAAAAACGACCGACAGCGCTCATACCTCGCCGATCTACCCGAACCTATACCGCAACATCATCCCGAAAGGGCCCGACATGGCGTGGGTAGCTGATCTGACCTATATCCGCCTTGCACGCGGCTTCTGCTATCTCGCGGTCATTCTCGATGCGTGCAGCCGTAAGGTGATCGGCTATGCCTTGTCCAGGCAGATCGATACGTCATTGACCTTGGCAGCGCTGCAATCTGCATTGGAAAACAGGAAGCCGCTCCCCGGGTGCATTCACCATTCGGACCGCGGCTGCCAATACGCAAGCGAGCGGTATCGCAATGAGCTTGAAGCCGCCGGACTGCGAGGCTCGATGAGCGCCATCGGCAATCCTTACCATAACGCGCAGGCCGAGAGCTTCATGAAAACGCTCAAGGTCGAGGCGGTCTATCTCTGCGAATACGAAACCTCTGCGGATGTCGTCGACAGCTTGCCAAGGTTCATCGAGGAAATCTACAATACCCGAAGGCTCCACTCTGCCCTTGGCTATCGCTCACCAGAGGAATTTGAAACCCAACTCGCCCAACAGGCGGCTTAGTTTGGAACGCTGCGTTGGTCCAGTCCTAGGGGTTCACTCCACCTGATGCTGCGCCCCTTGAGCTGAATAACTGCGGGATCGCCCAATGAGCATTGGATCGAGCGGCACCCCAGCTTCTCGATGCGCTTCAACATACCCATGCAGCCGCTGCCAACTGGGGTAGAGGGAGTCCGAAGCATAAGAAGGTGCGCTGGCAAGAGCAAAGAACTCCTCGATGCTCCAGTCACCGTACCCAAGTTCGCCGATCATTCCAATTCGGCGATGGCCCTGCGCCAGGAGCCTTGCTACCGCATCGTGAGCGCCCTGCTTGTTGTCCACTCCCACGAAATCGGCGCCAAGGCTGTGCACCTGACGGTCGATCTGGACGATTGGGATGCCCGCCGCGACGACGGAAACCAGGTGCTCTCCACCTTCCGGATCGCATGGAGACACGATCATCCCATCGACCTGCTTTTCCAGAAGCAGGCGGACTGAGCGGATTTCGTGTTCGATATTTTCGTCACTATTTGTGATGATCAACCCGAAATCATTGCGTTCCGCTACATTGGAGATCCCTCGCAGAATGCTGGCGTAAAAAGGGCTTTGGATGTCGCCGGCAACGACCCCGATGGTTTTGGTTCGCCCCGTGATCAGGCTGCGGGCGAGAAGGTTCGGGCGATAGCCGAGCGCCTGGGCGGCCGAGAGTACCTTCTCGCGCTTTTCTCGGCTTGAGTATCCATAGTCACCGAGCACTCGCCCAGCTGTAGCTGTGCTGACTCCAGCGAGACGTGCAACATCGGTGATGGTTACGCCTGTCTTCTTTTTGCTCAACAGTCTCTCCCAATCGGACCCGTGAGCCAACCGTTGCTATCGCACCTTCTACCTCGTGCGAGGGAGTTGGTTGTCCCGACTCGGTGTGGTGAGGTCACGTGCCTAAACAACCCCGCTCTGCCACTTCAGGTCAAGCGCGCAGCTGAAGACATGGTCGTCAAAGACTCGGCCTGGCGCATGGAGGAAGGTGAATTTGGACATCGCAGCATTGGCTGTCCTTGGCAAAAAAGAACGACGTCAAATCGGTGCCCCTCAAATCTGCAAATTCGGGCTGATCGGGAGACTGGAGTCATGTTGCGGATGGCATTTATCCTTATTGGTTGGCTGAAACCGGACAGATCGAAAACGGCCCAAATTGCTGATAAAGAAACGCGTGCTTTTGCTTGTTTAAATGGCAATGAAATTTGTTCACAGTGATACGGTATGGGGGTGGGGAACTGACCGGCAGGTTTTCTGAGGCTACGCCGCCAAAGCTGCCTTTCACCCCGGCAACGAGCCTCTGTCAGGAGGCGTCTGAAGTCGGTCGTCAATGCCGCGTGACCGGAATTCCAAATGCGGAACCGAGGGCAGAACGACCAACAAGTATTGCCAATATCAGGGCTTGTAGCCATTTCTGTTACCGTAGATGCTCCATACGATCTGACGGAACACTTTTGGGTTGGAGCGGACTGTTGTGATGGGGGGAACGGAGAACGCATTGCGAGTCAGCGATTTTCTGCTGGAACTTTACCATGACGCCTCGAAGTGCACGCCCGACGAACTCCGTCTCCGCGTGCTGAAAAACCTGCAGCGCTTCATTCCCTTCGATTTCGGGGTGTGGGGCGGTGGCTTGGCCGATGGCCGACTGGTCACGGACCTGACCGTTCTCAACCAAAGCGAGGCGATATTGGGCGAGTGGGATTCTGTCGCACAGGAGGACGCCTTCTGCGAGCTGACGCTCAACCGTCTTGGAACGACCGCCCGCTTCGATGACGTTCCAGACTATCGCGCAAGTCTGGCCTACAACGAGCATTGGCGGGGCTTCGATGCCTCGCACATGATGGCGACAATCGTCGGAGAGCCAACCGACGGCTATGTTAGCTTCGTGGGGCTTTGCGCGGATGACAGACCGGTGGCCTTCTCCGATACCGAGCGTAGACTCAAGCAGATGCTTATGCCGCATCTGTCGCAAGCCTTGCGCATGAACCGGGAACTCTGGACCGGCCGCGCGGCAATGGAGCATGAAGCGATCGCGCTCGTGGACGGGCATGGCTGTGTGCTGTGCGCGCAGGGACCGTTTGACGATTTTGCCAGGCAAGAGTGGTCTGGGCGTTTCGCCCAGCTCCCGGCTGACATGATGAGTGTGCTCAAGCAGGGCAAACCATGGCGTGGGGAACTGCTCGACGTGCGCATGTCCCCGTTTGGCAGCAATTACTTCGTTCACCTATCGATCCATCCGACCCTTTCGGGCTTGTCTCGTCGCGAACGCGAGGTTGCTGGATTGTTCGCATCCGGCATGACCAACAAGCAGGTGGCACGTGCCCTGGGCACGTCACCTTCCACTGTGCGCAATCAGCTCGTGCGCATCTACGAAAAGCTCGGCATCTCCAGCAAGGCAGAACTCGCGGGGCTTGCTGGCGGGAAGTGACTGCCGTTCAGCGCTGTCAATAGAGCAAATGCGCTATTCTCAAGCGTGGCTCGACACGGGATACCTTCGGAAGCTCGCCAGACGAGAGCGGGCGTAACCGGAGGATGCATGTGGGATTTTAGTGTTGGCAGGGCGATGGGTCTGATGGTGCAGACCCTGCCTTTCGTCGTGCTTCGGATGGCGGTCTATTTCGGGATCACGCTGGCCTATATCCTCGTGACAGGCGATGCCCGACAGCGCGGGAACCTATGAGGTGCGGTTCCTCGATATCGATGCACACTCTGTTCTAGGCCGCGTCATTGTGGAGGTTGAATGATGTTGCACAAGCTCAAGCGATGCCGGATGAGCATTGTCGCTTTCAGTTTTCTCTGGCTGCCCCTTGCCGCAAATGCCCAGATCGATGGCCATGGTCCCGATGCATGGAGGGTGACCGCCGTTTCGGCCAATGACGTGCTCAATGTCCGAATGGGACCGGGCACCAACTATCCCGTGATCGAAACCTTTGCCCATGACGAGCGAGGCCTGCAGCAGATCACCTGCGTTCCGTTTTACACGATGGCTCATTTTTCGGCGATGACTGACTCGGAGATCGATGCCCTTCCGCCGAGTTGGTGCCTGATGCGCTCAGCCGATATGAGCAGGGCGGGGTGGGTGGCACAACGCTATCTGATTGCCGATTTCGACGATGAAGTCCTTTTCGGTGATGCCAGCCACTATGACGAACCAGAGGAAGTGGTGGACGTCGAAAAACTTCTTCCGGCCCCCACGACCGGCTCGCAGGCTTGGTCAGGCGACGACCTGATCGAACACGCACGTGGACTCGTTGCGGCGCTCTATGCCTATGATGATCCTGCCCGGGGCGTGAGCCATCGCGATCCGGCCGCGCCCGACGTGTTTTTCTCCACCGACTTCAGGGACGCGCTTCGATCCCGTCCGCCCGGCTCGGACCTGCTCATTGGCGCGCAGGACTTCCAGGGCACGATTTCAGCGCCGGTGCCCGATCCCGATCGGCCCATGTTCCGGGGTATGATTACGATCAATGTCGAGGTCGAGAATTTTGGCCGGACGCATACGGTCGTTTTCCGCCTGCGCGGCGATACCACCCGGCCCGGCGCGCCGCTGCGCATTTTCCGCATCGAACACGACGGCTGGTCGTACCCATAAGCGCATAAAAGGACTTACTCGATGAACCTAAACCAAGCGCCTCTCATGGCAGCATTCGGCCTCGCCCTGTGCCTAGCGCAACCTGCACTGGCCCAAATCGCAAAAACGCCCGTGGGTACAGTCGATGCGACCATCGACGGCACGCCCTATTTGGGTGAAACGCTCGATGTGCCATCGGAGGGAACATCGACGGCCGAGGCGCGGTCCTTTGGCCCGGTGACCTCCATTTCCATCCAGGCGCACGACCTTGAGGCCGAGAGCATCATGCGCAACGTCCTGACGATCGAGGTTTCGCTGATGGGAAGCGATGCTTCAGCATCCATCATGGAAGCATCCGTTTCCTGGTGGCCGGAAGGAATGAGCCCACCCTACTATCTCAGCGAAGACAGCGAGACAGATTCCGTGATCATCCTCGATTTGCTTTCTCTGGAAGACGGGGCTGCCGCCGCTCGAGGCAGCTTCTCGGCTGTCGTCTGCCGAAGGGATAGCATGTTTGCGGAGGCTGACACGAGCGACTGCCGGCAGGTTGAGGGCACGTTCGATACCGCCTTGCGCAAAGCCGATTGAGCCAGAACAAACCGGTCGCCTGCTACTGTTGGCTGATGGGGGGACCGCGGCTGCCCTGATGGCTGGCAACCACGTTGTGTAACGTGTGTGATAAGAGTGCGGAGGAAGAGATAGCAAAACATCGGGTGGACATGACGCGGTCGCCAAAGACTACCGCACATGCATGGTCCGGTTTCGAGCGAGGACTATCAATGCGAAAGACCGGGATGGGGCGGACGCCGAACATCGGCTCTCCAAATTCCTCGCCGGAACCAGATGAGGTGGATGGCTCCCGCTCCCGGCATCTGAGTGCCAAAATGGGTTCGCTATCAGGCAACCCGAGCAAAGGAGCCATCCGCCATGCAGATTATCACTTTGGGCCTCGATTTGGCCAAACGCATTTTCCAGGTTCATGCTGTCGACGCCTCTGGCGAGGTTGTCATTCGCAAGGCCCTGCGCCGATCGCAGGTTCTGGCATTTTCACTAGGCTGTGTTGACAAAAGGGATTCCCAAATCGCTGCCTGACTGATTCAAGGCTTCCTTTCAGAGGAGGCAGTTTTGGCTCGGGGCGATCTGACTGATGACGAGTGGGCGCTGGTAGGGGCATTGTTGCCGGCCGAGCGTGGTCGGTGGTCTCGGCCAGCCCTGGACAACCGGCGCTTTCTGAACGGAATGCTCTATGTTTTGGGGGTCGGTTGCCCCTGGCGCGACATGCATGAGCGCTATGGCAAGTGGAACTCGGTCTATGTCCGATTCCGCCGCTGGGCCGAGCAAGGGGTCTGGGACGCTTTGCTGGAAACGCTGGTCGAGCTTGGGCTCACCGACGACTGGCAACACATGATCGACAGCACCACGGTGCGCGGCCACTCTCAGACAGCGGGCGCAAAAGGGGGACTCATAAGGAGGGTTTTGGTCGAAGCCGCGGCGGCTTTACGAGCAAAATCCACGCCCGCGCAGACGGTCAGCCAACGGCGTCAAAGGATGTCCGACGACTTGTAGATGCGCCATTTCTCGATGGCTACCTAGAGCCTTTCAGTTTTTAACAGAAGCGTATCCTGCATTTTCGAGATAATTTGCGCATTCGTCTTGGCTGATGTTTGAGATGAGGTGGCCGACGTGACGCCATGTATCCTCAAGGGTGCGCATTTGGGCTTGGCGCATCCAATGCTTGATCTTGGCGAAGGCCTGCTCGATCGGGTTGAGGTCGGGCGAATAGGGCGGCAGGAACCAGAGCCTGGCACCGGCGGCCTTGATGGCTTGGCGAATGGCTGCGGCCTTGTGGCTGCCGAGATTGTCCATGACGACGATATCGCCAGGTTCCAGCACCGGCACGAGTTGCTGCTCGACATAGGCGCGGAAGCACTGACCATTGATCGGCCCGTCGAACACGCAAGGCGCCGTCAGCCGGTCGCAGCGCAATGCGGCCAAGAAGGTGAGCGTGCGCCAGTGACCATGCGGGGCAAAACCACGCAGGCGTTTGCCCTTCTGCCCCCAGCCACGCAGCGGCGCCATGTTGGTCTTGATCCATGTCTCATCAATGAACACCAGCCGCCGGGGATCGAGATCCGCCTGAAAAGACCGCCAGCGCCGTCGCCGCCGGGCTATGTCGGCACGAGCATGCTCAAGGGCGAACAGTGTTTTTTTTGAAACGAAGCCCCTCACGGCGCAGGAATTTCCACACCGTATCGTGCGACACCTTCACCCCGCGCGCCGCCAGCTCCTCCTTCAGTCCGTGCAGCGTCAGATGCGGTCTCTGGTCAATGCGCTCAACGATGAATGATCGGTGAGGGTCGAGAATGCGCTTGCGGTGCCCACCCATCTTGCCGGGCTCCACCGAGCCCGTAGCCCGGTAGCGCTGATGCCACTTCACCGCCGAGGAAACGGCAACACCAAAGCGGGCCGCGACAGACCGGCAGCTCTCACCGGTCTCGATCGCACCAACGACACGCTCGCGAAGATCATTGGATAGAGGTGCTGTCATCAGATGCTGGCCTCCTTCCCAGCCGACATCTTGAATCACAAAATCCCGAACTCGGGAATCCCCAACCGATTCAATCAATGACTGAACCGCTCTAGGGCACCTACATTAGCGATGTCGGGCGCCTCGCGCATGCAATTGCGGCGGCCACCCGATACGGCGACTGAGGAGGACGTGCATGACCTCCAGATCGCCCAGAGCAAAGCCGGGTCGAGGTTCCGAGCGAAGTGCAGAGGATTACCCCTGCAGCGGTTCGATAACGCGCGAACATATCCAAAGCACTTCGGCATCCTCTTCTGAGGCCTTGATAAGTGCATGGCCCATGGTGCTGTCGAAATAGCAGCTGTCGCCCACTGCAAGCCTGGTCGGAGCATAGAACTGGGTATGGAGTTCAATCTCACCCGAAAGCACGAAAACGAACTCTTCCCCTGGATGGGACAGCATGCTTTCAAATCGGGCAGCCGAGTTTGCCTTGATCTTGGCCCTGAGCGGCACAAACTGCTTGTGTGCCAGATCGGTGCACAGCATTTGATAGTCGTACTGTGCCGTATCGAGCGGAACGCCTTCTCCGGCGCGTGTTACCGTGCGTCGGCCACTGACAGTGGTGGTCTGGCGTTCGGAAAAAAGATCGGCCACGTCCACGCTCAGCCCTTCCGCCAGACTGAGAATTGTATCATAGGTCGGCGACATCTGCCCGTTTTCGATCTTGGACAGCGTCGAGGGAGCCAAGGCACACCGCCGGGCCAGCTCATTGAGGGTAAATCCATGGCCCTGTCGCAGATGGCGCAATGTTTCGGCGATGGAATGCTGCGACCGGCGCTGCGAGCTTTTCTCAGATGGCTTGGGAAGAGTGCTGTTCATGAGCCCGACCGCGGTCCTGTAAGTTTGTTCAAGTTTTAGGCTATTGCCAATGTCCTCAGACTAGCAAGGTCTTCTGCAGTAATGGGTATGCCGTTTTGTAGCGTTTGCGCACGAATTTCCGCGCGACGCTGGCCTGGTAATCGGGAAACGCCAGCAGCCTGCATCGCCGCGATCAGTGTATGAGCCCGAAGATCGAACGATTCGCCTGCCGCTCGTGAAGGGTCGATAAGGATGATTAATTGACCCGTATGCGGTGTCTGTGCACCCTCATGCCCCGACCAGTCGAACTCGAAGGAAAAATGCCCGCCCGTGAGAGCCGCGCCCAGCAGCTCCACCATCATGGAAATCGATGACCCCTTGTATCCGCCAAAGGTCAGCAGGGCGCCGCCATCCAGCACGGCCTGGGGGTCGTTGGTCGGCTTGCCGTTTTTGTCGACCCCGGAATCGGGTGGCAGGGCATGTCCTTTGCGGGCTGCGATTTGCACATCGCCATTGGCCATTGCTGAGGTCGCGAGATCGAAAACAATTGGATCGCCGCCCTCGAGCGGTGCCGCAAAGGCAAAGGGGTTCGTCCCGAAAACCGGGCTCTTGCCATCGAACGGCACAGTGCAGGCAAAACTGTTGACAGTACTGATTGCGATCAAGCCTTCACGGGCGAGCGGTTCGACATCGGGCCAGAGCGCGCTCAAGTGATGCGAATTGCGGATCGCCAGAACAGAAACGCCGGTTTGCCGGCACTTGCTGACGGCCAGATCGCGGGCTTGCGCCAACGCGACCTGGGCAAAGCCATTGCTCGCATCAACCCGGCAAAACGACGGAGCGATGTCTTCGACTTCTGGAATGGCCCTGCCGTCAACCCAGCCTGTACTCAAGGAATCCACGTAGCCTCGAATGCGAAAGATGCCGTGACTGTGTGCCCCGTCGCGCTCACACATGGCGCAGTTCTCGGCCAGAATCGACGCGGCGACCTTGTCCGTCCCGTGGCGCAGGAAGATTTCTTCGAGAAGTCCCACAAGTTCTGCGTAGGAGATGGTTGTCGACACGAGGCGCTCCGGTAGAGAATATTTCCGATAAGAAATATAGATTGATTTTCAGCGACCTTGCAAGAGGGTGGCTGGTCGGCGCTGTGCTCCACCGAAGCGCACATAAACATCCCAACCATGCGGCTATCTGCTCCCGATTCCAGTTGAAAGAAGGCGACCAAAAAATCCCTGTCGATCAATTGACAGTGCATTCGATGCATGTACTATCGGAAATATAGTTTCCTTTATGTGCACTCTAGAGGGGCGTTGAGGGTGCGCAGCGTAGCGATACGCATATGTCATCAATGACGCCCGCATATCGAAAGGACATTCGAATGCGCATCGGAAACATCGGAAGACTGTCACTGGTCGCGGGGCTGCTTTCGTCTCTCGCGGTAGTGGCGGGACCGGCGCTGGGTCAGGACTCGGACCTGATGGTCAACAGCGCTGTCGCGCCAAGTACGCTTGATCCTGCCTGGGCTTGCGGATTGCAGGAAATCAGCTTCATCCAGAATTTCTATGTTCGTCTGACCCAGTACGGAACGGCTGAGGGTCCAGAGGGGACACGAGTCGTTGATTTCTCGACAGTGGAGCCATACCTGGCCGATTCCTGGGACGTCAGCGATGACGGGCTGGTCTATACCTTCCATCTCAAGGAAGGCTATACCTTTGAGAGTGGCGCTCCGGTCGATGCCGAAGCGGTGCGCTATTCGCTGCAGCGTGTCCTCGACATGGCTGGGTGTGGGCGCTTCTTTTTGACCGATGGGCACATCGACCCCGTCATCATCGACGCGATCGAGGTGGTCGATCCGCTCACATTGACCATTACGCTCAACAAGCCAAACGGCAACATGTTGGGTGATCTGGCAACCCACGCGGCGTCGATCGTTGATCCGTCTGTCGTGGAAGCCAATGGTGGCGTGGTTGCAGGTCAGCCGAACGAATTCATGGCTGCCAATGTGACCGAGTCCGGTCCGTTCCTGCTTGAATCCTATTCCGCCAACCAGAGTGCACGGATGGTTGCCAATCCCGGGTTTGCAGGAGAGGCTCCAGCCTCGGACGCCATCAGCGTCAACTGGATCACAGCGGCGCCAACCTTGCTGCTGCAGGCGCGTACCGGACAGGCTGATATTACCTTTGGTCTGGCCAAGCAGGCCGTTACCACGCTTGCCGATAACCCGGGCACGCGCGCCATCGCCTATACCAGCCCCTTCGTGCAGCAGATGATGCTGCCCAATACCAAGGCGCCCTGGGACAACCCGCTGTTCCGCGAGGCTGTCGCCCACGCTGTGCCCTATGCGGATATCGTGGAGCGCGTGGCCTACGGCTACGGTACGCTCTATTACGGCCCGATCCCCCCGAGCTTGCCGGGATACAATGCCGAACTGAGCCAGCCCGTCCCCTTTGACCTCGATCGCGCCAGGGACCTGATCGCCGAAAGCGGCGTGGCCACGCCGGTCGATATCGAGGTGATGATCCAGGAGGGTGATGCGACCCAGCAGCAGCTGGCCACAGTGCTCCAGAGCACATGGGCTGACCTCGGTATCAACCTCAACATTCGCGTGGCACCGGCCGCCGAGTTCCAGGACTTGTCGCAGGGCCACCAGGTCCAGTCCCTGATGCGGCTCGATGGGCCAGGCGTATTCGAGGTCGGCTATTATTGGGGCTACGATGTCATCTGCGAAAACTCCAACAATCTCACAGAATACTGCAACCCCGAAGTCGATGAACTGGTCGATCAATTGCGCGCCTCATCCGATGAGGCAGAGCGTCAGGCAATCATGGACCAGGTGACCGAAATCTGGCGGTCGGAGTATCCCAAGATCCTGTTTTTCGAGGACCAGCCGGTCGTCGTGCTGAGCGATGCAGTGACCGAGTTCACCTTCTCGCCGCTGCCCGACTACCGCTATTGGGCGAAATAGACCTTCCAGGAGAAAGAACGAATGGCAACGCGTATTGGTGTCGACATTGGCGGCACGTTCACTGACCTCGTCTATTTCGACGAGCGGACGGGCAAGACAGCGGAAGGTAAGGTCCCCACAGTGCCTTCCGCGCCTGAGGAGGGGGTCGTGCATGCGATCACCAGCCACGTACCTCAGAACATCATCGAGGAAGCCGAGTTCTTTCTCCACGGAACCACAGTCGGCCTCAACGCTCTTCTGGAGCGTCGGGGTTCGAGGGTCGGCCTGATCACCACCACCGGGTTCCGCGACGTGCTCGAAATTCGTCGCGGCGACCGGGCTGAAATGTACAATTTGTTCTGGAAACAGACCGAGCCTCTGGTGCCCCGGCGCCTGCGTCTTGAAGTGGACGGGCGCATGCTGGGCAACGGCTCCGAGTATCGGCCTCTCGATGAAGATACGGTCAAGGTTGCTGCACGGAAACTGATCGCCGAAGGCGTCGATGCGATCGCCGTCAGCCTCATTAACGCCTATGCAAACCCCGATCATGAACTCGCTGTCGAGCGTATCTTGCGCGACGAGGGGTTCGAGGGCGGAATTTCGCTTTCGCACAAGATTTCCGGCGAATATCGCGAGTATGAGCGGACCTCGACGACCTGTATTGACGCGTTTGTGCGTGGCCGCATGTCGAACTATCTGCGCCGTCTCGATGGCCGGTTGCGTGAACTCGGTTTCAAGGGCACATCGCTGATCACCCGGTCCGGCTCCGGTTCGATGACCTTTGCCGAAGCCGAGGATCGCCCGTTCGAGACCATCATGTCCGGTCCGGTGGGCGGCGCACAGGGTGCCAGCGAGCTGGCCAGAATGCTCGGCATCAAGGCGCTGGTAACCGCTGACGTCGGCGGAACCAGCTTCGATACGGCACTGGTGATCGACGGTAAGCCTCAGGTGCTGTTTGAGGGCATGATCGATAACATGCCGATCCAGAGCCCTTGGGTCGACGTTCGCTCGATCGGGTCCGGCGGAGGCTCGATAGCCCATATCGATCCGGGCGGCCTTATGCGGGTCGGGCCGCGCTCGGCCGGCGCCGTACCTGGCCCTGCCTGCTACGGCAAGGGTGGCACCGAACCGGCCATGACAGACGCTGCAGCGTGGCTGGGAATGCTCGGGCCGGGCGATCTGGCCGCCGGAATTCATCTCGATATCGAAAAGGCCAAATCCGCACTCGAATCGGTCGGAACCCATATCGGTCAGGATGTCGAGGCGACGGCCGCAGGTGTGATGCGTATATCCTCGGCCGCAATGGCAAATGCCATGCGCGAGATTTCGCTCGATCAGGGACTCGACCCGCGCACCATCACCCTTGTGCCTTTCGGTGGCGCCGGGCCGTTGATGGGCACGCTTCTGGCCGATGAGCTCGAAATGAACCACGTCGTGATCCCGCCCTTGGCAGGAAATTTCTCGGCCTGGGGGCTTCTGGGAGCAGACATGGTGCAGTCGGCCGCCCGCACCCGCGTCATCGACTTTGCTTCTGGCGCGCTCCAGGAGGTCAACGGCGTTCTGGACGAACTCTTTGCAACATTGACAGAGCGCAGCACGGCCCATGCCAACCACGCGGTGCAATCGGCTCGGCTGGACCTGCGCTACAAGGGGCAGGAGCACACACTTTCCATCGAGGTGGCGGTTCACGACGGCACGGTTTCCGAAGACGAAACAATCATCCTTGATCGGTTTATCACCGAATATGCGCGCACATTCGGCGCCACTATGAACCAGGACGTCGAACTGGTTTCGGTGCGGGCCAGCACCACGGTTCTGCTTCCGCGCCGCGATCTGAGCTACGCGCCCAAACATTCCGACGGCGATAACGATCGCGTAATGGACGTCTATTCCTTCGAAACCAAAGAGCGCGTGCCGTTCAGGATCATCCCCAGGAGCACGATTTCGGGCAGGGTCAAGGGCCCGGCGATCATAACCGAAGAGACAACGACGACCTATGTCGACGTTCAATGGACCATCTCGAACGGCAAGGCGGGCGAGATCATTTTGGAGCGGACCCACTGATATGGCAAAGAGACACGAACCAGTCGTCCACAATGCGGGCATGTTCGGCCGGATGACCGAGACGAAGGCGGATCCCATCACTACCGAAGTGATCCGCCACGCGCTCAACTCCGCAGCCAACCAGATGAAGCGGGCTCTGATCCGGACGTCATTTTCGCCCATCATTTACGAAGTGCTCGACTTCGCAGTCGCTATCTACGACAAGGAAGTTCGGCTGCTTTCCCAGGCACCTTCGCTCCCCATGTTCATGGGCACGCTGTCCTTCTGCATCAATGAGGCGGTCAAGGCCAATGGGGGACCCGAAACCCTCAATCCCGGTGACGCGCTGATCTACAACTGGCCCTTCGGGACCGGATCGCATCCCCAGGACATGGTCATCATCATGCCAGTGTTCCTCAACGATGAAGAATTGATCGGCTATACCGCGATCAAGGGCCATTGGCTCGACATCGGGGCCAAGGATCCCTATTGCACCGATACGACCGACGTGTTCCAGGAAGGTGTGATCTTTCCCGGGGTCAAGATTTATAAGGAAGGTGTCCTCAACGAGGATATCTTCCGCATGATCATGGCCAATACTCGCGTGCCTCAAATGGTGCGGGGTGACCTTGACGCCCAGATCACCGGGTGTCGTGTCGGCGTAAAGTCGTTGCTTGAGGTCGTAGAGCGCTTCGGGCTCGAAACCTATCGCGCGGCGGTCGACGACATGTTCGATCACGGCGAACGTATCGTGCGATCCTATTTCGAGAAAATCCCCGATGGCCGTTATGTCGGCAAGGGCGAGATGGACAATAACGGGGTCACCAAGGACCGTATCCCCTTCGAGATCGCACTCGAGGTCAAGGGATCGGATGTGGTTCTCGATTTCTCGGGCGTTCCTGACGAACAGGTCGGCCCGACGAACTCGCCGCTGCCCACGACAATTTCGGCCAGCCGCGTTGCCATCACCATGCTGGCGGGCTATGGCGAGGCTCCCCATGAGGGTCATTTCCGAGCCCTCAAGGTCATCACCCGCCCCGGGTCGATGTTCGATCCCCTGCCGCCAGCGCCCTCCTTTATTTATGGCTGGCCGGGCTTGCAGGCCATCGAAGTGATCTACAATGCGGTCGCCAATGCATTGCCCAAGGCCGTTCCGGCTCAATCGGGTGGCTGCATCTGTTCCGTTGTTGCATGGGGACAGCGTGAAGAAACCAGGGAACCCTGGGCGGACGGCACTCCATTGCCCACCGGACAAGGTGCGTGGGACGGCGGCGATGGCGGCACCATGCTACACATAGCCGAATCCGCGACCCGTTTCACTCCGGCAGAGGTTTGGGAGCAGCGCAATCCCTGGATCGTCGAGCAACTGGCACTGGCCAGCGATTCGGTTGGACCGGGAAAATGGCGGGGCGGTCCGGGGCTCAATCTCGACATCCGCATGACTGAGGATACGCTGATTACAACCGTGTTCGAACGGTCTCTCAACGCACCCTGGGGATTGTTGGGCGGCAAGGAAGCACGGCCGAACAATTGCTATGCGCAGATGCCGGATGGTGAAGTTCATTCGATCGCCAAATCGACCCACTTCCACATGCCAAAGGACTCGGTTCTTCAAATGAAGACCGGCGGTGGCGGGGGTTATGGCGATCCGTCCGAACGCCCCATCGCAAGCGTCCAGCGCGATGTCGAGGATGGCTACATGACCGAGGCCTACGCCCGGAAACACTATCCTCACGCATTCGCCTGAGCCCAATGCCGGGAGTGCGGCTAAGTCATCGCACTCCCGAAACGAAAAATGTTGAGAGGACGGATTTGGTGCGACGACTTTTTGCGCAACTGGCCCATGACCGCGAATTGCTCTTTGGCGTGATCATTCTCGGCGTCATCGTGTTTCTCGCGCTGTTCGGCCGCCTGCTATGGCCCCACGATCCGCTTCGCGTCGATATTTTGAACTCTCTGCTCCCCCCCAGCTTTGAGCACCCGATGGGCACCGACGATGTGGGGCGTGACGTCTTCGCGCGCTTCATCCAGGGCGCGCAGGTCTCGATCGGTGTTGCCATCGGGGTCACGATCGCCGGAACGCTTATCGGCGGCACCCTCGGTCTGCTTGCCGGTCTTGTCGGCGGGTGGTTCGATGCTGTCATTTCGCGGGTCATGGATGCCATCCTGGCCTTCCCGCCGCTCATTCTCGCAATGGCGGTTGCCATTGGGCTCGGAGCGGGGATCGTCTCGGCTGCCATCGGGGTGATCCTTGCCGCCATCCCCTGGTACTTCCGGCTGCTGCGCAGCGAAGTCCTGCGGTTGCGCACCCTGATGTATGTGGAATCCGCCCAGGCCCTGGGTGCCTCCAATTTCCGTCTGATCCGGCTCCATATCCTGCCCCAGACCACCTCGACGATCTTTATTCAGGCCTCCTCGGTCTTCAGCTTTTCGATCCTGACCCTTGCCGCCCTCGGCTTTGTCGGCCTTGGCATCCAGCCCCCCACTCCCGAATGGGGAACCATGATCACAGAGGGGCTTGCCTTTGCGCTGACCGGTCAATGGTGGCTCGGCTTTTTCCCGGGGTTGGGCATTTTCATGCTCGCGGTATCGGCCAACCTGATTGCCGACCGGCTGCGCGACATCTACGACCCGAAATCGGGCGCGCGACTGTCAATCTAGGAGCGGTCAGATGATAAATTTTCTGCTTGGACGGATCGGTTCAGCTTTCATTACGGTTTTCGGAGCCTCGGTGCTGGCCTTTGTGGTTTTGCGTGCTGTGCCGACCAATCCGGCCCGTCTGATCGCCGGCCCATTCGCCAATGACGAAGTGATCGCCAGCATCACCGCCCGACTGGGCCTCGATAAGCCACTCTTTGTTCAGTATTTCGACTATGTCGTTTCATTCTTCTCCGGCGACTGGGGATTTTCTTACAGTGCCGGCCAGCCGGTTCTTTCCCAGATCCTTGAGCGGTTGCCCGCAAGCGCCGAGTTGGCGCTTTATGCATTCGTGTTCGCTTTTGTCGGGGCGGTTCTTCTTACGGTTCTGGTCAGTTTCCTTCAGTCGAGATGGCTCGACCGGCTGTTGCGGCTCTTTTCCTTCATCAGCGTGGGGATTCCCCCATTCTGGTTGGCACTGCTGTTCCTGATGGTCTTTTTCGAGCAGCTTGGCTGGTTTCCCGGTCCTGTGGGGCGTGGACCGGCGCCCGCCGACATCCGCACCGGGTTCTATACGTTCGACTACCTTCTGGAGGGCAATCTGGCCGGATTTGCCACGGCGTTTCACCATCTGGCCCTTCCGGCCCTGGCACTGGCCCTCGGGCCACTGGGGTATCTGGTGCGGCTGTTGCGGGCCAATCTGCTCGATGTCGTCAGCGAACCATTCGTCACCGTCTTGCACGCCAAAGGCGTGGCGCCCATCTCAACCCATTTCCGACACATCCTGCCCAATGCCTTCTTGCCCACGCTGACGGCGGGCGGGCTTATCCTTGCCCAGCTCTTGGGGGGCAGTGTGCTTGTCGAGCGCATTTTCGTCTGGCCGGGTATCGGCACTCTGGTGATCGATGGAATCCTGCGCCAGGACTATGCGGTAGTGCAGGCATTTATCATGCTCAGCGCCATAATCTATATCGGCGTCAATCTACTGGTCGACATTCTCTATGGCTATGTCGATCCGCGCGTGCGCAGGAGTTGAGGCCATGACCAATCCCGCTGCAATTCCGCTGCTCGAAGTGACAGGTCTCAAGACCTCGTTTTCCACCCCAAGGGGGGTCGTGCGCAGTGTCGACGATGTATCGTTTTCCATCCCCGCCGGCAAGACTCTGGGTGTCGTCGGCGAGTCCGGTTCTGGCAAATCGGTGACCTCGCTTTCGATAATGCGCCTCGTCGGGCGTGGCGGTGGCAGCATCGATGAAGGGTCCATCCGGTTCAACAAGCCTGGCAAGCCGGGCATCGATATACGAGCGCTCAATGAAGCGGAAATGCGCGCCGTCCGCGGAAACGACATAGCGATGATCTTTCAAGAGCCTATGACCAGTCTCGACCCCGTCTGGTCGATCGGGGCGCAGATCATCGAAGCCATCCGGCTTCACCAGAAAGTATCGAAAAAGGAGGCGCGCGAAAAGGCCATCGAAATGCTCCGGCTGGTGGGGATTCCCGCGCCGGAAAACCGGGTTGACGATTTCCCCCATCAGCTCTCGGGAGGCATGCGTCAAAGAGTGATGATCGCCATTGCGCTGTCGTGCCGGCCTTCCCTGTTGATCGCCGACGAGCCGACAACCGCGCTCGATGTGACCATTCAGGCCCAGATTCTCGATCTCATCCGCCGCCTCCAGAAAGAGATCGGCATGTCGGTGCTGTTCATCACCCACAATCTCGGAGTCGTTGCGGAAATCGCCGATCGTGTGGCAGTGATGTATGCGGGCCAGGTGGTCGAGGAAGGGCCGGTTCGGGCGATCTTTTCCGCCCCCCGCCACCCCTATACCGTGGGTCTGCTCAAATCCATTCCCAACCCGGCCGTCAGGTCCGCGTCAAGCAAGCTCGAAACCATTGGCGGCACGCCTCCCAACCCTCTGGACCTGCCGAACGGCTGCCGCTTCGCGCCACGCTGCCCGCTGGCCATCGACGCCTGCCGCAAGGCGCCGCCACCCTTGTTTGATGTAGATGCCGATCATGGCGCACGCTGCATCCGTTGGCAGGAGGTGAGTCAATGAGTGCGTCAAAACCCCTTTTGTCCGTCAACCGACTGTCAAAGCGTTTCCCGATCAAGGGCCAGCCCTTTTCGGGCGAAAAGCGCCAGGTGCACGCGGTCGACGATGTGAGTTTTGACATCGCCCGCGGCGAAGTCGTCGGTCTCGTTGGGGAGTCGGGCTCGGGCAAGACCACGATCGGGCGCACCATAATGCGGTTGACCGACCCAACCGAAGGCGAAATCGTCTATGAAGGCACTGACATAGCCAGCTTGCCTGAACGCGAAATGATGGCCTTTCGACGCAAGATTCAGATGGTGTTTCAGGACCCTTTTGCGAGCCTTAATCCCCGCCGGAAGGTAGGCGAACTGATTGCCGAAGGCATGGAAATCCACGGCATTGGTACGCGCAATGAGCGTCAGGCCGAAGTTGTGCGACTTCTCGATCTTGTCGGTCTTCCCGCCGATGCCGCCCAAAGGTTTCCGCATGAATTTTCAGGTGGCCAGCGCCAGCGCATTGGCATTGCGCGCGCACTTGCAGTTTCCCCGGGGTTCATTGTCGCCGACGAGCCGGTTTCTGCGCTCGACGTGTCCGTTCAGGCCCAGGTTCTCAACCTCTTGCAGGATCTCAAGGATCAGCTCGGGCTGACGATCTTGTTCATCGCTCACGATCTTGCGGTGGTTGAACATTTTTGCGATCGGGTGATCGTCATGTATCTGGGGCGTGTTATGGAGATCGCGCCGCGCGACCGGCTCTACGCTTCTCCCAAGCACCCTTATACTGAAGCGCTGCTGTCGGCGGCGCCTGCTCCCGATCCGGACAGACAAGGCCACCGTATCGTTCTCGAGGGGGACATCCCCAGCCCCATCGATCCGCCGTCGGGGTGCGTGTTGAGAACGCGGTGTCGCTACGCTCTTCCCGAATGCGCTCAAATTCGCCCAGAACTGCGTGAGGTCGCGCCCGGCCACCTCAAGGCCTGTATCCGCGACGATATTCTCTGAAGGTTCACCCATGCCGATTATTAATTCCATCAACGAAAAGCTCGATGAGATCGTCGCCTGGCGGCGCGATTTTCATGCCCACCCCGAATTGCTCTACGACGTGGATCGAACGGCGGCAAAGATCGCTGCGCTGCTTGAAAGCTTTGGCGTAGACGAGGTCGTGACCGGTATCGGCAGGACCGGAGTTGTCGGGGTTATTCGTGGTCGGGCCGGGGGCAGGTCTATTGGGCTCAGAGCCGATATGGACGCGCTGCCGATCAATGAGGCGACAGGCCTACCCCATGCCAGTACAACACCGGGGCTTATGCACGCGTGCGGACATGACGGGCACAGTGCCATGCTGTTGGGTGCCGCCAGGCACCTTGCGCAGACCCGAAACTTCGATGGCACGATCATGGTGATCTTTCAGCCCGCCGAAGAGGGCGGGGCGGGTGGATTGGCCATGGCCGATGATGGACTGTTCGAGCGGTTCGGCATCGAAGCGGTTTATGGCATGCACAATCTGCCCGGCTTGCCGGAAGGCAGTTTTGCAACCTGCACGGGCGCGATCATGGCCTCTGCCGATGAGTTCGATATAGAAATTACCGCCAAGGGCGGGCATGCCGCCTGGCCGCATGAGGCCATCGATCCTGTGCTCGTGGCCGGCCACCTGATCACGGCCCTTCAATCGATTGTCGCGCGCAATGTCGATCCGCTCGCTTCGGCGGTCATTTCGACAACCCGCATGGAATCGGGAAGTGCCTACAACGTCATCCCCAGTTCGGCGCGGCTGTCGGGAACGGTTCGCACGCTTGCCCCCGAGACGCGTGACACGGTCGAGGCCCGAATGAATGCCGTGGTTACACACATCGCCAGCGCCTTTGGCGCTTCGGCAAAGCTCGATTTTCGCCGCGGCTATCCGGTGACCGTCAACGACCCCGAGCATACGCGGTTTGCCTGCAAGATCGCCCAGGACATTGTCGGTCCCGACAAGGTCAATCCCGATCTTGTGCCGATGATGGGTGGCGAAGACTTTGCTTTCATGCTCGAACGGCGGCCAGGAGCTTACATTTTCATTGGCAACGGCCAGACCAGCGGGCTTCACACCGATACCTATGATTTCAACGATGACATCATCCCGATGGGCGTCAGCTATCTGGTTCGGCTGGGGGAGGCTGCCGCATCCGGTCGAACCTAAAGCTGAGCGGCGACCGCTCCAAAGGAACACTATGTTCGGACCCCAGCCTCTTACTGCCCACGCGTCCTCCCGCGAAGCGGGTCGTCTAATCGGCCGACCGTCAAGACGGTATGTGCAAGGCAGTCTTCCTTTCGTCGCCGATGGTCGTTGTTTCGTGTGCCGGGTACAAGGCCGTCCACGCGGTCGATGCAGATGATGCCGCAGGAGAGTTTCGTAGGCGAGATATTCCTGCGTTCGTGACGCAATCTGCTAACCGGCGCAGCTGCTTCCCGCTGCGCGAAATGATCTCAGCAACGTCCCGGCAGGGATGGTCTATTGATCGCTCATATCTAGCGCGGTCCATAATGACCAAGCCGTCACCGATCCGACCGCCGCCAGTTTGCATAAATGACATCGCGCACGCTGGCTCTTTTGAATAGCCCCTAGATTTCTGGACGCCTTCTTCCCTAAATTTGAGGCAAGGAGGCCATGATGCGGTCTGGCAATTTCAGTGATGAGTTCAAGCGTGATGCGGTCGCGCAGATTACCGAGCGGGGATACCCCGTTGCGGAGGTTTCGAAGCGTCTCGGCGTGAGCCCGCATTCGCTCTATGCTTGGAAAAAGAAGTTCTCTAAGCCCTCGGGATCGGACGATGTGGATCAAACAGCAGAGATCCGGCGACTGAAGAAGGAACTGGCGCGCGTCACCGAGGAGCGCGACATCTTAAAAAAAGCCACCGCGTATTTCGCCAAGGATGCAAAGTGAGATACGCGTTCATTGCCGAGCATCGCCAGCAGTTCACGGTTCGGGCAATGTGCCGTTGCCTGCGCATCCGACCCAGCGGTTTCTACGCGTGGCTGAAGAATCCGCTGAGCAAGCGGGCGTTGGAAGATGCACGTCAGACGGAGCTCATCAGCAATGCCTGGAAGGAAAGCGGCAGGGTCTATGGCTACCGCAAGCTCCATGACGACCTTCTCGATCAGGGAGAGACCAGTTGTGCCAACCGCATTGCTCGTCTTGCGAGGCTTGCCGGGATCAAGGCGCAGATCGGCTACAAGCGACGGCCCGGCTCCTATGGCGGCAGGCCCTCGATCGTGGTCGACAATACCTTGGCCCGCCAGTTCGATGTGGAGGCTCCAGACAGGGCGTGGGTGACCGACATCACCTACATCAGAACCCAGGAAGGCTTTGCCTATCTGGCCGTTGTCATCGACCTGTTCTCACGTCGTGTCATCGGCTGGTCAATGCACAGCCGCCAGACAACCGACGTCGTGTTGCAGGCTTTGCTCATGGCAGTGTGGCGTCGAAAGCCCAAGAACAAGGTCCTGATTCATTCCGACCAGGGTTCCCAGTTCACCAGCATGGACTGGGCAGCATTTCTCAAGCATCACAATCTTGAGCATTCAATGAGCCGACGGGGGAATTGCCACGACAACGCTGTGGCAGAAAGCTTCTTCAATCTGCTCAAGCGTGAGCGGATACGGCGCAGAACCTATCGAACACGCCAAGAGGCAAGGCAGGACGTGTTCGACTACATCGAAATGTTCTACAACCCAAAACGAAAGCACGTCCGGAACGGGATGCTGTCACCCGTCGAGTTCGAACGACAGCAGGAAAACTAACCCGAGGGTGTCCACGAAACTCGGGGCTATTCACTTTGAGCAGGCGATTGAGATCGCAATGCGGGTTCATGTCCCCGCCCTGCACGAAACGGGCTGTCGATGTCACGCTTTCGATAGTCACTGGCACCATGGAACAAACATCGGTGTCAGATGGCGAGTGACTGCCAGCGCCTCATTGCGTTATCGCACATCCACCCTGTTTCCGGGGCTCTCAAGGGCGCAAATCCGACACGGGAAGGGCTCTCAATTGGCCCGCCGCGTGACCGGGCGGCATTTTTCTAGCGCTCAAGATTTCTTTTCGTTCGCGCTGGAAAATGCAAAGAAACATTGCCTGCCGGGACAACCAGCAGCCTGAGTGATTGTCTACCCGGGCTTGGCTGATGTGTTCTCCGGCCCAGTCTATGCGCGATGGCAGCTTTGCGCCCCAATTGCGGACATTCAGGCAACCGAAGCGACTGCCCGAAAGCTGCCGCGCGGGGGGGGGGGCCAGGTTTTCAGACGCCGAAGAGATCATCACGAACGCATTAGTTTTGTGAGTCGGCCGACCCACGCAGGCTTTCGATAATCGCTCTCGGGGCTGGCTGGTGCCAAATCACTTGATAAGCCTCGACGACATCGAACGCAGTTACCTCCCGTCCCCCGAGCGCCACCCATGGCGGCACGGCGAGCCCCAACAGGGCGGCGAGTGTCACCCGGGCGGCTGCGCTGCCTTGGTCGTAGGGCATCTGGGCGCCGACGCCCTTGATCATCCCGCGCCGGGCCATATCGAGGGCAACCTCGTTGCCTAGGTCAACCGTGGTGACAGGAATGTCGAATCCCTTCTGAGCGAGTGCCCGGACCGCCTTCATCGCAGGCACGTCCCAAACCGCAAAAATCCCAGACAGCTGAGGTGTTTTCTTCAACATCTGCAAGGACGCAGCCCCGGCACCGTCCAATTCGGAAAAGCGCTCCCGCACAAGCGTGACGTCCGGGCGATGGATCCCCATCCATTTGCGAAAGGCGATCTCACGCTCGTGGGTCGCAAAGAAGTCGATGCCATAGCCGAGGATGCCAGCGACGCCGTCAGGGGGAATGTGGCGCGAAAGCATTGCGGCACAGCTCTGCCCGAGGCCAAAATTGTCGGTTGAGACAACGCTAGCATAGTCGGTGCCCGGCAGCATGCCGGTGGGGGCATTGTCGAGCAGAACCAGCTTCTTCTCGCTCTGGGTCAAGGCGCGATGGGCCGCTGCGACGCGCGCATTGCCGATCGGAATCGAAATCACCGCATCCACCGGCTCGCCCGCCAGTCGTGTCAGCGCCGCGATCTGCTGGTCTACGTCGAAATTGCAGTCGACCACTTCGACAAGGGCGGCGGAATGCAGGCCCAGTGTAGCTGCGATGCCGGCCAATTCCTGTTTGGACCAGTCGCTGGTGGTGGTGTGCAGGACCACAGCCACCGAAAAGCGTCGGGCCTTGGCTTCTGTGGCATCGGCCGCGGTCAACTGGATCTGGTCGGCAGGAACCGCCCGCTCTCCATGAGGTCCGAGGCCTGCAATCGACATAGTATCCTCTGGCGTTCTGGCTGGTGTCCTGCTTGTCATGGTGCGATGCCTGACTGCGGGGCAGCCTTGGCTGCCAGCGTTTCGGTCAGACGCTCCAAGGTCTTCTGGAAATCGGGATGGCGCAGCGGCGATCCGTGCCCGATCCAGCCCTGCAGCACGGCTGGCGCGAACAGCTCCTCCACCACGACCTGGGCGGCACCGACCAGACCCGATGATGCGCCCATTTGCGAGCGCATGATTTGCAGGTCGCGCGACACCATAGGGTGCGACTGTCGATAGACCGCCTCGCGAATGCCAGCGAGCAGACTGTCGCCGCCCGACTCCGCAACAACGCCACCGATAACGATCAGGGCGGGGTTGACCAGATTGGTCAGCGGCGCGAGCGCCTCGCCCACAAGGCGTCCGCATCTGCCCAGCAGGTCCACACAGAACAGATCGCCCAGTTGGGCCGCGTGTCCGATATCGACCACGGACAGTTCGCCCTGCCGCGCCAGCGTCTGTGCCAGATAGGGGCTGCGACCGTCCTCGGCGGCAGCCATGCCTTCACGGGCAATGGCGTCTGCGCCTGCCACTGCCTCGAGCAAATCGTCGCCGACGCGGCTGTGCCCGATCATGCCAGCAGCGCCTTGGGCGCCGCGGTGAAGCTGGCCCTCGGAAATCAGCCCCGCGCTGATCGAGCGGCCGAGCTTGACAAAAATGATGTCGTTCAAGCCGCGACCGCCTCCTGCCTTGGCTTCGCCCATGGTCATCGTCTGCACGCCGCTGCGCGCGAAGATCGGCACCCCGAACCGCATCGACAGCCGCTCGAGGAACGGAAATCCTTGCCAGGACTGCACGCTCTGCAGCACGGGGACGGCTTCGAACTCGGCCGGAGATTTTTCGATCGGACCGGGCAGGGCCAGGCCAATCCCCCAGGGAACGGGCTTTTCGGTTTCTTTTAACAGCCAGTCAAAGATCGTGGCGAGCCGGTCGAGAATGAAATCGGGCCCTGCGTCCAGTTGCGCGGCTTCGTGATGCTCCACAAGCAATTGGCCGTTGAGGTCGGCAATGCCGAGCGCAATGGACGTCTGGTCGATCGCCGATACCAGCAGCGAGCCGGCATCCTGGCGAAACCGCATCTGGCGTGGCGCGCGACCGCCGGTGGCCTGGCCCAACTCGCCTTCCCTGATCAGGCCGAGTTCGATCATCGTCGCCAATCGGTCGGCGACGACAGCTCGGCCCAACTCCGAACTGCGCTCTAGCTCCTGGCGCGTCGTGGCGGTTTCCGTCCGCACCAGATTGAGCAGCAGCGCCAGGCTCGCCTGGGCAGCGTCGACACTGCGGGGACGGCCAACCGACCGAAGCGCTGCTTTCTCCTCCGCCACGACTCAACCTCTTGTCCGAATGGATTTTGAATCCTAACGCACGGCGTTTTTCCTATCAAGTGCACACTTTTGCTTATTTTCAAGCAAAAGATAGATATCTTATGCAGATTTAATATTGACTTCTCTTTTTCAAGCTGCGTAACCTCGCGCCAATAACGGGGATGGCACAGCGCCAGCTCCGGCATGGCAACGCCGCGGAGGAGGATCAAATTGGCTGTAAAACTGGCCTATCACGCCAATTGCTGGGGGCCGCTTGGCGGCAATGCGGTCGGGGTGACGTCGATCACCCAGCTGACCTATCGCACCTTCGCGGACATGGACCGCGCCTTTGCCGATATTGCCAAGGCGGGATATGAGGGCGTGGAGATCTTCGATGGCAACCTGCTCGACGAGACCGCGGCGGAGCTGCGCCGCAAGCTCGCCAATGCAGGCCTTGAACTTGTCTCGACCTATTCAGGCGGCAATTTCATCTTCCCGGAGGTCTTACCCGAGGAACTGGCGCGCATCGAACGCGTCGCGGCAGCGGCGGCCGAAGCAGGCGCGGCTCACTACGTCATCGGCGGTGGCGCCAAACGCAGCGGCGGAATTCTGCCAGACGATTACCAACAGCTGGGTGAAGCGCTCGACCGGGTAGGTGAAATTGCTAGCCGCGTTGGACTGCGGGCCCACTATCATCCACATCTATCCACCATTGTGGAAGGCCCTGCTGAGGTCACCAAAATTTTTGGCCTCACGGGCCTCGATTTCTGCCCCGATACCGCACACCTGGCGGCAGCCGGAGGCGATCCGGCGGCGCAGGTTCGCGAGTTCGCCGGGCGGATCGGGCTGGTGCACCTCAAGGGGCTGCGGCGTGAGCCGTTCGGTTTCACCCCGCTCGATGCCGGCGATCTCGATAACGCGTCCGTGATCGAAGCGCTCAAGGACACAAAGTACTCAGGCTGGGTCATGGCCGAGCTCGACAGCTGGCCCGACCCCTTCGAAGGGGCCGCCCGCAGCCACGAATTCCTGAAACGGCACTTCGCCTGATCAGGCAGCACCAAAGTCACCAAAGGGAGGAAACCATGGGACATTTGAAGACAACGGCCCTGCTGACGGCAGCATTGCTTGCCGGCACGGTTGCGGGAGCAGCTTTCGCTCAGACACCCGACGAAGCGCTGGCCGCTCTCGCCGAACAGACGCTCAGCACCGGCCCGGGCGGTGAAAGTCCGGTCTCAGCGTCGGAGATCAGCCTGACCGATGACGAACTGGCACAGATCGAGGCCATGGGCGCCACGGCTGCCATCGTCATGCACTATGGTGGCGACGACTGGAGCCAGGCTCAGATCAACGGGCTCGAGACCCAGTTCGAGGTCATGGGTATCGAGGTGATTGCCACCACCGACGCCGGCTTCAGTTCGGCCAAGCAGGTGTCCGACATCGAAACCATAATGGCTCAGAGCCCCGACATCATCGTTTCGATCCCCACCGACCCGGTCGCCACGGCGAGCGCCTATCGGCAGGCCGCCGAGGCGGGCGTGGAGTTGGTCTTTATGGACAATGTTCCGGCTGGCTTTGAGGCTGGCACCGACTACGTCAGCGTCGTGTCCGCCGACAATTATGGAAATGGCGTCGCGTCGGCCCATTTGATGGCCAAAGCCCTCAATGAAGAGGGCCAGATCGGCATCGTCTATCACGCCGCCGACTTCTTCGTGACCCGCCAGCGCTACGATGCATTCAAGGCCACCATCGAAGAAAACTATCCCGGCATCGAGATCGTCGCCGAACAGGGGATCGGAGGACCGGACTTTACCGGCGACGCGGATCGTGCCGCTTCGGCCATGATGGTGGGCAATGCCAACCTTGATGGGATCTGGGCAGTCTGGGACGTGCCGGCTGAAGGTGTGATCGCCGCCGCGCGCGCTAACGGCCGCGACGACCTCGTCATCACCACCATCGATCTTGGTGAAAATGTCGCCATCGATATGGCACGGGGCGGGTTCGTCAAGGGCTTGGGCGCGCAGCGGCCATTCGACCAGGGTGTGACCGAGGCGATGCTGGCCGGATACGGCCTTTTGGACAAGGAAGCCCCTGCCTATGTCGCCCTTCCAGCTCTCCCAGTGGAAAAAGCAAACCTGCTCGACGCATGGCAGGAGGTGTACTCCTCCGAAGCGCCGGCCTCGGTTCGCGACTCCATGAACTAGGCACGATTTTTCCTGTGCCTTGCGGAGGCGGTACTCCCTGACCGTCTCCGCAGATCCTTTTCAAAAAGCGAGACAGCAAATGCAGAAGCTCAATGTCGCCATGATCGGCGGCGGTTTCATGGGCAAGGCCCACGCCATGGCCTACGCCGCAATGCCAATGTTCTTCTGGCCGGCGCCGGCTATTCCGGTGCGCAAGGTGGTGGTAGACGTCAATCAGGACATGGCCGAGACGGCGCGTGACCGCTTCGGTTTCGAGGACGCCTCTGCGGACTGGCGCGCGGTGATTGCGCGCCCCGACATCGACATCATCGACATCTGCACACCAAACGACTCTCACGCAGAGATTGCCATCGCGGCCGCCAAGGCAGGCAAGCACATCATCTGTGAAAAGCCGCTGGCGCGGACTGGTGCGGAATCCAAGAGCATGCTCGATGCGGTCCAGGCCTCGGATTCCATCCATATGGTGGCGTTCAATTACCGTCGCACCCCGGCTGTGGCGCTCGCCAAAAAGCTAATTGAAGACGGCCGCATCGGCGACATCCTCAATTTTCGCGGCACCTATTTGCAGGATTGGTCGGCCGACCCCGACAGCCCGCTCTCATGGCGGTTCCAGAAGTCGGTCGCGGGCTCCGGCACTGTTGGAGATATCGGCACTCACGTCATCGATTTTGCCCGCTACCTGGTCGGTGAAATCGCCTCGGTTAATGCACTCGTCAAAACCCACATCGAGACACGGCCGAAGCAATCGGGTGGTGTCGATAAATTGGGAGTAGGCGGCGGTGACCGCAACGCCGAACGCGGCCCCGTCGACGTTGATGACGAGATGCTGACGATGCTCAAGTTCGCCAATGGCGCCATCGGCTCTATCGAGGCGACCCGCAATGCCTACGGCCGCAATAACTTCCTCACCTTTGAGATCCACGGCACAAAGGGTTCGCTGGCCTTCAACTATGAACGACGCGACGAGTTGCAGGTCATGTTCGCCGATGACGTTGGTGATGCGCGCGGCTTCCGCACGGTCTATACTGGACCGGCCCATCCTTACGGATCAGGGCTTTGGCCCATCCCCGCGCTCGGTATCGGCTATGGCGAGACCAAGATCGTCGAGTGTTTCGATCTGTGCACTGCCATCGTGACCGGCAAACAGCCATCGCCCAATTTCGAGGACGGTCACCGCATCGCCCTGATCGCTGACGCCATCCTGACGTCGGGTGAGAGCAGCCAGTGGGTGGATATTCCGTGACGGAAAAGGCGTTAAAGCCGATCGCCGTAGAGATGGACGCCATTTCCAAGCGCTTTGGCGGCGTCCATGCTCTGCGTGAGGTGAGTCTGAGTGTGCGGTATGGAGAAATCCATGCGCTACTCGGCGAAAACGGCGCCGGAAAATCCACAATTCTCAAGATTTTGCGGGGTGTCCAAGCGCCGGATAGCGGCAATATCGTTATCAAGGGGGAAACATTCGAGCGCCTTTCCCCTCAAGTGGCCCGGCAAAAGGGCATCGGCATGATCTTTCAGGAAATGAGCCTGGTGCCGACATTGAACGTGGCTCAGAACGTGTTTCTGGCGAGTGAACCGCTGACGCCTGCGGGGCTGATCGATGATCGGGCAATGGAGCGGAGCAGCGCTCAAATCTTTGACTCGATGGGAGTGAGCGTCGATCCGGCGGCTATTGTTGCCGATCTCTCTACCGGCCAGCAACAACTGACCGAAATTGCCAAGGCCCTGTCACAGAACGCTGACGTGCTCGTGCTCGATGAGCCGACATCGGCCCTGACGGCGGGCGAGGTGGACATCCTGTTCGATTTGCTGCGACGGCTCAAAGCCGAAGGCAAGGCGATCATCTACGTCAGCCATCGCATGGATGAAATCTTCCGCATTGCCGACCACGCGACGGTGCTGCGCGACGGAAGGTTGATTGATAGCCGCCCAATCGCCGATTACACATTGGCTTCGTTGATCGCGGACATCATGGGCAAGGAGACCCGCGATCTCTCCGAATTTGCAACAAACTCCACTGCGCAGGATGAAGTCATCCTCAAGGTCGAAAATCTGTCAAGCAAGTTGCGGCGTGGCGGCGATGTCAGCTTTTCGCTCCGGCGCGGCGAAGTGCTGGGCATTGCCGGCCTGCTCGGTGCGGGGCGGAGCCGGTTGGCCCGCATGCTCTTCGGGCTCGAGCCGATCGCCAGCGGCACAATAACGCTGCGCGGCCAGACCGTCGCGATCGGTTCAGCCAGGCACGCGACGGAGCTGGGCCTTGCCTTGGTCCCTGAAGACCGGCGCAGGCAGGGATTGGTGCTTACCCATTCCATTCAGGACAATATCGAACTGCCAATCCTCAAGCGCCTTGGCTCCACACCCTTCGTTGATCGACTCAAATCCCGCAACACGACCGACGATTTGATCAAGCGCCTTGCCATAAAGACGTCATCGCGCGAGGCGGCGGCCAATTCGCTGTCCGGCGGAAACCAGCAAAAGATCGTCATCGGCAAGTGGCTGGCGACAGATCCTGATATTCTCATTATGGATGAACCGACAGCCGGTATCGACATCGGCTCAAAAGGCGAAGTTCTGCGCCTAGTGCGCGCGCTGGCCGCCGAGGGCAAATCCATCATCTTCATCTCGTCCGAACTTGCCGAGCTTGCGGCCGTCAGTGACCGCATCGCCGTGATGTCGGATGGACGTCTGGTCGAAACGATCGACAAGACGGAGCTGTTAACCGGCGACGCATCCCAATTGCGCGCCGAGCAAAGGCTGCAACTGATCGTGCAGCGGGGAGGAACCAATGATTGATACGATGGCCGTGGCCAGAAGCGAAACGCTGCTGGGGTATTTCAAGCGCACCTGGCGCCAGAACATCATCTATATCGGCTTTATCGTCGTCTTCTTGTTCTTTGCCGTGACGCTGCACGACAAGGGATTTCTCACGCCCAACAACATTCTCAACATCGCCCGCCAGACGGCCATGATCGCGGTGATGGCCGTCGCGATGACGCTAGTGCTCTCATCGGGTGAAATCGACTTGTCGGTTGGCGCCGTTGCGGGCCTGGCTTCGGTCACAACGGCAATGGCGGTCGCCTGGGGCGGCGTACCTGCGGGTATAGCTGCAGGCGTCATGACCGGTGTGGCGGTGGGTCTGATCAACGGCTTTTTATCGACGCGGCTGATGATCCCGACATTCCTTACGACGCTAGCGATGATGGGGATCGCCAAGGGCACCGCCATGTGGATATCGGACACCGCCGCCATTCCCGTGCTCGACCCAACATATCCGGCCATTTTCGGCGGCGGCAATATCGGGCCGATCCCGACCTTGCTGGTGTGGATGCTGGTCGTGGGTGTCATCGGACACATCGTGCTGCGGCGCACCAAGTTCGGCCGGCAAATCCTGGCTGTCGGGGGCAACGTGGTCGCTGCGCGCTATAGCGGCATCAATACCGGTCGGATCAAGCTCTGGGTGATCGTCATTTCTGCTGTGACGGCATCGCTCGCCGGGATGCTATATGCGGGCCGGCTTCAGACCGGGCGCTTCCAGCTTGGCGAAGGCGACGAGTTATCAGTGATTGCCGCCGTAGTGCTCGGTGGCACCAGCCTCTTCGGTGGCAAGGGCACGGTTGTGGGCTCGATCATCGGCGCTCTGATGATCGGCGTCATCAACAACGGCCTCATTTTGATGGGCCTCGAATATTCCCAGCAACTCATCGCTCGCGGCGGGATCATCATCCTGGCCGTTGCCCTGAGCCAGGCCGGTACGCGGACTGCGTGAGGGAGCCGAGGGGGATTCAAGGTGTGGACGAAATGCTCTTCATCGACTGGTTTGCCATCCAGAAGGAATCTGAACGCTCGCCTTTCGCCAACTCGATCGGAATTATTTGGCTTTGACGATGTTGTGGCACTATGCGACCGTTGCCGGTATGGACAGGCGGCAGCGCGCCACCTCGCAAAGAGAGCAAAGTCTGTCGGACGATGAAAAGAGATCTCCATGCGGATCGTCATCTTTGTGCCATCGGACGTTCATTCGCTTGAACTTGCCGGTCTCACGGACGTATTCGCCGAAGCAAACGCTCGAGCCGCCAGCAACTTCTACGAGGTTGCGATCGTGGCGGAAGACGACAGCGTTGTCCCCTGCGCGTCCGGGCTCAGGGTGCTGCCCGATATCGCTTTCGATGCGTACGAGGGTAGCCCGACACGTTTCTCGTGGCGGGAAGCGTCGGAGTTCCAATGCCGCCGGGCAAGCGGGTCACCGACTGGTTGATCGCCATGGCTCCCCGGACACGGCGCTATGGGTCGGTCTGTACCGGCGCATTCGTGCTCGGGAAGGCGGGGCTCCTCAAAGACCGCCGCGTCACCACGCACTGGCAGTTTGCCTCTTTGCTCGCCGAGCGCTTCCCGGAGGCTCATGTCGAAGGCGACCGCATGTTCGTCCGCGACGGTGCGATGATCACGTCGGCTGGGTCGAGCGCTGCGATCGATCTCGGCCTTTCGCTGGTGGAGGAAGACCTAGGCCGCGAAGTCGCGCTCTACGTCGCTCGCAGGTTGGTCGTGTTCCTGAAGCGTCCGGGGATCAGTCACAGTTCAGCGTACATCTGGCAGCACAGGCCATTGATCGCAGTCGGCTTTACAACGTCCAGCAATACATCCTGAACCACCCAACAGCCGAGCTGTCGGTTACGGCTCTGGCCAAGATCGCTGCTATGAGCCCGCGCAACTTCACGCGCGTCTTTTCCCAAGAGGTCGGAATATCGCCATCTGACTATGTTGGCCTGACTCGCATCGACGTCGCACGCTTCCTCTTGGAGGGGAGTCGGCTGTCGATCGCATCGATCGCCGCGCGCAGTGGTTTCAGGTCGGGGCGCGCCATGCGCCGAGCATTTCTGTCGCATGTCGGGGTCGCGCCGTCCGACTATCGGCAGCGGTTTCGAACGTCCTGCGATGGCGCAAAGCACAGTTTGTCCGATAGCGGCTCTCTGTTGTCCTGAAAGCGCGCAGGTGTGGGATTGCCCCGCCCGGTGGCACGGTCCATGGCTGTTGTCATGGATGATATCGAGAGCACGACACCATCAAACAGCAAAGCGACCCCGCCGTCCGAGACCGACGATGGCCTCCTCAGCTCCGACGCGGTCCGGTCAATTCTTCCCACCCTGGTCGAGGAGTTGAACGATGGGATCGCGATCGCCCAGCGTACCATGGCAAATACACCTCTGCTTTACGTGAACAAATCCTTCGAACGTCTGACCGGCTATACGCGTCATGAGGTCATTGGCAAGGACTGCCGTTATCTACAGGGCAGCGAACGTGACCAACCAGAGATCGCCCGCATTCGCGCCGCGATCGAGGCGGGTGAGGCCATGGACGCAACGCTGCGAAACTATCGCAAGGACGGGTCAGCGTTCTGGAACAGTCTCAGCGTCAGACCTGCCCGCGTCGGCGACAAACTGCTCTATGTCGGCATATTGCGCGATGTCTCGGAAATCCGGCAGGCGCATGTCGCCCTGGATCGCGCTGCCACCCTGGACGAGACTACGGGCTGCCTGAACCGACAGTCTTTCATCCTTGCTGCTGAAACGCGCCTTGCCAAACACGCCGCGGCGGTTCTGGTCTTGAAGCTGGATGCGATCGGCTTTCACGATCTCAACACCGGGCACGGATTCGAAGTCGGAGATGCGCTGCTTGCCGAAACGGGGCGACGACTAAGAGATGTAGGGGCCGCACTGGTGGCTCGGATGGGCGGGAATGAGTTTGCGCTGGCATTCGAACTCCTCGATGAAGCAAGTGCCGCCGCGATCGTGACTCTCGTTTCGGCTACCCTTGCTGCGGATTTCGTGGTGGCAGGTGCCAATGTCTCCCTGCGCTTCGCCATCGGCTATGCAATCGGCCAGCCCACGACAAGCACAATTTCTATTATTCGCAATGCCGGGACCGCCCTGTGGGCGGCAAAGTCCGACCCTCTGGCCGGTCCGCGCAGATTTCGCGACGCGGACTACGAGGAGGCCCGCCGACGTGTGCGCATGACGCGAGAGTTGAAGGTAGCAGTGCCAACGACGAATTCGTGTATCATTTCCAGCCTCAGGTCGACCTGCAGACCTGTGACTGGATCGGTGCCGAAGCGCTGATCCGCTGGAACCACCCGTTATTCGGCAGCCAACTCCCCGGCAGCTTCATCGAGACTGCCGAGCGATCAGGTTTGCTTCTCGATCTGACCGAAAAAAGCCTTGTCACCGTCGCGACCTTCGCACGGCGCATCAATGCCAATCGCGACAAGTCCATGCGCTTTTCAGTGAATGTGTCTGCGGGGGAGTTCCTGCAGCACGACATGGCCGAAATACCGACCGGATTCTGCTCTCGACCGGCGCCGAACCGGCCTGGCTGACACTGGAAATTACCGAAAGCATGTTTCTCAGCGACACACCCGGTGTCAGGGATGCCTTCGAACGGCTGCGCCGGATCGGTGTCGGACTTTCGGTCGACGACTTCGGCACGGGCTATTCGAACCTGCGCTCGCTCGAAACCTTTCCGGTTACCGAGATTAAGGTGGACCGCTCCTTTGTCGGGGAACTGACGACAAATCCATCAAAAAGGGTGGTCGTGCGCGCCATCATCGAGCTGGGACGGGCCCTTGGCGTGACCATTGTTGCAGAGGGCATCGCCGCAAGCCTTGCGCGGTCCGGCAAATCGGACGACGGCGGCTTCGGATGCATTCGGTCCATAAGCGCAAAACGGCCCCGATTGCGCCAGTCGGCAAAGCGCCCTCACTTCCAACATTTGGGCCGCCAAGACCCTTGCTGAAGGCTGCCGGTTCGCTTCGACCACGGTAGCGAAATGGCGGCGAGCTCCGCGCATCCATACCATCTGCCTGGTCCGCCATCGTGCACATAGGTGATGTTTCGATGACTTTGGAGCTATATTGCCGTCGCGGTCCCGCCCCCAACAAGGATGCAGACCGCAAGGGGCAATAACGACAGTTGATCCCTTGGGCGATTCACAAAATTTGTCGCGTAGCGACCAGCCGCACCCCGGCTCGCATCGAACCTTCATTCACCTTTGCAGGTCGCTCTGTAACGCTATGCTACATGGCTTCCACAGTTCCGCCTGATACCATGCCCCGCTCGATGGTAAGAGTTTCATCGGCGACTGATGACAACAGATCGGGACTGGATTCGGTGATCATATAGGCAATGTCGCGTTTTTCTGCCTTGAGCCGCTTGAGCGCCCTTGCATAGTCAAGCGCCAGCGCTGGAGCGAGTCCCTGAAACGGCTCGTCGAGCAACAGCACGCGATCAGCGACCATGAGGGCCCGTCCAAGAGCGACCATCTTGCCCTGACCTCCAGAGACGCTGCCCCCCGGCCGAGCGTCGAGCG
Organism: Pelagibacterium flavum; assembly: GCF_025854335.1. Taxonomy (NCBI): domain Bacteria; kingdom Pseudomonadati; phylum Pseudomonadota; class Alphaproteobacteria; order Hyphomicrobiales; family Devosiaceae; genus Pelagibacterium; species Pelagibacterium flavum. Next base: position 355,120 of record NZ_CP107716.1, read on the forward strand.
TTTCAAGCTGAGGTATGAGCGCGTAGGTCTCGTCGAGACGACGTTTGCGTTCTGTGGGTGCCATACTGAGCGCCAGTGCAGGAAGGAGAATGTTTTCGCGCACGGAAAACTCTGCGATCAAGCGCCGATCTTCGGGAGCATAGCCAATTCCCAGAGGAGCTCTAGCGAAAGCCGGTTTGTCCAGCAGAGCATCGCCCGCCAGCGACACAGTACCCGAGACGACAGGTAGAAGACCCATAATGGCGCGAAGGGTGGTTGTTTTGCCAGCTCCGTTCCTGCCGATCAGGACGGTTGTCTTGCCAGATTCGAGGGTGAAGCTGATGCCTCGCAGGACCTGCACGCCTTCGATTTCGACTTTGAGATTATCAACCTTGAGCATCATGCAACCCCCACAACAGTTTCCACGACGCGGGGGTCCTGAAGAACCTCCGCCGGCTTGCCTTGCGCAAGAATGGACCCGCTGTTCCACACCAACACTCGGTCGGCGTAGCGCTCCACGATTTCCATGTCGTGTTCGACAAAGAGCGCGGTCAAACCCTTGGTGCGCATAGCGTTCATGAGCGTTTCCATGATGGAGAACCGCTCCAACGCGCTCACACCGCTTGTTGGCTCGTCGAGAAGCAACAGGCGTGGTTTGAGTGCGAGCGCCAAAGTGATGTCGGCTAGCTTTCTCAGCCCCTCAGGCAGGGTGCCGGCGATCGCATCGGCATGAGCCGATAGTCCCAGCAGTTCGAGCAGCTCATCGGCCTCTTCTTGATATCTGCGACGTGCCAATGGCTTTAGGCCATCCCAAACACCTTGGCGAGAGGCGATGGCCAGCAGCAGGTTGCTCCGTACTGTCTGGTCTGTGAAAAGCTGGGGAATTTGAAACGCGCGTGCAATTCCCTGCCGCGCGATCCTGCGGGGCGCCCAGCCGGTGATCGGCTCACCTTCCAGGTACACCTCGCCCGAGACGGGGCGAATGTAGCCGGTGCACAGATTGAGGAACGTTGTTTTCCCCGAACCATTGGGTCCGATGATGGCAAGAAACTCGCCTTTTTCGATTTCCAGGCTGACATTGTCCGCCGCTTTGATGCCAGCGAATGCAATGGTCAAGCTTTCTGCCTTCAGCAGGGGCTGGCTCATGACTTGTTCTCCCCGAGCTTGGCGCTAGACGTTTTATCCGCTGACTTGGTGACCAGGCCGTATAGGCCCTGTGGCAGGAAGAAAATGACCAGCAGCAGCGTTGCGCCCATGATTAGGTTCCAGGCGTTATGGGCAACGCCAACTGCGACGGTGTGGACGATCTCGAGAAAGATCGACCCGATGAACGGTCCAGCAACGCCGCCGATCCCGCCCAGAACAGCGGTCAAGACCAAGTGGCCAGATTCGGTCCAATAGGCGTATTCAGGTAGGACATGGCCGATCGAGACGGCGGCAATGGCGCCTCCAAGGCCGGCCAGCGCTGCTGAAATCGTGTAGGCGATCAAGAGCACAGTCCAGGCCGACACACCCAGATATTCGAGACGCACTTCGTTGGTATGAATAGCGCCGACTGCGTGTCCGAGAGGGCTTTTCAGGAACTGAACGCCTAGGCCAGCGATGATGGCCATGAGCGCCAGCGCGACGTAGAACAAAACGATATCGAAACCGGCCTTGGTAAGGGTCATGCCCAACACCGTTGGGACGGGCACGCGCAAGCCATCGGTGCCGCCCGTTATGCCATAGAGTTTGGAGAGCAGGGCGAAGAACACCATCGAGACAGCGAGATTGAGCATCGCGAAAAAGATCGCGCGATAGCGAACCAAATAGGCCCCGACAAGGGCGCCAATAACGGCCGTGACCAAGGTGGATGCGATAAGGAGCACGAACAGGTCCGATATTCCCGACCGCAGGACGATAAAGGCTGCGGTGTACGCACCGGCCGCATAAAACATGGCGTGTCCAATCGAGATCAGACCAGCACGCAGAAGCAGGGCCACGCCGACTGCCGCAAATCCCTTTGCAATGGCGATGGTGAGCACGAATTGAAGCCAGGGGGCCGCGAAGGGGACGATGGCCAGGGCGGCAAAAGCCGCGACGAAAAGTGCATAGAGGATTTTCATCAGATCTTCCTCGTCGTGGCGGTGCCAAATAGCCCGTTAGGGCGAACCAGCAATACGGCGAGCATCACAAGGAACGGGGCAACGGTGTCGAATGCGGGGGCGTAATAGACCGCGAGGACTTTCGCGCCAGCGACAATGATCGACGCCACTGCAGCGCCTTCGATTTGTCCCAATCCGCCGATGGCGGCGACTGCAAATGCCAGCACCATGGTTTCGGCACCAAGGCCGGGGGCAACGCCAGTCGTTGGCGTGGCAAGGGCCCCACCCAGCGCTGCGAGAAACACCCCAAGCGTAAAGGCAATCACGAAGGCGCGGTCGGTGTTGATGCCCATAGCGAGGGAGACTTCACGGTCGGCGACAACGGCGACAAGCAAACGGCCCAGGCGGGTGTGCTTGATGAGAAACCGCATGCCGAACAGAACAGCCAGCGCGAGCACGATGAGGAGCAGCTGATAATTGAGATAGAAGATTCCGCCAATTTCAGTTACCCCGAGAAGCGCCATGGGAGTGTCCTGATAGATTGAGCGCACACCAAAAACGAGGCGCTGAAGGTCTTCCAGGATCAGGAATAGACCAAACGTCACCAGGATCTGGATCGCTTCATGCCTGCCATATGTCCAACGTATCAGCGTGCGTTCGACAAGCGGACCGAGGACCATGGCAACGAGCGCCGCGCTCAGCAGCAGCGCAGGGAAAGAAAGCCAAGGGTTTAGGCCTGCGCTGATGAGCCAAAGGCCCATGCTGGCGGCAATATAGGCTCCAATTGAGTAGAAGCTGCCATGGGCAACATTGAGGATGCGCTGAACGCTGAAGACCAGAGTCAGGCCGACGGCCACGAAAAATATAAGCGCGGCGTTGGCAAGTGCGTCCATGATCAGCGGCAAGGCCATATCAAGCATATCTTGTCCATCCGTGAGGTCTGCACCGCTTGGGTGCCGGTGGCGCGGAGCCGGTCCCCTCAAAAGGACAAGGCTCCGCGCGCACGCCGTTAGTTATAGGAGCCAGGCTCGGGAAGCGTCTCGAGGAACTCTGGTGTGAGGGTCTCGATCCACGCAATCGGATCTTCTCCCAAAGGTGCCATCAGGGCTTCGCCGTCGTACCGCACCATATTGGTGATGACTGAGAAGTCGTAGGTGTCCGAAGGTCCAGTGACGCCAATCACCTGATCAACGTATCCGTCGTTGTCCTCGCGCAGACGCGCAGTGCCTGTAAACGTCGCAGTTTCGATGCCCTCCAGCGCTGCGGCGATCTCATCGCGTGAAGGCCATTCGCCATTATTGGCCTCGATCGCGGCTTCATAGGCCGCTTTCATAACCATGAAGCTATTGGCCATTTTCATGGTGGGAAATACCGGATACTCGCCAAAGCGGGTCGCATATTCCTCAGCGAAGGCCACGGTATCCTCGTTGGCCTGGGCGTCGGGTGTGAGCCAATACCCGTCACCGAGCATGCCAACGATCACACCGTCTGGCAGATCTATACGCTGGAGGATGGTCTCGCCGAGCGCCAGGACAGTCTGGCTTTGCGTGAGGAGGCCGCGCGGCTGGGCCTGACGGACGAAGTTTTCGAGATCTGCACCCCAGAGGTTGGAAAAGATGGCGTCCGGGCGAGCGGCCGATAGGCGAGATACTTCGGTCTGGTAGCTCGAAGCGCCAAGGCTCGGGAAGAGCTCAGCGACAATTTCGACATCGGGCTTAAAGGCGCGGAAGGCCGCCTTAACGATCTCGGCGGCGTCATGACCAAAAGCATAGTCAGGATTAATGATTGCGACTCGTTCGATGTCGGGATTGACCTGAAGCAGGTAAGCGACATAGGCCACAAATTCGGGAATGGTGTTCCCATTGGGCCGGAACGTGTAGTCGAGCTGTTGGTCCAAAAAGAGCTGGTGGGTATCGCAGTTCCAGCTGATCGTTGGCATTTGCATTTGCTCGGCAACGGGCGCCAATGCAAGACAGTTGCTCGAAGAAAGCGCTGCGATCATCACCTGATAACTGGTTTCACCAGCAAGACGGCGATATTCGGCAATGACCCCTTCGGCCCCTTGGGCTTCGTCAACGATCGTCGCTCTGAGAGGCACCCCATCAATGCCGCCGGCGGCGTTGATCAGGTCGACCATCAGCTCGGCTCCTTGGGCGCCGGGCTGGCCATAGGCTGCTGGAGCACCAGAAGTGAACGTAAAGACCCCCACGTCGATCTGCTCGGGTTTGTCCTGAGCCATGGCCTGGGTTGCGAGGACGAGAGACGCCATCAGCGTCCCAGCAGTGCGTACGATATGTTTCATTCCCTGTCCTTCCTTTGCAAGCGGTCGACCTTTCCCTACGGTCAAATAAAACGCTTGTGAAATATCACAAGATCATTACCATGGATTGCTGTCAAGCATCTTTGGTGATGCAGACCATTCGCTACAACCAAAGGAGGAGCCGAAATGGTGGCACTCAATATGACTGTGGACAGCCAAACGGGCGAGCGCGCAGTACGGTTTGATATCGACGCTCTTGTCATAGCTGGCTGGGCCGGTCGCAATCGCGAGGCAATGGAACATCATATTGCCGAGCTGGAGACGCTCGGCATCGCGCGGCCCAAAGCAACACCAACGTTCTACAGGGTTTCGCCGTCCCGCTTGAACAGTGATCCTGTCGTCCAGGCGACCGGTGAGAATTCGAGCGGCGAAGCCGAGCTGGTCTTGATTGCTGCTGATGGAGACCTCTTCGTCGGTCTTGGTTCCGATCATACCGATCGCAAAGTCGAAGCCTATGGAGTGACGGTCTCGAAACAGATGTGCGACAAGCCAGTGGCGGACCGTGTATGGCCGTTTAGCGAAGTCGCTGACCACTGGGACTCACTGATATTGCGCAGCTATGTGATTGAGGATGGCGAACGCGTGCTCTATCAGGAGGGGCGTGTGGACGGGCTTCTTGATCCGCGCGATCTGATCAAACGATATACAGGCACCGACACGCTCGCTGATGGCACAGCAATGTTTTGCGGCACGCTGCCGGCAATTGGAGGCGTAAGGAGCTTTACAAGCTTTGAGGCTGAGGTCGAGGATCCGAAACTGAGCCGGACGATCTCGTTCCGCTACGATACCGCGATCCTCGAAGATGTAGGGTAGGCCGTATAGATGGGCGCGGAGGACATTTGATGAAAACTGTTGGCAAAAGGGTTTCGCTCCGCGACACCGCTTACGATGAGATACGCAAGCTCATAGTGACGTGTGAACTCCGCCCCGGGCAGCCTTTGACGGTCACGGACCTGGCTGAGGCTCTCAACATAGGAAGAACGCCGGTGATTCAGGCGATCGACCGGTTGGCGGTCGATGGACTCGTCGACGTCATGCCCCGCAAGGGGATCGTGGTCAGTCCCGTCAGTCTCGATGATTTCATGGAGGTTATCGAGATGCGTATGGTCAATGAGACGGCCGCCGTCCGTTGGGCGGCCGAAAGGGCAAGTCGCGCCGAGATTGACATGATGGAGGCCAATCTTGCAGCCATCTGGCAGGCGGCCAAGGACCGCAATATCGAAGAGTTCATTTCGCTCGACCGCGATTTCCATCGCTTGATCACGCAATCGGCCAGCAACCGTATCCTAGGAGATGTGCTCTCCAGTCTCCATGACAAGGCGTTGCGGTTCTGGTTCATCTCGCTCAAGGCACCCGATCACAATATTCGGGTTTGCGAGCAACATGCGGCAGTCATTGAAGGCATAAAGTCGGGCAATCTCGACGTTGCGGAAAAAGCGATGCGCGAACACATCGCTTCTTTCCAGATGAACGCAACGAGCCAGATCATGCGCGCCTGATCGAGCTTAACCCCTCAATATCGCTTCGGCAGAGTGCGCGACACCCAGCAAGGATCTGTCGCCACCGTGGGACCCCATTAAATTCATGCCAACCGGCATGCCGCCACCGACCGGAATCGGGATCGAGACAGCGCAGCGATCGAGAAAATTGGCCACTGTCGGATTGCGAAGAGCCAAGAGGTTCGCGCGTCCATAGGCTTGTTCATCCTCCAGTTCTGCAAGCGTCGGAGCGACGAAAGGCGTCGTGGGGAATATTACGGCGTCATAGGACGCGGTCGCACTGTTTGCCGCTTTGATCATCTCTTGGCGGATGTCCAAAAGGCGCTCATATTCGCCCGGTTCCTGTTGCAAGGCTTTCTCGATACGCACGCTGACCCGCGGGTCGTATAGCTCGGCCGACGAGGCGAGCAGCTCCTGGTGGACCATCAGAGCCTCGTGAGCAACGATACCGCCGCGCGCGTTGAGTTCGGGCAGTCGGTCAAGGTCCTCGAGCCTGATTTCTTCAATCGTCACCCCGGCGTCTGCCAAGCGGTCTATTGCAACCGAGAATGCGTGCGACACTGCCGCTTCAACGTCATCGGTTACGTAATTGACCAGAACTGCCAATTTCAGCTTTGACGGCTTGACCTGATCGGGCGCTGCTGGCTGATCGCCGGCCATGATCGCGTCAAGCAGCGCGCAGCATTCCACGCTGGCACCAATCGGGCCAATGCTGTCGAGGGATTTCGAGAGGGGATAGGCCCCATCCAGGGGGACGCGCGACGCCGTCGGTTTAAAACCAGTTAGGCCACACAAGGCGGCGGGTATGCGGCAAGAACCGCCCGTGTCGGTGCCGATGGCGGCGGCAGCCATGTTTCGGGCGACCGAGACGGCTGCGCCCGATGACGAGCCGCCGGGGATGCGTGGTGTCGTGGGATCGGCGGGGTTGGCGGGCGTTCCATAATGGGGATTGATGCCAAGACCGGAATAGGCGAACTCGGTCATGTTGGTGTGCCCGAGGATGATCAGCCCGGCCGCCCGCAGCCGCTTGACGATTTCTGCGTCTTGTCGGGCCGGTGCGGCACTTTTTAGAACGGTCGAACCGGCCGTCGTCACCAATCCTTCGACGTCAAACAATGCCTTTATTGAGATTGGGATGCCGGCGAGAGGTGAAGGGGACTTCCCTTCGGCGCGAAGATCATCGACGCGCTGGGCATCGGCCAGTGCGCGGTCTCGGTCGAGAGCGAGAAATACCGGCGAATTAGGGTCGTCGGACTTCTCGATGGTTTCCAGATACTGCGTGACCAGGGAGAGGCTCGTTGCCTCTCCCTTTTCGAGTTTGCGTGCGAGTTCCGAGAGCGTCACCATTTTGGTTAGTCTTCGTCGTAGTAATGGATTTCGAGCAGGACACACCCTTGCTCCGACTTGAAGGGGCCGTGATAGGCTCCAGGGGGGCGACACGCATAGGTGTTGGGTGAGAAGCTCTCACCACCTTTCCCGTTCTCGTCGTTCCCCACCGTGAGATCACCTGAAACCAAATAGACTTCCTCCCAGTAGTCGTGGACGAATGGTTTGGTGGTGAACACACCGGGTGCAAACCGCAAGAGGCGCGTGCGGTTGCCAGACTTTGCGTCTTCATCGAGAGCGCCTGCGAGAATTTTCTGTTCGATTCCCTCAGGATAGCCGGCTGGGACGTGCCAACCTTCTGTGCCCATGTCGACGGGGAAAAATTCAAGATGCTGCTTGTTGATAGCCATTTTGGTTCCTTACGCCGCTGATGATTTGGTTGTCTTGAGCTCGTCCTCGAGCGAATAGCTGTCGAGCATGCGATCGACCAACTGGGTGCAGCTGTCCCAGTCAAACGAGCGGAAGCTGTGCCCCTTGGTGACAAAATTGGCGCCCGCATAAAACATTTCGTACTGGCTATGACGGGAAGCAAACTCCGAGCCCACGGCGTCCCATGCAAGCTTGAAGAATTTCACGCGGCCTTCGGACGATGACGTCGGCGATTGCTGGGTTTTGCCAATGAGCTCGCGCAATTCTGGATTGGCAAAATCCTCGACGGATGAGGGCAACATGATCAGACCGCCACCCGCCAGTTCGCGCAGAGTCGTGATGACCTGCCCATAGAGCTCTTGGGTGAGAACCTGAGCTGAGTAGAGCGTGTGCGTGTCGGGGATGAAATAACCGTTCCGAGATTGTCCCTTGATCTCCATTGCATGAACGAGAGAATCCACGAGATTGTTCTGGGCGGCCAGCTTTCCCAGCGTCTCCTTGACTGGAGGAAAATTGATGATGCCGTTGGTATCGGCGATCTTGCGGGCGATACCGACCAAGAACCGCATTTTGACCATGAGGCGGATCTGGGCCTGGTAGTTTTGGTAGACGTGAGCCGGGGTGGCCATGAATTGTTTCATGCACATCGCCGTGTCCTGGTTTACAAAAACCCGGTCCCAGGGAACCTTGACGTCATCAAAATATAGGACAGCGTCATTCTCGTCGAACCGGCTGGCGAGCGGGTAGTCATAGACGCTGGTTGCAGCTTGTTCGTACGAGCGGCGCGAAAGGATCTTTAGACCCTTTGCATTCATGGGAATAGCAAAGGAAACGGCGTATGGCTCTTCGCCCTCACGCAAGGGCTGGATGCAGGTCACAAAGACCTCATTGGCCATGATTCCGCCCGTCGCGAGCATCTTTGCCCCACGAATGGTCAAACCTTCGGCATCCTGATCAACCACACCGGCAGTAAGGAACGGATCCTGCTGCTCATTGGCGGCCTTGGAACGATCAGCCTGGGGATTGATGATCACGTAGGTGAGGTAGAGCTCATTGTCCCGCGCGTAGCGATAATATTCGGCCAGAGCCTTGGCGCGGTTGCTGTCGTAGGACTCGAAGACGTCGATTCCCATATACATGCCCGAAATACACGATGCGACGTGGTCCGGGGCTCGCCCCAGAAAGCCACCATGGATTTCGGTCCATGCAACCAGCGCTTTTCGGCGCTCGACCAGCTCCCCGTATGACCTGGGCAGCTGCCAAATCCGATTGGCTCTCAAGTCACTGTTTTCACCGACCTGATAGGTCATCAGGTCCAAATTTTCAGGACGCGACTGGAAATCATATAGCTTGCCCGTCGACTGGACGGTTCTGCGAAAGGCGGGATGGACGCTAACGTCGCCCGCATGTTCGCCGTTGATATAGACGGAACGACCGTCATTAAGTGATGCAATGTGTTGAGCGCCGGTCTTAACCATGGCGACGTCCTCCTTTGGGGGGTCAGTAGTGAATTGCGAGCGGCCAAGGGGCCACGTCTTGGGTTTGTTCAAGCTTTGCGTAGCGTCCCTTGGAGAAAACCAGGGGGCGTCGGTCGGGGGTTGAGCGCATCTCGATCACTTCCACGATGAAGAGGATGTGATCTCCGCCATCATGGGTTGCCCACGGACGACACTCAAAGACGGCGGCGACGCCGGCCAGAACGGGGGCCTCGGCAAACCCTCTGTGAAAATGGGTGCCCTCCCATTTGTTGGAGCCGGCACGGGCAAATCGGTTGGAAATTGCCTGTTGGTTGTCGGAAAGGATGTTGATCGCAAATCCCTCGGCCTGCTCCCAATGGGGGAGGCTTAAGGCGCGTTTATCCACGCTGAACAAGACGAGCGGGGGGTCGAGCGAGAGGGAATTGAACGAACTCATCGTCATCCCGCAATCTTCGCCGTCACCGCGGCAAGTTACGATACAGACGCCCGTTGGGAATTGGCCCAGCGCCTGACGCATTTCGCGGGGATCAATGCTTGTGGATGCCGAAGCACTCATTGATCGCTCCTTTCCGTGCCCACAAGGTAGTCCGAGAGCAGGACTGCCTTTTCCGCGCTCGCCCGCAGAGAGGCCGCCAGTTGCCGCACGAGGGCGTAGTTGGCGGCATTCACCGGTTCAAACAGCAGATCATTGACTTCCTGCTGTACGGGCGCCAGCTGAGACAGAAGAGCAGTGCCTTTGTCCGAGACACGCATATGAACACGGCGCTGGTCGTCGGGATTGGGAGTCTTGGTCACAAGTCCCAATTTTACGAGCTTGGTCGTTTCACTGGTTACGAATGGCGGGGAAAACGCGAGGTGATCGGCGAGAGCTCGCACGCCAACCCCGCGTTCCGACTGTAGCTGCCTGATGCTGATGAGCAGAGTGTACTGGACCCCCGAAAGGCCGACAAACGCTCCAAATCGGGAGCGGATTTGCTCGAGCCGGGCCGAAAAGGCCAGCAGGTTGTGCACCATCTCGCGGAACGCATCATCCTTGCCAGCAATCAAAAGGTCCTCCCGTCCCACCGTGGGTTCGAATTGAATGTCCTGTTCCATCTTCGCCTCCCATGGATAGTGTGGGAACATAATTAAGTTAGTTAAGTATCTTGTCAAGAATGCGTGTGAAATTTCACGCAAAAAGACGAAATGGGCGGCTCAATGGCCGCCCCAAACATGTTCGGGCATGTCGCCTATTCCGTACCGAAGGCTTGGCACTAGGCTTGCTCGATGCAGTCATGCACTGATCTTATATCCGGATGCGCCGAGCACTATCCCACTGCCCTGCACATTGTACAGATTGCCTAGGGTCGAGACTCGTTCATAGCCAGTATGCGACTGCCGCTGCGAGCATGACGGCAGATAGATAGTTTCGGGCAAGCTTGTCGTATCGGGTGGCAACGCGGCGGAAATCCTTGAGCCGGCAGAACATGGCCTCGACACGCCAGCGGTCTTTGTAGCGTTTCTCGTCGTATTTGATTTTGCGCTTCCGGTTCTTGCGGCCAGGGATGACCGGGATTGTCTTCTGGTTGCGCAGAGTGGAACGAAGGCGGTTGGCATCATAGCCGCGGTCAGCAATAACTCTCTTCATGCCCATCGTGTGGGCGATGAGCAGATCGGCCCCCTTCATGTCCGAGGCATTGCCGGGCGTCAGGATGAGGCGGATCGGTCTGCCGATAACGTCGACGAGCGCATGGATCTTGGTGGTCCGGCCACCACGCGAGATGCCAATGGCATTGGTTCGCGCCCCCCTTTTCCCCCGCCTGCACAGCGATGGGCTTTGATATAGCTGCTGTCGATCTGGGCGGTTTCCGCAATCCAGCCTTGTTCGGTCAGAGCCGCGAGAATGCGTGCCCATACGCCGCGGCGACTCCAGCGGTTCCAGCGATTGTAGACTGTTGTCGAGGGGCCATACTCGGCAGGGCAATCAGCCCAGCGTCCGCCGCACTTGAGCATATGAACGATCCCCGAAATTACCCGCCGGTCATCCACTCGACGTGCTCCAGGCTGGTTCTTGGGGAGATGTGGCTCAATGGCCGCCCAAGCTGCATCACTCAACCAAAATAGTCTGCTCATCGATACCTCCGAACTCATCTAAAGCCAGAGAATCTGATTTGCAGCGTCTATTCAACAAACTGATTGGGTATGGACCCTAGTCTGACGGCATTGCGGAATTTCTGGCCGCGCACTCGGCGTGTGCGAGGCCGTCGTTGGCGGCTATGGCGAGGGCCCCTAGGTGTTCCCCAAGCCGTGACGACTCCCGTCCAATCATTATTTCAGGTTTGGGGCACCGGATACCATCAAAGACGACTCGCGCGGGGTCGGATCCTGAATGGCCGCTTGTCCAGCATTCTCGCTAGCACCGGACTGTCAGCATTGGGCCCCGATTGCGCCAGTCGGCAAAGCGCCCCCATTTCGGTCGTTCAAGTTGTCTTTGCGCTTTCCCAAAAGCTGCCGCTCAACGCAGGGTCCGAACGTCGACCGCTAGCGAATACGACCGAAAATATCTCTCAATGCATCGGCGTTATCGCCCGTCCCAATCTTCCAATGTCCAGGCTGCCTGCCATTTTCGACTAAGTGTTGGGCGACATGGTCCTTACCGTTTAGCCTCACCGAACACGTTTTCCTGTTGTGGTCCTGCCGAAAGATCTGTCGAGTGCGGTGACCGCAGGTTATCGATGATCTGTAGGGTGGGGCGACTGACGTAACGATGAGCCTTGCTGAGCGGTCTGGTTTGGTCTCAGGTGGTATTGAACGATTAGAACATCGCCTTGAACGGCGATGAAGCGCGGAGTCGGCCCGCTCCCGCCGTATTATTTGGAACCCAACGGTCAGCTGGGAACGGGCCGCTGGAAATGCTGGCCAATAGGAAGAAGGCCCCCTATGACGCGCCCAGAGCGAGTCTTCCCCATTGGCGCTTCAGCCTCACGGCCAGGCCGCAAAAGAGGACGCGACGTCCAGGTGTTTGCGCGCCATTTCCTGTCGGTACTGCTGAGGGCCCTTTCCGTTAAGACGTTTGAAAAAGCGAGAAAAATAGGCCGGATCTTCAAAGCCGAGCGACAGGGCGATCTCGGCGACCTGCATGCCGGAATTCTCAAGCATCTGGCGGGCCTCGGCGATCAGGCGCGAATGGATCAGGCCGAGCGGGGTTTGGCCTGTGGCGCGCTGGACGGCACTGTTGAGTCTGTCGGTGCTCACCCCAAGATAACGCGCATAATCGCCGACCGTCCAATGCCCGCGCATCTGGTGATCCACCAGATGCAAAAAACCGCTCACAATGGCTCGCGGCGCTGGGCGGGGCACCGTTGTGCTCAGATCTGATGTGCGCCAGACCATAATCAAAACGATCGCCAGCTGATGGTGTATCATCTCATGAGCGCCAGCCCGGTTTTCGCGCAGCTCAGCCTCCATATTCGATATCAACGTAGCCAATCGGCTTGAGACGTCACGTTCGATACGGGTTCCCAGCTGTGGGCGCTGGGAAAGGCGGCGAATGTCTTCCGCGATATTGCCGGGTAGGGTCATCTGACCCAGCACGGCATCTGAAATGGCGAGCCACGCGCCGCGCGATCCTGCGTAAAGCGTCAGTTGAGCCGGCTTCCCCGTAGGCACCCAGACTAGGGTTGGCGCCTGAAGAGCCGCCGTCTCACCTTGATAGCTGATCTCGCCGGTGCCCGACACGAGGACGAAAATGCGGTGGCGCCGCCCCCTCAGGCTCCACTGAGTCGTATCCAGTGTCGATGCGATCGACTGGCTCTCGACTTCCTGGGCAAGATCGAGACGCTGGCGCGTCGCTTCCATTTGAACTGATCGCATCGCGCCTCTCCTAGTTCCCAGAAAAGTACAAGTTTCTCCCGAAAAAGTCTATTCTTGTTCCCTGGAGGTTTGAGATAGCGTCATGTCAGGCGCTCGAAGGGACGAAAAGTCTTACGAGTGCCCCGACGCCCGATTGGGGGCATGAGGAGGATTTCCATGACATTGTTTACCCGCAGGGGCGCCCTGCGTACCCTTGGTGCTGCCGTAACGCTGATGGCCGGCGTTAGCGCCTTTGCCGTTTCCGCGCAGGAAGAGCGCACATCGGTTAAGATCGGCTATGCTGTCTCCATCACCGGTGCCAATGCAGGCGGCGCCGGTATCACCACCATTCCGAACTATCGCCTCTGGGTTCATGAAGTGAACGAAGCAGGCGGTCTCGAACTTCCGGACGGTTCGCGCCTACCCATCGAAGTCGTCGAATACGACGATCGCTCCTCGGCTGAAGAAGTCGTGCGCGCCGTCGAGCGGCTGGTTACGCAGGACGAAGTCGACTTCGTGCTCTCTCCATGGGGCACGGGCTTCAACCTCGCCGTCGCACCGCTGCTCGATCGGTTTGGCTATCCGCTGATTGCCTCGGCCGCCGTCACCGATCGCGCACCCGAGTTTGCCGAACGCTGGCCGGGCAGCTTCTGGCTTCTGGGCGGGGGCGCCGATTACGCAGGCGCCTTGGCCGATGTTCTTGCAGCCGCGCAAGAAGCCGGCGAAATCAATGGCGATGTGGCAGTGATTTCGGTGGCCGACGGGTTTGGTATCGATCTCATCAATGCCGCCCGCGAAACTTTTGCCGAAGCCGGGCTCAACATCGTCATGGACCGGACATACCCGCCGGGCACCACCGATTTCTCGCCAATGATCAACGAGGCGCAATCTTCGGGTGCCGACAGTTTCGTCGCGTTCTCTTATCCCCCTGACACATTTGCCCTGACGCAACAGGCCCAGGTCGCGTCCTTTAATCCCAACGTCTTCTACCTCGGCGTCGGCACCCCGTTCCCGACCTACCTCGCCGCTAATGGCGACAATACCGAGGGCGTATTGAGCCTTGGTGGTATCGACACCTCGAACGAAGCGCTTATGGATTATCGTCAGCGCCACGAAGACTTCATCGGCCAGGCTCCCGATTTCTGGGCTTCGCAGATGACCTATGCTGGTCTTGAAATGCTTGAGGAAGCCATCAGCCGCGTCGGGCTCGATCGCGACGCAGTGGCAGAGGAGCTCGCCACGGGCACCTTCACCACAATCCTTGGCGAGACGGCGCTGGAAGATAACCAGCTTCGCGACCTCTGGTGGACAGGTCAGTGGCAGGATGGCGTGTTTGTTGCCATCGAGCCGTCCGATCTTGACGGCGCCAGCGACATCCAACTGCCCAAGCAGCCCTGGTCGGGCCAGTAAGAAACACGGCCCTACCCAAACGCATTAGGGCAGGGCCGTCCCCAAAATCGGATATCAGTTTGACCACATCGTCCCTCAGGCGGCGGAAGGGTTTGACATGCTGACGACTGCGCTCATTTCAGGACTGGTGCTTGGCGGCACCTATGCGCTCGTTGCCATGGGCCTCACGCTGCAATACGGCATCTCGCGGATCATGAACCTCGCCTATGGCGAGGTCACAATCTTCGCTGCGTTCTCGGCTTTCCTGTTGTTTTCCACCTTCGGCATCAACCCGTTGATGGGCATGCTTGTCGTGCTCCCCGGCGCCTTTGCCTTCGGCTATCTGATCTATGGCGTTATGATGCAGCCGCTGGTCAAGCGATCGTCCAAGACCGGCACGTTGGAAGTAGATTCGATCCTGGCGACCTTTGGCCTGCTGTTCGTTATCCAGGGCGTGATGCTGGTGACCTTCGGCTCGAACTACACGAGCTACAACTACCTTAACTTCGGCATTGACATTCTTGGCGCCAACATCGCCGCAAACCGGCTGCTCGCTTTCGTCTTGGCGATCGTCATCGGCGGAGCGCTGTTTTTCGTGCTCACCTGCACCCGCTGGGGTACGACCATCCGCGCCATCGCCGTCGCGCCGAAATCCGCTCCCTTGGTCGGCATCAACGTCAACCGCACGGCCCGCTTCGCATTTGCGCTCGGCACCATGCTGGCCGCCTCGGGTGGCGTGATGATTTCGATGTACCAGACCTTTAACGCCTCGATGGGCGTGGTCTTCACCATGAAAGCGCTGGTAATCGTCATCATGGGCGGCCTAGGCAATCTCATGGGCGCATTGGTCGCCGGCCTCCTGCTCGGGCTCGTCGAGACCTTCGTCGCCACCTATGTCGACCCCGGACTGACGCTGGCCTCGACCTATCTCATCTTCCTCGTCGTGCTCCTCTGGAAGCCTTCAGGTCTGTTCGGAAAGGCGACCGGACGATGAATCGCACTATCATCGGCTTTATCCTTATCAGCCTGGCGCTCACTGCCCTGGCCTTCATTCCCACACAGATTGGCGCCTATGGCGTCGGACTTCTGCTCGGTATGACGGGGTATGTGGTTCTTGCCAGCGCATGGGCGCTGTTTTCCGGTCCCACACGCTACATTTCGCTGGCCACCGTCGCATTCTTCGGCATCGGCGCATACACCGTCGCAGTACTCAGCGAAACGCTGCCCTATCCCCTGGTCCTCGCCGTCGCCGGCCTCATAGGCCTGGCTGTGGCGCTCGTCGTCGGGCTCGCAACGCTGCGACTGGCCGGCATCTATTTCGTGATCTTCAGCTTCGGGCTGGCCGAATTGGTCCGTCAGCTCGTCACCTGGTATGAAGTCAACGTCACCGGCACGCTGGGCCGCTACATCTTCCTGCCCATTACAGCCGAACACATCTACTGGCAGCTTCTCGGCCTTGCCGCCATAACGCTGTTGATCGGCTGGTTGATATCGCGCTCGCGGATCGGTCTGGCGCTCAAGGTCATTGGCGACGATGAGACTGTTGCTGCCCATACGGGCATCGACATCTCCCGCCTCAAGCTGGTCCTTTTTGCCATCAGCGCGACCATCATCACACTGGCCGGCGCCATCCAGGCACCGCGCTGGACCTATATCGAGCCGGCCATCGTCTTTAATCCGACGATCTCGTTCCTCACGGTCATCATGGCCTTGCTGGGTGGAGCCAACCGGCTCTGGGGTCCGATGCTGGGTGCGATCCCGCTGTTCCTGCTATTCGAATGGCTCAGCGCCAATTTCCCGAACCATTATTCGATCATTCTGGGCCTGATGTTTATCGCCATCGTCTTCATCGTCCCCCGCGGCATACTCGCGCTCGCCGAAGATCTTCTGAAGCGCACACGGCGCAAGGAAGTGGCTCAATGAACAAGCTTTTGGAAATCATCGATCTCAAGAAACAGTTCGGCGGCCTGACCGCGGTCAACGATGTCAGCTTTTCTGTCGCCGAGGGTGAGATCGTCGCGCTACTCGGCCCCAATGGGTCCGGCAAGACTACAGTGCTCAACATGATCTCGGGGGCCTTAACGCCAACGGCGGGAACAATCGCTTTGGCCGGGGAAACGATCTCGAACCTGCCGCCCCACAAAATAGCGCATAAAGGCGTGTCGCGCACGTTCCAGCTCGTCAAGATTTTGCCATCGCTGACCGTTGCCGAAAACGTCATCGCCGCTTTGGCCTTTCGGCCCAACCCGCTCTGGGGCAGCGCAGCACAGGACCGTGCCGATATGCTCCTGGCCGATGTCGGGCTTTCGGGGCGTGGCCATGAGCATGCCGATGATCTGACCTATATCGACCAGAAGCGCATGGAACTCGCCCGCGCGCTGGCCGCCGAACCGCGGCTTCTCCTCCTCGACGAATGGCTCTCGGGGCTCAATCCGACCGAGTTGCGCGTCGGCATCGACCTCATCGTGTCGTTGCGCGCGCGTGGCATGACGATCGTGCTGGTCGAACACATCATGGAGGCCGTTCGCGCCCTTTGTACGCGAGCCGTCGTCATGAACATCGGTTCGAAAATCGCCGAGGGACCAACGGACGATGTTCTTGCCGACCCGGCGGTGATCGCCGCCTATCTGGGAGACGGCCATGCTTGAGATCGAAACCCTCTCGCTGCGCTACGGTCGCCATCTTGCATTGGAAAATGTGTCCGTCAAAATCGCCGAGGGCGAGACGGTTGTGATCCTTGGGGCGAATGGCGCCGGCAAATCCTCGCTCCTGAAAGCCATCGGCGGGCTGGCCCGTCCCGTAGCCGGATCGAAAATATCGCTCGACGGCCAATCGCTGCTCGGCACGCCGTCGCACAAGATCCCCGAGACCGGTATCGCGCTGGTTCCAGAGGGCAGGGGCGTATTCGGTGACCTGACCGTTGAGGAAAACCTTCTTTTGGGCGCCAATCCCAAACGCGCCCGCGCGACCGAAGCTGAACGCAACGCGCTCATCTTCGATCTTTTCCCCCGCCTTGCAGAGCGCAAGCGCCAGATGGTGCGCACCATGTCGGGTGGCGAGCAGCAAATGGTCGCCATCGGGCGCGCGCTGATGAGCAACCCCAAATACCTCATGCTCGACGAGCCAAGCCTCGGGCTGGCGCCAATCGTCGTCACCGAACTGTTCGCCGCGCTCAAGCGTGTGCAAAAGACAGGTGTGGCGCTACTTTTGGTCGAACAGAACGTATCGATTTCACTTTCGATCGCCGATCGCGGCTACCTCCTGGAGGCTGGTCACATCGTGGGATCGGACACCGCCGAAGCGCTCAAGACCGACGCTGCGGTGCAACAGGCATTCCTTGGCGGCACCGCCGCCTGATGTCAAACAAGGAGACTAGCGATGGACCAGCTCGGCCTGCTCATTGCCAATGAAGATCAAGACGCCACCGGCGGTGCCGTCTTCGAACGGCTCAACCCCATCTCGGGCGAGGTTGCGACCTGTGCCGCCGCCGCTACCGTAGAGGATGCCCAGCGTGCCGCAGATGCTGCTGCTGCCGCATTCCCCGAATGGTCGAAAACCGTTCCGAAAGAGCGGCGCAAGATTTTGCTCAAGGCGGCGGACGTGCTCGAATCGCGCGGTCCGCAATTTGTCGAGGCTATGGGCGCCGAGATCGGCGCTACGGCCGGTTGGGCGATGTTCAACGTCATGCTCGCCGCCGACATGCTGCGCGAAGCGGCCAGCCTCGTTACCCAGATCAAGGGCGAGATCATCCCGTCCAATCGTCCGGGCAGCCTCGCCATGGCTGTACGCCAGCCGGCAGGCGTCGTCCTCGCCATGGCGCCGTGGAACGCCCCGGTCATCCTCGGCGTCCGCTCGCTGGCCACGCCGCTTGCCTGCGGCAATACTGTGGTCATGAAGACCTCGGAGCTCTGCCCGCGCACGCATCGCCTGATCGTCGAATGCCTGCTGGAAGCCGGCTTGCCCAAGGGCGCGCTGAATGCGGTCTCCAATGCCCCCGAAGACGCCGGCGAGATCGTCGAGGCTCTCATTGCCCATCCGGCCGTGCGCCGTGTGAACTTCACTGGCTCCACACGCGTGGGTCGCATTATTGCAGAGAAAGCTGGACGGCATTTGAAGCCCGCGCTTCTCGAGCTTGGCGGCAAGGCGCCATTTGTCGTCCTTGACGATGCCGATCTCGAAGAAGCCGTCGCAGCTGCGGCCTTTGGCGCTTACATGAACCAGGGTCAGATCTGCATGTCCACCGAACGCATCGTCGTTCAGGACTCGATTGCCGACGCTTTCGTTGAAAAGCTTGCAGCCAAGGCGAAAACCCTCGTCGCCGGCGATCCGACCAAAGGCGATACACCGCTCGGTTCGGTGGTCGATGGTTCTGCCGCCCAGCGTCTCGATCAGTTGATCAAGGACGCCACCAGCAAGGGCGCCACGCTCGCTGCAGGTGGACGCATCGACGGCACCATCATGGATGCGACCCTGCTCGACAAGGTCACGCCCTCGATGCGCATCTATGGTGAAGAATCGTTTGGTCCCGTCGTTACGGTCGTCCGCGTGGGCTCGGTCGATGAAGCCGTGCGTGTCGCCAATGACACCGAATATGGCCTGTCGTCAGCAGTCTTCGGTCGGGACGTTAACCGTGCTTTGTCGGTCGCCCGACGCATCGAAAGCGGCATCTGCCACGTCAACGGCCCCACCGTCCACGACGAGGCGCAAATGCCGTTCGGCGGCGTCAAAGCGTCCGGCTATGGCCGGTTTGGCGGCAATTGGGGCATCGCCGAGTTTACGGAATTACGCTGGGTCACCGTCCAAGACGGCCACATCCACTACCCGATCTGATTTCTGCGGCCTTTGCCCTAGTGTAAAGGCCCAGTATCTTCAAAAGGCAGTTTGAACTGCACGACATGAGCACGGTGAAGCAGTATTGGGAAAAGTTCATCTAGCGGGCCAATTAGGACCTGGGGGGCCATGAAGTTGGCAATATTTGCAATTTAATGGCAGCTTTTTCCGTTTTTTTGATAGAACCGGTCAGTCCGGTTCCGGCCCCGCAGCTGCCGGTCTCAGCGTTTCACTTTTGGCCAATCACGGCCAAAGGAGAACTCCGATGGTATACTCACGATATGATGCTGCAGCCCGAGGACGGGCTGCATGGAATGCAGGCAAGACTGTGGGGACCAAGCGTCCCCTGACTCAGAAGCAGATCTGGGCGATCCGTTTCTTCCTGGATCGGGAAGGACGAGTTCGAGACCGTGCGCTGTTCGATCTCGCCATCGACAGCAAGCTCCGGGGATGCGATCTGGTCAAGATCAAGACAGGTGACTTGGTCGCAGGGCCGGAAATTCGAACGCGGGCAATGGTGGTTCAGCAGAAGACCGGACGTCCGGTCCAATTCGAACTGACCAGCGATGTGCGTGCCAGCCTACTCTTATGGCTCGAGAGACGAGGGGGCACTGTCGGTGATTACGCTTTTCCAAGCCGCGTCGACCATGCAAATCACATGAGCACGCGGCAGTATGCCCGTTTGGTAGACGAGTGGGTCACAGCCATTGGCCTTCGTTCATCGGACTATGGCACCCATTCCCTTCGAAGAACGAAAGCGGCGATGATCTACAAGGCAACTGGCAATTTACGAGCCATACAGATCCTGCTCGGACACACTAAGATCGAGAACACTGTTCGGTATCTCGGCGTAGACATCGAGGATGCTCTGCTTCTGGCTGAACGGACCGAAATCTGAACATGGAGCGGTCATTCTCACTATGGATGACCGCTTCGTGCAGCTTACTCTTTCCCCCAAACATTTGTGCTTGTGAGACTTTCCCTTCGCAGGAGGCAGCTTGATTTCAGGGCATCCGGTCAGGGCGAGGTGACCAACTCGAACCAGGCATCGAGAAAATTGCTGCGTTTGATGGAATCCAGATAGACCAACAGTTCTGGCCCCATGGCAATACGTTGATAATCGGCGTCTAGGGCCGGGGCGCGTTGCGTGCCCCATAGAAGGCGGGATACCAACGACAAGCCTCTTTCGGAGAGTAGGAAATTTGCAATCTGTTCTGCATGGACGGACCACGCGTGCTCCGGAGCAAACAGGGTCCAAGGCAGCGCCAGCACATAATCTTGCGGCATGACGATCTCATAAAAGTCAGATGCACCGGTGGCGACCACTTCCGAGAGCGGAACGTTATAGGCCAGATCGATCTCGCCCCGTCGCAAAGCTGCTACGAGTTCGGTACCCGTATCGTAAATCCGCGCTTGGGCCGAACCGAACGCTGCGGCCAGACGCCAGTAGAGCGGGGAGCGCAGGCTATCCTGGGTAGCCAATGTGTAGGACACGGCATCGATCCCAACGTTGACGATACCGATGCGTCTGAGCAGGTCTTCACGGGTTTCAAGCGCCTGGGCCAGATCGAGGCGCGAGGTGGGAAGAGCGTTGGTCTGCGCCCATTGACTTGAAACCAGAATAACAGCCGGATCGAAGGCGAGCGCGAACAATTCGCTGCGCCAAGAGCTTTGCCCGCCCGATGGCATGCCAGCCGGCTCGATCCGCATCGGGGCAACGTGACCCTGATTGGTGATGGCAACGGCGATATCAGGCGCGGGCATAATCACGAGATTGGGGGGGAACGGGGCACCGGCGGACAATCGAGCGACCACCTGCGCGCTGCGCGCTTGTTGGTAGGTGAGATTGATACCGCCAAACTGTGACTGAACCGCATCCAATAAGGGCTGGACACGCTGATCGGTCAAAGGCGCTGTCAGGGTTAAATCAGCCTGGGCCCGCACGGGCTCGCTTGTCCAGGGTGAGGCTGTAAGCACGACCGTTGCGACCAGAAGGGCAAGGCAATAATGCTGGCGGGTTTCAAGAGACGATCGGTTGGGGCGTGACGCGCCAGGGATCGAGATGACCACGCAAAGCCCTCCTGTGGCTGGGCTCATCAACGCCACGGTGCCGCCTAGCGCCGAGATCACGTCTCGCGTGATTGCCAGGCCCAGGCCCGTGCCGCCAGGATGGTCGGTGTCGCGTTCGAAACGCTCAAACACCCGCTCGCGTCGGTCAGCCGGGATACCCGGCCCCCGGTCGCAAATTTCAAGCACGACGGTGTTGGCTGATGCCTTGAGCGTGACACTGGTCGGCCCTCCGGCATAGAGAAACGCGTTGTCGATGACATTGCGGATGGCTTCAGCCAGACTGGCGGGATCAGCATTGATCCAAAGCGCGGTCTGGGGAGCGTGGAAGACCGGGCCTTGATCCCGATCTGCTCCGCTATCGATGACGGCCTGGTTCACCACAGTTTTCGTCAACGCCACCAGATCTACCGGCTCGGTCTCGCCCGCCGTTATGGAATGAAGCAATGTGGCATCGGCGAGCAGACGGGTGGCCAGGGTGCTGGTGGTGACTGCGTTGGCGTGAATGCGCTCTAGGCGCCTGCGGATCAGCGCCGGGTCGTTCTCCTCAAGAGCGAGTTCGGCCTGTAGCCGCATGGCCGCAAGCGGGGTGCGGAACTGGTGTGCCGCATCGGCCGTCACCCGCCTTAACCCCTCCAGCGCGGCAAAGAGCCGGCCCATAAACCCATTCAAGGCGCGCGCCAGCGTGGCGATTTCACGCGGCAGATGCTCATTGATGGGATCAAGGTTCGAGGGAGTTCGGCGGGTGAGCTGGTGTTCGATGGATCTCAGGGGCGCAAAGGCCAGCCTGATCCCCACCCAAATAATCCCGAACGCGCAGAGCGCGATGGCGACGGCCGGCAGGAGGGCGTCGGCGGTCAATTGGGCGGTCAACTGGTCGCGCGCCTCTCGCGTTTCGCCAACGAAAACATCGATCCAACCCGCCTCACCGGTTGTGGCATCCGATCGGTATCGGCTCACGGCGGCCAGCCGGATCGGCTCATTCTGCATGACGCTATCCTGAAATCGGATGTCCGGACCGCGAGCAGAAGTCATCTCCAGCCCCAGAACGGGGTCGCCCGTAACGATGCCACCATCGGGCGCGGCCACCCGGTAAAAGATACGGTTCAGTCTGGACGTGCCGAGAATGGCGAAAGCGGAATAGGGAATGTCTACCGTCACCTCACCATCCACATAACCGACCGTATCGGCGATCGAGAGCGCGGCGGCTTCGAGCACCCTGTCGAAGGCTTCATCGGCCGCTATCGTCGCATTGCTTCGGATGGTCAAAATCAGCAGTGAGCCCACGACGATAAAGACGAGCGCGGCGCTCAAAACGATCAGGCTTTCGAGCGAATATGGGCGCCTGATCCTCACAGCGGTTTTTCCCGCAAAAGATACCCGACGCCGCGCTGGGTAACGATTTCGACGTTCGAGCCGTCAAGCTTGCGCCGAAGACGGGAAACCAGGAGCTCGATGGCGTTCAGCGAACCGACATCGTCATAGCCAAAGAGCGCAGTCGTCATGTGTTCCTTGTTGATCGGTTTGCCCTTGCTGGCCGAAAGTGCTTGGAGAAGCTCGAACTCGCGGCGGCCCAGCTCTAGTGGTACCCCGTTCACCGTCGCCGCCCGGCGAGAGAGGTCGATTACCAAGTCTCCAACGCTGACAATGGATGCAGAAGCGCCCAGATGTCTGCGCATCAGCGCCCGGACCCGGGCCGCAAGTTCGTCTAGATCGAACGGTTTGACGATGTGATCGTCCGCGCCCAGATCGAGAATGCTGACCTTATCGTCGATCTGGCTACGTGCCGTCATGACGAGCACCGGTGTGCCCGATCCACTGGCGCGCAGCGCTTTGAGAATCTGGAAGCCGTCCCGTCCGGGCAGGTTTATGTCCAGAACAATCAGGTCATGCCCCCCTGCGATTACCAGGTCCTCTCCTTCGTAGCCATCGGCCACATGGTGGACGGCGTGACCGTCCCGGCCCAGCTTGGTGGCTACGGCTTCGGCGATATCGATGGTATCTTCTAGGAGCAAAATGCGCATGGCGCCGCACGACAGGACTCTGACAGGAAAAACTGGCTACACAGATAGCCAATATCAGTGGCCGCACCAAATCGTAAAGATGGGTGGCCAGTGTTGTGGAGGAGACAGATTTGAACGCGCGCCTCGCTTTCGTGGCGTTGGTTCTGGCGGTGCCGGGCCACGCCCACGCTGCAGACTCCGGTGCATCATGCGACCCTATGGGCGCGGGGCAGCTGCCCTATTGCGACCGAGATGGTGACCTTCTTGCTGACCGTCCCAACGATGAGAGCCTTTGGCGCAACCCGCCCACCCTTGTCTGGGCCTATGCGCCCATCGAAGACCCGGCGGTCTACGCTGAATTGTTCAAGCCCTTCACCGAGCATCTTGCCACATGTCTTAATCGGCAGATCGTCTATTACCCCGTCGAGTCCAGTTCTGCAGAGATTAGCGCAATGCGCTCGGGTCGCCTGCATTTTGCCGGCTTTTCGACCGGCTCGACGGTGGTTGCCGTCAATCAGGCGGGCGCCATCCCGTTTGCGGCCAAGGCCATCGGTGATCAAATGCGCAGCTATAGCCTGGTCGCGGTGGTCAAAGCCGATTCCGGGTTCGAAACCCTTGCTGATCTCGCAGGGCGTCGGGTGGCGCATGCGACGCCGACGTCGAACTCGGGCAATCTGGCCCCCAGGGCGCTTTTTCCCGAGCAGGGGCTGGTCCCGGACCTCGATTACGATCCGATCATGTCCGGTGGACATGATCGCTCCATTCTTGGCCTTCTCAGCGGCGATTACGATATGGCGGCTGTGGCGTCCGACGTGCTCGAGCGCATGCAGGAGCGGGGGCTGGTGGCGCCGGACGATGTGCGCATCCTTTACGAAAGCGCGCCGTTCCCGACCTCGTCCTTTGCCTATGCCCATGATCTCGATCCGCACTTGGCGCGCGACCTGCAAAGTTGCTTTTTCAATTTCACCTTTCCCTCCCAATTGCGCGCCGAATTCAACGGGGACACAAATTTCGTGCCCATCGATTACCAAACCGACTGGGCTGTGGTCCGCGCCGTCACTGAACGTGTGGGCGTCATGATCGAATAAAACCTTGAGCTGACGGCTCAGTCGAGGCGTCGAAAACCAAACGAATGCGAGTGAACACATGGGATCCACCAGTGGATCGCCATCGGGGACGGCTGTGTCTTCGGATGGTGGAAAACGTCAATGCCCGTCATGGCGCTATTGGCTCAAGATCAAGGCGGCAGACCCCTCTGCCCTGCTGGCGGTCGCACTTCTGGTTGTCTTTGGTTACCTCATCGCCGGTCCGGTGGTGTTGCTGCTGGGCGATGCGATTCAGGTCCAGTTCGCCGAACAGATGCGGACCGGACTGCCCCAGGGCGCGTTCACGACCTATTATTTCGAGCGAGCCCTATTCTCGCCGGTGGCGCGGGACATTTTCTGGGTTCCCCTGTTCAATACGCTCTCGGTAGCGGCCGGCGCCATCGTGATTGCCCTTTTGGTCGGGGCACCGCTTGGCTGGCTGTTGTCGCGCACCGATCTGCCGGGCAAACGCTGGTTTTCCACGGCGCTGATCGTGCCTTACATGCTGCCCTCCTGGACCTTTGCATTGGCCTGGAACACGCTGTTCAAGAACCGCACGACGGGCGGGTCGCCAAGTTGGATGGAATCGCTGGGCTTTGCGCCGCCCGATTGGCTCGCTTACGGGCAACTGCCCATCACGCTGATCCTGGCGCTCCACTATGCGCCCTTCGTCATTCTGCTCTTCGGCAACGCATTGCGCCAGTTCGACGTCCAGCTCGAAGACGCCGCGCGAATCCAGGGCGCCGGCCGTTTTCATGTGGCGCGCCGTATCGTTTTGCCGCTCATGCTGCCCTCGCTGGTTTCGGCCTGCACTCTGATCTTTGCCAAATGTTTGGGAGATTTCGGGGTCGCCTATATTCTGGGCGTGCCCGTGCGCTATGACGTTTTGGCGACCTCGCTGTTTCGGGCGATCTCATCGAGCCAGGCCGGTATGAGCGCCGTGCTGGCGGGAACGATCGTGCTCTTGGGCGCCATCTCGATTTTGATCGACATGCGGCTTTTGCGCGAAGCGTCCCGGTTTCAGACCATTGGTGGCAAAGGCGCCATGGCCCGTCCGACGCGGCTGGGCCGGTTCGCTCCGCTGGCGACATCATGGGCGCTGCTGGTTTTCCTGATCAGCGCGGCCATCCCGCTCACGGCCCTGGCGTTGACCACGGTCATGCGGATGCCGGGCGTTTTCACGCTGGACAATTTCACCCTCGATTTCTGGATCGGTCATAACCTTAACACCACGGCGCTGCGGCAAGGCATATTGCTGACGCCTGACTTCTGGTGGGCCACTTTCAACACGATCTGGATTGTGGGCACCGCGGCGCTGGGCGCAGGATTTCTTGGCCTTCTGGTCGGGATCGCGGTGGCGCGGTCTCCGCTCAAGATTGCCGGAACGCTGCTGCGCTATCTTACCTTTCTGCCCTATCTCGTACCCGGCATTGCCTTTGCGGCGGCCTATCTGTCCATGTTCGCGGTCCCGCGCGGCCCGGTGCCAGCTCTTTACGGTACCTCGCTCATCTTGGTGCTCGCCATTTTGGCCGACCAAATGCCATTCGCCTCGCGGGCGGGTATTTCGGCGATGATGCAATTGGGCAAGGATCCCGAGGAGTCCGCCCGGATCGTTGGTGCCGGCTGGTGGCGGCGACTGGTCTCGATCGTCGTGCCCATTCAGAAGGGCGCGCTGGTGTCGGGCGTCCTGCTCCCCTTTATCTCCGGCATCAAGGGGCTCAGCCTTGTGGTTGTGCTCGCGGTGCCAGGAACGGACCTGCTGACCACATACGCCATCCGGCTCGTGGATTACGGCTACACCCAGGCGTCCAATGCCGTGGTGCTGATGATCTGCGTCATAGCCTTCTTCGGCACTGTCGGCGTGCAGCGTCTCACAAAAAGTTCTCTCTCGGACGGGCTGGGTAACAAATAATGACTTCGATTACGCTTTCACACATTTCCAAATCCTATGGATCAGGCGGGCCCAAGGCTGTCGACGATCTCTCTCTCGATATCGCACGCGGGGAGTTCCTGTGCCTTTTGGGACCTTCGGGCTGCGGCAAGACGACGACCTTGCGCATGCTTGCCGGGCTGGAGCACCCGTCCGAGGGCTCCATCGCCATGGGAGAAAAAACCATCGTCTCGGTTTCGTCGGGCATCTTCGTGCCACCGGAAAAGCGAGAACTGGGGCTGGTGTTTCAGAGTTACGCGTTGTGGCCGCATCTGAGCGTTGAGGAAAACATTGCCTTTGGCCTCAAGCTCAAGAAGGTTGGCAAGGCCGAGCGCGATGCGCGGATCACCGAGGTTACCGAAAAGCTCGGCATTGCTCAGTATCGCAGCCGCTATCCCAACCAATTGTCCGGCGGCCAGCAGCAGCGCGTCGCCCTGGCCCGAATGCTGGCGCTCAACCCTTCCGTGATTTTGCTCGATGAGCCCCTCTCCAATCTCGACGCCAAATTGAGGTTGGAAATGCGCGCGGAGCTGCGGCGCATCCATAAAGAGCTTGGCGCCACCATCGTTTTCGTCACGCACGACCAGTGGGAAGCCATGACGCTCGCCACCAAAATCGCGGTGATGAGCGAGGGGCGTCTGCAGCAGTTGGGCACCCCTGACGATATTTACGAGCGTCCCGCGAACCGTTTCGTGGCCGAGTTCGTCGGCAGTCTGCCGATTAACATCATCGGTATCTCGGACGCAGACCAATCGGCGGTCTCGCACTGGATCAAGGGCCTTGTGGGTGAAAGCCCAGTCTATCCCGTCTCGGTTGGTTTGAGACCGGAAGCAATTGAAATCGATCCGAATACTCTGGCCGCTGCGAACCTGCGTACTGCGGTCGTCAAGGACATTCTGCCCACCGGCGGAAGTTGGATCGTCGAACTCTCGGTGGAGGGCGAAAAGATTTTCGCCATCGCCGGCAGCGCGCCGCGCTTTGACATCGAACACACTGTTGGACTTTCGGTCGATCCGGCCGAGCTTCATCTGTTCGACGCCAGGGGCGAGCGCATCCCATTGTCTCACACCCCGTGAGACGCCTTTATCTCAAGGAGGAATTCGTTATGCCGAAACAGGCCCATTTCATGTCAGGGATCAGCCTTGCCGCCATGGTCGCGATCGCGTCCGTCAGCGCCGCACCGGCTCAGGAGTCTCTGGGTCTTTCCAACGAGGACTATTCGCTCGAGGCTCTGATCGAAGCTGCTCAGCAGGAGGGCCCAATCACCGTCATAGATGCGACCGGTAAGATCGTGACCATGGCCGAAAACTTTTCGGAAAAATACGGGATCGAAGCGACCGGCGTTAAAATGTCCGCCCAAGAGCAAGAGCAGGTGCTTTTGCGTGAAGCGGCGGCCGGAAACGTGCAGACCGATGTCTTCAACATGAGCAATCTGCCCTCGGTCACCTCCCAGATCCTGCCGCAAAATATCGGCGTGAGCTGGTTCCCGCCCGATCTTGCCGAGGCGATTCCGGAAAACTATCAGAACCCTGCGATCACCAGCCTCAATCCTTGGGTCTGGTCCTACAATACCGACGTACACACCGATGGGTGCCCCGTCGATAATATGTGGGCGCTGACCGAGCCGGAGTGGGAAGGCCGGGTCGCCATTCCCGATCCGTTGCTGCGCAACGAAACGATGTTCTGGTTCAACCAGCTTGAAACCAATTCGGACGATCAGATGGCTCAGGCCTATGAGGATTATTTTGGTGAGCCTCTTGAGACTGACGAAGCCAGCGCGACCGCCGAATGGGTGAAGCGCTTCGCTGCCAATCATCCCACCGTCACGCGGTCGGATTCCGATGTGGGACCGATCGTTGGCGCGCCGGGCCAGGCCGAACCCTTTATGGGCTTTGTGAGTGCCGCGATTTTCGGTGATGCCGTTGAAGATGGATATGGGATGGGCATTTGCGAAGGGATGGAGCCATTCGTCGGCCAGCTCACACCGCGCGTTGCAGTGATCGCTGCGGGCACCGAGCATCCCAATGCCGCCAAGCTCTTCGTCCATTACATCATGACCGAAGAAGGCATGGCACCCCAGCTTGCGGACGGAAAGCTCTCAACCAACACCGAGGCCCGCATGCCGGAAGGTGAACCCTCAGGCGTGTTCGATATCGTGGACCAGCTTCACGTGACCGACTCCACGACCACCGAAAGCGATTTTGCGCGCCTGCAGGATTGGCAGGATTTCTGGATCGTCAATTCCCGCTAGCGGAATAAGTGGGGCCGGCCAAGTCGGCCCCATATCTCAACAGCCTCGCCCGAATTATGTACATCAACTTTGACCTCCTCGTGCCTTGGGGCGCAGAACAGAGGCAGTCCTAAGGCTACGGGTCGAGCGTGCGGAAACCCGCAGCAGGGTTGGCCGTGTCATCGAGCGTCTCAAGGCTGGCGAGGACGGCTAGCTTAACCCCGCTCGGCACGATAAACGCGCAACGTCTACTTCGGAGGAAATGCTAAATCGCATTCAACGCCCAAAGACGGCGATAAAACCCGAATGTCGGCTTTCCACACTTCCTTGCCAAAAACAGTCGGTCCGCAACCGGCCCCGATTTCGCCAGACTGCAATGCGCCGCTGCTTCGGCCGTTTAGTCCATCTTGCGCGCAAACCAAAACCTGCCACTCTCGCCGTGAAGTCCGAGGGGAAGAACAACCTTACATTGCCACCGAGCCACAGGAGCAGAACACCCCCTTGGTGCGGCATGAAGGGTAGTGGGTGGGTCCTGCGACAGCATGGAAGTCACTCAGACTCCAACGCGGAGGCAGAGTGTCATGCTGAGTTCAACGATTATCTGTCGAGTGTCATCGACAACAATGCTGCAGGATTGACATTTCACGACGGCTACCAGAAGCGCTCTGTGTAGCACCGCCCCCTGAGGAGTGCCCGACCGACTGCAAGCTGCGCGCATGCCCTGAGCAGCTATCGTTCACCGCCGTCAGCTGCCTCGACCACTCGATTCGGAAGGCTTTGGCCCAGGATTCGCTGCTGAACTGAAACGATATCAGATCAGAGTTGGAGAAGCTGGGCCCTGAGCTGGCAGCAAGGCAGTCGAGGCGAACGCCAGCTGTGCTGCGACGGTGAGACGATGCGCGCACCCAAGGTTCAACGCGATCAAGGATGCACCCAACAAGCGCTTGGAGCTCTTCAGATGCGCGCTCTGAAATCGAAGGGGCGTGCGCCGCCGCTGAATCGCTAAAATGCGATCAAACGTTTACCCTGTCGGTTAACCCTAAGCGATCAAAGAGCAATTGGGCTCTTGCTATCTCAAACAGCCCGCTTATTTTGGCTTGGTTGCAGTCATCCCGACCGCGATGCGGCGCCCAGAATTCTGGGCGGTCCCCGCCGGTGTTACGAGCACTGACGAGGACCTGACCGGTAACCTTCTGTGCAAAGGCCAACGGCTATGACACTCTATATATGCCCCCAAGGATGGGGGGAATCCCTTCGCAAAAGTTTTGCCCATCTCGTGCTCGCTTCGCCCGAAGCGTTGTGCAGCACCTTGTCCTGTTCCGGCTCCGGCCAGGCCTAGCAAAACCTTTTCCCGACATGCTCCGACCCATCGCCCCGCTGCCCCGGCAGTGAAGGTGAGCGCGGCTGGCCAATGGTTTTGCACCAGGTCAAAAGCGAGACGCTCGCGAGCATGTCCCTTTATCCTTCGAAGGGATTTTCAAATGCCCCATTTTATCTTTCCCGACCTCCCCTCAGACTTTGCCGATCTTGCTCCCGAATTCGAACGCATCGCCTCCAACGTCGCTGAGCGTTTCGTTTTCGAGACCTCGCGCGATGATCCCACTTTCGGTCCGTATGGCGAATTGGCGGCGCTGTTTCGCTCGTCCACCGCGTCCGAGGGTCGTCTGTTTGAAGAGGGCATGCGCTTGCTGCTCGGCACGCGGGAGCGTTTCATTCTGATCGAAGCGGGGCTCAAACTCCCGCTCATCCCGGCCGCGATCAATGCCGTTGCCTCAAACGATGCCGCCGCCATCGCCAGCCTGCGCATCGATCCCGACACCTATACCCGGCGCCACTATACCCCCGACGTCATTGTCGTCGAGCGTGAGACGGGCAAGGCGTTCATTCTCGAGCTCAAACGCACGAGCAAAAGCTTTGGCCGCGGGCAGATCGATGCACTGGTCGACAAGATGCGCGCGGCCGGGCTTGTGCTCTCGCACACCTTGTTTCATCGCGGCTTTGGCTTCCCGATCCGTTCGGTCTCGACCTTGCTGGTCGATTGCGACAATTCGGACACCTACAAACGCGTCACCGGAACACATGAGCTCGATGTGACGCTCGCGGTGCCGGGTCTGGGCACGGCCCTCGATTATCTTCGCGGGCTGTTTGCGGCCAAAGTGCAGACCCAGATCGCCCAGTGCCTGGCGCGCATCGATGGCGCCACGCCCGGGCCGATCGCAGCCGAGGTGGTTGTTTCCGAAACGCTTGCTCCCGAACACCCCAATGACCAGCCCGACATCGGGCCAGGTGAGGCAGAGCTGTGCGTTGTCGAACACCTCGACAAGCCGCGCATGGCCAAACCGCCCCTGCGTGCAGCCAAGGAGGGCAAGAACCTTGGCGAGCCCGATCCTGGGGCGATTGCGGCCGCCATCCGGCACGGGGTGATGGGGGAAGTCGACAGGACCGGCGTGCCCGCAGCCCTGCGCGAAGCCTTGCGCCGGCAGGCGGCAGAGGGGGAACCGGCAGCCCAGCTGGTGCTGGACTGGCTCGATCGCTTGCTGCTCGCAAAACTCGATACAGCGCCCATGCGCGTGCGGGTCTAGCGGCCCGAAATCCGCACGGGCCTACCGGCCCGACCACTTTGTTTCAAGTCCGAATCAATCCGACGACGCGTCCTTTTTTGGGGCGTGATGGAGACCCCATGCCTTTCAAGTCCATATCCAAGTCCAAGCCCGACCCGATTCAGCGCTCGGCGATTGATGTCTTTCCCAAATTTGTTGCGCAGGCGCTGCTGGGCAAGCCGTTTCTGGCCGAAATCGCCGCCAAATCCGAGACCGCCTTTGCGCTGATTATTCACGTGCCCAATGAGAACTGGATGGGCTTTCTCGCCGACGGTCTGCTTTCGATCTTGCCCGGGACGATCATCGAACAGATCCGGCCCGGCCGGCGTCGCTCGATCGATGCCTCCAACAATCAATGTCTCGACTATTTGGCCGACGGCCGTTCGGTGGTCGCCATAACATACGATCCGAGTGTGATTTCAAAAGACCTGCAGGCAACGGCCGATCGGATCGTCGAAGTTGAGGGCATCGATGTTCGCGTCGTGCGCCGCGCCATTAATGCAGTTGCGGGCGAGCGCGCCAAGGGTTTGACCCGGACAGATATCGCAACGCTCTCTCCCATTGCGGTGATGGCGGCCATTCGCAACGCCAAGTCGGCAGTGGAGGCCGTAGCGCGTTTGCGCCGCGCCGCATCGGGCCCCACCGCGCGCACCGCCAATTCCGACCTGCCCAAGCTTGCCGCGTTGCCGCTGGTTGCTGAGGTGCGTGAGTGGGCCGATACCTTACGCGATGATCTGGCAGCGCTGCGGCGCGGGCAGATCAAAGCCGACGACATCCGCTACGGCGTGCTCGAAGGCCCGCCGGGCACCGGCAAGTCCTTGCTCGGCGAGGTGCTTGCCCAAAGTGCCGGCTGGCGGTTTGTCGGCACGAGCGTGCCCACATGGTTTTCATCGACCGATGGCCATCTGGGCGGTGTGACCCGTGCCGCAACCGAATTCTTCATCGATCTCCTGACCCACGATTTCAGCATTGGGTTTCTCGATGAATTGCAGTCGATCCCCGACCGCTCGGCAATGGACGCCAGCCACCGTGAATGGTGGACAACGCTGGTGGATCTTGTGCTGTTGCAGATCGATCGCGTGCGCAAGTCCGGGCGCCCGATCCTGCTGCTGGGGGCGTGTAATCACTACAACCATCTCGATACCGCCCTGATCCGCGGCGGCCGGCTCGAGCAGAAGATCACGGTCCGTCCGCCCGCGAGCGTTCATGAAGTCCACAACGTTTTGCGGTTTTATTGCGGTACGGCAATCGATGACGGCGAGCTTGAAGCAATCGCCCGCCTGGCGCTTGGCCGCGCCCCGGCCGATCTGGCCGCGGGCGTAAAACAGGCCCGCGCCCTTGCGCGGCGGGCGGGCAGGGCGCTGGTGCCCGCCGATCTGCACGCCGGCATGGACCTGTCGCCGGAGCGCCATGGCCCATCTCTGGAGATCGTTGCGCGCCATGAAGCGGCACACGCGCTGATCGCTCACCGGCTTGGCGCACATGTGAACTCGGTCACAATAGTGTCAGCCGGCATGAGTGCGGGCGCAACCGAATCTGACTGGGGCGATGCGCCGATGACCCGGCACATGCTCGAAGATCGGGTGAAGGTTGCTTTGGCCGGGCGGGTTGCCGATGAAATCTTTAACGGTGGTGCATCCTCGGGCGCGGTGGGTGATCTCGCATTTGCGAGCAACCTGTTGCGCCGGGGACGGCTCGAACTCGGTCTTTATGACCGGCTTGGCACGATTGACAGTAATGGCGTGATGGCGCGGTTCGATGGTGAATGGCTCGAGGCGAGGCTGAGATGGCTGATGGCGGAAACCCGCGCCCTGGTTTATGCCGAACGGGCAAAGATCCTCGAGCTTTCGGACATCTTGCTCGAGAAAAAAGTGCTCGACGCCGACGAGATTGTTGCCGCTCTGGGGGTGGGCAAATGAACTGGCGTCACCATTTCGATCGGCTGGAGGGCGCTTATGCGTCTTCAACGATCAAGTCTTACATCAGGGATTTCGAAGCGTTCGCCGGTTGGTGTCGCCGCAAGCGGCTCCGCGCTTTGCCGGCCAGTGCACAAACGGTGGCCCGCTTTATAGATGCGCAAAGCCAGGAGCTGAAAATCAGTTCAATCAAGCGCAAGATGTGCGCAATCCGCAAAGTCCATCGCCTTGCGGGGTTCAACGACATCGATGAGCATGAAACGATCGCGCTGGCGCTGCGTCGTGCAAAACGCGCCAGGCCGGGCCGCCCGCGCCAAGCCTTGGGCGTCACATTCGAGCGGCGTAATGCGCTGATGGGCAAGTGTTCCGACGACCTTGTCGGTCTTCGTGACAAGGTTATGGTGGCGGTTGGGTTCGACACGCTGTGCCGGCGGGCCGAACTCGTTGGTCTGCGCGTTGAAGATTTTCAGATGAGCGATGCTGGCACCCTCACCGTGCTGGTCAGACGCGCCAAAAACGACCAAGACGGGCTGGGGCGCATTGCACATTTGTCGGCTGAGACGACCCGCCTCGTCCAGCACTGGCTGGAGATGACCGGTCTCGAGCGCGGCCCATTGCTGCGGCCAATCTACAAAGGCAAGATCGGCGCGCGCTATTTGCATCCCGCCGCCGTGGGGCGGGTTCTCAAGCGCTTGTCCAGCATGGCCTACGACCCTGAAATTGCAAAAAAAGTAAGCGGACATTCGCTGCGCGTGGGTTCCGCACAGACGCTGGCAAAGCGCGGGGTCGGCTTGCTCGCAATCATGTCGGTGGGCGGCTGGCGGTCGTCCAATACTGTCGCGCGCTATGTCGAAAACGTCGAGGTCAATCCGTGGCAGTGAAAGGGCGGTGAGGTGATGCCGAAGAGACTCTTCGCGTCAACTCGCAAAATTTTTGGCGGGACATGGGGATTTCCTGGCCAAAATCGCCAGCAGTCTTGCGATCAACTTGACTTGGCCGGCAAAAAGGCAATGACATTACCAGCATTGCCAAAGGGGTTATCACAACATGCAAGACGACGAAATAAGCCTGCTCGATCTGGGCGTAACGATCGCCGAGAACTGGCTGTTGCTTGTATTGGTGCCGCTTGCGCTGGGTGTTGCAGCCTTCACTTTTCTCTCTCTTGGTGGCCATCACTACCGCGCCAGCATCACCGTGCCGTTTGCTGCCGACGAGATTGCAGCCCTTTGGGAGGGAAGCGAAGACAACCAACTGGCGGTCCCGAACGTCGGACTGGCAGATGGTGTCTCAGACGGCGTCGTTATTGTAGCGAGGGGAGATGGTCAGGCGAGCACCCTTTCGCTGGTTGGAGATGCACCTGAAGAGTTGCGGACCGCGCTCGATGAGATTGGCGATATCATCACCGAGGCAGCCAATGCCGGCGTGATCGCGCCGTCTCAAGCCCGTACCGCAGAGCGGATTGACGAGGTAAGAGCGTCCATTGCGCTCCGCTCGCAGGTCATCGCGGATCTTGAGGCCGATCTTGGGGGTAATGATGAGGTCGAGGGATCGGACTATGCGCTGGGCGCACTCGCACTTGCCCAAATGCTCGAAGGGCGCGCTGCCGACCGCGCACGACTCCAGGCCCTCAATGACGAAATGGCGGCAACCGAAATGCCGATCGATGGTGCCGAGGTTTCGGTTGAAAGCCTGGGACGGTCGCCCCTTTTGATGGCAATTCTCGTCGTGCTTGGCAGCGGCTTTTTTCTCCTGATCCTGGTCTTTGTGCGCCAGGGTCTAAAGGGCGCTTCCCAGGACCCCGCGGCCCGGGAGAAAATCGAACGCATCCGCAACAGCCTCTTGCTGCGCCGAAACAGTTAGGATGGCCAGCGTATTGGAGGATGGATGGTGGTTCCATCCCCAGGAGCCATGTCGCACGATGTCGGCTTTGGCGCTTATAGATAAGGTTTCTTCCGCGTTCGTGAGCGCAGGCACACCTGTGCTTGGGCATGCCGCATCATTGGTTGGCGGGCACGCGGCCATCGAACATCCAACGCGTTATCGCACATCCGCCCGAAAACCAGGTCTTTCCAGACGCCAAAAATGACACCGGAAGTCCCGTCAGATTCCAATAAGTCACCGGGCAGGGGGCTCTTAACGGCTGTCGGGATCGTCTTTCCCGCTCCGAACCAGTGCCGGGTTTTCGGTTGCCCGCAACCCTGCCTCTCGTGCCGCATCCTTGTCGGCGCGCCGGCGCTGGGCCCGCGCCAGACTGGCGGCCACCTCATTGGGATCGCGCGGATCGGCGACGCTTTGATAATAGGCGCGAACCTCCTCGGCCGTGAGCCCGCGTGGCGAAGTGTCGGGTTTATAGATTGGGGTCGGCATGTCCTCTTCGACAAAGAGGGAAGCCTGGTCGGTAACAGGTGTCTGCGGCGCATCAGGCTGTTGATCGGGCCAAATGGCATCGGCATCGCGGGGGGCGGCCACGCGCTCAAATATCTGCTCATCATCGCCTGGGTTTGCGGGCGCCTCGGCAATTGGCGCAAGAGCTGGGTTGAACTCATCCACCGCCCGCGCCACCGCATCCCGGTCATGGCCGACCGCGCCGCGGGCATAATGGGCATGGGCGGTGCGGATCGAAAGATGTCCGCAAAGCTTTGCGATTTCGAGAGCTGACAGCCCGGCCCGCGTCCAGGTGGCGATCGCGACATGCCGAAAACTGTAAAGCGAGAGGTTACGGATTTTGACCCTTTCGCAGGCGCGGGTGATCTGCCCGGCGAGACATTTTTGCCATTTAGCGAATTCACGCTTGCTCAGATCATGGTCGATCAGCTTGAGCAACAGATTTAGCCCCATCAGCACGTCTTTATGCAGTTCGGAGAGATCGAGCACGCGCGTGGTGTCCTGGCCCGGGCGTTTTTTTGCGTTAAGAAGGATAAGCTTTTCGCCCTCGAGGACGGCGCCGCGCATTTCGATGGGTCGAAACCCGCAATGACCGGCGACCAGAACAAAAAGCCCAGCCAATATCGAATTGGGATTTTTGTATTTCAGCCCGTGACGCTTGAGCTCGTAAAAGAGTTTTTCGGCTTCCGCCTCGGTGGCATCAACATGTTTCTTGGCCGAGGTTCGCCGATCCTCCTCGGGAATTTTGGCCTTTCGCGCCTTCAGAGCGTCGTCCACGCGTTCAAAGGCGGCTTCGAATTCGGCCATGCGCCCCGTGGCCTCAAAATTCTCGCGCAAGCCATGTCTGAGATAGGCGCGATACCGGGTGATCGATCCTTTTTCTAGGGGACCGGCTACGGACTGCTGCGCGATCAGCGCGTCTTCGGGGAGGAAATCGGGCCAGCTCTTCATTGCCTCGGCCAGCCGACGTCGCCCGATAATGAGGTAGCCCTCGGTCGTCTCGGTTGACGCTGGGCCAGATGAGGGGGGGCAAATGACGGGGCATGGAAACTTCACTTTGTTGCATGACTCCACGGAATTATAGCCAAGTTCCTGCATGACTCCACGGATTTTTTGGAGTGATTTTCTGCCGCGCGGGCAGGGTGATCAACAGATAATCATCAACCTCCCAACACATGATCGACACCCTGCCAACATTCCCGCGCTGGCAATTGGGCGTTTGCGCGCTTTGATCAACAGGTGATCAACAGATCATCGACAGGTCACCAACAGGCGATCAACAGTTTGATGCCTAGCGGCTCCATCTTCGTGATCAGGACGATTTGAACGCGGGACCGACACCGAACAAGATGATGGCGTCCTTATCGAGCGGGAGGCTCATCGGCATGCCATTGGGACTAGGGCTTCTGCAATCTCAGCCTTGCCTGACGTGCGGCGCGAGGATCGTCTTTGACAAGATCGGCAAGAAGCGATCGACGAGTGGCGACCATTATCGCAGCACCGGGATCGGGGAGACGGGCAATCACCGGTCGGCTGGCACAGGACGGGGCTCCGGCTCGGCGCGGCCGCGAGGCGTCAGGTCGATGGCTCCATTCGGCGCCAGTTGTTGGGATCGACGAGAGTAAGTGTCGCCGGGCAGCAGAGCTGGGCAAGACCAGCACGACAAGATCGAGATACAGGCCAGCTGCGATGGCTCGCGTCCAGATTTGTCGCGATTCGAGGCGATAGCGTTCGAACGTCACGCGTTCTGGGATCTCAATAAAGCCGAGGGCAATTTCCGGACCCGTTGGCCGGGGCAGTGCGAAACTGCTCTCATCGATCACGTGGCCCGGATGGGTTTCAATCAGGATTTGGCTGACCCCGAGGAAATCGGACAACGGGTCGCGAGGCACGAACAACAGTAGCTGGCGCTCGGCCGGCAATCTGCCCTGACGCGAAAGGTGAGTGACAATCTCTGGGCGCCAGTAATGGGTGTCGCCCGATGAGAGTATTTTTGCCAGCTGTGTGCCCAAATCGGCCGGCATATGGGATATGCGGCTCGTGGCCGATCTTGGCGACGCTTGCCGGGCGTTGCGTTCCGCCCTGAGTAGCGCGCGATCGTCGGTGATCCGCGGCGGGGTCCCGGCAAGCGCCGTCTCGAGATAACGATAAACAGCGTCCGGGTCGCGCCGGAACCAGCGCCCCACAATACTGGCTGCAACGGCACTGGAGCGAAAAAGGACGGCGCGAAGCGCGGGGTCGGGGACGTCTCTTACCAGTCGAGACGCGTCGGAATAATTGCGCAAAGCACCGCGGGACAGTCCCAGCCGTCCGGCCAGATCGGTCTCGAAGGCCAGCCTGGGCTGGCCAGACTGCCGTTTCTGCACGATCGCGGCCAAACGGCCAATCAACGCCCATTTTCGCACCTTTTCCATTCCCGATAGCTGCCCCAAGCCGGGCCTGTTGACAAGCCATCATTATTCGGATAGTTATGCTAATGAAAGTTCACTAGCATATGATTTCATGACCGATCCTGACCATCATCACGTATTTATTGAGGCCCTTAAGACCTCCTGGCGGGCCGCAGGCGGCCCGCTCTCACTTACCGGCTTTTTGCGCGAGTGCCGGCCGGTGATTGCGCCGCTGTTAGCGCGGGGCGTCAGCTGGTCCTGGATCGGGGCGCGGGTGCTGGCGGTTTATATCGACCCCAGGGCAGACGTTCCGGTCGACATCGAAGGTTTAAAGGCGCGCAAGAAAACGCTGATCCAGCTGTATTCGCGCACGACGCTGCGCGCCAAAGCCTCTGAGGTTGTCGGTCGCGTCCGCGAGCCAGACGCCCAAAACGTCCAAGTGGGATCGGCCCTGGAGGACGGGACCGCAACGAACCAGGGTGGCGCTGTGCCTCCAGGGACCACCGACCCGCCTCGAGACAGCCAGGACCGGGCCGCCCGCCGCGCCCGCATCCGCCACGGCGCGGACCTTCGAAGCACGCTTGGACAAATAGAGTCAGCATGATGAGCACTGAGTTTCTGCCATCCGCGATCCGCATCAGAAGTTTCCGTCCCGCCAAGACGCGGGGCAAGTCCACCGCGATGGCGATTGCAGTCGACAAGATCGCGGATACCGCGGTCGAATTGGTCTCGTCTGCGCCCGACATTCAGCGTCTGCCAAAGGCAAGCGTCGTTTTCCGAGACCCGACCACTGCAATTGCGTGCCGCCCACACCCGCCTTCAAAGAAACAATGAGTTTTGTTATGAGTTTTAAGTTTCCGCCCCTCTCGATTCCCTCGCACACGCGCATCGGCGTGTTCTGCACAGCGAGCCCGAAAAAATCGGGCAAGTCGACCGTCCTGCGTATCGCGGCCAACGAATTTTCCGATGCGGGCTATGAGCTCGTGCTGCTGCGGCACGACATTCACAATTTGCTGGAAGCTTTTGCGCCCACGGTCCGCATTGAGCTTGCAAAATCGGCTGATATCATGCGCGGCAAGACGACGATGGACCTCAAACATCATGCGCCCCTGACCGATGCGATGCTCTCGCTGCCCGAGCACCCGCGTCGTATTGTAATGCTGGACGCGTCGGCCCCCGGTTCGGGCAGAATTGGCTCCATCCTTCAGGCCGGGCGCTTCAACAAATGGCTCGCCGACCGTGAAATTTTCGCCATGTTCTGTGTTCCGCTTCGTCCGATTGAGGATTCAGCGCAGGGGGCGCTTGAGATGATGGAAGAACTTCACGCTGTGATGCCCGATCATTTCGTCGTGCCGGTGCCGATCTGCGATTCCAATGATCTCGATATTCTGCCCGACGACCATCTGTTTTTCGAGGTGATCAAAATGGCCCGCCACGGGGTCATCCATCTTCCCGCGCTTGGCGAGGAGATTGCATCGGGACTCGAACGTCTCGACCGCCCGTTGTCCGAGATCGCCGATCCCGATAGCGAAGAGGCTCTTGCTTACATCGCGAAGACATCGGGCCACAACCGCCTCATGTCGGGCCTCATTTCCGAGGGAGCGCAGGATCTGGTGCTCGCGTTCGAAGAGGCTATGCGCCCTTTGGCATTGACGCCGGGCGGTCGCGACCCGGCATAGTCGGACCGTCCATTGCCCGCCGTTGGGTGGACGGCGCCACCGCACGCATGGACGAGGGACGGTTTGGCTGGATGGATCAGCTTCAAACCGCAGCCCGCCACCTGCCCGAAGACGAACTCGCCGATCTCGTGCATGCGATCCGGATCAAGCTAGAAGCCGGTCAGGATGTCGCGCTTGCCCGGACCATTGAACGGCGCGGCGTCAAGCGATTTGCGGAAGGCTATCCGAAATTGGTGTCAGTGCTTGAAAAACGCTTTGCGGCAAACTGGCGGACAGCGACCCGCGCCGGTATCGCGCGCATCGCCCAGCGCAAGGCGCCTCGCACCGGGTGGGACAAAGAGCTGGCGCGGCTGTTGCGGCAAATTTCGCCGCTGCGATTGCTCGTCCTGCAGATCAGATTCTGGCGGCGGATCCTCAAGATCTGGTGGCGGCGGCGCGTCGTCAGGATCGCAAAGCACCTGTCGGTCCGATCCTTGTCAGCGGCGACTGAGCTTACGCGCCAAGTCGCCGAAATCTGGCGCAAAAAATGAGTGCTCGGTGAAAAAACCTGTCGGTGAGTGGAAAGGTCCCAAATTGAGTAGTCTTTCGATTTCAGACCTGCGGGCCGTCCGGAAAACGCGGGGATTGACCCAGTCGGACCTTGCCGAATGCGCTGCACTGTCGATCCCTACAATCAGGGGAGTCGAAGCCGGTCGTGGACAACTGATCTCACTCGAGAGGATCATGGCCGGGCTGGGTCTTGTCTTCGGCTTCACCGCATCGGCGACCGAGTTGCCCGGTGAGGCGCTTGTGCGGCTGCGCAAGCGTGCCGGTCTGTCCCAAAGAGCCTTGGCGGCGAAGATGGGCGTATCGGCCCCCACAATCATCGCGCTCGAGCTGAAGTTTTCTGGCTCGATACCGGTTCTGTTGCGCTATTTGTCGGCCGTGCGGTCAAAAGGTCTTTTGCGAGATCCCTCCAAACCGCGCCGCCGTCTCATCCCGCAAAAGAACGACCCCTCGCGCGATATCGTCATGACCCCGGACGCCTTGGCCCAACAGGTCGTCGATGTCTTCGCGCCGCAAATGTCTGGAACTGTGCTCGAGCCTGCAGCTGGGGAGGGGGCTTTTCTGCGGGCCTTTCCCGAGCGCCTGGACTCGAAATGGTGCGAAATCACGAAGGGCCGAAATTTCTTCGGCTATCGCGAGCGCGTCGACTGGATCGTGACCAATCCACCGTTCAGTGAAATTCGCGCGTTTTTGGGCCATGCCCTCGAGATCACCGATAACATCGTTTTTGTCATTCCGTTGGCACACCTGACCACCAAAGCCCGGCTGCGCTTGATTGCCGAAGCCGGCTTTGCCGTGTGCAAGATTGTGTTGTTGCCACACCCAAAATCCTGGCCGAGTTCGGGCTTCCAGCTCGCCGCAATCCATTTGCGTCGCGGCTGGCTCGGCGCCTGCCGTTTCGAAACACTCGACCAATCGCTTGCC
Organism: Pelagibacterium flavum; assembly: GCF_025854335.1. Lineage (NCBI taxonomy): Bacteria > Pseudomonadati > Pseudomonadota > Alphaproteobacteria > Hyphomicrobiales > Devosiaceae > Pelagibacterium > Pelagibacterium flavum. The sequence goes on from NZ_CP107716.1 coordinate 396,040, forward strand.
TCCGACATCGAGGCCGACGTGGCCGATGTCGAGGCCGAGTTGCTTGCCGCCCAATAACGTGAGGACCTGAGCATGTCAGAGCGCACTCCCTCCTCCCAATGTGTGCGATTAGCCGTCATTCAGTATTCGAAAACCACAGTCGGGTTCGAAACGGCTATATACTTTTTACTGGAGAGCACTGCATGAAGATCGTGAAAACGTCTGCCGACGTCGTGATGCTCGAGGAGATCGTTGATAATGCGCAAAGGAGCGGCGACCCGCTGCCCCCTATGGGCCCGTGTGGAAACTATTTGAGAAACAGAGAAATACTCGAAATGTTTGAGGAGCGCCGCATCTACACGAGTGTGGAGCTTTGCCTGCGGCATTTTCGCCTTTATGGAGCCCATTATCGCACGCTGGAATGGAGTGCGGAAAAGTGCGGCCAGAACCTCAAATTCGCCATTGAGCACAATATAGTGCGTGCAACCAGACGCAAAGACCGCCCTGCCTGGCACCTCATCGATGCGCAACTGCAGTATGAATGCATTGGCTCGGTCCGTCGGAGCAGGGCGATACGGCTGCGTGGTGCCCCGGCACATGAACTTGCCGCAAACGCACGGCTTTGGGAGCGAGAACTGAGGGCTCGCGAACGTCGGCGTAGGCGAGAGATAACCAGAATTTTGCCTAGGATCGAGACATTAATCGAGAAGATCGGTTGCCGTTTCGTGTTTGATCCGGGGCTAATCAGTATTTTTGGGTCGCCATCAGCCGCGGGTTTCCACGATCGCGCCAAAATGATCTTGGAGCGCATTGACTATATGAGCCCACAGGAGGCCTTGGATCTCGAAAGAGAGCTTCGAAAGGGGCTTTCCGCCCTATCAAAGCTGCCCGATGTCACTGATGAAGATCTCGATGAGGTCTCACTTTTCGAGCCCTAGCCGTATATGTCGCGGGCTGGCTTTCTGTCGACCACCGGATCACCTACCGCCACGACGCGCGGAGACGATGGCCCCTAGCCAAGAGACGATCAGCTCCCTTTCGAGACGAAATGTTCATCAAGAATCGTTGCGTTTTGAATGAGAAAAACACAAACGATCCTTGATAGCGAGTGTGGTCCAATTTCTTGTCCTCGTTAAAAAGTCCTTACGGATCTTAACCCATTTCTTCGGCATAGTTATCCCTGTGCGCCCTCAGCCGTTTCCGCACCTTCATTGGCCACGGGCCCCGTGCGGCAAAAGCCCTTTCCGCACGTTCTGTCATTGCGCTGTTAAATGCCAGACTCCATGGATAACCAATCCTTGGCATTCTTGACGGCACTGGAGCGCGGGACGGTCATTAAACCGTTTGGAGCAATGAGAGTATGGGCGACGGGGTGGCCCATATCGGGCGCAGCACCTGCGTGGGTTTGAACAGCCATTCGTTGCCACACGCTCACATTCGGTCCCAATCGGTTGTCATGGTCCAGTTCCGAGGATAAACGCCTTTGCGGCGCCTTTTTGCTGACAGATAGACAGCGCGAAAGATCGCAGGTGCAGGGACCAGTCCGCGGGACGAATCCCGAACCCTTTATGTTGGCCTTGGCACGCGGTCCTCGATCTGAAATTAGTGAGAGTTGAAACATCATTATCATGAGTCAAAATCTATGACCGCAGAATCGAGCGTCCTGCAACAATCACTTGAAAGCGCAACAATCGGAGTCGTCGGGCTCGGGTATGTGGGGCTGCCCCTGGCAGTGGAATTTGCCAAGCGCGGAAAAGTCGTGGGATTCGATATCAGTGACGTGCGCATCGGTCAGCTTTCACAAGGACGCGATGTCACTCTCGAAGTAAGCGCGGACGAACTGGCAGCTGCAGAGAACTTAAGTTTCTCCAGCGCCTCTTCGGATATTGCCATGTGCACGGTGTTCGTGGTGACTGTTCCCACGCCCATCGACGCGCAAAAACGCCCCAACCTCACGCCACTCATAAAAGCCAGCGAGACAGTGGGGCAGGTGCTCAAGCGCGGCGATATCGTGATCTATGAATCCACAGTCTATCCGGGGGCGACCGAGGAAGATTGCGTGCCGATTCTCGAACGTGTCTCCGGACTTAAGTTCAACGTCGACTTTTTTGCCGGCTACAGTCCAGAGCGGATAAACCCGGGTGACAAAACTCACAGGCTGCCCGATATCAAGAAGGTCACTGCTGGCTCAACCCCTGAAGTGGCACGTCTCATAGACAACCTCTACGCGACGATTGTCACCGCTGGGACACATATGGCACCCACGATAAAGGTCGCTGAAGCCGCTAAGGTGATCGAAAACACCCAGCGTGACCTCAATATTGCACTGATCAACGAACTGGCGATAATCTTCAATCGCCTCGGTATCGATACCCAAGCTGTGCTGGAAGCTGCCGGCACCAAATGGAACTTTCTTCCCTTCCGGCCCGGTCTCGTGGGGGGGCACTGCATCGGCGTGGACCCTTACTATCTGACACAGAAAGCCCAATCGGTAGGCTATCATCCTGAAGTGATATTGGCCGGTCGCCGCCTAAACGATGGCATGGGAGCCTATGTGGTATCCCAACTGGTGAAGAAGATGCTGACTACACGAATCCATGTGGAGGGAGCAAAGATTCTTGTGATGGGCTTTGCATTCAAGGAGAACTGCCCGGATGTACGCAATACCCGCGTCATCGATATTGTCCGTGAGCTTGGCGACTATAACGCAGAGGTTGACGTCTATGACCCATGGATCGATACCACCGAAACCGAGAGAGAATATGGTATCGCGCCGATCACCGAGCCCAAACGAGGCTCTTATGACGCAATTATCGTTGCGGTGGGGCACCAGCAGTTCGTCCAGATGGGGGCGGCGGCCATAAGAGACTTGGGCAAGCCAGCCCACGTGTTATACGACATCAAACATATTCTGACACACGCCGAAAGCGATCTGCGCCTTTAGTGCTTACAAAACAAGGTCTGGGACTGCCCATTTCATGAAAATTCTCGTCACAGGTGCCGCCGGGTTTATCGGCTTCCATGTCGCAAAAAGACTGATCGCCCGCGGTGATCATGTAGTCGGCTTTGACGTAGTTAACGATTATTATGACCCCGCACTTAAGGAAAAGCGTCTTGCTATTCTTGAGGGTCTCGGGAGAGAACAGGGTGCCAGCTACGATTTTATCCGTGCTGATCTTGCTGACCCCAGCGCAGTCGACGCTGCCTTTAGTGCCCATAGGTTTGACCGTGTGATTCACCTCGCTGCCCAAGCAGGCGTGCGTTACTCAATTGAAAATCCCCACGCCTACGTGCAGTCCAACATCGTCGGTTTTACGAACGTTATTGAGGCCTGTCGCCACCATGCGGTCGCTCACCTTACCTACGCCTCGACATCGAGCGTGTACGGTGCCAACACCAAAATACCCTTTTCCGAGCGTCAGGGTGTGGATCACCCGCTGCAGTTCTACGCAGCGACCAAGCGGGCGAATGAGTTGATGGCCCATAGCTATTCGCACCTGTTCGCGCTGCCAACTACAGGTCTGCGGTTCTTTACAGTATACGGCCCTTGGGGTCGTCCGGATATGGCACTATTCAAGTTTACCAAAAATATATTGGCGGACGAACCTATCGACGTGTTTAATTACGGCAATCATACACGTGATTTTACCTATGTAGAGGATATTGCCGAAGGCGTGGTGCGGGCGTCCGATAATATCGCCCGGCCTAGTGCGGAATGGGATAGCGATAACCCCGATCCGGCAAGTTCATCCGCACCTTACCGCATCTTTAACATCGGCAATTCGAATCCGGTTAAGCTTTCGATATATATTGAAGCTCTCGAGTTCGCTCTCGGCAAAAAAGCAATCCAAAATCTGCTGCCGCTCCAGCCCGGTGATGTCCCCGATACATATTCCGATACTAGCCGTTTGCAGGAAGCCTTGGACTACAAGCCAGCAACTTCAGTTCGTGAAGGTGTCAAAGCGTTTGTCGACTGGTATCGAGTGTATTACGGCGGAACTGGACTCTCGGTGTCGTGAGATCGTTTGCCCTTCTTCTAAGCGATTTCCGCTCTGGTGCCGGTCTGAGGGGGCAGCTACTGCGTGGCGGAGCGTGGGGGGTGGGAATACGCCTGTTAAGCGCTCTTGTGGCGATGCTTCTTTCCGTTGTCCTCGCTCGAACACTGGGACCAGATGGATTAGGAATATATGCCTTTGCGTTTGCCCTAGTGACAATCTTGACGATTCCTGCCCACTTGGGCCTTCCAGATCTTGTTGTGCGAGAGACCGCTGCGGCCCAGAAGGCAGGCAATTGGGGGGTCATGGGCGGAATATGGTTCTGGTCGAGCGCCGCCTCCCTCGCCATGTCGATCGCAATTGTCGGTATAGGGGCGCTGCTTTTGTGGCTTTTCGCCGATCGGCTAGGTCCTCACTATGCAGAAACACTTTGGTGGGGACTGCCTTTAGTGCCATTACTGGCGTTCGGGCAATTACGCGGCGCAGCATTGCGCGGGTTGCGGAAAGTTCCGCATGGGCACTTTCCTGAATTAGTTTTACGGCCGTTGTTGTTGATCTTGGCGCTTACGGCTTTCTATTATTTTGGAATGCCCCTAAGTCCGAATAGTGCCATGATGCTTCATGTAGTAGCTGCGATTATAACTTTTGGTGTGGGGGGTGCAATACTGTTTCTGGTTCGACCGAGGGGCGTCTCGGAGGTGAACAGTCTGGTGTTCAAGCAAAGATACTGGCTAACAAGCGCGATTCCCTTGTTATTGGTGTCTGGACTGGACGTATTAAGTCAAAATATAGGTTTGGTCGTCTTAGGCATATTCGGGTCTATAGAATCGGTGGCTTTGTTCCGCGTGGCGATGCAAGTGTCGCTATTTGTCGGCCTAGGTCAGGCTATTACAAGATTGGTAATTGCGCCCTATTACACAATTTTGCACGCTGACAATAACCAAGATAAGCAGCAGCGATTAGTACTTTCCGTAGCCCAATTGACATTTACAACTACGTTATTCGCCTCTGTAGTGATCTGGGCATTCGGTCCACAATTAATAGCGATGGCATTCGGTGATAGTTTTTTGGGAGCCTATGTTCCACTGTGCATACTGCTATTAGGTCAGGTCGCACTTGGGTTTGGATCGCCGACGTCAGTACTTTTGACTATGACCGGCTATGAAAAAGAAACCGCTACGGCGGCCGGTATTGGGCTAGCCATCATAACAATTGGCACGCTGGCCCTCGTGCCTTTATACGGTGCTATTGGGGCAGCCGCGGCATGGACCGCTGGTGTGATTATTTGGCAGGCGTTCATGTGGCAAAAGGCCGCTTCGTTGATTGGAATCGAGTGTACTGCCTGGGGAAAAGTAGGTTTTTTACTTCACCGGATAAAATCGCACCGGAGGCTGTAATTTCAATAATATTAAACTGAACGCTATTATTTCTTTCGAGCGTAATGTTTATTGAGAGCATGAAGTATGACTGCAGAAATTGGAGAGCGAGGAGTTATAGATCGTCGATACGATGTAGCAATTTCAGTATTTTCCGCAATTTACGCTCTAATATTTGCAATTATTCCATCCCACGGTTTTCGTGACAGGGAAAATTATCTCAACTACGCGGAAAATGCTTCCGAAATCCTGCATACCTACATTTCCGCTGGATTGCTCAGGGCGCTGACCAATGAGCCCATCTGGTTAGCCATTAATACAGTTCTTGGCACAATATTTCCGGGCCCAGTTGTAGTCTCGATCATCGCGTTTTTCGCAGCTTTTGGGGTCGCCTTCTTTCTGCTGAGCCAAGTTAGGCGTCCAATTGATCTCGTAATCGTCACGATAATACTTCTGGCTCCTTCCGTATTTCGCACACACTTGATCCAACTTCGCCAAGGTTTGGCAATATCAGTTTTTCTTCTCGCGCTTATGGTTCGCATAAGGGGGGCAAGGTGGGGAATTTTGATGGCTGTGCCGCTTATTCACTCTTCGTTCTTCTTAGTTATACCATTGGTGGCGTTAAGAGAAATATCAATAAAATTGAGGTTTTCTGGATTTTTGACGTTGCTAATATTGCTGACAGTCATAGCAACATTTGTGTTTTCGATAGGTACGGTATCCAGTCTATTGAGGGCTAGGCAGGCCAGCATTTTAGAAACATACGGCTCGGATATATCGCCTTTTAGTTTGATGATGTGGACGGTATTATTCATATCAGCCCTATTTCAGGGTAAACGATTTATCCGTGAACATGTGCTTGAGATTTCCACTTTGACGTTCTTTTTTTGGGCTTTCTTCTATATGCCCCCGGTCGCTCGCGGATTTCAGGCGACACTAGTATTGTCGTTACTGGCAATTTCTAGAATGCGCAGAGACTGGCTTCTAGCCACCAGCTGTGTATTTTTTATCTACGTGCTTGCCCAATATTTAGTAAGAACTAGTCAGCCATGGTTCGGATACGCCGTGTAGATGCTGCTGAAAAGAATGCTGATTGGTTCTGGCGTAAGAACTCTAATTGCAGACCTTTGACGGCGGGTGAGGACTTCATTGATCTGTGTCCACAGCTCTGGTCGTGCAACTTGGTCGTGCTGTAGTGGGCATCGCGCGCCCATCGCCAGGCCGTTGACGACACTCTCGCGTTGGAGCGAAAGCCTCCGTGAGGACCGCGGCGCTGTCAGGGTCCGGCTGATTATTGCTCTTCGATGAGATTTCGGAGGCACTCGATCCCATCTTCAGTAAACGCGATCGTGCCGCCGTCATCGGCGAGACTATAGACCCGGATTATGCTGTCCTCGGTTTCCATTTCGATGGTGATTTCGAAGATGCGGTCGACCGTCTCGCCGAGCTCGGCAGCGACGCGGTCGATGGTTTTGACGGCATAAACCTTATTGCGCTGCACGATCAGGCGGCCTTGGTCATGGCCCGCGGGGCCCAATTCCAAGGAAGAAGTTCTCCCAGCTTGCTCTGCGGCATGTCGGCAATGCGGGCGAGCACGTCAGCGAGCCAGGCCTGGGGATCTATATCGTTGAGCTTGGCCGAGACAATGAGGGTGTACATGAACGCGGCCCTGCGAGCACCGCGGTCCGAACCGGCGAAGAGCCACGCTTTTCTGCCAAGGGCAATTCCGCGCAGCGCCCGTTCTGCCGCATTGTTCGAGAGGCAGATGTGACCATCCTCGAGGAATGCGGTAAAGCCGGCCCAGCGCGCGAGCATGTAGTTCATGGCCTTGGCCACCGGAGCATGACGCGAGAGCTTTTCGCGCTCGGTCGTCATATAGGCATGCAGCTCATCGACGAGTGGCGCACACAGCCGCTGCCGCTCGGCAAGGCGCTGATCATGCGGCAGACCATAGAGCCCAACCCGAAAAGAGTTGAGCAGTTTCAGCAGGTTGTGATTCAGTTCGGTTGCGAGACTGAACGGAGAACACAATGGCCTGGACCGAAACTGCCCGACACGAGTATGCGCGACGTGGGCGTCGTTATTCAAGCGATCTGACCGACCAGGAATGGGCGATCATCGCGCCCCTCATGCCGCCTGCGCGATCTATCGGTCGACCGAGGACCACGAATTTGCGGTCCGTGATGGATGCTGTGCTCTACATGGCCTCGAGCGGTTGCCAATGGAGCCTGCTGCCAGGAGAGTTTCCGCCACCATCGACGGTGCAGCGCTATTTCTATGACTGGCGTGACAGCGGTTTGCTCGCCATCATCAACCATCACCTGGTGATGATAGCCCGCGAGTGCGAAGGGCGTGAGGCTTCACCCTCGGCGGGCGTGATCGACAGCCAAAGTGTCAAGACCACCGAAAGCGGCGGGGTCCGGGGCTATGATGCAGGAAAGAAGATCAAGGGTCGCAAGCGCCATATCGTCACCGACACGCTGGGCTTAATGGTAGGGCTGGTCGTCCACAGTGCCGATGTCCAGGATCGGGACGGTGCTGCCACCGTGCTCCAATCGATCCGTTCGAGCTTTCCCTGGCTGCGTCATGTCTTCGCCGATGGTGGCTATGCTGGCCCCAAATTACGCGGTTCATTGGCCAAGATAGGCCGCTGGGATCTGCAAATCGTCAAACGCTCCGACACTGCCAAGGGGTTCGAGCTCTTACCGCGCCGCTGGGTCGTCGAGCGCACCTTTGCCTGGTTGGGACGCTGTCGGCGCTTGGCCAAAGACTGGGAAAGATCGGTCGCCAGCGCCCAGGCGTGGATCTTCATCGCACACATCCGAATCCTAACACGGCGGATCGCAAGGCACTGCAATTGCTCATAGAGTTTCGAGTCGGGCACATAGAGGTCGCGTTCGATGGCAAAGATCTCGTCGATCCTGCGCACCGCCTCGAGCGCGACCGGGGAGATGGCGCCGCCCTTGCCTTTCTTTTTTCGGACCCTTTCGATATCGGCGAGCTCGAACAAGGGGCGTCGTCCGTGAGCCCAGCAAAAGGCGGGGCGAATGGGCTCACTGCGACGCTCGGGGTCGAACAGGCCGTTGTAACCGGCAAAGGCGTTCGTCGGGCAAACAGTCCACCGGACTGTTTGCTGACCCTCCTCACCCTGCAGGATGCCGGAATAGTCGACAAGATGAGACCTTGGATGCTCACCCCTGCGATCAGGTGAGGCGTAGAACAGAGCTGCAGGACCATCGGTGCCACCGAAGGGACGGTCATCGCGCACATATGTCCACACCCGGCCCGTTCTGGTCTGTCCCTTGGCCAGGATCGGCACGGTGGTGTCGTCCCCGTGCAGGCGGTCGGCGGCCATCACGTGATGGGCGATCAGATCATGGAGCGGCTTGAGCGCCACGGTTGCGGCGCCAACCTGGTCGGCCAGCGTCGAAAGGCTGACCGGCACGCCTTCACGGGCGAAGCGCTCGGACTGACGGTTGAGCGGCTGATGCTGACCGAACTTTTCGAACAGGATCGTCGCCAGAAGATTGGGCCCGGCAAAGCCGCGCGGCGTGGGATGGAACGGCGCGGGTGGTTGACTGATTTTCTCACAATCCCGGCAGCTGAACTTCTCCCGCACCGTCTGGACCACCTTCCACTGACGCGGGATCACCTCGAGTGTTTCGGTCACGTCCTCGCCCAGCTTGACCAAGTGATCGGACCCGCAGCATTCACAGGCTTGCGGCGCTTGCACGACGACGCGCTCGCGCGGCAGGTGGTCGGGAAAGGCGCGCCGTTGTGCCCGCTTGCGGGTAAAGGCCTTGACCGGCGTGGTCCTGGCTGCGGCCATCTCGGCGGCAAGCTCGTCTTCGGTGGCCATGGCCTCGAGATCCTCGAGTTCGAACTCGAGCTGGTCGAGCAGCTTGGCCTTTCTCTCAGAGCGCTGTCCATAAAGACTGCGCTTGAGCTTTTCGATCTCGAGCTTGAGGCGGGCGATCTCGGCCTCGCTATCGGTCTTTTCCGCGCGAACCTGGGCGGACTCAGCCCGAGCCTGCGCCGCATTCAGTTCAGCCAGATCGGCGCGCTGTTCGGCTGCGGCAAGTGCAGCGCGAAGGGCAGCAATCTCGGCGTTTCCGGCAGGTTCGACCATGCCGTGACCCTACCAGAATCTGGTCCTCGCCACGAGCCGGTTGGCCCCGTTTTGCACCAGATGAGTCACCGTGTCGCGGTGCAATATGGTCATCCCGCCGAGAGTGGCCGCCAGGTCTTTTGCGGCATCCGCCAGTCGATCCCCTCAAGCAGATATCCGAGCTGGGCGGACGAGATCGTCACAACACCATCGGCCGGTGAGGGCCAGAGGAAACGCCCGCGCTCGAGCCGCTTTGTAAAAACACATGCTCCCTGGCCATCATGCCAGATGATGCGAACCAGATTGCCCTTGCGACCCCGGAACACGAACAGATGTCCGCAGTGGGGATCGCGCTTGAGCACCTCCTGGACCACCAGGGCCAAAGAGTTGAACCCCTTTCGCATCTATGGACGCCTCCCGGATTGCAAGGCATTTCTGAACGAACCGCTGGCAGGGCTTGCAGCCATCTATCCGGCCTCTGACTATGCAGCACCGGCAGGGCTGCGGGCCATTATGAGATCCGTTGAACCTGTTGTCCCATCATGTCGTCGAGCTCAAATTCACTCGATGCGAAAACCGGGCTTTTCAGGTTCTGGTCTCGCCAGTCATGTCATCTCAGATCCTGTCCTCGCAATGGTGTCCTACTTCAGGGCCAAGTTCACGTTGCTTTGAAAGTCGTCCCTTTGGTGATCATGGCCCACATGATCCGCGCCATTTTGTTCGCCACAGCCACGGTCACGACATTGAAGTGCCGTCGGTCAAGAAGCGTGTTGATCCAGTCCCAGATTCCGCCTTGTCGGCGCCGTGCGGTGCGGACAACGGCTCGAGCTCCATTGATCAGCTGGCGTCGAAGATAGGTGTTGCCCTGTTTCGTGATGCCGAAGGTGCGCTCCTTTCCGCCACTTGAGTGTTGCCTGGGCGTGATCCCCAACCACGCGGCAAAAGCGCTACCGCTCTCGAACAAGCCGTTGGCCGTCAGAAACGCCGGCATCGCGGTCGCTATCACCGGTCCCACACCAGGCATTTCCTTCAATCGCCGGGACACATTCTCGGTCTTGCACAGCTGCTTGAGCTTCTTATCCAGTTCGGCGATGGCTTTGTCGTAACCACGGATTTCTGCCGTGATCATCCCAAGAAGTTCGAGAACTTCATTGGGCATGATGTGTTCCGCCTCTTCAACCGACTGAAGCAGCCGGTTCAAACCCGCGCGCTGGCTCGCCGAAACGAGGCCGAACTCTGCCAAGTGCCCTCGCAATGCATTGATTGCTCCGGTTCGGCGCCGGATAAAATGGTCGCGAACTCGGTGTATCATCAGCGTCGCCTGTTGGGCCTCGCTCTTGATCGGAATGAACCGCATATGCGGCCGTTGCACCGCCTCACAGCAGGCCGCAGCATCGGTCGCGTCGCGTTTGTTGCCCTTGAGGTAGGGCCGCACATACTGTGGGGGCATCAAGCGCACTTCATGTCCCCGCTCCCGAAGGCAACGCGCCCAATGGTGGGCCCCCGACCCTGCCTCCATTCCAACCAGGCAGGGCGGCACTCGCGACATCTCTGCCAGGAAGTCAATCCGCCTCAATTGCTTTGAAAGCACCACTTCGCCTGCCTCATCAACGCCGTGCAGTTGGAATACGTTCTTGGCTATATCAACGCCAATGACCATGATCGTCATCGTTCTTCTCCCTTCTTATGGCGGCGATATTCTGCCGCTGAGTGGAGGGAGGCGTCCATCCCATCATGTCAGTGTGGCCCGCCGCCAGCCATACACGGGTCCCGCTTGGAACCGGGATCATCGGTCCACCACATCGAGCAGGCGTCCCAGCGCAATCGGGGCGATATCGGAGCGTACGATTATGCGGCGACCATTGCGCAGCACGATCTCGACAGGACTGGCTGATCCATCCGTGGGCGGCTCTGGTAGAAGGCTGCCATCGCTTGCATGACCCCCAATCCCATCCAAGTGCACCGGATAAAACGAAGCCGCCTCGTGGCCCAGCTGGCCGTTGCGATACGCCTTGCGCCAGGCAAAAAGCAATGGCACCGCAATTCCATGCCGTCGTGCGGTCGCCGAACCCATTCGCGGGGCCGACAAGCTTTCTTCAACGATCCGGATCTTCTCCGCATCACTGAACCGCCGGCGCCGGCCTGTGTCCACAATCTCGAGCCGCTCCACACGACTTTTGTCAGTAAGGATATCCATACTGACAGTTTGCTACCAGATCGGCCGCTCAGGCCAAGGCGGCCCTCAACGGAGGCTTACCCTGGAGATAGAAGTTTCCACCTTATCGAGGCGGTGCCCGATCGGATGGAGGGCGCTCCTGTGGCGCGCCGTGGCGCTCAAGCCGCTCCATGATCTGATCGCCCATCACGTGATGGCCGCCGACCGCCTGCACGGGGACGACACCACCGTGCCGATCCTGGCCAAGGGACAGACCAGAACGGGCCGGGTGTGGACATATGTGCGCGATGACCGTCCCTTCGGTGGCACCGATGGTCCTGCAGCTCTGTTCTACGCCTCACCTGATCGCAGGGGTGAGCATCCAAGGTCTCATCTTGTCGACTATTCCGGCATCCTGCAGGGTGAGGAGGGTCAGCAAACAGTCCGGTGGACCGTTTGCCCGACGAACGCCTTTGCCGGTTACAACGGCCTGTTCGACCCCGAGCGTCGCAGTGAGCCCATTCGCCCCGCCTTTTGCTGGGCTCACGGACGACGCCCCTTGTTCGAGCTCGCCGATATCGAAAGGGTCCGAAAAAAGAAAGGCAAGGGCGGCGCCATCTCCCCGGTTGCGCTCGAGGCGGTGCGCAGGATCGACGAGATCTTTGCCATCGAACGCGACCTCTATGGTCTGCCGCATGATCAGCGCCTTGCCGAGCGGCAGCGGCTATGCGCGCCACTCGTCGATGAGTTGCATGCCTATATGATGACCGAGCGCGAAAAGCTCTCGCGTCACGCTCCGGTGGCCAAGGCCATGAACTATATGCTCGCGCGCTGGGTTGGCTTTGCCGCATTCCTTGAGGATGGCCGCATCTGCCTCTCGAACAACGCAGCCGAGCGTGCGCTGCGCGGAATTGCCCTTGGCAGAAAAGCGTGGCTCTTCGCCGGTTCGGACCGCGGTGCTCGCAGGGCCGCGTTCATGTACACCCTCATTGTCTCGGCCAAGCTCAACGATATAGATCCCCAGGCCTGGCTCGCTGACGTGCTCGCCCGCATTGCCGACATGCCGCAGAGCAAGCTGGGAGAACTTCTTCCTTGGAATTGGGCCCCGCGGGCCATGACCAAGGCCGCCTAACCTAGCCTTAGCGACGAGCAATAGCCGCCGTGGTCCTCACCGAAGGCTTACTCTCCAGGCATAGTCGCAGACATAGAACATGACACCCATCACCAACACTGGGATGTCGATACAGCCCTCCAGCGGCCGTCACCAGACGGGGTGGGCTTCCCGCTTACCGCCAGCCCAATCGTTGCTGCGGCCTAAACCGGCCGATTACGGTCGAGCCAGCGAACAGCTAAGCTTTTCTGCCAAGGGCCATCGCCCGTTCATTCTGCCCATGTCGGGGAAGAGCGGCAAATTCACTATCGCTGGCATCCCTATTTCGGACAGAAGGTAACCGTTCGGCAGGTTCAGCAGCGGGCCACGGGACAGTTTCTGAGAGTTGACGGTCCCTCTGGCACCATCATCTCGATTCCTGGCTGGATGGTGGACCCCCTGATCTGTGCCGAGATGAGAATTGGCGGGCCGCAGGTTGATCTTGCGGCACTGTCAGATCTCAAGAGACTGGTCACGCCGACTTCTGTTCCCACACACTCCCTGGGCGAAAATGGAATCGCAAGGGAGGAAGTCGATGAAACAGCACGACGCGCCTGTGCCGACCTCGGGCAGGCAGATGAGCCTAGTGTTCGAACCCCGCAAGGTGGACGCGATGAAGGAGGTGGAGCAAGCGGAGGCCACGAGGGCACTCGCCCACCTTCTGATGCAGGCCGCCGGTCTGATCGTCGAGGAGCTCGGCGATGAACGGAATTGATCTGATCCCCACCCAACTCCTGAAGCGCAAGGCAGTTGTCTATGTGCGTCAATCATCGCAGTCCCAGGTCATGACCAATCTGGAGAGCCAGCGGCGGCAGTACGACCTCGTCGACATTGCCCGCGAGCACGGGTTCATGGATGTGGAGGTGATCGACGACGATCTCGGGCGATCCGCGAGCGGAACAGTGGCGCGCCCCGGCTTTGATCGGCTGGTCGCATGGCTGTGTGCGGGCAATGTGGGCGCTGTTTTGTGTCAGGATGCATCACGGCTCGCGCGAAATGGCCGTGACTGGCACCATCTTCTGGAGCTCTGCGGCCTCGTCGAGGCCCGTGTCATCGATCACGACGGCGTTTATAATCCTTGCCAACCCAATGATCGCCTGCTCCTGGGCATGAAAGGCAGCATCAGCGAATTCGAGCTCGGCGTGCTCAGAACGCGAATGCACGATGCTGTCAGGTCGAAGGCGCGCCGTGGCGAACTGCGCTTGTCAGTCCCGTTCGGCTACATCTGGCACCGTGAAGCGGGTCTCGGGCTCGACCCTGATCTGCGCTTGCAGGAGGTGATCCGGCTCATCTTTACCCGCTTCGGCGAACTTGGCAGCGCGCGCCAAGTGTTGTTATCGATGACGGCCGATCAAATCCACTTTCCTCGACCTTCGGATGAAGGGCGCATGACCAGCTTCACCTGGCTGCCGATCCGCTATCGCAACGTGATCTCCGTGCTCAAAAACCCGTTTTACGCTGGAGTTTATGTTTACGGGAAAAGCGAGAAACGAACCTCCATCGTCGATGGGCGCGCGCGGCGGAGCTATGGCCACAGCAAACCGGTCGGGACGTGGGAGGTATTCATCAAAGACCACCACGAAGGCTATATCAGCTGGGACGAGTACGAGCGAAACCAGCAGCAATTGGCCCTCAACAACTACGGTCGCGCCGGTGGTGTGAAATCGGGCCGAGGCGGCCGGGCGTTACTTTCGGGCATGATGACGTGTGCCCGGTGCGGGCGGCGACTGTCGGTCACCTATACCGGCAATCCGCAGAGCCGACCCGTCTATCGCTGCGACAAGCCGAACCTGATGATGGGCTTGCCCCGATGCATGACCTTTGGAGGCCCTCGGGTGGACGCGGCTGTTGCGCGTGAGCTGCTGCGCGCGGTAGAACCCTTGGCGATCGAGGCCGCGTTCGAGGCTGAGCGGATGCACCGGGAACGACAAGATAATCAGCGCCAGATCCGCGATCTGGAACTTCAGCAGGCCCGTTACGAGGCCAATCTCGCCGAGCGCCGCTATGCCGCCTGTGATCCAGACAATCGACTGATTGCCGCCCAGCTGGAGAAAAACTGGGAAGTAGCGCTACGCCGGGTGCGGGATCTGGAAGTACGCCAACCGCCCGGAAGCCCATCAACCATCGAGGTTGATCCAAGCGCTTTTGCCAACTTGGCCGAAAACCTCTCCGCGGCATGGGATGCGCCTGATGTGACGATGCGTGCCCGTCAGCAGTTGCTCCGGACCTTGATCGCCGACATCATCGTCGATGTTGACGATGCGGTGCGGGACGTCGTCCTCACGATCCACTGGCGGGGCGGCCAACACTCAGAACTGCGTGTTCACAAACCCCAAGCGGGGGAACACGGTTGCGCGACAGCTGAAGATGCGTTGGCAGTAATGAGAAGCATGGCAGGTCGTTGGTCTGACGAGCATATCGCCGCGTCGCTCAATCGGATGGGTTTGCCCACCGGCCACGGAAAAACTTGGACGGCGCACCGCGTCTCGTCGGTTCGGCGGGTTCGCGGCATCCATGCCTACCGTTCGGCTGAGAAAAATGGCGAATGGCTCACCATGACCGAGGCAGCCAAGGCTTTAGGCGTTACACGCCACGCGATCAGGCGCCTTATCAAGACCGGCACCCTCCCAGCTGTTCAGGTAGTGCGCGGTGCGCCGTACCAAATCCGTGCCGAAGACCTGGCGTCGGAGACGATCAAAACCGCGATAGCCCGGAAAGGTCGCCCGTGTCGCACCGTCGACGCGAACACGCTTCCAATGTTTACAGACACTTAGCAATGGAGTGCATAATGAAACACGCTTCGCCGTTCCGCGCAGAGCCCGTTCCGCTGAGTTGTTCGAGAGGAATATGCGGTCATCCTCAAGGAATTCGGCAAAGCCGGCCCAGCGCGCGAGCATATAGGTCATGGCCTTGGCCACCGGAGCGCCGCCGCGTCCCTCACAACGTTACCTCACCAATATGACAAGATCTCAACAACCTGCCAGCCCCCTTTGGTAATCGCTCGGCAGTCGCCTAACTGAAATGAAGAATTCTCCACCACAAATCGACGGAGAGAATAATTACGTTATAATTCTGCAATTATATTTGCAACACGCGGACCATATACATCGATTGAGTAATGAGCCTCAACACGCCGGCGTCCAGCGTCGCCCATACGCTTACGAAGGTTATGATCTGACAATAGTGCGTTAATGGAATCGCGCCATTCGCGTTCGGTTGAGGCCAGAAATCCGTTCTCGTTTTTGATAACAATACGGCTATTTACACCGACTGGCGAAGCAACTACCGGCAAACCGCATGCCATATACTGGATCAGTTTATAGCCACATTTTCCGCGAGCAAAAGGAGTGTCTTCGAGCGGCATGATACCTATGTCGATGCCCTGTATGAGTTGGATCTCGCGAGCCTCAGACCATTCCAGAAATTCAAAGTTTGCGAGCGGTACTTCTGGTTGAGCAGCGCCTATTGCTCGGAAGACTGAATGGCTTTGCGACATCACATCCTGTAGAAGAGGAACTAGTGGTTCGCCATATTTAGCCCAAGTCACAGGGGTGCCGACCCACCCTATCCGCGTTCTGCCGTCTGACGATGTAGCAGGTTGGCATCGATAGACGTCGGTGTTGACTACTGTCGGCACAATTTCTACGCGCTTCGCTCCTGCGGCGCGCGCGCGACTCGCCAAGTACTCGTTACCAGCGAGTACGACGGCAGACCGGTTCATGACATTATCTATTTTGTCTCCCAGAAGGTCGCGAACTGCCGGATTTCTGTGGCTATCATAGTAGTGAAATACTGCGTCATCGTAGTCAGTGACGACCGGAACATCCCGCGGCCATAGTAAGCTCTCAATTGCCCACGGGATCCAGGGCAAAGCCTCTTTTTCGATCCAGAGTACATCGGCCTTTGAGGCGGATATTAACTGAGAAATGCGCCCTAAGAAATACTTCGCGCTACCAGCCCAACTTCGTCGACCCGAATAGAGTGCTTTGAGATATGCATCATCGAAAAAACTTGCAACATCCACCTGAAGGCCTGCTGCTTGAAGATAGGGAATATATTGCAGCGTGCGCAGACGACTTGAAGCTCCCAGACGGCTGTAGCGCGATAGAATGAGGAGGCGTTTAGCGGCCATTGTTGTTTTTTCCTTCAGCAGGACGTATGAAAGCCAGCCGAAAGTGTTTAGCGGCTTTGCGCAAGGATGATTGCGTGCGACGGCATAGAGGAACAGCGAGGGAGCGGACTGGTTGTCGGAGTACTAGAATCACTAACTGTGCGGTCGGGGTGGTCGACTACACGCGTCGGAAACATCTATTGTGACGCACATGAGATGCAAACTTAGTGTTGAACTCTGTTCGCGACCCCAAGCAAATACTGTCCATACTCATTTTTCTCCATCAACCGGCCACGCTCGGTGAGTTCCTCGGCGCTTAACCAACCATTGTAAAAGCCGATTTCTTCTAGACAGGCGATCTTGTAATTTTGGCGCGTCTCGATAGTCTGGACAAATTGGCCGGCCTCGAGCATACTTTCATGCGTGCCGCTATCTAGCCACGCAAAGCCACGGCCGAGTAGTTCGACCCGCAGAGTTCCGCTCTGAAGGTAGGCATCAATAATGCTGGTAATTTCTAACTCGCCCCGCTCGGAAGGCCTGACTCCACGAGCTATATTTACAACTGCTTCATCGAAGAAATATAGCCCCGTAACAGCGTAGCGGCTCTTGGGCGCCTGCGGCTTTTCCTCTACCGAAAGCACGTGGCCGTGAGCATCAAATTCCACTACACCGAATCGGTGGGGATCTTTCACCTGATAGCCAAAAATGGTTGCGCCTTGTTGGTGAAGCGAGGCCGCGCGCAGTTTCTGCGTCAGACCATGGCCATAGAATACGTTGTCGCCCAGAACTAGGCACGCCGGTGCGCCATCCAAGAAATCGGCGCCAATGGTAAAAGCCTGAGCCAGCCCCTTGGGTTGGGCCTGCACGGCATAGTATATTTTGATGCCGAACTGCGAACCATCTCCGAGCAATCGCATGAACGCGGAGCGATCCTCAGGCGTGGTGATGACAAGTATATCTCTGATTCCGGCTAACATTAGAACTGAAATAGGATAATAGATCAGCGGCTTGTCGTAAATAGGCAGAAGCTGCTTGGAGACACCCATGGTGAGCGGCCACAACCGGGAGCCGGTGCCCCCAGCCAGAACGATTCCTTTGAAATTCATGCGCTGGCCTCGAGTTCTTGCAAAACCATAGCAAGCCCGGTGCGCCAGTCGGGGCGCTCTATGCCGAATTTCGAAGCTAGAGAATGGCAGTCCAGCCGGGAATTGGCCGGCCGGCGGGCCGGTGTCGGATACTCGGTCGTCGAAATTTCCCGCACGGTGCAAGAAATACGAGCTTGGCTGAAAATCTCACGGGCGAAATTGGCCCAGGATACTTCGGGAGCGCCGCTAAAATGGAAGACGCCGCCGTGTTCCGATTCTGCAGTCAAGCAATCGGCCATACGCACAAGCGCCGATGCGATGTCCGCTGCTGGTGTCGGCCCGCCGATTTGGTCAGACACGATGCTTAGCACATCGTGCTCGCGCCCAAGTCGTAGCATCGTTTTTACGAAATTCGTGCCATGTGAGGAGAACACCCAAGAGGTGCGCAAGATCGCATACTTTCCACCGGCAGCGCGAACTGCTTCCTCGCCCGCAAGCTTGGTGCGACCGTAAGCATTTACGGGCGAAGTTGGACAGTCGGGGCGCTGCGGAATTGAGCTAGCCCCGTCGAATACATAGTCGGACGAAATATGCAGGAATGGTATGCATATGGATGCCGCCGCCTGCGCCATCGCCGCAGGAGAGTATGCATTGATACGGCGGGCCAAGTCTTCCTGAGTTTCCGCGCGGTCAACCGCGGTGTAAGCTGCCGCGTTGATGACGGCATCGGGGCGACGAATATTGATAGCTTCAGCGCAACTTTCCGGATCACAGAGATCGGCATCCTCCCTGCCGAGAGTTGTCATCTCCCAGCCCTCCGGTGATCGACGAGATAACTCTCGTGCCACCTGTCCGGTTTTGCCAAATACAAGCACCTTCACGTTTGCAGCCCCAGTCGTGCGCCGACGCCCCTCCGGTCCTGTAGTGCCCGCCACCAAATCTCGTTGTCGAGATACCAGTCGACGGTCCGGGCGAGTCCTTGCTCTAACGTAACAGAAGGTCGCCATCCGAGTTCACTGCCAATGCGCTCACAATCGATTGCGTATCGAGCGTCATGGCCTGGTCTATCCGCGACGAATGCGATTTGACTAGAATAAGAAGTTGCCTTTGGGCGACGCTCATCAAGTAAAGCGCAGATGCTATGAACTATATCGATGTTGCGAACTTCATTGTTGCCACCGATGTTGTAGGTGCGCCCTGTCTCGCCTTTTCGCAGTACAGTAAGGAGCGCATCAGCATGATCCTCAACGAAAAGCCAGTCACGCACGTTCTGGCCTGTTCCGTAGACTGGGATTGGCTCGCCCGCAAGCGCTTTAATTATTGCGACTGGTATCAGCTTTTCAGGGAAATGATAGGGACCATAGTTGTTAGAGCAGTTCGTGATAAGCACAGGAAGGTCATAAGTTGCCCCCCAAGCGCGAACAAGATGATCGCTCGCAGCTTTTGTAGCAGAGTAGGGGGAATTAGGCGAGTAGGGAGTGTTCTCAGTGAATTTCCCCTCCATCTCAAGGCTACCATAGACCTCGTCGGTGGAGACATGATGAAATCGAAAATCCTCCGGACGGCTGCGATCTTGCCAATAGTGGCGCGCAGCTTCGAGAAGGTTGAAAGTTCCGTTGACGTTGGTCTCGATGAAATTGCTGGGATTATCGATAGAGCGGTCCACATGGCTTTCTGCAGCAAGGTGCATAACTGCGTCAGGTCTGTGAATTGCGAATATTCTATTGAGGGCTTCGCGGTCTCGGATGTCGGCGTTCTCGAAGTGGTATAGAGGGTTGTCAGCTACGCTCGAAACATTATCGAGACACGCTGCATATGTGAGAGCATCCAAATTCACAACTTCGTATCCGCGTTTCACGGCAAGTCGTGCAACCGCGGAGCCAATGAAGCCCGCGCCGCCTGTCACTAAGAGCTTCATCCGGCACTACCTACTTCGAACGGACTTTCGAACATCGACAGCGGCCCCGCTAACGCATCCTTTTGCGACAGGACAGGGGGCGAATTTAAGCCCCAGTCTATCCCGGCGCTATCCCAATGCACGACACCCTCGCATTCTGGGACAAAATGGTCGGTACATTTGTATATGATTTCGGTGTCGTTCTCCCGAGTGACGAAACCGTGGAGAAAGCCAGCCGGAATCCACAATTGGCGAGCATTCTCGAAGCTCAGGTCCGTTCCAAACCACTTGCCATAGGTTGCGCTTCCTTTCCTCACGTCAACCGCCACGTCAAACAGGCTACCGCGGCCGCAACGTACCAACTTACCTTGAGCATGCGGCGGAGACTGGAAGTGTAACCCGCGCAATGTATTTGAAACCAAGGAGAACGAATGATTGTCTTGGACAAATTCAGGTAAATCAACGCCTGCGTCATATAGTGCACGGCGGTTCCAACTCTCACTGAAGAAGCCTCGTTCATCAGAGAATCGGCGCGGTAGAAGTATCAATAGTCCTTCAATCGGTGTTCGCTCGACTCTCAAATTCACCCCTCAGTAGGACACTACAATTGTGGCCACCATCACGCATTCGAGGACGGTAGGCAACCCACTTGTAAGCGAAGTCTCCCAATTTCGACAACCAGATAATCATCGTCTAATCGGGAAGCAAGTGTCAGTGGCGTTGCCCCCATTTTTTATCCAACGTGATGCAGACTCCGCGGGTTGTTGTTCTGATCCTGTTGGGCCCGGTGGAAGACGGGAGCTGGCGTGGAGTTGCCATGGAACGCAGCGCCAGGTCCCGTCGTGGGGTGCAGATGGTTGCGTATTCGGTTGGGTGAGCCAACCCAGCCGCGAATGTGGGCGATTTCCATTGTAGTCGGCCCGCCATTGTGAAGCGCAGTGCAGGCGTAGGAGAGGCTCGGGAACAGGGGCTCGTTGAGCATCTCGTCCCTGGGCCTGCAATTGAACGATTCAATGAATGCGTTCTGCAGCGATATAGTGCCAGTCGATCTTGTGCCGATCGGCGAAGCCAAGGATGGCATTGGAGGTGAATTCGGTGCCGTTATCGCTGATGATCATCTTCGGTTTGCGACGTGCCGCCATGATCGTTTCGAGCTCTCGGGCAATCCGCAGACCTGAGAGGGATGTATCAGCGACGAGCGCCAGGCACTCCGCGCGTGAAGTCATCCACGACGGCCAGGACCCTGACCGGCGCCCGTTGGTGAGTTGGTCGGAGACAAAGCCCAGCGACCAGCGCTCGTTGGGTGCTATTGGGATGGCCATCGGCGCTCGCGTTCCCAAGGCCCATTTCCGGCACCCCCTGCGCCGAACCGAGAGTTCTCCTCCCGATACATCCGGAACAGACGCTTGTGGTTGACCACATAGCCTTCCCGGCGCAACAGTACATGTAGCCGCCGATATCCAAAGCGCCGGCGCTCATGGGCAATCGCCTTCATGCGATCTCCGAGTTTGACATCATCGACGCGGCTGCCCTGACGCAGCGTGGCTATGCGGTAGCAGAGCAGCACTGTGCACGCCCACCGCTGACTCACTTGAAGGTCGTCCTAGACCTCGCCGCCGCATCTGTCGGAGGATATAGCGCGTGACTGATCGAACACGCCATGGGTAAGGGGGACGCGTTCGTGTCTGACAAAATGTCTAGAGTTAGCGTATCAAGTGCAGCAAGAGTGGGATGTTCACACCTGTCGAGCTAGAATCGCGGTGGTATGAGGATCCCCACATACCTCGGGGCTAATTATTTCCCATCCGATCGCCGCTTGGGTTAAGCGTCAATGCCTCCTAATTAACTAGACATTGGATCCACACCGCGTGACAAGGTGGGTTCCAATATTGTCGCAAAATAACTTCTTCGGCCCAACGTGACGAAATCATTCCTACTGATTGGCAACGCCGCCGCCCCTATCGTCAATTTCCGCGCACCACTTATCCGTGCAATAGTTGAGAAGGGATATCGGGTTTCTGCATTAGCTCCAGATTATGATGATCAAAGGAGAGTGGAGGTGCGCGCGCTAGGAGCCACTCCGGTAGATTACCGTTTGTCCCGAACAGGCCTGAATCCGCTTACCGATATCAAAGCGCTTGTGTCGCTGTACAGTGAGTTGCGTGCGATCAGACCGAATGCTGTGCTGGCCTTCGGGATCAAGCCTGCAATTTATGGTCCAGTCGCAGCGCGGCTTTCAGGCATCCCCGCGCGTTTTGCGTTGATCACCGGGTTGGGCTACGCGTTCACTGACAGTGGCCAGAAGGGACTTAAGCGCCAGCTGATCGGTTCGGCCGCGCGGATCCTATACAAAATCGGATTGCAGTCAGCAGATCGCGTCTTCATGCAGAATCCTGATGATGCCGACGATTTTGTTTGCCTCGGAATTGTGCCTCGCAATAAGGTTTTGACTGTCAACGGTACTGGCGTGGAGCTTGATACGTGGCCCGCCATGCCGCCTGTCATGGAATCGATAACCTTCCTGCTTGCCGCGCGCATGTTGCGTGACAAGGGCATTTTCGAGTTCGTCGAAGCGGCGAGAAAGGTGCGCAGCCGTCGGCCCGATGCAAGGTTTGTCCTCGTGGGTGATGTGGATAAAAACCCTGAAAGCATTGGTAAGGCGCAGCTTGACGCTTGGGTGCAAAGTGGGATCGTGGAGTGGCCCGGCCATGTCGATATGCGGTTATGGCTCACGCAGACCAGCGTCTTTGTTCTGCCGTCCTATCGCGAGGGGGTGCCGCGCAGCACGCAGGAAGCCATGGCCATGGCGCGCCCCGTCATCACCACCGATGCCCCCGGCTGCCGTGAAACCGTGGTCGATGGCGTCAACGGCTTCCTTGTGCCCGTGCGCGATGCCGAGGCGCTGGCTGCGGCCATGCTCAAATTTATCGATCAACCAGAATCTATTGCTTTGATGGGCGCAGAAAGCCGAAAATTGGCAGAGCAGCGTTTTGACACGCACAAAATTAACGCGGTTCTGATCGAGGCGATGGGGTTATGAGTTTACCAGACTCTTTGCGGGCGGATTTTGAGGGTTGGCAATGAAGCGATTATTCGACATTGCAACGGCGACGGTTCTCTCTGTCTTGTTGCTGCCCGTCTTCATCGTGCTCTGTGTGCTCGTACGCACGAAGCTCGGCTCTCCGATAGTGTTCCGCCAAGTGCGCCCGGGGCTGCATGGTCGTCCCTTTACGCTCATCAAATTCAGAACAATGACCGATGCTCGCAATGGGGATGGTGAACTGCTTTCTGACGCGCAACGGTTGACGCCGTTCGGGCGGTTTTTACGCTCAACCAGTCTCGATGAACTGCCAGAGCTCTGGAACGTATTGAGGGGAGAGATGTCGTTCGTGGGGCCACGCCCGTTGTTGTTGGAATACCTTCCGCTCTATTCGCCCCGGCAGGCTCGTCGGCATGAGGTCCGGCCTGGCATAACGGGATGGGCCCAGGTGAACGGGCGCAATGCCCTCGCTTGGGAGGACCGACTTGAGCTCGACGTCTGGTATGTTGAAAACAGATCGATGATTTTGGATCTGAAGATTCTGTTTTTGACGGTGGGAAGGGTAATCAGTCGTAAGGGTGTCACTGCGGAAGGCTCCGCAACAGTCGAGAAGTTCAAGGGCTGATGTCGGGTAGGCTAGCAATTCTTGGGGCCGGGGGACACGGACGCGTAGTAGCAGACGCAGCCGAGGAGGCTGGCTGGGATTGCATAGAGTTTTTCGATGACGGCCAAAAGGGTGCTTCGGGACGATGGCTTATATGCGGAACCAGCACCGATCTCCTTGAGAGTGTTCAGATCTATTCCGGGATTGTTGTTGCAATCGGAGACAACACAGTTCGGCAAACCTGGAGTGATCGGTTGGTGACCCTTGACGCAAAGTTGGCGACCATCCTTCACCCTCGCTCCAGCATCAGCAAGGGAGCGCAAATCGGTGCTGGAACTGTGGTGATGGCCGGCGCGGTGCTCAACGACGGCGTGACCATAGGCGCTGCCTGCATCATAAATACGGCTGCGGTTGTCGATCATGACACAAAAATAGGTGATGCGGTCCACATTTCCCCAGGAGCCATTCTTTCGGGCAACGTTACCTTGGGGTCAAGGGTGTGGATAGGTGCAGGCGCAGCTGTAAAAAATGGGATAACCGTCGGGGATGATGTCGTTGTGGGGCTCGGGAGTGCGCTGATCCGCGATGTTGCGCAGGGTTCGACCGTCGCCGGCGTTCCAGCTGAAACGTTAAAGGCAAAATACGAATGAGTTTTCAAGCGTGGCCTTGGTATGGGGCAGAAGAACAGGCCCGAGTTACCGAAATCCTTCAGTCCGGGCGCGTCAACTACTGGACTGGCAACGTTACTCGCGAGTTCGAGACAGCATTTGCTCAGTGGTGCGGGACGAAGCACGCTGTCGCGCTTATGAATGGTACAGTTGCCCTCGACCTTGCGCTCAAAGCGCTGGGGGTAGGCGAGGGCGATCACGTGATCACAACGCCACGCACTTTTATCGCCTCGGCCTCGTCAATCGTCACGGCAGGCGCTACGCCATTGTTTGCCGACGTAGACAGCGATAGCCAGAACATCACGGCCTCCAGCATAGCCGCGGTTCTAACGCCAAACACCAAGGCAATTATCTGCGTCCACCTTGCTGGCATGCCATGCGATATGGATCCGATTATGGACTTGGCGGCTGCTCACGAATTGGTGGTGATTGAAGATTGCGCTCAGGCCCACGGTGCCACCTACAAGGGTAAATCTGTCGGATCAATTGGACAAGTCGGCGCTTGGTCGTTCTGTCAGGACAAAATCATGACCACTGGTGGTGAAGGCGGAATGGTAACGACCGATGATCCTGAGCTTTGGTCGAAAATGTGGTCGTACAAGGATCACGGCAAGTCCTGGAAGGCAGTTTACGAGACCGAACACCCGCCAGGGCCGCGACTGGTGCACGACACATTCGGGACGAACTGGCGCATGCTCGAAATGCAGGCCGCGATCGGTCTCGTTCAGCTCGAGCGCATAAGTGATTGGAAGGCGCGGCGAACCGAAATTGCGGGCGCCTTGGCGAACACTTGCCGAAAGTACGCCGCGTTTCGCGTCCCTGAAGTTCCCCCCGGCATCGAACATGCCTACTATAGATTTTACGCGTTTGTAGAGCCGGACGGCCTGAGAGATGGCTGGTCGCGAGACCGAATTATCGACGAAATCTCTGCGCTGGGCGTTCCGTGCTTCCACGGTTCCCAGTCGGAGGTCTATTTGGAACACGCTTTCGACAATACTGGGTGGCGGCCGACAGAGCGGTTGCCGGTCGCCCAAGAACTTGGCAAAACGAGCATTGCCTTTCTCGTCCATCCAACGCTGACCGATGATGATATCGATGCAGTCAGAAAAGCGATTGATCAGGTGCTCGCACGTGCGTCGCGCTGATCTCTGAGCGTGATAAGTTCAAAGAGGAGATGCCGTGCTTCTTGTTCATTTTGATTGTCGAGCGCCTCGGACATCTTGGCGATGTGCGCTGAGAGAACGTCATCAATTGGTTTGGTCGCAGTGCCGCGCATAATTTTCGGGTGGCGAGTGCCGATGGCAGTCGATTGGTCGTAGAACAGCTCTTCGTATAGTTTTTCGCCCGGTCGTTTGCCCACCGCGATAATTTCAATATCGCCCTCGGGGTTCTCGTCCGTACGTACGGTCAGCCCAGCAAGTCGAACCATGTTTTCCGCGAGATCGGTAATAAGGATCGGTTCGCCCATATCGAGCAGGAAGACATCACCGCCCTCGGACAACGATCCTGCCTGGACGATCAGTTCGGCGGCCTCTTGTATTGACATGAAATAGCGCGTCATGGCGCGGTCTGTCAGCGTTATCGGTCCACCTTTGGCGATCTGCTCCTTGAACAGCGGCACGACCGATCCGTTGGAACCGAGCACATTGCCGAACCGTACGGCGCAAAAGCGCTGTCCAGTGTTTGCTTGTTGCGCTTGAGCGGCTTTTTCACGCACGATCAGCTCTGCCCAGCGCTTTGTGGCGCCCATCACATTCGTGGGCCGAACGGCTTTGTCGGTCGAAATGAGGACGAAGTCTTTGACACCATTGGAAAATGCCGCGTCCGCAACAGTTTTGGTGCCGAAGACATTATTGTAGATGCCCTCCAGGGCGTTAGCTTCCACCAGCGGCACATGCTTGTGCGCCGCGGCGTGGAAGACGACGTCGACGCCGTGCTCCTTGATCGCGCGAACAACGCGTTGCTCGTTGGTGACAGAAGCGAGGACAGGAACTGCCGCCACGTCTTTTTCGGCAGCCAGTTCCATCTCGATTTTGTAGAGCGCGAATTCGTTGGATTCAAAAAGGACGAGGCGTTGCGGACGCCATTGCGCGATCTTGCGGCAAAGCTCGGAACCGATAGACCCACCAGCGCCAGTGACCATGATCGTGCGCCCCACAATCATCTGACGAATGAGGTCCAGATCAGGTGGGACCGATGACCGGCCCAGCAGCTCATCGATCTCGATTTCGTGGATCTGACTGACAAGGTATTTGCCGGTGACGAGGTCAGTAATTCCAGGCAGCGACTGAACCTTGATGCCGTGCTGACTGATGTCACGAACGATCTCTTTGCGGCGCGCAGCCGAGACAGAAGGAATCGACAAGATGACCTGCTTGACCCCGTAATCGCGCACAAGGGAAGGGAGGTGTGACGGCGGAAAGACCTTTATGCCTGCGACGTCGCGACGATGAAGCGCTGGATCATCGTCAAGAAAACCAGCAATGAAATGGCTGTTGCGAAGTGATGTGGCGAGTTGGGTACCCGCTTCTCCCGCGCCGTAGATGACAACCGCAGGGCGTTTGAGCAGGGCTTTGCGTCCCGAGGGCCAAAACACCCATTTGGCGATCAGTCGGCTGCCGGTGATCACCAACGTCCCAAGCGTCCAATAGATAATCGGGACTGAACGCGGCACAAAGCCCCGGCCAGTCATGGCCGAAAGGAAAGCAAGAACCACCCAGAGGATCGCTGCGAGGGTCATAGCTTTGACGATTGTCCACAGGGCTCGCTCAGGTAGGTAGCGCACAACAGCGCGGTACAGCCCCATCCGGATAAAAATAGGAATGGCGATAAGGGGCGCTGAAGCGATGATTACCCATTCGTCCAGCGAATTGGGAAGGTCCCAGCGATCATAGCGGAGCGAATAGCTCGCCCACAGGACGAAAGCTAGGGCTCCGAAATCAAAGCCGACAAGGATGACACGTTTCCAGAAGCGCGGGAGGGCAAGAACGCGCTTGCGCAGGACAGAAAACATGCGTGCCAGCCTGGTTCAGATATCGTCAAAATCGAGCAGTTTGCGTCCCACGAAATCGTGAGCAGGTCAAGCATTCCAACTTTCCATTGGGATGATGAGGGCGGATATCCAAGCCGAATGATTGGGGGTAAACAATGGCAAGACTAACCCGGGTCGCACCCAATCGACGCAATTGGGGCCCGGAACGCGTGCACCGGGCCCATATGATGGGTTTTCGGACTATTCGTCCTCGGCATCCTGCAATTGGCGGCGGCGATAGTCGAGCGCATAATAGACGTCGTGGACGATGCATTCCGAAGCGTCACTGGCCTGACGCGTCAGGGGCGCCACTATCGCCTTGAGTTCTGCGTTGGTGGAATTGGCAGTTACCGCCACTCCCTCCCAATCAATAGACTCGAACCAGTCGATCGCATCGATCACCCCGTCACTGGTCCTCCATTTGGCCCAATCGAGGCTAGCTTGAATCTCTTCTTCGGCCTCCTCGGCATCTTCGGTCAATTTGCCGACAAGCTCGAAGTCTTCCGTAATAAGGCTGTGGTCCGCGTGAACGTGAGCGAGCAGCGGGGCAATCTCGGCGATCATCTCTGCGATGGTCTCGGGCTCTGGACGGAAAGGGCCTTCCTCGCGCGTACGCGCTGTCCACTCGATCTCATTGCCGCTGTTTGCGGCCCTGTTCTCGATCCAGCTATTGGCCGGCACCGAACGCATGTCCAAGATGGCGATGCCATCGGCATCGAGCGTCAGGACAATTTCGGCGCGAAACGTGTCGCCCCCATACAATTTATCGTCGATGTGGTCCGCGAGTGTGACGGATGCGGACGAGGTCCTAGCGATGTTGGCCATTTTTGGCGCTCCTTTGATAGGCTGATCGGGCGCCAGGCCAAGCCCCATGCTCGGTCTGACGTGATAAGATCTCGATGCGAACCGGTGCGGTTGGCTTTTCACATCCCGGACATGGCAAGCCATGCCGGGACGACCCGGTTCAAAATCTTGAAAATATCAGCCGCAAACGCGGCATGTGATTCGGATGGTCTTTTGACCAGCCGCAGTCCCGATCAGCCGCAAGGTGCGGCAAGTAGCCTACGCGGGGAGCGCATGCGACGGGGCAGGCGGGGGTCCTGCCACGGTCTGTAAATGCTCTCGCATACTCTCGACCAAAGAGTAAAGCACGGCATGATTCCAACCTTGCAAAAGGGTTAAAGGTCGGCCGATCGAGGTAAGGGCAGGGTGGTGGTGGGAGCGCCCGTTGACTCTCCTCATGCGGCCATCACCGCGCCAGTCTGGCGCTCAAAGTGTCGGAATTGCCCTTTGGAGAGCCGCAGTTTTCGGGCAAATGTGCGATAACGCAAGCGGGGAAAGGGCCGGAGCTTTGTCGGTGGTTCAGTAGCATATTGTCCGACCCATCTTTCCCGCTGTGTAATAGCTCGAGAACCTTCACAGTATGGTGTTGGCTGTCCGGTTCTTTCGCCCGAAACGCAGCATCGATGCGTGAAGGCATTCCCGCTCTGCGGGACAAGGGGCCAATCATCCTTTCCGCAGGTTCGACTTGCGCGTTGCCAATAAAGCGGGCACCGGCTTTTTGGTTCGGCAACGCGAATAGGGGTAAACGTGCGGAAAGGGTGATTGGCGCACAACCAGATCGGCAAATGGGCACAAGCGCACAAGACGCACAATGGTGTCGCACGGAACATGCGCGTTCGTACTGTGCGTCGACTGACTGCACCCATGGAGGCCAGCTGACGCCGCCTGGCGCGACGTGGTGGTTTTGCGCGTCGGAAACGTGAATTTTCTTTCGATGAATGATCCCGTTCGTGAAGCGGAACAAGACCGATGCGGTCGATGCCAAGCCGATTTGCGAGGCGGCGCAGCGCCCCGGCATGCGCTTTGTTGCGCTAAAGAGCAAAGAGCAGCAGGCCGCTGGGAGAGGCGTCGGGGTCGTAGGCGGTCGAAGGAGGGTATGGCACAACGCTCGGCGAGACGGGGCTGGAAGAACCAGGGAAACGGCAGAGCGCTTGCCAGGCGCGCAAACCGGAACTGGTTCCGGTCCGCGAACTCTCATACTGGCCCGCAGCTATCGCTCTGCTCATCGAGGCGGTATAGATGACAGCATCCAACTAGGTGCCAACGTACCCCGATTTACCGCTTGCCTCCAAAGGGGCGTCTACAGATGCCGTTGACACAGCCTTGTATTGCTGTGCCGGCGATCCTGGGTCTGCAAAGAACCGATCACCGTTCTTGAGCCCACCTCGGCTTCTCCCGCCCGCCTTGTACCAAACGCGAAGCGTCGCATGCGGGCATGGCTTTGCCGAAATAATAGCCCTGACCATACTCGCCGCCGCGCCGGACAATCTCCTGCATTTCCTGTTGTGATTCAATTCCTTCCGCGATAACGGGCAGTCCAAGGCTCTTGGCAAGATCAATCACGGAACTGACGATCTTGGCGCTTCCGGCATTGGACTGCATCGAGGAGATAAAAGATCGATCGATCTTGATCTTGTCGAATTTCAGTTCACGCAGGTTGTAGAGACTTGAATAACCGGTTCCGAAGTCGTCCAGCGAGATTTTTATTCCGAGTTCCTGGATCGCGACCAAAGCAGAGCGCGCAGCCTCGATGTCGGCAACAAGCGACGTCTCAGTGACTTCTATCTCAAGTCGTTTTGGCGGGAAATCAGTCTCCGAGAGGGTGGCGAGCAGCTTAACCGGCAAAAGAGGGTCGGTAAGATGGATTGCAGAAATGTTGAGCGAAATCGTGATGTGGTTGGGCCAGTCAAGCGCATCAAGGCACGCACGGCGTAACAGATCGTAGGTCATATCACCAATCAGGCCAAGCTTTTCCACGATGGGAATGAAGACGTCCGGTGCGATATGGCCTTGCGTTGGATGGTGCCAGCGCGCCAGGATTTCGAAGCCGACAAGCTGCCCCTCTGTCAGATGCATGAGAGGCTGGTAGTGCGGCTGGATGTCCTTTTGTAACACCGCCCGCCGCACGTCCCGTTCGAGCGCCATGCGCTCGCGAAGAGCGTCTTCCATGCCTTGTGCAAAAAGCCGATAGGTTCCCCGACCTTCTTCCTTGGCGCGATACATCGCCATGTCGGCGGCGCGAAGCAGAGTATCTGCATCCGCTCCGTCATCTGGACAAAGAGATATGCCTACGCTCGCGCCCACTTCAACGACCTGGTCGCCAATGCTGATCGGATGGCTGAGGTCGGCCACGATGCGGGCAGCCAAAGCGGATGCAGCCTCAGCGGGAGTTGCATTCGCGCAATCAAGGATCACGCCGAACTCGTCGCCGCCCAAGCGCGCCACAGTGTCTTCATTCCTGGTCAACGCGCCCAGACGTTCAGCGATTTCGCGCAACACGTCATCGCCTGTAGCGTGGCCATTGATGTCGTTGATTGGTTTGAAGCCGTCTAAATCGACAATCATCACTGCGGAGCGCGTAGAGCCGCGCTGGGCGCGAGCGACAGCCTTACCCAGCGTGTCAGCGAAAAGCCGTCTGTTCGGTAATCCTGTGAGCGCATCGTGCCTCGCCAGTGACTCGGCGAGACGATGAGCGGCTTCTGTTGCCTCGTGAGCTTTTTCAAGCGCTGCCACATGTCTTTGATAGGTCTGTTCCTTTTCTTGGGCGGCTTTGGCCTCGGCCAATTTGAGGCTGGAGATATCGGTGTCGGTCCCGACAATGCGCGCAACACTGCCATCAGGCATGAATTCTACGGGTCGTCCGCGGCTTAGAACCCAGATGTAGTGCCCGTCCTGATGCCTTTCGCGGTACTCGAAAGCGTTTTGGTGAAGTTCGCCGGAATTCTGCTGGTTGGTTTCGCGAATCAGCCGCTCCCTATCCTCGGGATGGACGCGCTCGAGCCAGGCTTGGCGGGATGGGTCTACCGGATCGTTGGGGCCTATGCCCCGCATCGTTCGCCACATGGGCGAGAAATAGGCCGTGCCGGTCTTTAGGTTGTGGTCCCAGACGCCTTGACCTGCGCCCTCAAGGGCAAAATTCCATCTGCTCTCGCTTTCGGCCAACGCATCTTCCGCCAACTTGCGCCCGGTAATGTCCCGGGAAACACCGACGAGGCCCTTAATCGCCCCGCTCGCGTCGCGCAGTGGTAGCTTTGAGGTCGCCAACCACTTCTTCTCGCCAGAGGCAGTCACGATAAACTCCTCAAGGTCGATTTTCGGTTGCCCCGATTTCAATACGGTCTGTTCGTCGGCGAAGAACTTTTCCGCCAGTTCTCTGGGATGTAGGTCGAAATCGGTTCTACCGGTCAGGTCGCCAACTGAAAGTCCGAGGTCCGTTGCAACCGCCACATTGGCAACAACGAAGCGGCTGTCTGCGTCCTTTACGAATAGGTAATCAGGCACGCAATTTATCACGGTACGAAGGAGGTGTTCCTGTGAAACGAGATCTAACAGTGACGTGTTCGTACCCATCGAAGACGGGAGCATTCCGTGGTTGATATCCGATCGACGGCGCGCGTTGACCCGGCGCGCTTTGTTTGGGTCTGTGTAGGACAAGCCCGTCTCCTCTCGAATGCACGGCGCAAATCAGGCGCGGACGGTATCAGCGCGTAATTGCCAAGCGATTAACCAGTGAAGGGTCCTCATCGCCCGCGTTGCGGCTCCGCCGCTGCCGGCCTCAAACGTTTCACTCTCGGCCAATCAATGTCCAGCCGATGATTGCTGCTGAGAAGTGATCGATTGGATGCTCCCTCCCGATGCCGAGCGTCGACCGCAAGGCCGGTCGGGTTATGGTACCTTTGGCTGCAAGGTCTGCGCGACGAGGGTAAACGGCGTGAAAATGACGAACAGCGAGCAATTTGTGAAAGGAGCGCTTAACCCTTCCAACAGTTTTTACGAATTGACTGCAACACGTCGGGTGGCAGGTTAAGTACGGAAATGGGCTATTAATCCAGTCGTGATCCAATAACTCAAGTAATTGAGGGCTCAGAAAAACGATGGACGACAGCCAGCTCTTCGAAACGCTTACGCGCGCCGTCCCAGGACTTGTCTGGGTCTGTGACGCGCACGGCCATGTAGAGTTCAACAATGCCAACTGGACAGAGTTCACCGGTCTTCCACAGAGCCACGGTCTCGGACAGGGGTGGCTGGATGCCATTCATCCGGCCGACGCCGCAGCGTTTCGCGCGCAATTGCCGATCGATCAAAACACCCAGGAAAATGTGCAGGCCGAAATGCGCGTTCGTCGCCATGATGGTGTTTTCCACCGTCATCTGCTCAATGTTCGCTACGTGGGTGACGGCAAATGGGTGGGTTGCGCGATCGATGCTCACGATTGGCTGACGACCGAACTTCGTGATGCCACCCAGGGCCATATTCTGGAGATGGTCACGGCAGGTCTCGAACTGTCGCACCTACTCGCGGAGCTTTGCAGGGCCGCGCAACGCCAGATCCCGGGAGCGACCTGTAGCATATTGCTCGTTGATGCAGCCAAGGGATGCTTTACTGCGGGCCATGCTCCCAATCTGCCTGTGGAAATGATGTCGGCGGTCCCCGCCATCAAAATTGGCACCGGCGTTGGTTCATGCGGCACTGCCGCGTTCGAAAAGCGCGACGTCATCAGCACAGATATCGCCAATGACCCTCTTTGGGACAGCTGGAGAGAAATGGTACTGCCGCTGGGGTTTCAGGCCTGCTGGTCAAAGCCAGTCTTTGCCTCCAATGGTGACGTCATTGCCTCGTTCGGCTTCTACTTTCAAGAAAAGCGCGCGCCCAATCCCGCGGAACTCCATGAGCTTACACGGTTGCGTGGCCTTGCGTCCCTGGCAATCGAACGCGCCCGTATGTTTGAGGCCTTGCGCGAAAGTGAGGAGCACTACCGGCACACGGTGGAGCAGAACCCTCAAATTCCTTGGACTTCCGATCCGCACGGCCACATCTTGAGTGTGTCATCGCGTTGGACAGAAATGACCGGAATCAGTCAGTCCGAAGCCCTCGGCAATGGCTGGCTACAGGCCTTGCACCCCGACGATATCACACCGACAATTGAAAACTGGGATGAGGGACTGTCCACCGGGAAACCGGTGGACATCAATTACCGCATTCGCCTCAAGGATGGAGATTATCGCTGGGCACGCGCTCGAGCAACGGCTCGCAAGGACGAACTGGGAAAGATCATCCGGTGGTATGGGACAGTCGAAGATATCCACGAGCAATATCTCGCCAGTGAGAAGCTCCAGCGTCAGGCTTATCAAGATGACCTGACAGAACTGCCAAACCGCCGACGATTTGTCGAAGAGCTAAAACGACGCCTGGGCTCTTTGCGTGACACGATCGGCTTGATGGTCCTGGATATGGATGACTTCAAGCTCGTCAATGATCGATACGGCCACCTCACGGGCGACGCGGTTCTCCGCCTTTTTGCCCGCTATCTCCAGCGTATCGTGGCGTCCGATGAATTTGTCGCACGCCTCGGTGGCGACGAGTTTGCAATCATCTGCTGCAACATCTCTGACGACCATTGTCTGGCCGATAGGGCGCACTCAATTGAGGTGCAGCTCGAAACGTATCTCAAGTCCAACAAGAAGACCCGCTCCTGTCGTCCCAGCATAGGTTGCACCGTTGGGAAGCGCGGCGATAGCCCCGATGAGGTGTTCAAGCGGGCCGATCTGGCGCTTTACGCTGCCAAAGCTGCTGGCAAAAGCACCGTCAGGCTCTTTAACCCCGGTATCCGCAGTGCAGCATCCAAACGGAGCGAAGCCCTAGAACTGGCAAGGACCGCTCTTCGTGAACATTGGATCGAGCCATTCTACCAGCCGATAATCAATCTTAAAGACCAGAGCATTCGTGGCTTTGAAGCCCTATTGCGTATCCGGCATCCCAACAAGGGGCTTCTCACGCCCATTGAGATAAAAGACGCTCTGGACGATCCCCGTTTGGCCGACAGCATCGGCACTCGCATGGCTCGGTGCGTGATCGATCACATGTCAAAGTGTGCTGCCGTAGATATCATGTACGGCCAAGTTTCGCTCAATCTCGCTACCGAGAACCTGGTCAACACCAAATACGTGGACGACCTTCTCGGCTACCTCAAGGAAAACCAGTTACCTCCTGACGCGATAAAGCTGGAAATCACCGAGCGCGTGCTGATGGATGATCTGGGCGACGTCGTGGTGGCCAACCTTGGCAAACTGCGCGAAATTGGGATCGGTATTTCTCTGGACGATTTCGGAACCGGCTATGCATCACTGGTTCACCTTCAGGCGTTTCCGGTTGATGAAATCAAGATCGATCGATCGTTTATCGCGGGCCTGGGGACAGACGCCAACAAGGGCGAAATCGTGCACGCCATGCTGGGCCTTGCCAAAACACTCGGCCTGGTCACAGTGGCAGAAGGCATAGAAACCCAAGGGGAAGCGCTAAGATTGGCAGCATGGGGATGCGATTTTGGACAGGGCTATCTGTTTGACAGGCCCATGCCATTCGAACAGGCCAAACGCCTGATGGCAGGACAGCATCGGCACCGCAAACACAACTGAAGGTGTCTGTCCTTGGAACCTTCCGGGTGACGGGGCATTTACAACGACTTCGCCATCATAGCGCCCGATCTTGGCACCAATGACATTTCCACCCATTAGTAGCGATTCCTGGCTTGCAGCCCTCGTGGAGAGCAGCTCTGACGCTATCATCTCCAAAACTCTCGACGGAATTGTGATGTCGTGGAACGCCAGTGCGGAACGCACCTTTGGCTATACGGCCGACGAAATGGTTGGCCAGTCTATCCTCAAGATCATCCCGCCGGAACGTCACGATGAAGAAGCCTTGATCCTTGATCGGATCGGTCGAGGGGAACGCATAGAGCACTTTGAAACCAAACGCCGGCGCAAAGACGGTGCTTTGGTAGAAATCTCGCTCACGGTCTCTCCTATTATGGATGAAGCCGGGATCGTTCTGGGTGTGTCAAAGATTGCCCGGGATATTTCGGAAGCTCGGCGAAGCCGCGAGATGCAACGGTTCCTGATGCGTGAAGTAAACCACCGGTCAAAGAACCTGCTCGCGGTTGTCGAAGCAATGGTCCGTCGCTCCGCTCGCCAGGCAGAACCCGCCCAGTTTGCGCAGGCCATATCGGCCCGTGTTTCCGCGCTTTCGCGTACGCAGGACCTGATCGTCCAGGGTGACTGGTTAGGTGTAGAGTTATACGACCTCGTATTCGCGCATGCATCGGTCGTTCATCCTGAACGACTGCTGCAATATGCAATCTCGGGACCAAACCTACGCGTTTCTCCCGGTGCAGCTCAAGCCTTGGGTCTCGCATTGCATGAATTGTTTTCGGGATCATGCAAGCGGCTGGGACAAGCTGCAAATGGCAGGGTCACCGTATCCTGGTCGGGTGACCTTGACGCCAGATATCTGGAATTTTCATGGTCAGAGCACATTGGCGGCAACCCGACCACTGCCGATGAGTTCGCACAGGACGTTTTAAGTAAGGTTTCGCCGGTCTCGCTAAACGGCGTTGGCACATTTTCCGTCACCGATAGGGGATGGCAATGGTCAGTTTCGACGACTTCAGACGTCGTCTTCGGGCCATAGATCATCGATCCGTCGGCCATCCGGCCCCCTAACGTAGTCGTGTTGCGTCCAATGTGGTTGTGATTTAGCATAGATCCGTCCAGTGGCGGGGCAATCCACATGCACCAAGATGAACTCGCAATTGCTGTTGCAGAGACGACTCCCGCCATGCTGTGGATGGGTGACGAAGACGGGCGTTGTTTGTTTCTCAACGGCGCACTCCGCAAATTCTGGGGCGTTAATTGAGCTACTCCCCGAAAATGGGACGCTGACGTAAGCTACGAATTGTTGTCTGCTGGTCTTCGACGATGGAGATCAGAGATGTCGAAACGAAAGCAGCATTCGCCCGAGTTCAAGGCGAAGGTCGCCCTGGAAGCATTGAAGGGCGAAGAGACGGTATCGGAATTGGCGAGCCGGTTCGGTATCCACCCCACGATGATCCACCAATGGAAGCGGGCGTTACTCGAAGGGGCATCGGGTGTGTTCGAGCGTGGCGGGCGCAAAAAGCCAGAGATTGACGATGAACAGGTCAAGGATCTGCACGCCAAGATCGGAGAGCTGGCCGTCGCCAACGATTTTTTGTCACGAAAGCTCAAGCCCTGGGGCGGGAAGTGAGACGGGGGATGATAGAACCTGATCACCCCGTTCTCTCGATTGGCAAGCAGTGCACGCTGCTGTCGCTCTCGCGTTCCTCGTTCTACTACACGCCGAAAGGCGAGACCGAGATCAACCTCGCGCTAATGCGCAGGATCGATGAGCAATTCCTGGAGACACCCTTCTTCGGAGTCCGGCAGATGACCTGGCACCTGCGCAATGAAGGGCACCTGGTGAACGAGAAGCGCGTGCGGCGGCTGATGCGGCTCATGGGGCTGATGCCAATCTACCAGAAGCCCAATACCTCGAGACCGGCCAAGGGACACAAGGTTTGGCCGTATCTTCTAAAGGGATTGAGGGTGGAACGTCCGAACCAGGCCTGGGCTGCGGACATCACGTATCTTCCGATGCGCCGGGGCTTTCTCTACCTGGTGGCCATCATGGACTGGCACACCCGCAAAGTCTTGGCCTGGCGCATCTCGAACACGCTGGAGGCAGACTTCTGCATCGAAGCATTGAACGAGGCGGTCCACAAGTTCGGCCCACCCGAGGTCATGAACACCGATCAAGGCAGCCAGTTCACGTCCTTTGCCTGGACCGATCGGTTGCGACGAATGGGAGTGCGCATCTCCATGGATGGCAAGGGGCGGTTCCTCGACAATATCTTTGTCGAGCGGCTCTGGCGCACCCTCAAATACGAATGCGTCTATCTGCACGCTTGGGAAACTGGATCACAGGCTCGTGCTGGCGTCCGCGACTGGATGGAATTCTACAATCATCGACGCCCTCATTCCGCCCTTGGCGGTAAACCGCCTGCCGTGATCTATTGGCAGCGCATTGAGCAAAACCAACCCGACCAGCAGGTGCAACGAGTAGCTTAATTTACGCCGAAATCTGTCCAGCGATTGGGGGGTAGCTCAAATCCCGCAAAACTCGATGAATTTGATTGGACCTCAACTCTACACCCCGAGGACGTCGAACTGCTGCAAAAGCCATTTATTAACGCAATGAACGAGCAGGCCCCTTTCGTGGTAGAGGCACGCTATCGTCGTGCCGACGGAATTTATCGGATAATGCGCACCGAAGCCAATCCGCGGTTTGACAGCACTGGACAATTCCTTGGAATGACCGGGCTCAATACCGACGTCACAGACCAGCGGATCGCGGAGGAACAATCACGCTATTTGATGGGCGAGCTCAATCATCGCACCAAAAACCTGCTCACCGTCATCCAGGCTATTGCCCGCAATACCGCGCGCACGACTTCGCCTGAAGCGTTTCTTGATGCGTTTGGAGCAAGACTTGGTGGACTTGCGGCCAGTAACGACCTCCTGGTTTCGAAAGACTGGGCCTCTGTGCTGATCAGGGACCTCGTATTCGGTCAGCTTCAAACCATTGGTGCTGACCGTGATAGCCGGGTTAGGGTGCAGGGGCCGAGCATTCTTGTCTGTCCGCAATATGCGCAGACGATCGGCATGGCGCTGCATGAACTGGCTACCAACAGTTTGAAGCATGGCGCTCTTTCGCAGCCGTCGGGGTCATTAAGAGTGGAATGGGCCGGGGATCCGAAGGGCCGTTGGTATATCGAATGGGACGAAACCCTGTCTGAGTCGTTAGCACCGCCGGCTCACAGAGGCTTTGGTCGGGTCGTCATGGTGGATATGGTCGAACGCGCCATAAAGGGTTCGGTCGAGCTTGCGTTCCGCCCTCACGGCATTCTTTGGCGTTTGAACGTTGATTGACCGAGTGGGTCTCTCAGACGTCAATGGATGAGCGCTGCACCTTATGGTTTTGAAGCTGTGCGATGTCACCAATCCAACCCACTTAGGTTATGGACAATCTTCATCGTTTCAAGGCTGACGGTGATTGCGCGCTGGAAAAGCTCCAGCGGCCAAGCCGTAATGTTGCCTTCCTGGTTTCCACCCCACGCTCTCGAAACCAGTACCAACCGCGCAATTGACAGTAACCGTGCACCCAACGGTTGAACTTGAGTTGATGATTTCTAAAGTCGGAGTGCTGGTGAGCTGGCGGAAAAGAATACGCACAGCGGCGCCTTATCGAGTGGCGACCAAGGTGACCTAGTCTGGCTTTAAAAGAGCGGAACCGCACCATTGCGCCAGTTATTGGGTAGGCGCGTCGCGGATAACCAACATTGCATTGGGCAATTGCGATGCCCGCTGTGGGGGTGGTCCGGCGCCGGGCAAGTCGTGCTGCCATAGTATTTACTCCTGCGCGACCCTCTGCCGGCTGACGCGGCGCATCGCAGCATCCTGCGGCGCGAAAACTTGCTGCCTCCCCAGCTCAGAGCACGTTCCGACGCACGCACACCGATCTCCATTTTCTCGATGAGAAAACGAAAAGTTAACAAAGGGCTTTTAGCGTTTCCGTTTTGGCCAAAGTCCGGAGCGCTCTGATGAAACACGTCCTTGCCGCCGCCACTGCCGCATTGCTTGTCGCGGCACCTGCTTTTGCAAATGAACCACTGCTCGAAGAGGCGGTAGGCTTCACCGGACAAATCTTCCACCTTGAAACCGGCGTTCCCGGATTGGTCATTGCTGCTGTGCGCGACGGCGAGAGCGCGATTGCCACCTTCGGTGAGACTGGCATCGGCAGCGGACGCCAACCCAACGGCGAAACACAGATCGGTGTCGGCTCCATCACCAAGAGCTTTACAGGCCTTGCCTTGGCCCATGCGGTTGCCGATGGCACGGTAGCATTGACTGACCCCGCTGGACCGCACATCAGCCTCGTTGACACACTGCCCGAACGCGGGGGGCGTCACATCCGTCTGGTCGATCTGGCCACGCATGCCAGCGGGTTTCCGCGCGAACTCGCGCCCGCCGAAGGTGTGGAGCGCTACAGCGATGCTTCGTTTGCGGCCAATCTAAACAATGACCCGCTACTCTTTGCGCCGGGGGAAGGCATGGCATATTCCAACATCGGTTTTGACCTGCTGGCTATGGCGCTCTCGGAACGCTCGGACATGCCGTATGCCGACCTGCTCCAGGAAAGCGTCCTTGACCCCATCGGATTGAGTGCAACCGGTTACGCGCGCCCTGAGGGGGAGAATGTCATGACCGGCTACGACTGGAATGACCAAGAGATGGATCCGGGCGATCCGATTTCCAACCGCTTCGGAGCGTCGCAGCTCTACACCACCGCCAATGATATGGTGAAATATCTCTCCTGGAATCTCGATCGTTTCGGCGAGGAAGGGACAGAGGCCCGCTCGATCAGTCACGCAGCATGGGTCATGCGTGACGGACTTGATCCCGTATTCGGAATGGACGAGTCCGGACACATGGATGCAATGGGGCTCGGCTGGGTGATCATGATGCCGGAGGGCGACCGCCCGTTGATTCTCCAGAAGGCTGGGGGGACGAATGGGGTCTTTAGCTACATTGCCTTTGCACCGTCGCGCGGCGTCGGCGTGTTTATGTCCATCAACAAGTTCGATTTCGCCGCCGCAACGGCAATGGCCGACGTCGCAAACGATCTGATCACCACGCTCGCACCCAGGTGACCAAGCAGCAGCAGTCTAGCGCTCGACAGCTTTTTGGAAGACTGGCAACAGTCAATCTTGAGCATTTGTGCCAAGATGGTGTCCCCATTTGGTGGCTTGGCTTTTCGTGAGGGAACTTTGTATTCCTGCGGAGTGCTGAACTCAGCAGCGGTACCTTTCGGCCCTTGCCGCACAATCGGGGTGACGACTTGCGCCGTCGCCCCGATAGGTTACTTGCCTTTTCGCTTACCAGTGCCCGGTGCGGCCGATCCGGAGATCTGGCCACTAATCGAATCGGGAGCGAGGCTTTGTTTCTGCTTTTTCTTTTTGGGCTGCTTACGTTGCTGATCGCCCTTGCGTTTTGCCATCCCTGTTGGCCTCCAATAGGTTTCGCAGAGTCCGCTGCGGACATTAAGTGAAACGATCTCGAAAGTTTGGGATCCGTGATAACGTCGTCCCTGGTCACAGGCGTGTGCCAGCCAGGGGCCGGTCTCGGGTTTGCGATTGTCTCCAGGACGTACGACGGATCACGGCGCTACGCTGCCTCTTTGGGCAGGGTGCGATCCGAGTAGATTCCCAGACTTGCCAAAATGTCTTCTACTTCGGACGCGGTTTTTGCTGCGCGCAGCCGGGCGGCCAATTCGGGGTCATAGGCCAGTTTGGCAAAACGGGGGAGCGCGAGGTGCAACCAGCGCAAATCATGGCGATTGCCGACGACAGACAATAATACATCTACTGGTTCGGCATCGTTTGCCTCGAAATCGACGGGGTATTTCAGATGCGTCACCTGAACAAGGGGAGGGCAGGTCTGGGTAAGGATTGTGTGGGGTGCAGCAACGCCCGAGCCGATTGCGGTCGAGCCCAGCTTCTCACGTGCGAGAAAGCAGCCGGTGATATCTTGAGCCGATATCGGGGTTCTGAGCAAGCCAATGCGTTGACCCAACGAACTCAGCGCCGCCTTACGCGATCTGGACATGTTGTCGATTGTAAAGTCTATTTCGAACGAAACACTTGCGAGTGCCATCACGAACCTCCGTCTGGCAGCCTTGCTGCCGACAAATGAATTAAAGTTGTCGTGAATATTTTCCCGGAAACGCGAAGTGTTTCGCAGTTTCCGGGTCAGGCATCCCGGTCGCTGGCCGCAAGCTGATAAATCGGTGAGAAAAGGCAAGTGTTCATGGCCTAGCGAGGCTAGCGTTTAATTTATTTAAGTCAACTGAGCACTTTTGCCGCGCCGTGTCGCATGGCACAACTACTTGTAAAAGGAAATTCCGATGCTATGTGGATAGCCATGCTTCGCACATCGATCCAAATCGCCTGTACCAGGACGCCAATTGGTGCACTCTCAGCCCCCCGGGGCGGGGAATGTGTATTGCGTTAGATCCAAGACACCGCCTCGGGCTCCTCGATATTTGTCTTTTTCTTTCTCGCGAGCGCGAGCGGAGGCCGGTGTGCGAAATTCTCTCAGCCCTTTCACGTGTCGTCATTGTGCCGAAACCATTCCGCGGGCCGCGGTGCGGTGCCCTTGGTGCTTAAAGCCACTTCCAGATCAGTGGCCCGTTCGACTTCCGCGCCCTTATGTCCTATATGGCGTTGAGACGGCGGGGCATGGTTGACTGGAGGCCCCGGATCGTGTGCAGGATCCGGCTTGACTTCCCCGCCCAAAGCGATAGCAATAATCACATGATGATCCGCGCGCGTTTGACACTGCAGTCAATACTCAAGGGACAGCCCGTAATAGGACTGTAACCCGAAGCTCGGCCATTTGCGCCTTCCGAGCTTCGGGAGGTGCGCTCATCGTCTGCACGATAAGCGCCTTGGCGCCTTCACAATATCGAAGAAAATTGGACCGCCGGTGAACGACTGGCGGAGATCGTGTGCAATCATGTCTCAAACTGCGATGAAAGCTGCGGCATTGCCGCGGCTGGTCCTTGGTGTCGAGGATCATGGAAAACTGATGACCATGGCGAATAGTATCACTGGCCCCATGGCGAGCGTTGCCGACCAACTCATGAATGAGTTGGATCGCGCCCGCGTTGTAGCTCAGTCCAAGCTGCCTGAAGATGCCGTGCGCCTTGGGTCCGTTGTATCCTTTACCACGACCGATGGCTTTGACCGCACCTATCAGCTGGTGTTTCCCGGGGAGGCGGACATCACTTCGGGCAAAGTATCTGTGCTTACCCCGATCGGCGCCGCATTGATCGGTTTGCGTGAAGGCCAGAGCATTCCCTGGACTGCCCGTGACGGACGCCGGCTGTCCTTGACAGTCGTCCGGGTCGAGCAGAGCCAGTAATATGAACGCTCATATCGCAGTGAAGGCAGTGCTCGAGTTCGGAGCATAGGGCCAGGCCGTCAAGAGGTCGGTCTGGTCCTGTGTTCCGCTCTGGTTTGCAACAAAAGGACGCTTTTCATGAGCCCTGCCATTCTCCCAAAACTCACACCGCGCGATTTTGCCATTCTGGAAAACATGCTCGCCGACCATTTAGGTGACGACGAGCTGCTGATCACTGCCATCCGCAAGAAACTGGAGGATGCAAAAATTGTATTTTCTGAGGATCTGCCTGGTGACGTTGTCACGATCGGGTCTCGTGTCACCTTCACAGTAGATGGCGCATGGCCGCAGGAGCGCCGACTGGTAACCCTCGCGCACTATGTCCCGGGCCAGGACCATCAGTCCGTGGCCAGCCTCCGGGGAATCGGGCTCTTGGGTCAGGCAGCGGGAGACAAGATCGAGATTGATTTTGACGGGCGCATCGTCGCGCTCGAAATCCACAAGGTGCTCTACCAGCCCGAAGCGGAGAGCAAGACACAAAGGCAGGCGGCGGACATGCATTTGGTCTCCGACCGGAAAGCCAGCCGTTCATCGGGTGCGGGCCGACCTGACCCGCTGTCAGATGACGATCCCGGTCCATCTGCCGCATGATTTTCCATTGCTGTCGTACATGATGCCTAGGGCAGTGCGATGGCGATTGCGCGCAAGGGCATCCCCCCATGCCCTTGTGCCTCATCTCCAGGCCAAGGTTATAAATCGATGAGCTCTTCTGACCACATCCTCGGCCCTATCTATTCCGAGGTCCTGCAGCGAAATCCGGGCGAAGAGGAGTTTCATCAAGCTGTTCGCGAGGTGCTCGATAGTCTGGGGCGGGTTGTTGCCAAGCACCCGCACTATGGCAGTGGAGGGCTCATTGAGCGACTTTGCGAACCCGAGCGACAGATCATCTTCCGCGTTTCATGGACCGATGATCAGGGATCTGTGCAAATCAATCGGGTGAGAACGGCGGTGCAAAATTAGTCCACGGTAGCGGCTGGATTGTCCTGCTGCGGGCGGCTTAAAAGTCGTCCACCTATTTTCCTTCTGCAATTTGTGCGGGAGGGACGAGGGATCTACACCGTGGACTTATATTTGAAGGTTCGTCTGGCTTGCGATGGCGGCATGAGCCAGCGCGAAGCAGCCAGGCATTTCGGCATCTCGCGCGATACGGTTCGCAA
This sequence comes from Pelagibacterium flavum, assembly GCF_025854335.1. NCBI lineage: Bacteria > Pseudomonadati > Pseudomonadota > Alphaproteobacteria > Hyphomicrobiales > Devosiaceae > Pelagibacterium > Pelagibacterium flavum. The sequence goes on from NZ_CP107716.1 coordinate 439,332, forward strand.
GATGATGGCGTATTCTGTTCCGCCGGGCTATCGGCGGCAGGCGCCGGTGCGACGCCCGAAGCTGGACGCGTTCATCGCGATCATTGATCGGTGGCTTGACGAGGACCGGGCGGTCCCGCGCAAGCAGCGTCATACGGCCAAACGCGTTTTTGATCGCCTTCGTGACGAACATGGGTTTGCCGGCGGCTACACGATCATCAAGGACTACATGCGCGAGCGGGACCGGCGCGGTCAGGAAGTATTTGTGCCGCTGGCCCATCCTGCCGGACATGGACAGGCCGATTTCGGGGAGGCTGTGGTTATCATCGGCGGGGTGGAACAGAAGGCGCACTTTTTCGTGCTCGATCTGCCCCACAGCGACGCCTGCTATGTCCGGGCTTATCCGGCAGCTGTGGCTGAAGCATGGGTGGACGGCCATATCCACGCGTTCGCCTTTCTGGGCGCAGTGCCGCAATCGATCGTCTACGACAACGACCGCTGCCTGGTGGCAAAAATTCTTCCTGACGGCACGCGCAAGCGGGCAACGCTGTTCAGCGGGTTTTTGTCCCACTACCTGATCCGGGACCGTTATGGCCGCCCCGGCAAGGGCAATGACAAGGGCAGTGTTGAAGGACTTGTGGGCTATGCCCGCCGCAACTTCATGGTGCCGATCCCCCGATTTGCAACCTGGGACGCGTTCAACCTGTGGCTCGAGGAGCAGTGCCGCAGGCGCCAGGGCGATCGGCTACGCGGGGAGAGCGAGACGATCGGCGAACGGCTGCAACGCGATCTGGCGGCGATGCGGCCGCTGCCGGCATCGCCCTTCGAGGCCTGCGACCAGGCCAGCGGCCGGGTCTCCTCCCAGGCGCTGGTGCGCTACAGAACCAACGACTATTCCGTCCCTGTTGCCTATGGCCATCAGGACGCCTGGATCCGTGGCTATGTCGATGAGGTGGTGATCGGCTGCGGCGGGGAGACCATCGCCCGTCATCCGCGCAGTTATGGGCGCGAAGACATCGTCTTTGACCCACTGCATTACCTGCCGCTGATCGAGCACAAGATCAATGCGCTCGACCAGGCGGCCCCGCTCCAGGGCTGGGAACTTCCCGAGGCGTTCGCCACACTGCGTCGCCTGATGGAAGCGCGGATGGGCAAGCAGGGCCGGCGCGCCTATGTGCAAGTGTTGCGTCTTCTGGAAAGCTTCGATCTGGCCGACCTGCATGCGGCCATAAAGCAGGCGCTGCACCTGGGCGCCATAAGCTTCGATGCCATCAAGCATCTCGTCCTGTGCCGGGCCGAACGCCGGCCACCCAGGCTCGACCTTGCCATCTACCCCTATCTGCCCAGAGCCAGTGTCGAGACGACCTCGGCCAAGGCCTATATGGGTCTGCTGGACCGCGAGGAGGAACTGGCATGAGCAGCGATGCTCCCGAACTCCTGCTTGCCAGCCACCTCAAAGCGCTCAAGCTGCCGACCTTCCTGCGCGAGCACCACAAGCTTGCCCGCCAATGCGCGCTCGAGGACGTGGATCATGTCCGCTATCTTGCCCGACTTGTCGAACTCGAACTGATCGACCGGGAACGGCGCATGGTCGAGCGTCGCATCAAGGCCGCCCGGTTCCCGGCCGCCAAAAGCCTCGACAGCTTCGAGTTTGCCGCCATCCCCAAGCTCAACAAGATGCTGGTGCTGGAACTGGCGCGCTGCGAATGGATCGAAAGGCGCGAGAATGTTATCGCGCTCGGACCCAGTGGCACGGGCAAGACCCATGTTGCGATCGGTCTTGGCCTGGCAGCCTGCCAGAGGGGATTGTCCGTCGGCTTTACCACCGCAGCCGCCCTGGTCAGCGAGATGATGGAGGCGCGCGACGAACGTCGCCTTCTGCGCTTCCAGAAGCAGATGGCTGGCTACAAGCTGCTCATCATCGACGAACTGGGCTTCGTGCCGCTGTCCAAGACCGGGGCCGAGTTGCTGTTCGAGTTGATCTCGCAGCGTTACGAGCGCGGCTCCACCCTGATCACCAGCAATCTGCCTTTCGACGAATGGACCGAGACCTTCGGGTCCGAGCGCCTCACCGGCGCGCTCCTCGACCGCCTGACCCATCACGTCAGCATCCTCGAGATGAATGGTGACAGCTATCGCCTCGCCCAAAGCCGGGCACGCAAAGCCAGCCGCACGTCCTGAAAAACGCAATGTTGGGGGTATCGAACACCGCTCGGGCTACGCCCTCCCGGCGCTCGATACCCCCAACATCAAGTGGCCTGGTTTTGCGCCGCCCAATGGCCGACTTTTACCCCGCCGTTGACACCTCGTCGCGTTAGTCGAAAGGTTTCCTGTAATGGAAACCTTATTGAACTCGCATGCGTTATGGTTTAACCGTTTCCTTGTTTGGAAACTAATGGATGTAACAATGGCCCTCACGCTCTACCTCCACCCGCTCGCTTCCTTCTGCCATAAGGTTCTGATCGGCCTTTATGAAAACGGCACCGCCTTTGAACCCAGCCTCGTCGATTTCTCCAACCCCGGATCCGCTGCCGCGCATATCGAGCGCTGGCCGGTGGGCAAGATCCCCGTATTGCATGACAGCGTCGGTAACAGGGTTGTCGCCGAAACCAGCATCATCATCGAGTATCTCCAGCAGCACTATGCCGGTCCGGTTCAACTGATACCGACCGAGATGGAACAAGAGCTCGATGTTCGCCTTTGGGATCGCTTCTTCGATCTCTATGTCAGCGTGCCGATGCAAAAGATCGTGGGCGACCGTATTCGCCCCGAAGGCGCCTCCGATCCACATGGCGTTGCGGAAGCGCATGCGACGCTTGAGACTGCCTATGACATGATCGAGAAGAAGATCGAGGGACGCAGCTGGATCACGGGCGAGACCTTCACCATAGCGGATTGTTCGGCGCTGCCGGCGCTGTTCTTTGGCTCCGTCGTGCACCCCATCGGTGATGGCAGGCCGCAAGTGCGAGAATACTTCGAGCGCCTGCTGGAGCGGCCATCGGTGCAGCGTGTGCTCAAGGAGGCGCAGCCCTACTTTGAGTTCTTCCCCTATCGTGACGCGATGCCTTCCCGCTTTTTGGAGCCTGTGGCATGACCGAGACAGCAAGCGTCGACCGCTATTTCCTGGCTATGGCTGACCCTTACCGGCGCGGCTTCATCGAGCAGCTCTCCAGGGGGCCCGCGTCCGTGAAGCAGTTGGCAGCCCCAACCAACGTTCAATTGCCGGCGGTGCTCAAGCACCTTCGCGTGCTCGAAGACGGGGGCATTGTCGTTAGCGAGAAAGTCGGGCGCGTGCGCACCTATCGCATGCGGCCCGATGCCTTTGATGTAACGACCAACTGGATAGAGCAGCGCCAGCGCGACATGAATGCTGCCTTCGACCGGTTGGCGGCTGCTATGGCCCAAGTGCCCGAGGAGAAGGATCACTGATGGGTATCAATGTCGACCACCGTAGTTTCGTCATTGAACGGGAACTGCCGGGCAGCCCGGCTCATGCTTTTCGCTTTTGGTCCGACCATCAGCTCAAGCGACGCTGGAACAGTTGTCACCCGGATTGGACTGTCCTCGAGGATCGCTTCGACTTCCGTGTCGACGGGTATGAAACCATGATCTGGCGCATGCCGGACGGAATCGAACAGGCCATGCTGGCGCACTTCCTTGAAGTTCATCCCCGCCAACGCATCGTTTATGCCTATACCATGCGCACCAATGGCATTCCCATTTCATCCTCGCTCGTCACCGTCGAGTTCGAGGGCCGAAACGGGAAAACCACGATGACTTTCACCGAACAGGCCGTCTTTGCAAACGCGACTGACGGGGACGTGCGAGAGAGCGGCACGGGCGCCGGCTTTGCGCGACTCCAGGACGCAATGATGGAAATTGCGGAGGACACAGGCCTGTAGTTGATCGGCCCTAGAAGTCTGTCTGTTACGATTAACGATCGGAATAAGTTCGGTTTTCGCCAGGCTACGCTCGCCAAAAGCCAAGCGATTTTCCGCGGTCGGACACGGTGCTAGATCCAAATTGCATATGCCCCGGAACACAGCGCCCAGAACCAGACCAACGGCCAGCCTGCCAAGTCTTGTAATTTCGAGCCAGTGAGGCAGCGCCGTTAAAAGGAAACCCGAGCAGCGCCCGCTGCCCAGGCCAAAGACCGCTTCATGTTGATGCCACCAGCGTGCGGGAATTGGGACACCCCAAGCGACAATGGCAAAGGGGAGGGGCAGAAGGCAGGCCAGCGTAAACGCGACGAACATCAGTGCCATGCTTGGCGGATAGGTAATATCGCCGTCGCGGAGCGAAAATGCACTGTTGCGCGTGTAGCCAGTTTGGGGTGTCACGGCAGCAGAGCCACATTAGCTAGAGTGTGTTTGACCGCCATCGCTCCATTCCATTCAGCAGCTTGCGCTGCCGCCGGCCGAGCTCCGCCTCTTCGAGCAGTGGTTGAATCCAGCCGAGAACGTCGTCGGCCACTTCGACTAGATTGCTGGCGTCGTGCAATGGAAAGCGTGCAAAGACCGCTTCGAGGAATAGGGTGTGCAATCGCCGACAGTCTTGACGCGAAAGCAGCGCAATTGCGCGGTTGAGCCGATCCACGGAGAGGTCGGGAAGGGATCTCATCTTCAGCTTGGCCAAAAAGAGTTCCACAGTTCCAAGCTCCAGCTCGGACCAGCGATTACCGACGATTTGCTTCATGACCGGGGCGAGTTGGGAATCGCACCGCACGCGATGCGATAGCTCTTCAACGACCGCTGTCAGATCTTGATCCTCAAAAAACAATGTTGGGGACGCGGTTGCAATGTCCATTAGCCACCGCACCGGTGAAGTCGATGCACAGGCCAGCCTGGACTCGGCATGGCACCAGGTCGCCCTTTGCCAGCCCAACTGACAAGAATGCTGTTGGCCCCGCCCGGGAGATCCCGCTCGAGTTGATCGACCACCCAGCTGCGGAAAATTTTGGCGCTGGTCCCGTCGAAATGGCATGCGAGATTGACGATGTCTGCTGCCAAGCCGCCCGGTTCCCGTTCGGAAAGGGTCGGCGAAAACAAGAACTCAAAGGCGCTCTGAATTCTATCGAATAGTCCCTCCGACAAGTGAGTGAAGAGATTGCTGAGGTGTCCATGGCTGCGCAGACGGGCGCAGGGTGCCAAGCCGAAAATCCGTTTACCTGCCAAGTCGTCTTGATCTGGAACATCGGTTGGCGTGATCGTTTTTGCGTTATCCATGTCGGCTCACGGTCAAGTCTGGGGAACCCCATATTGTCCCCTGGGACTTGGGCTTCTTTGATCTGGCACAATGACGCCGCTGAGGTGACGGCTCATTGTTTGTGTTGGACAACAAAGGAGAGATGTTGCGATGTTGAAAAGGCCTTCCTTCGACCCGCACAGCCGGGACAAGACGGCTCTGCCCAAGCACCAGCAGGGGCCGCACTTTAGGGAGGTTCAGGATTTGGTGACCTGCATTTTGGTCGGCGCAAGTATGGAGGTTCAATCCCTGGTCCTGATCGACCAGAGACCGGCTGAAAGTGAGACTGCTGCAACAAACGGTCAGTTTCCAAAAATGCTCCTTTTGAAGGTTCCGATCCGTGAACGGACGAGCGCCGATCGAACCGAGCGGGTCCGATTCTGCTACCATGGATCTCAACTCTGTTTCGGCGCCGAAGACTAAGAGACCGCCTGTGCGCGTTAATGCCGCCGGGACCAAGCGCTTGAGTCGGCTCCATTTTGGCGTCGAGAAGAACTAGCCCGCAGGGCATTATCGCAAGCTATCCGATGGAACACGGGGCGCTGGGGTGGCATTTGCATCGTACACCCAACACAAGGAGACACCATGCTGAAGAAAACAGCAATTGCCGTGGCTGCCCTGCTGAGCATGGGCGCAACACCCGTGCTTGCCGAAGAATTCGAAGTCCAGATGCTCAACCGTGGAGACGATGGGGAGATGATGGTCTTCGAGCCGGCCTATCTTCAGATCGCGCCAGGTGACACGGTGACATTCGTTCCCACTGATCCCACTCATAACGCCGAAACTATCTTGGGCATGCTTCCCGAGGGGGCGGAAGCCTTCAAGGGCAAGATCAACGAACAGATTTCGGTGACCTTTGAAGAGGAGGGGCTTTACGGCTACAAATGCGCGCCCCACTTCGGATTGGGAATGATCGGGCTTATTGAGGTCGGAGACTCTGAGACCAACGCGGCTGAAGCACAGAACGTCACCATGCCGCCCGCTGCCCAGGAACGAATGGCCGTGCTATTTGAACAGGCGCTTTCGGGAAGCGAAGGGTCCAACCAGGACAATTAGCAGAAGTCGCTCTTACCGCCCTGATTCATCACCAGGAGAAATGGCCGCCATATGTCTTGTTCATATGAATAGCCCCTAGATTTCTGGACGCCTTCTTCCCTAAATTTGAGGCAAGGAGGCCATGATGCGGTCTGGCAATTTCAGTGATGAGTTCAAGCGTGATGCGGTCGCGCAGATTACCGAGCGGGGATACCCCGTTGCGGAGGTTTCGAAGCGTCTCGGCGTGAGCCCGCATTCGCTCTATGCTTGGAAAAAGAAGTTCTCTAAGCCCTCGGGATCGGACGATGTGGATCAAACAGCAGAGATCCGGCGACTGAAGAAGGAACTGGCGCGCGTCACCGAGGAGCGCGACATCTTAAAAAAAGCCACCGCGTATTTCGCCAAGGATGCAAAGTGAGATACGCGTTCATTGCCGAGCATCGCCAGCAGTTCACGGTTCGGGCAATGTGCCGTTGCCTGCGCATCCGACCCAGCGGTTTCTACGCGTGGCTGAAGAATCCGCTGAGCAAGCGGGCGTTGGAAGATGCACGTCAGACGGAGCTCATCAGCAATGCCTGGAAGGAAAGCGGCAGGGTCTATGGCTACCGCAAGCTCCATGACGACCTTCTCGATCAGGGAGAGACCAGTTGTGCCAACCGCATTGCTCGTCTTGCGAGGCTTGCCGGGATCAAGGCGCAGATCGGCTACAAGCGACGGCCCGGCTCCTATGGCGGCAGGCCCTCGATCGTGGTCGACAATACCTTGGCCCGCCAGTTCGATGTGGAGGCTCCAGACAGGGCGTGGGTGACCGACATCACCTACATCAGAACCCAGGAAGGCTTTGCCTATCTGGCCGTTGTCATCGACCTGTTCTCACGTCGTGTCATCGGCTGGTCAATGCACAGCCGCCAGACAACCGACGTCGTGTTGCAGGCTTTGCTCATGGCAGTGTGGCGTCGAAAGCCCAAGAACAAGGTCCTGATTCATTCCGACCAGGGTTCCCAGTTCACCAGCATGGACTGGGCAGCATTTCTCAAGCATCACAATCTTGAGCATTCAATGAGCCGACGGGGGAATTGCCACGACAACGCTGTGGCAGAAAGCTTCTTCAATCTGCTCAAGCGTGAGCGGATACGGCGCAGAACCTATCGAACACGCCAAGAGGCAAGGCAGGACGTGTTCGACTACATCGAAATGTTCTACAACCCAAAACGAAAGCACGTCCGGAACGGGATGCTGTCACCCGTCGAGTTCGAACGACAGCAGGAAAACTAACCCGAGGGTGTCCACGAAACTCGGGGCTATTCAATATGACGGCCTTTCATTTTGGAATACGATGGCTCATTGGGCGGGAGGGGGGTCAGATCAGGCCGACGACAATTCCCACAAGGCTCATTGCAGCTGAAATCATGCTGGGAACGAGAACGATGATTCCGGAAATGACTGCAAGCGCAATGATAATGCGATCTCTAGTGCGGCGGGTAAGAATCATTGTGTTTCCGGGTGCTGTCCTGCACCCGCTCTCCTTGCGATTGGTGAATCGGAATTGAACTCGATGTCGAGCTCTCGCTGGGGGAGCCTTGCTCCTCAAGCAAAATGCGCTCGGCCGCCCCCTGGAGATCGTCATACTGACCGCTTTGGAGGGACCATAGAAATGCGGTCAGACCCGCCAGTCCCATGAGGACCCCCAAGATAATGAGAAAGAGCACGCCGTCCATGGGATCATACTGCCTCGAGCGGCAGGTGGTAACGTGCGGCTTCTGGATCTTTCACTGCTGTTCCGCTGCGGCTCAGGCGCATGGCGTTGGCCACTACAATGATCGATGAAAGCGACATTGCCAGCGCAGCGACAAGTGGCGTTACGTATCCCAGTACAGCAATGGGGACGGCAATGCCGTTGTAGAGGACAGCAGCTGCCAGGTTCTGGCGAACGAGCCGATCCGCCTTTCGGGCGGTGACAATGGCTTCCCGAACGGAGGTCAGGCTGGGGCGTGTAAAGACCATGTCGGCGGCTTGGCGTCCAATGTCCGCCGCGGACGACGGTGCGATCGAGACGTGTGCGGCCGCAAGGGACGGCGCATCGTTCAGGCCGTCCCCGACCATGAGCACTGTGCGGCCCTCCTGGGCGAGTTGGTCGAGGATCTCAACCTTGTGTTGAGGCAGGCATTGTGCGTGAAATTGCTCTATTCCCAACTCCCTTGCTGATTGCGCAACGGGTTCAGATCGATCTCCCGAGAGCATCAAAACCTTGAACCCGTCCCTTTTTAGCTTGGCAACTGTTTCGTGTGCGCCGCTGCGGAAGTTATCGGTGAACCGGAACGTGGCTAGCTCGACACCCACCCGGCTCAGGACGACTTCGGGATCGGGTCCGCTCTGTAGCGTTTTGCCCGTCTCGCACGCCCATACACGCTTCCCGAGACGATAGGACGTCTCTCCGATCCGGGCGCTAACACCTGCGCCCGGCTCTTCATTGACGTCGGTGATGCTGGGGATAGAACCGGCCCATTTAATCGACCGCGCGATAGATACCGATAGGGGGTGTCGGGAGGCTTGAGCCAAGGCAAGGGCGATGGAAAGAATCTCCGGGCTGGTTTCGCTCGAGCTCTTGAGCACCGGGTGGCCGGAAGTCAAAGTCCCGGTTTTGTCGAATACGATGGTATCCACCTGCGAGAGGCGCTCGATGGCAGAGCCATCCTTGGTCAACACGCCGGTTTCGAACAACCGGCGCGCCGCCACAACATGTACGATCGGCACAGCCAGGCCAAGGGCGCAGGGGCATGTAATAATCAGAACCGCAATGGCGGTCGTCACGGCCATGTGCCAATCGCCCGAAACCATCAGCCATACCAGGCCCGTGAGCAAAGCTGCCAGGTGCACGATAGGTGAATAGAGTTCCGAGACGCGGTCAGCCAGTCGACGATACCTGTTGCGACCGTTCTCTGCCAATTCGACCAGCCGCATCATCTCGGAAAGAAATGAATCTTTTGCCGCAGCAAGAACCTTTATGTGCAAAGGCGCCTGGAGATTAAGGGTCCCCGCGCGCACCTGATCCCCTGGCCCCACAGAAACTGGCAGACCTTCTCCTGTGACCATTGCGCAGTCGAACAGCGAGGTTCCGGACATGACAGTGCCATCAACCGGCAGGCGCTCGCCCGCAGCCAGTGCGAGCGTCATGCCGGGGACAATTTCGGAAACAGGACAATAGGCGTACCTGCCATCTTCTTGCACCACACTGGCACCGCGGGGCGTCAAACTGGCCAGGCCCTTGACGGCGCTGCGTGCCCGCTCGCGCATGGCATGATCGAGCGTTCGGCCAACAAGAAGAAAAAACAGCAGTGTAACCGAGGCATCGAAATAGGCGTGCTCACCGCCCACGACAGTCTCGTAAAGACTCAAGCCAAAGGCAAGAATTACCCCTACAGATATCGGGACGTCCATGTTTGAGCGCCCATGCCTTAACGCGTTGCGCGCCGACGAAAAAAACACGCGACCTGAAAAGAGCAGAGTCGGCATGGCAATCGCCGCCGAAAGCCAATGAAACAGCTCGCGCGTGGCGGCATCGGCACCGGCCCAGACGGCGACAGAAAGCATCATGATGTTGGCAGCCGCAAACCCAGCGACGGCCAGAGCTCTAATGAGCCGGTAATAATGGGGATCGGCACGTGGTCCGTTATCGACCAGATGCGCATCAAAACCGATGGTTTCCAGTGCCTCGAGCAGAGGCGGCACCGTCGCACTCTTCCACTCGACTGTCGCACGCTTGGTGGACAGATTGGCGCGCGCCATCTCGACGTCGGGTAGCGCTGAGAGTGTCTTTTCCACTTTGCTCATGCATCCCCCGCAATGCATGCCGGGCACCGACAGGCTGGTTCGGAAGCGTCCGCTTCCCAAACTCTGACTTGCGAATAGCAGATCGCGGGCGCTGCCAGTTTGCGTATTGCCGAGCTCGAGCGGTGCAGCCGGAGCGTCCATTTTTGGCTCCTTTATCCTTCGGGCATCATATCCCTATAGGCATGCCAAGTCGCATGGCCAAGAAGGGGAAAAATGATGATGAGCCCCAACAGGAAAGTCGCGATCGATATGCCGACCATAACCAGGACGACGGCCCCCCAGGCAACCATTACCGGGAGGTTGTTCCAAACGAGTGCCATGCTGGTGCCCATTGCCGAAAGCGCGTCTGTGCGCCTGTCGAGCAGCATGGGAATGGAAAAGGCGCTCACGGCGAAGCCGAGCGCTGCGAAAAGCCCGCCCACGACAATGCCCGTGGCCAGCATTCCCCATCCGGCGGGGGTGCCGATGATGAGTGGTATGAATTCGTCAGCGCCCGGGAATGCCCGATAGCCGAAAAACAGGGCGTAGACCAGCACTGCAGCCCGCAGCCAGATGAGCGCCAGCAGCGTAAGCAGGAGCCCCACAAACAGCATTTGACCGCCCGAATGCGCCTTGACGGCCAACATGTCGGAAAGCCGCACACGCTCGCCCTGTGCCAGTTTGGCACTCTTTTGATAAAGGCCCATGGCCACCAATGGCGCAACGATCATGAAGCCTGAAAGGGCAGGAAACAGGACATAGTCGAGATTGAATTCGAAAAACGTGTAAATGAGAAGCCCGGAAAGGACCGCGACCAAAAGCCCGTAGACCAGACTGGAGAGTGGATTGGCGGTGAGGTCGCGCGCTCCAGATCTTATCCATGAAAAGACGCGAGAGGGCGGCAAGTGGCGCTGCAGGTGCGGATTGCGAGTCTCTTCAATGCCGGATGGTCTACTTAGCAGCCAGTAGTGTTCTTCGCTTTCACTCATTGGTGCCCTCCAGAACTAACATGACGACTTGGCAGCACTGAGCTGCCCGGCCCCGGACTCGCCGACCTTGACGTGATCGACACATGCAGGTTGCGAACTGAAGGCGACAAAGACAAGGTGGGCGTTGGCGCCCACGAACAGCGCCGTTGCAATACCGATTCCCAGGATCACATATGTCCTTGTGCGAATTCGCTTTGGTGCAGGTGTGCCGTCTCCCATGATCAGGGCACCTGATTGGCTAAGGAATACACGTAAAGAGCCAGCGTGCGGATCTGGGCTGGGGTCAGCCGTTCTTCCCAGGACGGCATATGGCCAACGCGTCCACCGTGCACGGACGCAATGATGTCGGTAAGCTCACCACCATAAATCCAGGTGCCATCGGCAAGGTTGGGCGCGCCGGCCTCAGGAAAGCCCGTGGCGTCTTCCCCGTGGCATCCCGCACAATTGGTTGCAAAGCTCTCGCGTCCGGCCTGAAGGCTCTCGAGATTTTCCGCTGTGGAATAGTCTGGATTGCTCAGCGAGTAGACATAGCGCGCCACGTTTATCACTTCGGGCCGCGACAGCATCTGTTGGGCACCAAAGGCCGGCATTTGCGCAAACCGGGTGTCGACATGCTGGGCGTTGATGCCGATGCGCAATGTATCGGCAATCGCAGTTACGCTGCCGTCACCCCATATCCAGTCGTTATCGGTCAGGTCAGGATAACCCACGCCGCCTTCGGCATCCCTGCCATGACAGGCTGCGCAATTGTCCCCAAACAACTGATGGCCGGCGCCAGTGACCTGTTCCATCAAGGCTGCATCCGCCAGGATCTCGTCTTCCGGCAACTCCAAAACGGCCGTGCTCCAGGCTTCGCGTGACGACTGAATCTCGGTGATGGCTTCATTGGCACTGTTTACCTGATTGATGCCCAGCACACCGGGTGTGTAGGTCCAACCGAGCGGAAAAGCTGGCATCAGCACCCACCAGATCACCGCAAAGACGTGGGTCACAATGACAAAGATCAAAATGCCGCGCGGCACGGGCGTGTCGAGTTCCTTGATCCCGTTCCATTCATGCCCGGTGGTCTGTTCCCCTGTGACCTCGTCGCGCTCCTTCTCGCTCATGGCCGGTCGTCCTTGTCGAGTATGCTGTGTTTGGCGCGATGGAACTTGTCCTTATTTCGCGGCCAGAAGGTATAAATCATCACACCTATGGCCATGGCGATGAGGTAGAACAGGCCCCAGCTCTTGGAAAAGGCAACGAGCGTGCTGTGGTCAAACTCCATATCCTCACTCCTCGACCGATGGGGAGATCAATTGCGAAGCGTCTTCACCCGCAACATCGGGCGCCTCCTGCATGTCCGGGCTCTGCTCATAGGCCGCATTGGTCAGCAGACCCAGAATCTGCAGATAAGCAACCAATGCATCCATCTCGGTGACTGTTCCTGTTACACCGTCAAACAAGCTCACCTGAGTTTCTTCGCCGTAACGTGCAGCGAGCCCGGTTCCAAATGAACTCTCAGGGTCGGCCTGGGCAATGGCATCGGTGGCTGCGTTCTCGACCATTTCCTGGGTATAGGGCACGCCGACCATCCGCTGGGCATTCAGTCGGCCGGCCAGCTCATAGACGTCAAGCTCGGTCTCCATGAGCCATGGATAGGCAGGCATGTTCGACTCGGGGGTTACCTGTCGCGGATTGATCAGGTGCGCCACGTGCCAGATGTCGGAATATTTGCCGCCGACGCGGGCGAGGTCGGGTCCGGTCCTCTTGGACCCCCACTGCATTGGATGGTCGTATTGCGACTCAACGGCAAGCGAATAGGGGCCGTAGCGGTCGACCTCATCGACCAGGGTGCGCACCATCTGGGAGTGGCATGCATAACATCCCTCTCGAACATAGATGTCGCGCCCTGCCAATTCGAGCGGCGTATACAGCCGCATGTCGGGAACATCTTCCACAGTCTCATCGATGGTAAAAAGCGGGACGATCTCGACGATCCCCCCCACACTTGCGGCCGCGATAATCGCCAGGACAAATCCGATGGCAGTACGCTCGATTTTCCGGTGAAACAGTTCTGCCACGTCTCTTACTCCGCCGGATTTGTCTGGTGTTGCAGTGTGCCCAAGGGGGTGTCATCGGCCTGCTCGACCATGGCCGGGCCCTTCTTTACCGTCATGTAAATGTTGTAGGCGGCAACGATTGCTCCGATCAGAAACAGCAGCCCTCCGAAGGCACGCGCAATATAATAGGGGTACATGGCCACCAGCGTGTCGACGAAGGAATAGGCCAAAGTGTTACCCTCGGTATAGGTGCGCCACATCAGGCCCTGGACAATGCCTGAGTTCCACATTGCAAACACATAGATCAGGGTTCCGGCCAGCGAGAGCCAGAAATGCAGCTCGACCAGTTTGTTGGAGAACATGCCCGCGCGATTCCAGAGCGAAGGAACCACCGTATAAAGCGCTCCGAAGGTGATGAGAGCCACCCATCCCAGTGCGCCCGCATGCACGTGTCCCACCGTCCAGTCGGTGTAGTGGGAGAGGGAGTTGACGGGCCGGATGGCCATGAACGAGCCCTCGAAAGTGGAAAGGCCGTAAAAAATTGCGGCAACGACCATGAACCTTAGAGTCGCGTCATCTCTGACCTTGTGCCAGGCACCGCGCAACGTCATCAATGCATTGCCGGCCGAGGCCCAGGAGGGCACCAGCAACATGACGGAAAATGTCATGCCCAGTGTTTGCACCCAATGGGGCAGGGCGGTGTAGTGAAGGTGGTGGGAGCCGGCCCACATATAAAAGAAGGTTATGCCCCAGAAGCTGAGAATTGAAAGCCGATAGGAAAAGATCGGACGATTGGCCCGCTTGGGCAGATAGTAATACATCATCGCCAGGAATCCGGCGGTGAGGAAAAATGCAACTGCATTGTGCCCATACCACCATTGGACCATGGCATCCTGGACCCCCGCCCAGACCACGTAGCTCTTGGCGCTGCCCAACGAAACCGGCACGGCGAGATTGTTGACGATATGGAGCATGGCCACAACGACAATGAAAGCCAAATAATACCAGTTGGCGACGTAGATATGAGGTTCCTTGCGCCGGGCGAGGGTGCGCAGGTAGAGGACGAAATAGGCAACCCACACGATGACGAGCCAGAGATCGGCATACCACTCAGGTTCGGCATATTCCTTTGACTGGGTGATGCCCATGAAATAGCCAGTCACCGCGAGGATGCAAAACAGGTTATAGCCGAACAGAACGAACCAGGGCAGGACATGTCCGGCAAGCCGTGCACGCGAGGTGCGCTGCACCACATGAAACGATGTGGCGATCAGGGCATTGCCGCCGAAACCGAAAATGACGCCGGTCGTGTGCGCCGGCCTCAGGCGTCCAAAGCTCGACCAGGCCTGCCCAAACTCAAGCTCCGGCCAGGCCAGTTGAGCCGCGACCCAGACGCCGATGAACATTCCGAACACCGCCCAGGCCATGGTGAAACCGATCCCGATGCGGGTGGGGTCGTCATAATAGGACGACGACCGATCTTCTGTGGGCTCGGGAGTGGTGTCATAACGCGTCAACAAATAGAGCAGGGCGCCAAGACACAGGGCAACGATCAGCAGTCCATGCGCGCCCAGCGGGTCACGCAGGCCCAGGATCGTCAGGGCAGACCCCAAAACGAGCACGCCCAGAACGATGGCGATGCAGTTTTGCCGTTCTGCTCTTGTGAGTTGCGCTAGCATAATCTGGCTCTCCCCTAAGGCAGATGAACACGTCCGAGACACGACCATAGCGCTACGATGTCGCCCGTCAACGTGCTACGGCCAATCTCTTCTTCTGGCGTTGGGCTGTTCAGTCGAAATAGCAAAGGAACCGCCATATGAGTTTGCTTTGTCACACCCACCTCTAATCAAGCGCTTACTTGACGCTCGCCTGCCAATCATTTGCCACCGGTCAGCTCGTTGGAGCCAAGGCGCAATCATGTTGCCATGGCGCGAAGAGGCTAGTGCGCACGGCTCACCGGGTTTTCTAAATCCTAAGGCCTTGCTTGCGAACCAGCTGATCTAAACCGACTGGGGGTTACTGGTTGTTGTGGCCCATCGCTCTGATCGCCAATGGCCCGCGCGCATGTCATATGCGCTCGCAACAGGGGTCATTCTGGCTCGCGGAGGCTGGACCACTCCGCGACCATGTCTACTCTGCTTTGCCGAGCGGCCAGAGCGTCAAGATACATTATTCATCTTCCGACGACGATCGAGTGCACGACCGTGTGTCCCGATAACACCTTGAGGCGTTCGCATTCTTCAACGAGTGGTATATGCTAATGCTTGTTGCCGTCGAGAAGCGATATGCATCCGCTTCAACATTCATCGGTGAACCGAGCATACCCTCAGGCCCTTTTCATGCAGCCCGTTAGTGATTTTGAGCTTTCCCAAAACAATACATTGGGACTGACGTCCCGCGCTCGCTTCGGGGCGATTGCCCACAATCGGCAGGAGGTCGTTGAGGCCGTTCGGTATGCGCGACGGAACGATCTCGAACTTCACGTTCTGGGTGAAGGGAGCAACGTCGTTCTCAGCGAATACATCGATGCGTTCGTTCTGTTGATGAGGATCGGTGGATGCGAAGTCAGCGGAACTTTTCCACTAGGCGATCACGTGACTGCCGGCGCCGGGGTGCCGTGGCATCGACTCGTCGAATGGACATTGGCTGAGAATTTGCCCGGCCTTGAAAATCTCGCGGGTATCCCTGGAACAGTTGGAGCCGCGCCCGTCCAGAACATAGGCGCCTATGGGGCCGAGCTCGCCGAGTTTTTTCATTCTCTGTTGGCGCTCGATACCGCCACCCTCCAGATCTGCCGATTTGACGGTGCAGACTGCGGGTTCAACTACAGAGACAGTATTTTCAAGAGGGGCGCGCGGCGCTTCATCATCTTGGAAGTGACGTTGAAATTGCCACACCGATGGGAGCCACGAATTGGCTACAGTGGGCTTGAAGGGCTGATAGACGCCACCCCCGTCCAGGTTATGCAAACGGTTCTGGATCTGCGAAAGCGCAAACTGCCCGATTGGCGGCGAATGGGAAATGCCGGGTCATTTTTCCACAACCCGGTGGTTGCGCACACGCGTGCCAGTGAATTGCTTATTGATTTTCCCACCATGCCGGTTCATCCGATGCCGAACGGCCGGGCGAAACTCTCGGCTGGATGGCTGATTGAGCAGTGCGGTCTAAAGGGGGTGCGAAGGGGTGGGGCCAGCATGAGTGTCGATCATGGTTTGGTGATGGTCAATCACGGTGGCGCCAGTCAACAGGATGTGACCTGCCTAGCGGAGCAGGTTCGCAATCGCGTGCTCGAGAAGTTCAAGGTGGAACTGGCGCAGGAGCCGGTCGCTATAGGCGCAAATCGAGTTCACCCTTGAACATAGATGATCGTAAGGATCAATCGGGCTTCCTCAACTCCGCGCAACCCATGAGTTATTCCGCCCTCGAGATGCAGCCAGTCACCGGTTTGCATCTCGACCTCTTTTTCCTCGAGAACGAGCGCAACACGGCCCTTGATGCAATATAGGGTAATGGGCCCTTCAACATCATGGGGGGCGATGATGCGACCCTGCGGAACTACAAGATTGATGGCCTCGAACGCATCGGTCTTAACCAGGGCGGTTGACTTCGCGGTCTGTGGCTCGTGAAGCAGGTTTCGCGAAGCTCCCGGTTCAACGTGGGCAAGCGCCATGCAGCCCTCCTTAAAATTGTCGGTCAACGCGCGCCGCTCGACGGTCGGGGCGGCCGATGGCCGCCCCAGCGCGTTTCTATTCGCTCTCTTCTTCGGGCGCATCAAAGATGTCTGGCGCCGCGTCGCCCTCGACCAAGAGATAGCCGGCAAGTCCGCGCTCAACCCGCGACAAGGCATGATCGACCAGAACATAGCGCCCTGGTACTTCACACTTGAATTCCACGGCCACGGCACCGCCGGCAGGAACCAACACAGTCTGCACGCTTTCCAGCGGCGGGCTGACGAACGAGCCGAACTGGTAGACCTTATCAAAAATCTCACCGATAACATGGAAATTGGAGGCGTAGTTGGGGCCACCGACGCCGTAATAGATGCGGACCGTTTCCCCGACATTGGCGCGCAGCGGGTAGTGATCGGTCAGCGCCCCAACATGGCCGTTCAGCACAAAGTACTCCGGCCGCTCATTGAGGAGCTTTTCGTAGCTCTCCGTCAGTAGCCCCGACGTTCCGAACGGCTCGTTGGTGTATATCTCGCCCTGCATGACGTAGAATTCCTTGTCCACCGGTGGCAGGCCCCCTTCTGGTTCGATCAGAATGAGACCATACATGCCGTTGGCGATGTGAAGTGCTACTGGCGGCACTGCACAATGATAGACATAGATGCCCGGATTGAGGGCTTTGAAGCTAAAGCTCTTTTCCTCACCCGGTGCGGCCGACGTTGCCTCGGCGCCGCCGCCCGGGCCGGTAGCGGCGTGGAAATCGACATTGTGCATCATCCAGCTATCAGGATGGTTCTTGAGAGTGACATTGAGCGTGTCACCCACGCGCGCCCGGATAAACGGGCCAGGGACCGTTCCATTGAACGTCCAGAAGCGAAACGTGCTGTTGTGCGCGAGGTGGGCCTCGACCTCGATTGTCTCGAGTTCGACGTCAATGGTCGCCGGCTCGGTACGGTCGATAGGCGGCGGCACATTGGCCGGATTTTCTGCGATGTCGGCCATCTCGGGATGAACAGGGTTGACCGAATATACCCGGTCACTCAACGTACCCGTGAAGTCGTGCTCGGCGACGAGCGTCCTGTGATTATGTTGGGCGAGCGCGGGAGGCGCACCAAGAAGGGCGCCCAGTCCCAACCCGGCCGTTCCAGCCAACAGCGATCGCCGGTCGAGAAGCTTGGACGGTTCGTGATCATTGCGGCGATCTTGCGGGTCTGGTTTGGCTTTCATTGGATTTGTCTCCATGTTTGCTAAGGTAACCTCAGGAGCGAGCCGCCCCTATGCCGATGGTCCCTTGTGTAGTTTCTAGCATGGCACAACGGCCAGCAAAGTTGATCTGGAGCAAAGAAGCAACCGCCCTCAGCGTGAAAAATATATCCGTTGGAGGAGTTTTGACATGTCCAATGAAGTGAAACTTGACGTGCGTCCTCTTCTGGCGACCGGCCAGGAACCATTTGCAAAGATCATGGAGGTCGTCGCCCAGCTTCTTCCTGGACAGACGCTGACTCTGATTGCGCCTTTCAAACCGACACCGCTGCTGGATGTCATGTCACGCAGGGGATTCGCGAGCAGGTCCGGGCTGAACCCAGACGGCAGTTGGTCTGTGAAATTCATGCCACGCCCAAACCGCGACCTAATGGTTTCGCCGGGAGCCAACGATGTTGCGAACTGGCCAAATCCCGCAAGATTGATCGACCTAAGCCGCCATGACTCCGCAACTGCGATACCGATCGTCGAGGAGATCGTGGCCGGCCTCTCAAGCAGCGAGATCGCATACATGTTCCTCGCGGAACCGCCCGGTGATTGGCTGGGTCGATTCACGCACGCCGGCCATCGATGGGCATGGAGCTATGACGACGTACTTGAAGGGTTCGGCCTGATGATCAGCGGAGCAAAAGAAGAGAACCCCACCATCCAATAGCCCGTGGCCGCGATCGGATCAGCGCCGAAAAGCATGGCATGACCCCCAAAGAGAAGCCAGGCGGTCATCCCCAGGGTTAGGGCAAGCGCGAGCGTAAGGGATCGATCCCACCCCAGGCGCGCGCGGCCCCAGATGATGCTGACAAAGGGGATAATCAAAGTCTTGCAGGCAAGCGGTGACTAAACTTACTAGCGTCTTCCGGGACGGAGGTTCAAAGTGCCCGAAGCCGGGCTGCGACCGAAATTGATGATCACTACTGTTATAGCGGTATCGGCAAGTCGTGGAATTTACCCGCAGCATGGGATTGCGTTCGGCTCCCAGGTCGTCGGTCAATGCAGGCAAGTGATGAAAAAGCGCGGAGTTCACTCGCAGCGTTGGTAGCCGATGTGTGGTCGGTTCATTAATTCCAGTAGGAAGTTGACTAGGTCGTGTTGACAAAGTGGATTCCCAAATCAGGTGAAGTCTGATTCAACACTCCTCTTTATGGGGAGCGATGATGGCACGCGGCGATCTGACCGATGAAGAGTGGGCAGTAATCGAAGGGTTCTTGCCCACAGAGCGCGGACGGAAATCCCGCCCTGCTCATGATAATCGGCGTTTTCTCAACGGCATGCTGCATGTGCTGCGGGTTGGCTGCCCCTGGCGCGACATGCATGAGCGCTACGGCAAGTGGAACTCTGTCTATGTCCGGTTCCGGCGCTGGGCCGAACAGGGCGTCTGGGATGCCATCCTTGAAACGCTGGTCCAGATGGGGCTGACCGATGACTGGCAGCATATGATCGACAGCACCACAGTTCGGGGCCATGTATCGGCAGCCGGCGCAAAAGGGGGACTCACAAGGAGGCTTTTGGTCGATCACGCGGCGGCTTTACGTGCAAAATCCACGCCCGCTGTGACAATCAGGGACGCCCTCTTGGCTTTGTCCTGACAGGCGGGCAAGCCTCGGACTATGGCGCGGTCGGCGAACTCATGGCCCTGCCGGTCAACAAGCCAAAGGCACTTCTGGCCGATAAGGGCTACGACGGCGATGCTGTTCGAGAAGCCCTGCTGCTACAGGGCATCTTGCCAGTCATCCCGCCAAAGGCCAATCGCAAGGTTCATATTCCCTGCGACTTCTCCCGTTACAGAGACCGCAACCGCATCGAGCGCATGTTCGGGTATCTCAAGCACATGCGTCGCATCGGCACCCGGTATGAGAAAACGGCTCTGTCATTCGCAAGCTTCCTCAACCTTGCAGCCATCCGCAGGTGGCTAAAAGACTTTGTCAACAGGACCTAGTCCCACCTCGATTATATGCAAATTGGCGTGGAAAGCTGGAACACGCCCATTTCGGAAACTTCTGCCAGACCGTCGGCGATAAGTTCTTCGCCGATAACGCGGAACTCGTCATCGCTGAGCGCAAGGCTGTCGAGGATGTCGTTGATGTTTGAGCGATCGAGAACACAACCGACTCCTTCGATCGCGGCAATTGTGCGATCTTTTAGGGTCTCGGCATGTGCGTTGAGGGGTGCAGACGGACAATTTGCCGAAGTTAGCCGGAACACGCCCATTTCCGAAACATCGGCCAAACCTTCGGCGACGAGTTCCTCGCCGATACCGCGGAACTCCTCATCGCTGAGTCCGAGACCGTCGAGGACTTTGTTCATGTTCGAGGCATCGAGGACACAACCGGCTTCTTCGATCGCGGCAACCGTGCGGTGCTTTGGGGTCTCGGCATGAGCGGCGAGGGGTGCAAACATGCAGGCTGCGAGCAGGATACGCGAAAGTTTCATCGTTGGGTTAACCTTCCCTTGCGCTATGGTTGAAAGTTGTCCACTCGCCGTCACGCGACGGCATCCCTCAACCTTCGAGCTTGAGCCTATAGCACTGAGCTACGCACTCCGCACCGTTCGTTCAAACGGGCTGAAGCGGGAGGAACTGAAAATCGCTCCCGGCCACATTCGGTATCACGGGAAAGCTGCGGGAGGGGTGGTGTCGAGGCACGCCGTTAGCCGGAATATACCCCGTGGCATGGGGTCACGTTCGGCTCCCGGATCGTCGGTCAATGCAGGCAAGTGATACCAAAGCGCAGTATTCAACTCCGGCATCAGTAGCCAAGGTGGGGCGGGCTGCCCCTGTTGCGGCTGCGCCAATGTAAAGCCCAGTTCCGTATCCAACGCATAGAAGCGCAGAAGTGACGGCAGTTCATCCACCGGCGCATCCGGCCAGCGGGTACGAAAGGCCTCGATGGTGTTTGCCGGACCGGTTGCACGCGCATCGGACGCGTAGGGATCGCCGACCGGATTTAGCGTTATGTTTCCCTGCGACGCGGCGACGTCGAATACAAACCAATAGTCGCGCTGAGGCGTGGTGAGCCGCAGATAGAGGTCCGAGGAAAAACCAGCGCGCGTCCGTGCCGGAACGAGCGTGATGGCATATTCGTCGCCCTCGGTCCCCAATATATAGACAGCGCGTTCCGCTGGACAGCCCGCTAATCCGATCTCAGTTTGGGTCGCCGCGGTCGCGGGGAAGATCAACGCAGCCAACAGGGTGGCGAGATGCCGTTTCATAATGCCTCCTATTCGCCGGCCCGGTTCAGCCAGACCACACGCCGCGCGACGACATACTGGCCCTGGGCGGCGCCCTCGATCTCAAGGATGGCGTAGATCGTGTCCATGTCTACGGGCAGCATGCGCAGCGTCATGTCCATGACCGAGCCCGCCATGGCCACATGGCTCTGACCGATGAGACGGGGCAGATCCTCCTGATCGCAGTCTCCGGCCCATGCCAGCACGGCTTCGTCCGGCGTCAGTGCCGGGTCGGGGATCTCGGGATGGTTGGTCTCGATCACCCAACGGCCTTCGTCGGCAAGGGTGATAACCATCGGCTCGGTCATCTCCGCATGGTCGAGCAGCAGATCCTCGCCCAGTACCCAGATCGACATGATCTCTGTTTCGGGGGAAGGCTCCATGGGGATGACCATCCTGCCGGCATGGACGTAGCCGGACAGGTGATCAACGCGCCAGTCACCCACAAAGTGTTCCCGCAGCCCCTGCCACGTTGCCGGCGAGGACGTTCCGCAAAGGTCCGAAATGTCGCCCGCGCGCTGCGCCAGTCCGGGAACGGCAGCGCAGGACAAAATGGCTGTCAAAACGATGGCCGGTCTCATTGGATTTTTCCTCCCTACTGCAAACCGCTAGTGCCCGGTAGCAGTGATCCGGCCTCCATCCACATCCAGAACCAGCAGTTGTCGCCCGCCGGCAGTTCGCCCTGACATCGGGTGGGCCATCAGGCCTGCCTCGATCACGCCGGTGAAACGAAGTGAACCGTCCTTGTCGCGGTCGATTTCGAGCATTGCCTGTCCCCCGGCCTCGCTTGACAGTCCAAGAGCGGGATTTCCATCTTCGTCCTCGAGCCGCAGTTCGAGAAGACTTGTGGTCCCATCGGCCACCATCACCATCAACCGGATGGAACCGATGCCCGATGGCACCTCCTGCGGTTCGGCAAGAATCCGCAGAGAGCCAATGCCTTCGCTCTCGAAATGGAATTCTGACCGCTCGGCCTCGATCCGCCATGAAACAGGTGCCTCTTCGAGAAACCCAGTCATATCCCCACCCGGCTGATCGGCCAGCACAGGCGCGGACAGGCAGATCGCAATTAGGGAAAGCGCAGCGGTCCTCACTGCAACTCACTCAATACGGCTTCAAATGTCAGGCTAACGTTGAGAGTGTCGTCAGGGTCAGGATTACGAAGTGCAATCCGGTCCATACTCGTTAGAACACCTTGCACCTGGCCCGCGATCGCCAGCACACCGCCTTGGTGCGAGGCGCTCGTAATTGTCAGGGAGAGTTCATCGTCCAAGTCCGCACGGTAGATGCGATACGGATCGGTATCGAGAATTGGGATATCGATTTCTGCGGAAAAGAAGTCACTATCAAGATCGCCGATCCACTCTGCGCCGAGGGATAAGTTGCCCAGACCGCGCTCCCTCAGTGCCGGTGCTCGAAAATAGATCGAAAAGCTTGAAGACGTGAAGTCAGACTGCTCTGTCCAGACCGACAGTTCAATTTCTTCGCCTGCGATCGTCCCTGACGCCGCTCCCCCCGGCCCTGCAGCCATGACGGGTACGGCAAGGGAGAGAAAGCCAAATGCAGCGATGGCTGATCTGAGCATGGTCGTGAGTACTCCCGATTCTTTGAAATTGTCGTAGGTCATTCGCTGAGCGTGATCATCGCGCGTCCGAGAACGCTCTGGCTTTGAAGGTCGAGAAACCGCACTTCGTATTGTCCCGGCTCGTCCGGGAGCTTGAATACCGTTTCGGTTTCGTCGCCCACGCGATGGACTGCAATCCAGGTAAAGTCGGGCGCATCAGCTCGTGCCAGCGCCACGCGCCGTTCGGTATCGCCAGCTTCGATTGTCCACGAAACCGAAACGATGTCGCCCGGCCTAGCTGTGCCAGGAACCACGAGACCAGCACCCTCGTCTATCGGCGCGTCCGCCGCCAGCACTTCGATCGGTCGCCGGGCCATGACCCGATCACCGTGGTCCAAATGGTAGCGGATTTCATAGGCACCAGGCTCCGCGGGTGCAGTGAACGTGGCCTGATCTTCGTCCTGAATGCGGCGATAGCCACTTTGCTCGCCGTCGGGCGTGCCGCCGGGAACGATGGCTATGTAGTCGCGCGGATGTATCGCGCCGGTCCAGGAAAGCGTGATCTCGGTGCCGGCCCGCGCCCTGTCCGGTCCGTCAAGCGAAACATTTCCATCCCTCACCTCGACCGGGGTGCGGGCGAGCACGCGATCCCCCGCGTCCAATTGCAGGCGCACCTCGTAGAGTCCGGGTTCGGCAGGCGCGCGAAGCTCGCCTTCGCTCCGATCTTGCATGCGATCGTAATCGGCATAGGTGCCGTCCGCAGAACCGGCGGGAACGATCGTCACGTAGTCGCGCGGGTGCAGGCCCTCACCCTGCCAGGTGACCGGGAATGCCGACCCGACAACGACCTGGGCCGGCGCGGAGACAGTAACCTCGGCATCGACAACTTCGACCGCGGTGCGGGCGAGCACGCGGTCCCCCACGTCCAATTGCAGGCGCACTTCGTAGAGGCCGGGCTCGGCAGGCGCCCGCAGCTCGCCCTCGCTCCGACCTTGCATGCGATCGTAGTCGGCATAGGTGCCGTCCGCCGAACCGGCGGGAACGATCGTCACGTAGTCGCGCGGGTGCAGGCCCTCACCCTGCCAGGTGACCGGGAAAGCCGACCCGACAACGACCTGAGCCGGCGCGGAGACTGTAATCTCGGCATCCACCACCTCGACCGGGGTGCGGGCGAGCACGCGGT
Source organism: Pelagibacterium flavum (assembly GCF_025854335.1). NCBI lineage: Bacteria > Pseudomonadati > Pseudomonadota > Alphaproteobacteria > Hyphomicrobiales > Devosiaceae > Pelagibacterium > Pelagibacterium flavum. The sequence continues at coordinate 463,331 of NZ_CP107716.1, forward strand.
CCCCCACGTCCAGTTGCAGGCGCACTTCGTAGAGACCGGGCTCGGCAGGCGCGCGAAGCTCGCCCTCGGTACGGTCGTTCAACCGGTCGTAGTCCGCATAGGCTCCGTCTTCGGCGTCGGCGGGAACAATTGTCACATAATCACGCGGAGCCAGACCCTCACCTTCCCACCTCACCGTGAATGCGGAGCCAACCAAGGTTTGTGCAGGGCCGAAGACCTGGGCGGTGGGCTGTAGCGACGTGATAGGCGGGAAAATGGCGTGGACATTGCGCGCGCTGTCCAACGCCAAACTGGCCTCGGTCTGCGAGAAGTCGTCCTGCGCCGTCGAATGGACCGTCACGATATAGTCGCCGAACGGCAGATCCGTGGTGAAGGGGTTCGCAGTGCCGGTCTGCACCATGTTGAACGAAGTATCCGATATCTCCCAGATCACCTCGCCGGACAGAAGCGGCAGATCCAGTGGCGTTGCTGGCCGCTCCCAGACGGTCTCGTCGCCGATCTTCTCGCCTCCGAGATTTGCGGTGAAGGTGAAACGCCCTGAGGCCGGCGCGGCAGTGACCTCGCGCAAGGCCTCGTTGAGCTCCTGGGCATTGTCGGCAGTCAGGAAGCGGCCGCCGGTTTCCTCGGCGATGCATTGCATCTGCAACAGGGCGTCGGCTTCGCCCCGGATGTCGAAGCCGATGACATGGGCGGTAAAATCTACGCCCGCGTCTTCCAGTGCGCGGGCGGCGGCGCAGGGATCAGGATTGCAGGTCTCGATCCCATCGGAAACCAGGATCACCGTCGCCGCCCGTTCGGTGTGGCGCAACGCCTGAGCCGCGGTGATGACAGCATCGGTCATCGGGGTCATGCCCCGCGGGTTCAACCCTTCAACTATGCCGGCGATCTCTGCCGCAGTGCCGGGCGCGGGTTCGACCAAGGTCTCGATATCCGCGCATTGCCCGCGCTCGCGATGGCCATAGGTGACGAAACCGAGATTCTGATCGGCGGGGAAATCCGACACAATGTCGCCGACGACAGCGCGCGCGATGGTGATTTTGTTCACCCCATCGATCTGCCCCCACATCGACCCCGAGGCGTCCAAAACGAGGATCGTGCTGGGGCGCTCCTGGGCAAGCGCCGCCGCCGGCGCAAGGGCGGATGTCAGAGCGATGAGCCCGGCGGTCACAAGAGATCTCATGCGGCTTCTCCGCGCGCTGTCCCGAAGCGGGCAGCGGCGCGTTCTTTCAGCTTGCGGAAATGTGAGGACATCTGCTCCAGCCGCGCATCCCACTCAGTGTCGGGCTCTTGGCCATCGGTGATCCTGAAATAGACCTGCATCAGGCAGGTGACGGCGAAGGGCTCGAGAAAGGCCGCCTTGACGCTCCAGGCGAACAGCAACGCGAAAACGAAGCCGCCCGCCGACCAGGCGCCGGGCATGACGTAGACCAGTGCCGCTGCCGGGGCGAGCATCACGAGGAAGATCAGGAAGGCGAGACCATAGGTGAAGAGCGTCAGCCAGGCGGCGTTCCGGAGCATCGCCTTCCAGTTCTGGCCATAGAGCACCAGCGCCTCGCGTGCGGATATCCAGGGATCGGTCGAGCGGGTGCGGATGGCATGGGCGAGGATCACCTCATCGATGAAGCCCACCGCCACGCGCAGGAAGGCCTGCACAATGCCCATCAACTGCCGGACATAGGGGATCGGCAGGATGGACAATACACCGTGCACAAGGCCGATGACGGCGCGAATGACTCCCTTGACCAGTTGGTCCAGCGCGAAGAGCAGTGAGGCCTGGCCGAAGCGCTCCTTCACCACGGTCGTTGCATGGGCAATCTGGCCGCTCCCTTCCCGGAGGGGCTTGCCGTCAATCAGTTCGACAAGAACCGCGACATGGCCTGCCTTGACGATATAGAGAATGTATTCCCGAAGCCAGTACATCACAGCGCCGGTCAGGCCAAAGCCGGCCATGCCGCCCCATGCCATCGCGGTCGCGCGGAACCCGTCATCCCCGAAAGCGCCGACGCCCCAGCCGACCCCAATACCGGCGCCGGTGGCCAGAATATAGGCCAGTGTGATTCCGAAATAGACGGCGGCACGTAGGAGCACGAAAGGCAATGTTCGGCCCAACAGTCCGAGAGCTTGTCCGATATTGAAATCCCACATGGCTCCGGTTCCTTTTGGGGCGATCAGCTTGAAGGTTGAGATGCGGGGGCAGTCTGTTCGCCCCCGAAATGGCGTCGCAGCCAGGTATTGATGTCATTGGCGACCTGCACAGGTCCATCGCCCGATACGCCCCAACGTGACAAGGGCACCCGTGTTGCCGGGCGGGTGTCGCGAAAAACCAGAGCCACCTTCGAGGTGCTGCGGTCCTCTCGCGAGGTATGGCTGCGGTCAAGTTCGGCACTGTCGAGCGCCTCGAGCGGATAGTCCCGCTGACGCGTGCCGAGGCGCGATGTCCGGATGATGCTGACCAATCCCGACCCTGCGTCCAGCCTGAGCCGTGTGCGCTCGGACAGGGCGATATATCCCGCGAGAAAGGCCCCGTTCAGCCCGACCAGCAGCACCAACGCGGTCAGGATTTCTCCCCCGATCAGATTGGCCAGTCCGATCAGGGTGATCGGCAGGACAGGCAGCATGACGAACCACAGGATAAAGCGCGGTATCGCCAGTTCCAGTTCCAGTCGTTCGGGCGTGTTCGTCTCAATACTCATGACGGGTTTCCCTTTCCCTGGCGGGAAAGCCAGCCATTGACGACGCCCGTCAGATGCGCCACTTCTTCGGGATCCGGGCGGAACATGGGCACTATGATCTCGCGCCGCTCTGGTCCCGATCCGCAAATCAGCACCAGCCGGGTCTCATCGTTTCCTGCCGCCGTGCCATAGTGCGCGACGCTTTCCAGCTTGTGCAGGTCCGAGAGTGCGAACGTCTCTTCACGCCGCCCGCGCAATGTGGTCACACGCAGCCGGACAAGACCGGCATGTCTGTCCAGGCTCAGCTGAGTCAGTTGCACCAACTCGTGCATGTAGAGCCAGCCGACCAGGCCCACCACGGCAAGCACGATTAACCCCGTTCCGGTCGCACCATCCCCGATGGCTGCCAGGCCCGCCGCGATCGCCACCAATATCACCGCCGCAGCAATCACCGCCCGCCGGACCGGACGATTCTCGATCTCCAGCGCGCTGTCGGAGATTTGCGTCACGCGCAGCGGATCAGCCAGAAACTCGGCCAGTGTCATGGGCCGGCACCAAACGACGTGTCGATCCGCCCCTCGATGTCGCGACAGTCGTCCAGGGCATCCCGACGGCATAGGGTTGTCGCAAAGCTGGCCTGGATGCGGCCTTCATCCTCAAGGTCCAGCACGTCGATCGACATCTGCGGCGGCTCTTCCTCGCTTTCCCAGACCGCGCCCGCCAACACCCCGCGATCGGGCCGCATGTCGATAGTCAGACCGGCGGGCGGCGTATCTCCGGAAGGCTTACCGTGAAAGATCAGGCCGATGGAAATGCTGCCGTCGCCAAGTGCATGCAGATCGATCATGGTCAGAGGGCCGATATCGGTGATCTGCACCATCGCCGAGCCATCATCCTGACGCAGCACCTGCCAGTTCAGTTCTTCACCGTCCAGGTTTGCCCCGATCTGGCCGATGGCCTCCAAAGCGCCAGCCGGGGTTGCGATTCCGAGGGTCAGGACAAGCGGAATAAGCACCTTCATTGGCATTCCTATCGGCTGATCAGCTGTTCGCGGACGCCCCGCGCCGAATTGCGTTTTGTTCCCATCGCCTCATTGGCCGAGAAGAAACTGATGATCCCGTCCGAACGCCGCGCACCGGAGCCGAACTGCCATTCGAATTGCGGCGCCGAGGCAATCTGGCAATCCTGAACCAACGCCCATTCCCAAGGCTCCGCGCCGGGCTCGGAACCCGTTGAAGTCAACATATAAAACTGCGGGTCCATTGGCTCGCCACGCACAAAGTCAAAGCGCAGCGGCTTGTTGCCACCTCGAACCGGCACAAGTTCGGTCTGAATGCCGTCCGAACCCAGATACAATCGGTTGCGGTTCCGATCATAAATGATCTCGAAGGTGCTCTCCTGAACGCCTATTGCCACACTCGTTCCGATGGCGGCTTCGGTCCACGTTCCCGCGATCAGCGGACCAATCTGTCGCAGGTCAAAATTGCCGGCGCGATGGACGTCCGCGTGGCAGACCGGGTTGGGCGGTTCACCGGCCAGTGCTGAGGTTGCCGTAGCGATCAGTAGCAGGGCCGCAGTTCGGGCAAGGGCGGGTCCAGCCATCTCAGTCAAGCTCTTCAAGCCGAGTGTCGAAGCTGAAGGTAACGGGCCGGGTTTCGGATGTGGGGCCACCGCTGACTTGCCCGGTGAGCGTACCCTTCAAGGCGACGATCCCGTCGCCCGGCGTGAATTCCTCCAGGGTCAGTGTCAGGCTGTCCTGATCGCCGGTCCAATTCTGCCCCATGTCGCGCGCGAAGGTGATCGTCAGCGCTATTTCGCCGGGCGAGGGCAATTCGCCATTGATCGTCAGTTCCAGATTGACCGGCCCCTGATCGCCCTCCATCTGTGCGGCAAGCAAGGAGGCATCGGCATAGTTGCCGATGATAGTCGCGCCGGACAATTCGGGGACAACAGTCAGCTCCAGCGGCTGATCGCCAAAACTGCCGGTAACGAGCCCTCCAGGCCCGTCGGCGAGCGCCGGAAGCGCCAGCAGATAGGCTAGAACAGGTATGCCCGCCCTTCGCATTGTCGAGAAGATGGTCAAGAGTAGATCCTCCTCCTGTTTGATTCTGAGTTTAGCTTTGCTCAACACGGGTCGCCCCGTTCGTTTGAACGGGGAACATGCCGTCTCCTGTGATAGAGTTCAGCCGGAACCGGGTTTTCATTTTGGGTTGTGGTGATGAGATTACAGTATCACATCGTTCAGACCGCGTTGATGACGGCACTTGTGTTCATGGCCGTGCCAGTGGCTGCCGAGGACGTCCTGCTGACCCTGACCGGGGCGGTAAGGGACGGCAGGGTGGAGATGACGCGCGCGGATTTCGATACGATGGACTGGCATGAGTTTTCGACATCGACCAGCGTCACAGATGGCAGGCCGGAGTTCAGCGGCGTGCTGATGCGAGACATCCTCGCCCATGCCGAGGCAGAGGGAAGTAGTGTGCGCGCCACAGCGTTGAACGACTATGTCGTCGATATCCCTGTCGAGGATTTTCACCGGTTTGACGTTCTGGCCGCGCTTTACATGGATGACGTGCCTCTGACCCGGCGTGACAAGGGTCCAGTCTGGATCGTCTATCCGCGCGACAATCACGGCGTTCTGGCCGATATACGGTATGACATGCGATGGGTCTGGCAGCTTGTCGCGCTGCATGTGCAATGACCGGCACAGGCGGGCGGGCGCGGTATCTGTGGCTTGGTGGGCTGGTGGTGATCTGCCTGGGCCTGTTGGGGCTAGCCGCGTGGCAGCTTGTCGTGCTGGAACGCCAGATGCGCATTGACGCAACAGAAAACATGATCTGGGTCTTTGGTCAGACGCAGATCGAGGCCTTGAACCTGGCGCTGGCGCTCTCGGATGAGGCTACGCCGCAACAGATCCAGACCCGCTTTGACATAGTGGTTTCTCGACTGACACTGTTGGAAGATGGGCCGCAACGTCGCTTTCTTGAGGATGCAGGCATATCCGAAACGCTTGCAGGTTGGCGCAACGGGCTTCTGGCGCTTGACCCTGCGCAAGATGCCGATCCAGTCGGGCTACGGGCACATGTCACGGCGCTGGTCGCAGCCCTGAGGGCGAAGGCGAGTCTGGTGATGTCCCATGAATGGCAGATTCAAGCCACGCGCCTGGACAGCCTAAGGCAGTTGCACTTGCTTGCGCTGGCATCTGTGCTGGGGGCGGCGGCGGCAGGACTGGGGCTGGTGGCAATCCTGATCGATCGTGAGAGGCGCTTGATGAGCGGGAGGTTGGATCGCCTGCGGGCTGAAAAGTTGGCCAGCGATCTGGAACGCGAACGCAAAACTTCCGAGAACCACCGTCGGTTCGCAGACCTGATTGCCCATCAATTCCGCACGCCTCTGGCCGTAATCGACAGCGCAATGCATCGCCTGACGCGCCGCGGTGAAAGCCCGGTTCCGCCTGAATTGATCGCGCAAAAGGCTACGGTGTCCCGTGAGGCGGTTGCCCGGCTCGTGAAGTTGACAGATACCGCATTGATGATGTCCCGGCTGGAAGCTGATGCGGTACTTCCTAGCCTGCGCGCCCATGACCTGCGCGATCTGGTAACTTCAGTCATTGATGACCTAATGGCAACGGCGCGGGACCGCGACCCGGCCCGTATCCGGCAGTCGGTGCAAACAGAACCAACTGTCGCGCTGTGCGATCCGATGTTGACCGCCGAAATCCTCTCCAACCTCCTGCGCAATGCGCTCTTGTATTCTCCGCCCGATTGCCGCGTCGATGTGAGTGTCTCTCAGTCGCGGGACTATGTCGTCTGTCGGGTCGAGGACAGAGGCAAGGGTATGTCGCCCGATGAGATTGAGTGTGCTTTTGACAGGTTCTACCGCGGCAGCGGGCACGAGACTTTGCCTGGCTCCGGACTGGGCCTGACGCTCGCGCGCCATCTGGCCCGAATTCAGGGTGGCGAGGTGACCTTGATGGAGCGTGACGAGGGCGGTCTGATAGCTGCGCTTTACCTGCCGAGGGAGGACGCCGCATGACCGTTCCGCTGATCCTGTGTGTCGAGGATGAGCCATCGCTGCGCGACGACGTCGCGTTCGAACTGCACGAGGCCGGTTATGTCGTTAGTGCCGCCGGAGATGCGCGCGAGGCGCTGGCCCATCTGGAAAGGCAGCGCCCCGATCTGATCCTCTGTGACATCCTGATGCCCGGCATGGACGGCAAGAGGTTCATGTCCTATTTGCGTCAGACGAGACCCGATCTTGATGACGTGCCCTTTGTCTTTCTGACTGCCCTGTCCTCACGCCAGCAGATAATCGATGGGCGCATGGCAGGAGCTGACGACTATGTGACCAAGCCCATTGATTACGACCTGCTTCGTGCAATCGTTGAATCGCGCCTGAACCTGATGCGACGCTTGCGTGCAATGCCGGGAGACCGTTCCGGACTGGCCGCCCTGGATCGCCTGGCTATTGGCGTGGTGCTACTCGATGCTAATGGCGGCGTGGTCCATGCCAATCCTCTCGCTCAGCGCCTATCGGGCGAGGCTGGTATTTCACTGAGTGGGCGCATTACCGCCAGCGGCGAAGATGGTCGGAAGCTGTCCGCATTGATCGCGGGGTTAGCTCTGGATGAAGGAACGGCCCCCACGGGTTTACGCTTGGAAGATGGGGCCCAGCTCATGGTCGTTGGGATGTCGCTGCCAGCACACTCGCACCATGGCGAGGCAGTCGCTATGCTGATACTGAGCGGCACAGATAGCAAGCTCCCTATGGACACTGCGACGCTTGGCCAGTTGTTCGACCTGACGCGGATGGAGGCCCAGGTCGCTTGTTTGTTAGCCGAGGGGCTGCGCCGCAGCCAGATCGCAGACCGGTTGGCGATCTCAGGTACGACCGTCGCATTCCATCTACGAAATATCTTCTCCAAAACCGGCGTGCAAAGGCAGGCGGAACTGGTGGCGCTAATTCTGTCTGTCCCACTGGCGCAACCCGCGACCTGAAGGAAGCAGTACAGGGCGAGGCCGGCGAAAGCTATCCAACCGCCGCGAGCTTGCTCGCCCGTTCAAGCCAGTGGGCTACAATCTTTGAGGTTTGCTTCACGTCCGATGAAGGCCTGGAAACCCAGCCGATAGCCATCAACGGGTGTCATCGTCTTTGGTATCCATTTCATTGGCAGCCTTTTCGCCCGGCCGTCTTTTCGGCTCAGACCGTATGCATATTCGCTTTTCTCGCTGTTGGTCTTTGCGGCCATCCATAGCAGAGCGCCGTAGAACGTCTCAATCATTGCCGGTCAGGCCCACGATCCTCTCGTTGACGAGACTTCCCAGCTCGATTAGATGCCGCGTGCGCCCGCGGCGCTCGACTTGCCAGGTGCGCATGTCGCCACCCGCCCGTTACGCCTGATGACGGTTGCATACGGCCCAGTCGCGCTTGAGTGCGGCCCGTGTAGCGGTCAGTCTCCTTTAACTCAGTTCTACTGAGGGACTGAGTTGCGGACAGGGCGAGATCCGCAACGGTCCCAAACAGCAGCAAGGATCGAACATCGCCGTTTGGTGGAATATGCGAAGCGCCCCACAATGCAGGACCACAAAAATTCGATGGCGTGTAATGGCCACCACGGCGCCAGGGGTCGGCCTTGTCTATGTCGGCGTGCAGAAAGCGAGAATGGATTTTGCAGAGACAAGCCCTGCGATGATCAGAAGGAGGCTGAGCGGAGACACAATGAGCGTGATCCAGGCCTGCCATTCAGCGGAAATCCACGCCAACACCACGGTGCGGAAATTGCGGCGTGAAAGACCCACCCAAGCAAAACGAGGGAAAGAACCCCGTATGTCGCAAGATAGCCATTGCGGCCCATGAGCCTAATGAGGGTTGGTCGCACACCGGGGAGTGATGGTATGAGGTGGGACAGAACGAAGAGTGATATTGCCAAGAGGTTGACCATTGTCTCATCCGGCTTGAGCGGGGCCGCGCTCGTGAAAGTGCGGCCCCTCGCTGACTTTTTAAAGCTCGAGCACCTCGTATGCGGTTTCGAAACGCTCTTCTGCCTTTGGCGGCAGATTTGTGGCCTTGGCTTCCTCCAGATTGGCGGGGCCGTCCCCAACCTGGATCAGGGTAACCATCCCCATGCCGTAGTGGGGAGTGCATTTAATGCCGTATACGCCGCCGACATCGAACGTGAGAGTAACAGTTTGCCCAATAGTGGTGCGAAAAGTTTCTGCTCCATCTGGCAGCATGCCCGCTATGGCCTCGGCATTGTGCCCCGGATCGGTTGCGACAAACGTAACCGTGTCGCCAGGTTCGATCTTGATGGCGGCGGGCTCAAATACCATCACGCCGGCGTCGCCCTTGTTGAGCATCTGAATTTCGTGATCTGCCGCCCAGGCGGGGCTCGTAGCAAAGCCCATCGTCAATACGAGTGCGGCGAGAGTGACCTTATGCATTTCGAACTCCATTGTGAGGGTGAACTTCGTGTTCGTCTCGTTGGTAGCGCATAGGGAAGCCCTCATCCTTGTGCTGGATCAAGTAACCCGGCCCCGTTTCGAGCGTGAGGAGAGGACATCAAAAAAATTGACGTTTGGGCAGCACCCCAGCCCCGGGGAAATCGAGCGCGGTGGGCCGGCCAGCGCGGCGCGAACTTTTGCCAATTTAAAGTTGTGGCTGCGGCACAAGCGGTCCCAGAGCCGGAGAGCGCAATAGGAAGCTGTGCCATCCGTATGTGCGCAGGCGTCGGCGCGCACCGTCATTTGACCAGCATATCGGCGCGGACCTCTTCAGCTTTGGAGCGATATTGTTGCGCAACCATCCACGCCTTGAGGGGGCGGAGAGGAGGAACACAGGTCAGAAAGATCAAGGGCACAGTAGTGGCCAGGTGCACCCATATCGGCGCCCGAAATGCGACCTCGAGCCATAGGCCGAACACGACCGCGGGAATGCATCCCACCATGAGAATCAGGAACGCCGGGCCATCGGCGGGATCCGCAAAACTATAGTCGAGGCCGCAAGCCTCGCAGTCCTTCCGCAGGGTCAAAAATCCCTTGAACAGCTGTCCTTCACCGCAGCGTGGGCACCGAGCGCGCATGCTTGTGCCGATGCCGAGGGGTGTTTGGTTTTGATCACGTGTCATGATGGCTCCCGCTTACGATGTTGGGGTGGGTCGCATGGACGCCCTCCACGCTGTCGGCAGGTGTGTGTTTGAATCCGAACAGGCCCGCTCTCAAGCTCTGGGCAATTCGCGATGCCTTGCCTTCGAGGGCATTGGCAACGACCGGATCGAAGATCTCCCTGGCTGTCTGTGACCACAGGGCCAGCCAGCGGGAGAACAGGGCAGGCGTCAATCGCGATGCGAAGGAGAGATGGGCACCGAAGGGGTTGCCCTTGTAACGGCCAGAGGTAAGCATGACCGAAGACCAGAAATCGGTCAGACGATTAATGTGATCATCCCAATCCTCTACGGTATCGGCGAAAATCGGGGCCAATTCACCATCAGCGCGAACCTTCTCGTAGAAGCGCGTTACCTGCAGTCTCAGCCCATCCTCGCTCAGTTCGGTCATTTGCGAGCTCCAAATTGGTTGTGAAGGCAGACTGGTACATCAATCTAATACATGCAATAGCAATACATCATTAAACCTGCGACATATTGGAAACTTCGATGCGCCTCACGCTTCATACTGACCTGGCATTGCGGGTGATGGTCTATCTGGCTCAGTATCAGGATCGGCTGTGTTCCATTTCGGAAATTTCGCGATTCTACGATGTATCTCACAATCACTTGGTCAAAGTGGCTCATGGGCTGGTCAGGAAGGGCTACATCGAAAGCGCGCGCGGTCGAATGGGTGGTCTTCGACTGGCGCGTGCCGCCTCCGAAATATCGGTCGGCGAGATCGTCCGGTCGATGGAGGACTGTCTCGACCTTGTCGATTGCACGACCTGCCGTTTGGCACCGGGATGTGGCCTGAGGGGCCTGATAGGGCAGGCCATGGCTGCGTTTTTGCATGTTTTGGACGAATGCACGATCGCTCAGCTACAGGGTGAGGCGACCGGCATTCTGTCCATACTGTCGACACAACAGTTGCCGCCTACGCAAACACTCCAGCAACGCTAATGCACGATTGAGCGCCGGTGGCGCGGGCCCCCTTGTCTTGCATAGGGGACAGAGCAATGGACGGGGACCAACGGGACACTGCGACGGCAACACTCGCCGACCTTTTGCCGCCGGTTGCATTTGTAGGAATTTGGCCTCGATGGTAGCTCCATTGAGGGCAGCATATGCTGATAAGTTTGAGGTATTCGATAGTGGACCGAACAACTCGTCGTTCGACTGGCTTCCGGTATCCTGACACGCAGCCACCGAGGCTTCGTCCATCTCGTAGGTTCCCGGCATATGCGTATCTGCCAAACAGCGGATTTCCGCATCCCGTTCGGCACCCGGCGGGCCACAGCTTCGGCGCCAGCGAAGAGCCCCTGTCGTGGTGCAACACGAACCCACCAGAGCAGTTCCTATGGGGTGTGGATCTGTTCAACTACTGCTATTATTGGGAGGCTCACGAGGCGTGGGAGCCGTTCTGGCAACACGTTGATCGCAATTCTGAAGAATGGGCCTTCCTGAAGGCGATCATCCTGCTCGCGGCGGCTGGCGTGAAAGTGCGTGAAGGTAAGCACGGGCCGAAGCGGCGCCATCTTGAGCGTGCAGCAACATTGTTGGTCAGGCTGAATGCCGACGTGTTCACACCTGCTATTGGGATGTCACCACAAGTCCTGGCGGATTGTGCGCGGGCGGAGAGCCGCCGATTCTGGCCGTTTCGCGGTCGATCTGGTCTCGATATTTTTCTCCACCCACTACAGGTAGGAGCAGGGAGGTCGTGTTGATCTCCTATAAGACCGACTGTTGATTTCCGCTGAGAAGTGACCCGGTTCAGGGAGATTTTTCCACTGAGAAGTGACCCATGTTTGAACGCTATCCTGCTCGTTTTGGGCGGGAGATTTAGGAGTGTTGGACATGGCGTTTTTGAGCGTTATCCGGCGCTGGCATTTCCGGGACGGTTTATCGATCCGGGAGATTGCGCGGCGCACGGGCCTGTCCCGGAATACCATTCGCAAATACCTTCGGACCGATACGGTTGAGCCGAAGTTCCAGGTTCCAGATCGGCCAAGCAAGATCGATGCTTTTGCCGAGAAGCTGTCAGGCTGGCTGAAGGCCGAGAGCCGCAAGCCGCGCAAGCAGCGGCGCACCATCAAGCAGATCCATGCTGATCTGGTGAGCCTCGGTTTCGAAGGCTCTTATGGTCGTGTGGCGGCCTTTGCCCGTCGATGGAAAGAGGAACGCCAGCGCGAGCAGAATGTGAGCGGCAGGGGCGTTTTCGTTCCTCTTGTTTTTGAGCCTGGCGAAGCTTTCCAGTTTGACTGGAGCGAGGATTGGGCACTGATCGGGGGCGAGCGGATCAAGCTCCAGGTCGCCCATACCAAGCTCTGCTACAGCCGGGCCTTTATTGTGCGGGCCTATCTGCTCCAGACCCACGAGATGCTGTTTGATGCCCACAACCATGCCTTCCGAGTTCTGGGCGGCGTCCCGCGCCGGGGCATTTATGACAACATGAGGACGGCCGTGGACAAGGTTGGCCGTGGCAAGGCACGTCAGGTCAATGCCCGGTTCTCGGCCATGGCCAGCCACTTCCTGTTCGAGCCCGAGTTCTGCAATCCCGCTGCCGGTTGGGAAAAGGGTATGGTGGAAAAGAACGTGCTCGATATGCGGCACCGGCTTTTCCAGCCCTTGCCACGTGCAAACTCGCTCGATGAGTTGAACGTCTGGCTCGAGCAGCGCTGTGTGGCTCTATGGGAAGAGATTGCTCATGGCGCGGAACCGGGTTCGGTTGCCAATTCCTGGTGCATCGAGACGCCGTATCTGATGACCGTGCCGCGGGCCTTTGACGGGTTCATCGAACATACCAAACGGGTCTCGCCCACCTGCCTGGTTCACCTCGAGCGCGTTCGCTATAGCGTTCCGGCCTCGTTCGCCAACAGACCGGTCAGCGTCAGGGTCTATCCGGACCGCATTGTCGTTGTCGCTGAAGGCCAGGCGATCTGCGAGCACAAGAGGATTATCGAGCGGCATCATGGGCAGGGTCACACCGTTTATGACTGGCGCCATTATCTGGCGGTGATCCAGCGCAAGCCCGGTGCCCTGCGCAATGGTGCACCCTTTGCCGACATGCCCGATGGATTCCGGCAACTTCAGCGCCACCTTCTGGGCAAACCCGGTGGCGATCGTGAGATGGTCGAGATCCTGGCTCTGGTTCTCCATCACGACGAACAGGCGGTGCTGGCCGCGGTCGAGATGGCGCTGGAGGCCGGGGTGCCCACCAAGACCCATATCCTCAACCTGTTGCACAGGCTGATCGATGGCAAGCCGGGAACGGTGCCGCCAGTCAGGGCACCGCAGGCCCTTGTGCTGGGCAAGGAACCGCAGGCCAATGTCGAGCGCTACGATACCCTGCGCGCGGACAAGGAGGTGCGCCATGCGTCATGATCCGGCAAGCGCGGCCCTGATCATCATGCTCAAGAGCCTCAAGATGGCAGGCATGGCCCAGGCAATCAGCGAACTCACCGAACAGGGATCTCCGGCCTTTGAATCGGCCGTTCCGATCCTCTCACAATTGCTCAAGGCCGAGATGGCTGAAAGAGAGACGCGATCCATTGCCTATCAGCTCAAGGTGGCGCGCTTTCCAACCTACAAGGACTTGGCTGGCTTTGATTTTGCCAGTAGCGAGATCAATGAGGCCCTGGTGCGCCAGCTTCATGCCGGCGCCTTTATCGACAAGGCCGACAACGTGGTGTTGGTGGGCGGGCCGGGAACCGGCAAGACCCACATCGCCACGGCACTGGGCATTCAGGCCATCGAGCATCACCGCAAGCGGGTTCGCTTCTTTTCGACCGTCGAACTGGTCAATGCGCTGGAGCAGGAAAAGGCCCAGGGCAAGGCCGGGCAGATCGCCAACCGGCTCATCCATTCCGATCTGGTGATCCTTGATGAGCTCGGATATTTGCCCTTCAGCGCTTCAGGAGGAGCATTGCTCTTCCATCTGCTGAGCAAGCTCTATGAGCGCACCAGCGTCATCATCACCACCAATCTCAGCTTTGCCGAATGGGCCAGCGTATTCGGCGACGCCAAGATGACGACCGCGCTGCTCGACCGGCTGACCCATCACTGCCATATCCTCGAGACCGGAAACGACAGCTTCCGGTTCAAAAACAGCTCGGCCCAAACCGTCAAAACCAAAAAGGAGAAAACACCCGGCTTGACCACCTGACCAATCCCAAATCATATCCATGAGGCGGGTCAATTCTCGGTGAAAATACCGGGTCACTTCTCAGCAGAAATCAACACTCCGGACCTTGATCGCCGACATCATCGTCGATGTTGACGATGCGGTGCGGGACGTCGTCCTCACGATCCACTGGCGGGGCGGCCAACACTCAGAACTGCGTGTTCACAAACCCCAAGCGGGGGAACACGGTTGCGCGACAGCTGAAGATGCGTTGGCAGTAATGAGAAGCATGGCAGGTCGTTGGTCTGACGAGCATATCGCCGCGTCGCTCAATCGGATGGGTTTGCCCACCGGCCACGGAAAAACTTGGACGGCGCACCGCGTCTCGTCGGTTCGGCGGGTTCGCGGCATCCATGCCTACCGTTCGGCTGAGAAAAATGGCGAATGGCTCACCATGACCGAGGCAGCCAAGGCTTTAGGCGTTACACGCCACGCGATCAGGCGCCTTATCAAGACCGGCACCCTCCCAGCTGTTCAGGTAGTGCGCGGTGCGCCGTACCAAATCCGTGCCGAAGACCTGGCGTCGGAGACGATCAAAACCGCGATAGCCCGGAAAGGTCGCCCGTGTCGCACCGTCGACGCGAACACGCTTCCAATGTTTACAGACACTTAGCAATGGAGTGCATAATGAAACACGCTTCGCGATGTGACGGATGATCCGCTCGACAGCATTATTGTCGAGCTAAATGCGCCCATCGGTCAGGAACAACTCGAGCCCACCTCCGTGTTTGGCAATGTAGCTCAATGCTTCCCCGAGCGGTGCTTTTGGCGAGACGCGACTGCGATGGTGATCATGGCAATCTTTTATCCGCGCCAGGGCCGGAGCTGACCGCTCCCGGCGCACGGCGAAGCGGTCATCCGGGCGCAAGCGTCGGATATCGGCCTCAATGGGAGGCAATCCGGCTCGCCGGAGCACCCGGTTCCAAGCGGACGGATGCCGTCCCCAACACAATCTCTGGTCCAGCCGATGCCGACGGCTCGCGCATGCGCCCAGGTGTAAATCGGAGGGAGGTCGAGATGGCACGTCCCACCTGATGATCCTCTTTTAGATTGCCGTTCTCGTGGCGGCGGACGGACTGCACGAAGCCCGCCCCTCACTCCGACGGGCGCTGACCGTTCGACTCCCACGGGGAGTGCAGCACCTCGGCGTGCCAATCGGGTGCCGCTAGAGGTGGTGGCGCTTTCAGGGAAGTGCTCATCATTGGTTTTCAGGACTATTTCGAAATTCGCCGAAATAAAACTTGACGGCGAGTCACCTTCATGCGACTTGTTATTCCATGATTATCGAATTAGCAGCCAAACAGCTCGAAGCTCTTGGAAACGTGACGCGCTTGGGACTTTACCGCACGCTTGTGCGGGCAGGACAAAGCGGGCTTGCGGTGGGCCAACTGCAGGAACGTCACGATATGGCAGCCTCCACCTTGTCGCATCATCTGAAGCGACTGATCGACGCGGGACTTGTCCGCCAGGAAAGGTCAGGAACAACCCTCTACTGTCATGCGGAATATTCCGCAATGGATGGTTTGATCGGATACCTATCGGACGAATGTTGCGCTGACCAAAACGGTTGCGGGCCAAGGTGCCTTTCCGACAGCGATGTCGCCTAACCTCTTTTTGTAAGCTATTTCGATATTTCTAGAAATATGGGGTACGGAAATGACCATGAATGACCTGCCGATTGCTGTCATTGGCGCCGGTCCTGTAGGGCTCGCCGCAGCAGCTCATTTGTTTGAGCGGAACCTCGTTCCAGTCGTGTTCGAAGCGGGACGGCAAGCGGGCTCTGCCATTTCGCAGTGGTCCCACGTTCACCTGTTTTCCCCCTGGAAATTCAACATTGATGCCGCCTCCCGAGCGCTTCTGGAAGCGGAGCATTGGCAGCATCCCGATCCTGAGGTTCAACCTACCGGGGGCCAGCTTGTTGAAGATTACATTGCACCGCTTGCGGCCCATCCAAAACTCGCGCCGCACATCCGGTACGAAACCACCGTTGTCGCCATTTCTCGACTCAATCGGTCCAGGCTCGACAATGCGGATCGCGAGAAATCGCCATTTGTCGTCATCTGGAACGACCGAGATGGGAACCGGCATCGGACTCTCGCACGGGCGGTTATCGATGCTTCGGGAACCTGGCATCGGCCGAACCCGATGGGCCGCGATGGTCTCGCCGTCGAGGGCGAGCACGAGTACAAGGACCCGATTGCCTATGGCATTCCCGACGTTCTCGGGAAAGATCGTGATGTGTATGCTGGCAAGCACACCCTCGTTGTTGGCGCCGGTCACTCAGCCATCAACGCCGTTCTCGATCTGCTCGATCTGAAAATCGAGAACCCGCAGACGCGGATCAGCTGGGCAACGCGTTCGGGTGGCACCGACCGCCTGATTGGCGGAGGGTTGAATGATGCACTTCCAGGACGCGGCCTTCTGGGGCATCGCGCGGCCAATGCAGTGCGCGACGGCGGCGTGTCTCTGTTGTCGCCCTTCACGATCAACAAGGTTGAGAGAACGCCTCATGCCTTCAATGTGGCCGGTGAACTGGGTGCAGACGCGGTCAATCTCGCGGTCGACCGCTTAATCGTCGCGACAGGATTTAGGCCCGACTTTTCTTTCTTGTCAGAGCTCAGGCTGACCTTGGATCCTGTGGTAGAAGCCACCCCGGCCCTTGCCCCTCTGATCGACCCCAATTTTCACTCGTGCGGAACGGTGCGACCGCACGGCGCGGTGGAGCTGGCTCATCCCGAGCCTGGCTTCTACATCGTCGGAATGAAGTCCTATGGGCGCGCGCCAACCTTCCTGCTTGCCACGGGCTACGAACAGGTGCGTTCCGTCGTGGCCATGTTGGCTGGAGACGAAGAAGCCGCGCTCCGGGTCGAACTCGAACTCCCGGAGACGGGCATCTGCAGAACCGCGACCGCGGCAACCATCTCGCTCAACGCTAAAAAGGAAATGACTATGAACGCACCCGTCAAGGACGAGCCCCAGGCAGCCGGATGCTGCGGCGGGCCCGCGCCGGCCGGCGTAGAGGCATGCTGCGTCAAAGATGCCGACGCCAAAGCCGCAGGCGAAAGCGGATGCGGCTGCGGATCAAAACCGTCAGCACAGGTAGAACCGAAGGCTAAGCCCGTTGCCTGCTGCGATTAATCCGAAATTGCCCGGTGTCGGTCTCTGAAGCCGGGCCTATCAAAGAGACTTTCCATGCAACTGCCTGACAAAACCGTGGATCGGACGCTCAACTGCACCGAGGCTCGCTTCGACGATGTGCTGGACTACTGGTTTGGCGACCTGCAAGAAACCGGTATGCCGGGCGAAAGCAGCCCTCAGCTTCGACGTTGGAACGGCAAGGACCCGCAGGTCGACAGCGAAATTCGCCGTAGATTTTCTCAACTTCACGAAAAGCTGGCGCGGGATGTCGAACATGGGTGGGTGCCGCACGATTTGCGCCGTCGCCTGGCGGCCGTGATCGTTCTCGATCAGTTTCCACGCAACATGTATCGCGGAACCGCCCGGATGTACGAAACCGACCCGCTTGCACTGGGTCTTTCTCGAGCATCGCTGGGCGACAGATCAGTCGTTGACCTTGATCTGTTCAAGGTGATGTTTCTCTTCATGCCACTCATGCACTCAGAATTGCCTGCAGATCAGGCGGCGATGATCGACCGATTTTTCGCGCTCCAGGCAGCAGCGGCCTCGCGCAAGCTCAACAGCAAGCCATTCTTCGACATGGCCCTTCAATTTGCCACGCGCCATTTCGAGATCATTGACCGTTTTGGCCGCTTTCCCCATCGGAACGACATGCTCGGCCGGGTCACAACGCCCGCGGAAGAAGCCTTTCTCAAGGAAGAGAACGGCAGCTTCTGACTGCATGAACAGCCCGTCGCGTTATCTCGGCCGTGGGCGGGTCGCAACGCGGTGAAGGAGGGCCAAAGCACAATGAGCGAGACCAGCACGACCAGAATAACCACGGCGCTTGGTGTCGTCATGATCTTCTCATGGGGCACGACCTATTACCTGCTGGCCATTCTCTCCGCTCCGATCCAGATCGAAACCGGCTGGTCCGCGACACAAGTTGCTCTGGGACTGTCGATCGGCCTATTGACGTCCGGGCTAGTCTCGCGCTCGGTCGGACGCACCATCGGAGCCAGGGATGGCCGGATCGTGCTTACGAGCGGCATGCTGTTGATCGCGACAGGTCTGGTCGCCTTGAGCCTTGCGCACTGGCTCGCGATGTATTGGGCTGCATGGATCATCATCGGCACCGGAATGGGGGCCGGCCTCTACGACGCCGCCTTCTCGACACTGGGAAAACTGTTCGGCGTCAACGCCAAGTCTGCAATCACCACGCTTACACTCTGGGGCGGTTTTGCCAGCACCATATGCTGGCCAATCTTGAGTGTTCTCGTTGATATGGTCGGGTGGCGGTATGCGTGTCTGGCGTTTGCCGGCCTGCACATCGTTCTGACGGCTCCGCTGTGTGCTGTTGTCCTCCCTTGCGGCAGTCCGGCTGAGCCATCGGCAGAGACAGGGCGGCAGGACTCAAAACTCTCACCGCTCGTTCTCTCGCGTCCTTTCTGGTGCATCTTGGTCGCAAGCATAACGCTTGCCATGCTAGCGTCCTTCTGGTCGGTGCACATCATCGTCATCTTGAGTGCGAGCGGCTATTCCGGTCCGGCTTCGGTTGGCCTGGCAGCACTGATCGGCCCCGCCCAGATCGGTGCCAGGGTCGTGGAAAAGCTCGCTGGAGGGCGGTATCATCCGATCTGGACCATGATCTTCGCAACCGCACTCGTCGCTTTAGGTTTCTTGGGGCTTGGCCTTGGGATTCACGCCGGAGCAGCGCTTGTCGCATACGGAGCCGGTAACGGATTGTGGTCGATTGCGAGGGCGACCATTCCTCTCGTCGTATTTGGCTCCAGCAACTATCCTCACGTCATGGGCTCGATTGCTGCCCCAGCTCTGATCGCTGCCGCATTGGCGCCCTCCGCAGGTGCTTTCCTGATGCAGGCGCTGGGGACGGGCTCAATTGCATCCGTCATGATTATCGTGGCGGCGATAGCCGTGGTGGCGGCGATGACGCTTTTCTTCGATCTGGGGTCCAGTGGCGGCACGGCTGAGGGCACACATCTGCAAATCTGAGCCGGATCAGCGGAATCATGCGTTCGGGCACAGTGGTCCTGCATTAACCCGCTATCGTTTCGATCCGCCCAGAAATTCCAACAAGGGCAATGGTCGTTCGGCAGAAGACCGTATGTGCGGTCCAGTTCGGACTGACCAGCGATGTGGGTGTCAGCGTACTGGTCTGGCTTGAGCGGCGGGGGGGGGGGGGACCCGACTTCTCAGAAGTTGCGGATCCGATGATCCTGCCCAGGACATGCCCGTCCTCCTGCGTATTTGGTGGCAAGGTGGAGCGCGCCTGCTCTGGCGTGATTCAGGTCAATATCGTCGACCAGTCTTTTTGCTACACTATGGGCACAAGCGTGCGGCGTGCTTGTTGTGCCCTGGAAAGTGATTGAGAAATGCTTGAATACAAGATCGAAGCCCGCCGGGTGGATGCTCACGGGTCCATCGCCACGGCAAAGGCCGCACAGATCCATCTCGATACCGATCCAGTTGGTCGAACTGATGCCTTCAACCCTGCAGAATTGATGCTGGCTTCGGTCGCGGCCTGCATTCTCAAAGGCATCGAGCGCGTTGCTCCTATGCTGCACTTTGAGTTCAAGGGCGCTTACGTCGAAATCCACGGCATTCGGCAGGACAGCCCTCCCAAGATGATCTCCATCGACTACGTTCTTACGATCGACACGCAGGAGACAGACCAGCGGCTGGAATTGCTGCACAAGAACATCCGAAAATATGGCACGATCTCGAATACTGCCGCTGCGGCGACGGCACTAAACGGCATCATTCGGAGGCAGGTATGAGTAGGCTGCACACGGAGAAGCATCTCGTCTCGCGTATCGGATGGTTGCGGGCAGCAATCCTGGGTGCAAATGATGGCATCGTTTCGACAGCCAGCCTCATCGTCGGCGTTGCCTCGGCAGCACAGGGGACTTCCGAGATTCTTGTCGCGGGGGTTGCCGGACTGGTTGCTGGATCAATGTCGATGGCGGCAGGCGAGTATGTCTCGGTCAGCTCGCAGTCCGACACGGAGCAAGCGGACCTCGAACGAGAACGGATAGAGCTTGAGACACAGCCTGAATCTGAGAAGGAGGAGCTCGCGCACATCTACGTCATGCGTGGCCTGTCCGATGAGCTTGCGCAGCAAGTCGCCGACCAACTGGCGGCCAAAGACGCACTTGCTGCCCACGCAAACGATGAGCTTGGCATCTCGGAGGTGACTACCGCGCGCGGCTTTCGACATTGAGCTGCACTTCTAGTCCGGCACCAGACTGTGACTGGCCGCCCGGCCGCTGCAGGAATAGCACTAGCTTCAAATCGCAGGTGGAGCCAGCCTCGTCCTGGAAGGCTGGTCGCCCTGGAAGCACCCTTACCTGTTGTTGGTAATGCCGCCACCTTTGCCATTGCCAGTTCCCCAGCTGTTGTGGCGGTCATTGCAGTTGCGGCCCGGCGTGATGCTGGGACTGTAACCCGCACACATTGTTTCGGCTTCTCGACAAATTTCGCTGGTTAGGCGCGGAATCGAGAAGCTGCGTTGAGAGAGTGGAACGTCAGACTGGAAGACGAAACGAAACAGGGGCGCAAAGGGATATTGACCTTCTGCCATCACGACGCATCTTCCCGCCGCCAGAACGAGTTGGCCACTCGGGACGTCGATCAGGTCCCCTGCTTCTCGGGCAGCCATACCGTTGGCGGCAGCGCTGCTGATAACCTCCGCCTGACCCTCGGAAACCGGGATGCCTATTGTGAGGCGCATTCCAGTCCTTTCGACATCGAACGGACGCATCACAGCTTCACTGATTGAGAAATAGTCGATGATCTCGGACTGGGACGTCTCCCCGATTGCGCGGCGGGCCACAAGTTCGCTGAGCGAGCTCGTCAGAGTGTTCAGCTTGCGGTCTGCGGTCAACGCCTGGCTGATATCGACCGATCCCAAAAAGAGCAAAAGCAGGAACGGTGCGATCAAGGCGAACTCGACGGCTGCCAAGCCTCCTGTTGCGCCGCAGAAGGAACAGCCAAGCTCGCGTGCCCTGTCAAAGCGGTTCATCATGCCCGATCCAATCCTCCGGTGTCGTGTGGGCCCCTGAAGGCGATCCGGACGATCCCACGGCAACGGTTAATCGCGCGTGCAACAGCGCGGTAAAAAGCGAATAATGCGCTGGTGATTGGTTCTGATCTATCTCTACACATCTGCGTGCCCGGATCACTGCCGGGCAAGTCATGTAAATTCAGACGCGTTTGTTTACCTGTTGTTAGAGCCTGACCAGCATAGTTCGTTCACCTCGGCAGAAGCCCGAGTTTTCCGTGCCCCAGAATAAGGTGCCAAAAATGTCTGATATTACGCTCTCGAAGGCGGTTCGCTCGAACCTGCTCTCCCTCCAGAACACTGCTGACATGATGTCGGCAACCCAGACCAAGCTTGCCACCGGCAAGAAGGTCAATTCGGCCCTGGACAACCCGACCAACTTCTTCACTGCCTCTTCTCTGAACTCGCGCGCCGGCGACATGAACTCGCTGCTGGACTCCATGGCCAATGGTATCCAGACGCTCGAGGCTGCCGATAACGGCCTGTCCTCGATCACCAAGACGCTGGAATCCATGCAGTCGACGCTGCGTCAGGCCCGTCAGGACAAGTCGTTCCAGACCGCGTCCTACACGATGGAAGATTCGTCTGTTGCCGGCGATAAGGTTTCGTTCTCCGGCGGCGCGGTTGGCGCAACAGCTGCGGACGTCAACCTGACCAAGGGCACCGCGGGCGAAGTCAGCTACACCTTTGGTAGCGCGATTAACCTCGATGATGGTACTGACACGGCATCCTTGTCCTTCGATATTGCCGTAGACGGCGGTGCCACCCAAGCAGTCACCATCGATGCCACAGACGCCGCAGCGGTTGGCAACGGTGACAACACGATCGACGATGCTGACGAACTAACAAGCATTCTCAACAGTAAGATTACGGGTGCGACGGCCACAAATGACGGCGGCACCATCACAATTGCGTCGGATACGGATGGTACAAGTTCGTCGGTCGCCGTCACCAACTATACATTCAATGGCGATGTCGACAGCAACACCACTTCTGTGACGGATACAACCGGCCTCGGCAATGCAAGCGGCACCGGCGGTGCCGACGGCGGCGACACCAAGACAGTTGATGAACTCGTTTCTGAGATCAACAACAACTCAGCACTTGAGGGCAAAATCCGCGCCTCGAACGACAACGGCAAGTTGCGCATCGAGAACCAGTCGACCCAGAAACTCAACGTGGGTGGTGTCAGCGCTGACGGCAACGTCGATGGTACGTCCTCTGGCGCCAACTCGATCGAAGGCAACTCCGTTCGTGCGGGTCTGGCCGACCAGTTCAACGAACTGCGCGACCAGCTCGACAAGATCGCAGACGACGCATCGTTCAACGGTATCAACCTGCTGCGCGGCGACAACCTGCAGATCACGTTCAACGAGACCGGCACGTCGGAAATCAACATCCAGACCGAAGGTGGCGAGACCATCAACTCGGGCAATCTGGGCGTTCCGACCACGCTTGAAGCCTCTGACCTCGACAGCGACGCCAACATCGACTCCGTGCTCGCAGACGTAAAGTCCGCGATCAACGAAGTCCGGTCGCAGTCCTCGACCTTCGGTTCGAACCTCTCGATCGTCGAAAACCGTCAGGACTTCACCAAGAACATGATCAACACGCTGGAAACCGGCGCGTCCAACCTCACCCTGGCCGATGCCAATGAGGAAGCCGCCAACCTTCTGGCCCTGCAGACCCGCCAGCAGCTGTCCTCGACCGCTCTGTCGATGGCTTCGCAGGCTGATCAGGCCGTCCTGCGTCTGTTCTAAGAGCAGCAAATCGGCTAAGCGAGGAGGCGGTCCAGAAGGACCGCCTTTTTCGTTGGAGGTGACAATGGCGCTGAAGATCAACTTGAAGGCGGGCGAGAGACTTCTTATCGCGACATCCAGGCTGACGGTTGCTTCGGAAGGCTACACCACGATCATCATCGAGGGCGACCTTCCGGTCATGCGCGAGAGCGAAAGCATCACCCTTGAGCAAGCCCAAACTCCACGGGCCCGAATCTACTATCACATGCAGCAGTTTTACCTGTCCCAGAGCGCTGAGCACATGAAAATCGTACAAGCCATCTCTGAGACGCTAAGCGATGATGAACGTGCTGAGGTTCAGCATGTCCTCAACCATGTCGAAGCCGGTTCGATCTTTACGGCGCTGAAGGCGGCGCGAAAATTTGCCCAATTTTAGGCGAACGCACCATCCGCCCTCTTCATTGATATGACCTGGTTTTTGCTGAACGGTTCTACCGATAGCTGTCGTTCTCTGAGATGAAGATACGGCAAATGACGAGCAAGCCAGATGGGCCGGCACCGAAGCCGCGCGGAATTATGCCACGCTTAAAATCAGTTGACGAAAGACCATCGAGACGTCTCGCGAGGAAAGCGGCGTCTTCATCGCTCGCATAGTGTGCAAATCTGGACTTGCACTCGTCTGCACTGGGAAAGCCTTGGCCGTCCTCTCAGATGTCAACGACGAACTCGGGCGTGGCGGCAAAGCCAGCCTCAGGCAGCGCGGCCCTTTCACGGTCGCCATTTCATATTTGACGACGAAGAATGATCTCGTAACTGTAATGCTGAGCCGGCAGGGTATTGACAGTAATTATTCTGTTCACTCCATCCGCGTCTCGATAGCAGCGCCGAAGTTCGAGCGCATGCGCCCCAGGTTGCACCTGCAGGGCTTCCGCGAGGGCGGCCGGGACGGGGACAGCACGCACAGACTGATGGATCTCCCGGATTACAACGGCATGGCGTTCCTCCAGGAGCGTGTAAACGAGACCGGCGTAGTCGGGCACCTCCTCGGCTATGTCTGCGTAGTCCTCACACAGATAGATATCGGTCCAGGCGACCGGCGCCTCCTGCCCGTCGATGTGACGCGTCTGGCGGATCAGCACCCACCGGCGCCCCGGCCGATCCTGAAGGCTTTTGGCCAATGCCTCGTCTGCAATCATGGGCGTGATGGAGTGCACCTGGCGCCAGGACGGTCCTGCGAACTCCATCAAGTCGCCTGTCGCTGACATCGTGTGCACATAGCTGGGAGGAGGCTCGGTCGAAAGCACCCGGGTCGGTGCGCCTTGACGCCGCTCGATCAATCCGAGCTTTTGAAGCTGCATCAGAGCGTTCCGAATGGTGGAGCGGCTCGCGCCGAACTGATCGC
Source organism: Pelagibacterium flavum (assembly GCF_025854335.1). Lineage (NCBI taxonomy): Bacteria > Pseudomonadati > Pseudomonadota > Alphaproteobacteria > Hyphomicrobiales > Devosiaceae > Pelagibacterium > Pelagibacterium flavum. The sequence continues at coordinate 487,663 of NZ_CP107716.1, forward strand.
AAAGGACGGCTTCGCTCGGCATGGTGGCACCGACCTGGAAATGTCCGGCCCGCAGGTCCGCCAGCATCTGCCTTACAACTTCGGGGTAGCGTTTCTTCACTTTTCAACCTCCCTGGGGACAGCGCGAATAACAAGTTTCAGCTTGACCGCTGCTCTTCTACTGGATAATGTCCGTACATGTCAACTCGTTCGTACAAGTTTTCTGGGAGGAAAAACCATGGACAACGCGGTAGGGAGCGAGCGCGCTGGCGTCTCGGATCCTGTGGAGACTGATGAACTCGATGCCGAGGGGCTGGACCGGAGCCTCCCCGGAGTCCTGGCCATTGCGTTGGGCGCCCTGTCAGTCTCATACGCGCTGTTTCATCTCGCCGTTCTGAACTTCTGGTCGATTGACGAATGGGTCTATCGCGTCGTGCATGTGAACATGGGCGCGATCCTGGCTTTTGTCGGGCTCAAGGCGCGCTCACGTGAAAAGTTGCTTTACGTCGCTCTTCCGGACTTGCTGCTGGTAGCAGGGGCCGTTGCTTGCAGTGCCTACGTGGCGATCAACCTTGATCAGCTCATCATGCGCACCGGCGTGATCACCACGGCTGCAGATTTTGCCTGCGGGGTCGTCGGCACGCTAATCGTTCTCGAATTCGCACGCCGGGTCTCGGGCCTGGTGCTACCGGTGATCGCCCTGCTTTTTGTGGCATATGTTTTTGCCGGCCCCTGGCTCCCGGGGATCCTTCGGCACTCCGGCTTTCAACCGGACAATCTTTTCTCGTTCCTCTACAGCCAGGACGCGATCTTTGGCATGACGGTCGCCGCCTCGTCGCGCTACATCGTCCTTTTTGTCGCCTTTGCCGTTTTCCTGCAAGCTTCCGGCGCAGGCGAATATTTCATGCGTCTGGCCATGGCTCTGTTCGGGGCCGCCCGCGGTGGGCCCGGAAAGGTTTCGGTGGTTTCCGGGCTGCTCTTTGGCACCGTTTCGGGCTCGGCCGTCGCCAACGTGGTGGCTTCAGGCACCTTCACCATCCCGATGATGCGCAGGGTGGGCTACTCGCGCGAAAGCGCGGGCGGGATTGAGGCAGCGTCGTCTTCAGGAGGGCAACTCGCGCCACCCATTATGGGCGCGGGGGCTTTCATAATGGCCGAGATCACCGGCATTCCTTACTCTGAGATCGTCGTGGCCGCAGTGCTGCCCTGCCTGCTCTTTTATATAGCAATATTTATGACGGTGGATATGCAGGCGCTCCGGCTTGGTCTGCACGGCATTCCACGCAGCGAACTGCCAAAAATGCGCGCGTTGGCGCGCGACGCCTTTATGCTGCTGCCATTGGTGGTGCTGCTCTATCTGCTGCTTTCAGGCTATTCGATCATTGCTGCAGGTACCTGGGGGCTCGCAGCGACGCTGCTTGTGATGATGAGCCGCGAAATCGGGCTGCGCTCCGAGGTGCTGGCATTGCCCCTAATTCTTTTTGTGGTTCTGCCGTGGACTGGCATGCAGGTCAATTATGCCGGGGCTATCGCAACGGTCCTGAGCATGCTGGCTATGGTGGCTCTGGCGTTCCTGTTGGGCAAGGCCGATCAACTGCCCAGAGTGGTCAGAACAATGGCCACAACGATCTATCGGGGGCTGGCCGATTCCTCGCGCAAATCGCTGCAGCTCATCAGCGTAATGGCTTGCGCCGGAATAGTTGTGGGCGTGTTGGGATTGACTGGCCTTGGGGGGCGTTTTTCGTCCTTACTGCTGTCGGTGGCCGGCGACAGTCAGGTGCTTGCGTTCATTCTGGCCATGCTGGTCTCTATTGTCCTTGGCATGGGCATGCCCACGACAGCGGCATACGCTATCGCTGCAGCGGTTGTCGCACCGGCACTGCAACAGATGGGCGTTTCAGCGCTGGCGGCCCACATGTTCGTGTTCTATTGCGCAGTCATTTCCGCGATCACCCCCCCTGTAGCCATTGCGGCCTTCGCTGGAGCTGCAATCGCAGGCGGAAAGCCGTGGCCAACCTCGATTGCCGCAATGCGGTTCGGAATTGCGGCCTTCGTTCTTCCCTTCATGTTCTACACCAGCCCAGAAATTTTGCTGCAAGGGGCATGGTTTGAGACAGCGCACGTCTTTGCCACGGCATTGCTCGCGATCTATCTGATCGCAGTCGCTGGAGAAGGACAGATGTTTGGTGCCATCGGCGCCATGGAACGACTCTTTGCTCTCGTTGCCGCGCTTTTGTTGCTCTGGTCGAGCGTTTCCACCGACATCGCCGGGCTCGTCATCGCTGTTGCTTTGCTGGTCTGGACCAGACGCAACGCAAGTCTTCGTTCTCGCAGGACAGCTTGAGCTTTATCCCTTCACCCACCAGAGAAAGTCAACCGAGGAGGAACTCATGACTATTTTTACCAGGACACTTGTGGCGGCAGCGATCGCGACAACGGCTGCTCTGCCGCTTTCAGCACAAGAAGCACCGTCCTCAATGACCATTTCGACGGCGTCGCCCGGAGGCGTGTATGCCGTCTATGGCGAGGGGCTGGCGCAACTGATCAGCAGTGAGGTGGGCATCCCGACCTCAACCCGCCAGACACAGGGGCCGGCACAGAACCTCGTTCTCCTTAAATCAGGTCAGACCGAACTGGCCATGACAACGGCAGGTCCGGCCTATGAAGCGATGAACGGACTGCTCGAACTCGACCCCGGTAATTCCTATCACGATTTGCGCGCGCTTTTCTCGATGTACCCCACACCGTTCCAGATGGTCGCACTGGCCGACGGTGGGATTTCCTCGCTCCAGCACCTGGATGGCAAGCGGGTTGGCGCAGGTCCCCGGTCAGGGACGGGCGGCATCTATTGGGAACGCTGGCTCGATGACCTGGAAATCGGGGCGGCACTCCAATATGGGGGTATCGGCGATCAGGCCAGCCAACTCGCTGACGGTCGCCTGGACGCAGTCATACTGGCGGGTGGTGTTCCCCATCCCTCGATCTCCGAGTTGGAAAATACGCAGGACGTTACCATCTTCGGGATGTCCGATGAGACCGTAGAAGGCATTCTCGATACCAATCCCTATGTGGTCGAGTTCAATATCCCCCAAGGCACCTACACATCGCCCCAGCAGGATTTATCGACCGTGGCGATGTGGAATTTCGTGGTCGTTGACGCGTCAATGTCGGACGCCGTGGCCTACGAGATTACCAAGGCCGTCATTGAGGGTAACGCACGCATGATTTCCACTCATGCCGCCGCCAAGGACACGATTGCGGAAAACATTTTGAGAAATACCTTCATTCCGCTCCACCCCGGGGCCGCCCGCTATTACGAAGAGATCGGCTTTTCGATCCCGGCAGCAATTGCTCCACGATAGATCGGACAATCGCATGAGCCTTGCATCGACCGCACCGGGGCTGTTGTCTCAGACGACGGGATATCAGCGCGCAGCCAGAGTCTTCGGCGAATCCGGGACGGTCGATGCATATCTGCACTTCGAAGCAGCCCTGGCTGAAGTCCAGGGCAGTCTTGGGATCATACCATCTGGCGCCGTGGACCATATCGTTGCCGCGTGTCGCCCGGAGAACCTCGATCTTGACGCGCTGCGTCATTCAGCTGCGACGGTGGGATACCCGATCGTGCCCTTGGTGCAGATGCTGGCCGATCTCGCCGGCGAAAATGGACAGTGGGTGCACTTTGGCACCACAACGCAAGATGTCATGGACACCGCCCAGGTGCTCCAGCTGCGAGAGGCATTGCGCACGGCGCTGACCGATGCCAGGAGAGTCGAACAGCTGCTGGCAGCCCTGTGCCATCGGCACAGAGACACGCCGATCGCCGGTCGGTCCAAATTGCAGCACGGCGTGCCGATTTCGTTTGGTTACAAGATCGCCTTATGGCTCGATCAGCTGGCAAGAACGCGAGCCGGACTTGGCCGTGCGCTGGATGAAGCGTCGGTTCTGCAATTCGGGGGCGCTGTGGGAACACTGGCGTCTTTGTGGCCGGACGGCATGAAGGTCCGCCGTCGGCTGGCCATTCGGCTCTCGCTGTCCGAGCCTGATATTTCCTGGCACACGTCCCGTGATCGCATGGCGGCACTGGCGAGCGCTGTAGCGTCCTATATGGCTGCGCTTGGAAAGATGGCAGGGGATGTGGCGCACCAGATGTCGACCGAGGTGGGGGAACTCTCTGAACCTGCCGCAGCAGGTAGAGGCAGCTCGTCAACCATGCCGCAAAAACGGAACCCCGTGATCTGCGAGGCGATCATTGAAGCAGCTCGGAGCGTTCAGCACGTGCCGGGGATGCTGCTTGGTGCGATGCTGCAAGAACATGAACGTGGCATTGGCAACGGATACCGCGAACGTGCCGCCCTTTGTGATGCGGTCCAACAGCTTTCGGGTGCCATTTCACTGGCAGAAGAACTGTTGAGGGGACTCGAGGTGAACGAGAGCCGCATGGCAGCAAATCTGAACTTAACCAATGGGTTGATCTACAGTGAAGCGATGATGATTCATCTTGCGGAGCGGATCGGTCGAGTGGAGGCGCATCGAATTTTGCATGAGGTCGCGCGGCAAGTGACCGAAACAGGTGCAGAACTCCAAACTGCGTTCAGCCAGGTCGCTGGCACACCGCTTCCCGTAAAGGCACTGTGCTTTGACTCGCAGGTGGAAGCTGCACAGGGGATGATTGAACTGGTGTTGAAAACTGTAGCGTTTGACCATGCCGACAGCGGGTCAGAGCCGACCAATCAGTGATAGGGGCAAATAGCGCGAGGCGAAGCGGGCCGCTCATTTCTTCGGCCGTCTGATCGGCAAGCGGGCTGAACTGAAAGGCGGGGGCGCCCAATGGGCACTGGCGTTTTTCTTAAGCGGTTGTCATGTCGCTGCCAGTATTCCCGTTGTTGCGGGCGCCGGATGCCAGTCACCATTTGCGAAGGTTCAAACCTGGGCGTTGGAGTTTATGCGTCGGACTGAATCGGCAACGCCATTTGGCTAAGTCTTTCCGATCAAAGACCGTATTGAAGGGAGCCAGGTTACAGGCCCGGATGACACAAGCCGGCACCCGTAAGCCGGGGCGCAGGCGCGACCCGCGGACCCGTGATGCTGGCCATGGGTGCGAAGGCCTGAGAGCGGCTCGCGTGTCAAATTCAGGCGCCTCAGAGCACCGGTTTGGTTGAGGATCGGTGATAACGCCACGAGGGCGATCCGATCGCCAGATCCGCCGCGATTACAGCCAACCGAGCTCTTGAGCCAGTTTGGTTATACCGAGCGCGCGGCCGGCCGCCGACAAATGCGCGCCGAGCGATTCGAGCCGGTAGAGATGGCAGTGCTCAAAGCCGGTTCCGGCTTCGACACGGGCCACCTCGTATTGGCTCAGACACCCGCTCTTTTGGCTAAGGCCCGCCCAGACAAGCTCCACGTTCAGCATCGACTGGCCCTGTGAGTCGCGAAGCGACCAAACCCCGGCAGCCGGATTATCAAGTGAGGGAAACCCCGCGCAAAACCCCGCTATCGGGCACAGGCGCCGACCCAACATATTGGACTCGTGGATAAAGCCGGCGGGCGTGAGAAGCCTTGTCCAGTAAAACCCGTCCCCGGCCGGCACCCGGTGGCCCACCCCCTCTTCGGTGGTGATCGGGGCAAGATAATTGGCCTGGCCCAGCCAGTCGTGGCTGACATCTGCGAGCCAGCTCTGGGAACGCGCATACATATCGCACCAGTCAACGCAGACCAGCAGATCGAGCGCGCTCTCGGCGCCAATCTCAGAGAGGTGGTTGAGCCAGGCCATTACGGCACCCAACTGGCGGTAGCGTGGGTGGGCATGCCCTTCTGCGATGGCAAAGCCGTCGCGTTGCAGCGCAACCAGTGCCCCATGTGCTTGGGTGAACCGATCAGCCAGAATCTGATCGTGCCTGGCATCCCCGCCCGGCAGGTCAAACCGGGGCATGGCTGCCGCCGCGTCAGGCTCGAGCGGATCGGTCTGCACCTTAAAGACGTCAAAGTGCATGGCCTCAATGGCGTTATCGATCCACCACAGCTTTGCGCGGTCGTCAAAAAGAAAGACGTAATACATTCCCACGGACAAAAGGGCAGTTGGATACCCGCTATTGTACATTTCAGTCATCTCGGACTCCAAAATCCTTAACCATTGGATCAAGGATCCGCCGCGACCATGAAAGTCACAACACCAAGATTTTGTAATTGTTTCGCGGCGCCAAGCGAGAGGCTTTAACGGGTTCCCGGGAGCGTGCCAAAAGGCGACGCTCATGGGCCGTGCCAGCACAGGCAACTGTCACGTCCTCTCGCGAATCTGGATAGATTATGCGAGAACACGAAAATCGATACGGGCGGCATCGGAAACTTGCTGCACCGCCGGTTGAGCTTGATTGTCGCGGGGTAGGGCTGACCTTTGTCTATGAAAGTTTTGTGGGTGGCTTTACGAGCAACCCGTTCGCTCTCAATCTTGCCATGGAAAAAGCCAAGTCCAACATGCATGGTGGCTGTTCTGGACAGGCGGCCGCACCACAACCGTCGTTTTGCGCCATGACGGCTTTATTGCCTTGTGCCGTCAAGTTTGGCACATCGGGACTGCGTGGCCGAGCATCGGCGTTCACACCGGACTTGGTGGGCGCCTATGTCCGCGGGTTTCTCGAAACTGCATGTTCGGTCGCTGACACCCGCGATGTGGCGATCGGGGCGGATCTGCGGTCATCGAGCCGGGCGATTGCCGCAATGGTTGCCGGTGCGGTCGCGGCAAGCGGCTGGCGACCGATCTATGGTGGGGCTGTGCCGACGCCGGCGCTTGCCGCTTACGCTCTCAAACGCGATATTGCGGCGATCATGGTGACGGGTAGCCATATCCCGCCCGACTACAACGGTCTTAAATTCTATCGCCCCGATGGCGAACTGCTCAAATCCGATGAAGCGCCAATCGGTGCGGCCGCAGAGAACGTTCTGGCTGCGGGCTGGACCTTTGTACCTGCCGATCTGCCAGCCGTCGAAGAGAAGGTCGCCCAGGAATACACCGACCGCTTCATTTCGAGCTTTTCCAGCTCCAGTCTTTCGGGACTGCGCATTGGCGTCTTTGCCCATTCGGCTGTGGGTCGCGATCTTCTGGCCGACATTCTCGAAAGCCTCGGGGCAGAATGCTTTTGCTTTGGCCACCTTGAGGATTTTGTTGCCGTCGATACCGAAGCGGTGAGCGCCGATCATATGGACCAGATGCGGCATGCCCTTAACACGCATGGCCTTGATGCCGTGGTGTCAACCGACGGGGATGGCGACCGTCCGCTGCTGCTCGATGAAAGCGGACAACAAATCAATGGCGATGTGCTGGGCGCTCTGACCGCCAGGTTCCTCGGGGCCAACACCGTCGTAACGCCGCTGACCTCAACAAGCGGGATCGAGCTGAGCGGCTGGTTTGAAACTGTCATTCGCACCCGGATCGGCTCGCCCTTCGTTGTCGAGGCCATGAACCAGGCAATGGCAAGGGGCGACGACAGCGTGGTCGGGTTTGAAGCCAATGGCGGCTTTCTCGTGCAAACCGCGTTCAGTCTTGATGATGGGGTAGTGGATCCCTTGCCGACGCGGGATGCGGTATTGCCCATCGTGGCGGTTCTCGCGTCAAGCAAGGCCTCCGGCGATCCGGTCTCGCGTCTTGCCGCCTCGCTGCCGCCGCGGGTCATGAAGGCCGCGCGGCTCAAGGACATAGCCCCGCAAGAGGGCACGAGGTTCTGTTTGATAATGGCCGGATCACTTGAGGCGCGAAAGGCCTTTGCTCCGATCCTTTCTAACCTCTTGGCAATCGACACCACAGATGGGACGCGGTTGAGTCTGGCCGATGGTTCGATCGTCCACTTCCGCCAGTCGGGCAACGCACCCGAACTGCGGTGTTATGTCGAGACCGACACCGTCGAGGCAACCGATCGGCTATTGGAAACAATGATGGCACGGCTCAACCATCATTTTGGACGCCGGGAGTGATGGGCATGGAAAACACGACAACCGGGCGTATCACCCCGATCGTTCTGGCCGGGGGCACGGGAACGCGGCTTTGGCCGATGTCGCGCTCGTCGCGACCCAAACAGTTCCTGACCCTCGCCGGCGAGCACAGCCTGTTCCAGGATACCCTTCTAAGACTGTCCTCAGACCCCCGCTATGGCGCCCCTATCATTGTGACCAACGAGGATTATCGCTTCGTTGTCGCCGAACAGGCGTCCGAGCTTGGGTTACAGCTTGCGGCCATCGTGCTCGAACCCGTGGCCCGCAACACCGCTCCGGCTATTCTCGCAGCCGCGCTGGTCGCCAGCAAGGATCAGCCCGACACGATCGTTCATGTGCTGCCCTCGGACCACAAGATCGTTCTTGATGCGGCCTATGTCACAGCGCTCGACAAAGCAGAGGTTGCAGCAAAAGCTGGTTTGCTTGTCACCTTCGGTATTGCGCCTACCGAACCGGCCACCGGGTTTGGCTATATCGAGGCGGGTGATGTGGGCCAGGGCGGCGCCCGAGCCGTTATGCGGTTCCTCGAAAAGCCCGATACCGAGCGGGCGCGGCAGATGGTCGATGCCGGGACCTATTTCTGGAACTCTGGCATGTTTGTCTTTGCAGCCGAAGTGTTCATCTCAGAATGTGAAGCGCTCACACCAGAGCTTGCCAGCACTGTCAGAAGCGCAGTTGATCGGGCAACAAAGGATCTCGACTTTCTTCGGCTCGACGCCGAGAGTTTTGCCAACGCTCCCAACATCTCCGTCGATTACGCGATCTTTGAAAAGACCAAAAAGGCAGCCGTTGTGCCCGCAGCGATCGACTGGTCCGATCTGGGATCCTGGGATGCTGTCTGGAAGAGCCGGGCCCGTGACCAAAACAACAATCTTGGAATTGGTCCCGTGACGCTCAATGCGATCTCGGGATCACTGGTCATTTCCGAAAAGCACCATGTGGTTGTCGACGGGCTCGACGACGTTGCCGTGCTGGCCAGCGAAGACGCCATCTATGTTGGGCGACTGTCCTCGGCACAATCTGTTGGCGATATGGTCAAGCGCCTGAAAGCCGATCCGGTCACGGCCAACCTCACCGAAACCCATCAGACGAGCTATCGCCCATGGGGCGGGTATTCCTCGGTGCTCAATGGCGAGCGGTTCCAGGTCAAGCGCCTGTTCGTCAAACCGGGCAAGCGCTTAAGCCTGCAAAAGCACTTCCATCGCTCCGAGCACTGGGTGGTGGTGCGGGGCACGGCCGAAGTCCAGGTGGGCGAAGACACAAAAACCCTGCGCGAGAACGAGAGCGTTTATATCCCGCAAGGCGCTATCCACCGTCTGTCCAATCCGGGCAAGATCGAACTCGAATTGATCGAAGTTCAGACCGGGTCGTATCTGGGCGAAGACGATATCATCAGGATCGAGGACGAGTTCGGACGAGGGTGAACTGGGCTCAAATAACCAGGATCGCGCTTTCGATTTGGAAATCGCAGTAGGCCGGGGGCGAGTTCGCCCTGCAACAGAGACTAATCAGACAGAGAGGACGACGAGGATTTAAGCGCAGGCTGTACCATCTTGGCGCCCTTGCAGATCGAAGGAATTATGGCGCCGTCCCCAACGGCCCAGAAATGGGGGTTGGCGAAATCGGTGTCATGGTCTTGGTTGCGCTTGCCATAGACAAGCGGAGCACCGTCCAGATCGAGCACTTGGCCGCCGGCAGCGCGCAAGACCGCATCGCCTGCCGCGGTGTCCCATTCCATAGTGCGTCCGAAGCGAGGATAGAGATCGGCCCCCCCTTCGGCCACAAGACAGAACTTGAGCGAAGAGCCCATCGAAGTGAAGTCGGCGACCGGTAGGCTGGCGAGCCGGGGGTCGTTCTCTCCGCTGCCATGGGAGCGGCTGCCCACGAGGGTCAATCCTTGCGGCGGTGCCGCACGCACAACAATGGGCATGGACTCCAGGAGCTGGTGATTGTCGACCAGCGAGACAAAGGCCCCGCCGCCGGTGCTGCCCCACCAGATGCGCTTGAGGGCGGGTGCATAGACAACGCCAGCCACCGGAATGCCGTTTTCAATCAAGGCGATGTTGATGGTAAATTCGCCGTTGCGCGCTATGAATTCCTTGGATCCGTCAAGCGGATCGACAAGAATGAACTGCCCGCCACACTCGGGGATGGTCCCGTTGGCGACAGCCTCTTCGGCGACCACGGGAATATCTGGAAAGGCGGCTGCCAGACGCTCGAGGATCAAGGCTTCGGCGGCCGTATCGGCCTCGGTCAAGGGCGAAGCATCGCTCTTTGTCGTGACCTCGAACTTTCGACCGTAGATCGAAAGGACCAAGATTCCGGCTTCAAGCGCAACGGCATTGAAAATGTCGGTCACTTCGCCCGCCCCCATGGAGGCGGCGGAAGGTGGTTGGGCCGTGGGCATCATTTTAACTCGTAATTTTGACGGGGCGCCGCCCCTCTATACGCGGGGAGCGCGGTCTATGGAACAGTGGCTAGATGTGAGCTCTCATTAGGTTGTCCTCGGTCAGGCCGAGGACAACCTGTTGAGGCACCACACAACATTGTTGGGTAGGTGTCGTCGGCGCCGCAATCGGTCGTTAAAAAGTCGGTGGCCGAGGGGACGGGTGTGGTCCAGACCCTTGGTGCGCCTCATTATTTCGTCGCGGCCCGCGGCGATGGCTGCGAGGGTCCGGGTGAGCTACCGGTCGCAAGGACAATGCTTCTCAAGCGCACCTATCTTCGCGGGGCCGAGAACCCTGGCGCATAGGATGGTGCCACCTGCTGTCAAGAACCGCGGGGGGCGCCCTTGACGGGCGTCAATGCCGGAAGGAGCGGAGCGTGGGATAGTAACGATATGGGAACAGGAGGAACACCATGTCGAACCATGCCCGATTAACGACTACACTCGCTCTCGCGCTCGGACTTTGCGCGATACCGGCCATTGCGCAGGACAATGCGCTGGGCCGCGACGAGTATATGGGCTCTTGTGCTGCCTGCCACGGCACGGACGGCCGGGGGCACGGCGAGTTTGCCGCCCATCTCAACGTCGAACCCACCGATCTCACCAAGCTGACCGAGAACAACGATGGGGTGTTCCCCTATCTTTATGTGTTTCAGACAGTGGATGGGCGGGCAGTGGTGCGCGGTCACGGCTCCCCGATGCCGATCTGGGGCGCGCATTATTCCACCGATATCGGCGATACGGCGGGCCCCTATGGCGCCGAACTGCTGATCCGCGCCCGGATCACCGCCCTGGTCGACTATGTGGAATCACTGCAGGACTAGGCCGCTCGTTGATCGGGGGGATCGGTAGCCAACCCGAACTTCTCTTAACTGCTGGTTCCTTTAATGACGTCTTCCAGGACATCGCAGGCAAGGCCAATGTCCTTTGGTGTGCCCACGCTCATTCTTATGCAACGGTTCAGACCGGGTACGGCGGGCTTGCGAATGAAGATGCCGCGAGCCTGCATTTCGTTGAGCAGCATGGTTGCATAGGTATCGTCGGCGCCGCAATCGATCGCTACAAAGTTGGTGGCTGAAGGGATGGGTTCGAGGCCCAAGCCCTTGGCGCGGCTCGCTATGTCGTCGCGGCCGGCGGCGATGGATGTGAGGGTCCGGGCGAGATAATCCTGATCGGCGAGCGCCGCTGTGGCGGCGATCTGGGAAAGTTTGGTGACGCCGAAATGATTGCGGATGCGGTCAAAGCCCGAGATGGTCTGGGGGGTGCCAATGGCGTATCCGGCCCGCATGCCGGCAAGGCCATAGGCCTTTGAAAATGTACGATATCGCAAGAGGTTAGGGCGCATGAGCGTTATCGGCGGCAGCGTGCCGGCGGGCGCGGTTTCGCCATAGGCCTCATCGAGGATGATGAGGGTGTCGTCCGGAATGGCCTCGACGAAGCGGGTGATCTCGTTGGCACTCCACCAGGTGCCCATGGGATTGTCGGGGTTGGCGAGATATACGATTTTGGGTTTGACGCCCAAAACAGTGTCCAAAAGTCCCGAGAGGCTTTCGCGGTCTTTTTCGTCGTAGGGAACCGTGACGCGTTCTGCGCCCTGGGCGGCGACGTGGTAGTTGAAGGTGGGGTAGGCGCCGAGCGAGGTGACGATCTTGTCGCCCGGTTCGAGATAAAGCCGACAGGTGAGCCCGAGCAGGCCATCGATCCCTTCACCGATGGAAATGGTTTCCATCGGCGTGCCCAGATGGCGGGCAAGTGCTTCTTTTAATTCGTAATTTTCAGAGTCGCCATATGTCCAGACATCCGGTGCCGCCTCGGCGATGGCGGCGATAACCTTTGGGGACGGGCCGAAGGGGCTTTCGTTGGCGCCCAGCCGCGCCCGGAACTTGATGCCCGTCTTGCGCTCGATGACCTCGGGACCAACGAAGGGAACGGTGGCGGGGAGGTTTGCGATAATGGCGGCGAGTTCAGGTCCGGCCATGGTTTTCCTCATTGTGACGCCCAATGGACCCTCGGTGCACTTGGGCCTTACGCCCAAGTCATTTTTGTTCGTGAGGTCGAACCGGAAAAGTCTGCAACTTTTCGCTGACGCGGCCCTTCGGATCCTGACCCCACTCTAGACCGTTACGGCCAGTGGACCGAGGTGGAACATCGCATCCTGGCGCTGCCGGAGGGCGAAAAGCTTGGTCGAAGTGTCGGGCGTCGCATTGGCGGCGGTGAGAAGTTCACCCTTTTTGACCGGGGCGGTGACGCGCCCGCCTTCGAGCAGGCCGACGGGGATGGCGCGGGCGGCGCGGGCATCGGCAATTGTCATTGTCCAGGAGCGATAGCAGGTCTCGCCAATGGCATCGAATGTTTCACCGACGGCCAGATCACGCTTGGCCAGGGCGCAGACTTCGGCGACGGGGTTTGCGAGCGGCACCATGTCGGGCTTGCCATAGAGCATGATGCGGGCGGCGGTGAGCGGCACTTCGAGACTTGTGAGGTGATAGGGACGGAAGAACCCGTAATAGGGACCGGTCCCGACGTGAAGATCGTCCATGCGCTCGACGACGCGGGGATGGGTGGCTTTGGCGACGACGAACACGCCGGGGGCCACGCCTTTGCCGATCGTGTAATCGACAACGCCGGATTTTTCGAGCACGCCGCCATCGGCGCGCGGGATCAAAACCCTGGCCAGAGATTCGCGATCGGCGTTGGGACCGTGCATGCCGGGGCGGTCGGGGACGAGCCCGGTGGCGTTGGCGATGGCGGCCATTTCCACCATGGTTTTCGACCCGTCGATGAACTCGACGAGCATGCGCGGGTTCATGTTGCGGCGGGTGGCTTCCTCGCGATAATCGTCGGGCACCGCGTCGTGGTTTAAGGGATTGTTCTTGCCCTTGCCGGCGGCGACGATGTCGAGCCCGAGGGCAGAACAGAATTCGATCAGTTCCATGCACGAGGACGGCTCGTCGCCGGCGCCGACCGAATAGATGACCCCGAGCCTGTCTGCTTCGTGCTTGAGGTAAGCGCCGATGGTGACGTCGGCCTCGACATTCATCATCACCAGATGCTTGCCGTGCTCCATGCCGAGCAGATCAAAATCGGCCCCCACGCCGGGCTTGCCGGTGGCGTCGATGATGACATCGACTTCCGGAGCGGTGACCATCAGTTCGGTATCGGCGGTCACCGCGATCTTGCCGGTATCGATGGCGGCGCTCATGGCCGAGCGGGTTCCCACCTCACTGGCGTGGGCCTTGCCCTCGCCGGCGCCATAGGCGATGTCCATCGCGGCCATTGCCGTGTGGGGGCGGCGGGTGGAGATGGCGGCGATTTCAATGCCGTCCATCAGCGAGACCTGGGTGACCAGATCGGTGCCCATTTCGCCCGACCCGATGATGCCCAGACGGACCGGTTTGCCGGTGTCGTTCAGGCGCTTGAGGTCACGCGCGATACCCGTTTTGGAAATTGTCATGACCCTTGGGGGCTCTTTGTGCAAATTGGAACTGGTGTGGCGCCTGTCTAGATCATTTTGCGCTCCATTGGAAATAGAGCGGGAACGTCTTTCCTTGGTTCTCGCTTGCCATCAGTATGAACAAGGAAAGCAGGGAGCGGCTCATGGACGAGATTTCCATTTCAATCGAGGGCGGGTGCGGGATCATCAGGCTGACCCGGCCCAGGGCGATCAATGCGCTGAGCGCCGAGATGATCGGGGCGGTGCGCTATGCGCTCGATGAATGGGATGAAAATGACGATGTGCGGGCCGTGCTGATCGAGGGAGAGGGCGAAAAGGGGCTTTGCGCCGGCGGTGATGTGCGCAGGACGCGCGAGATGGCGATGGCCGGAGACACACGGCCCGTTTTCTCTTTTTTTGCCGACGAATACGATATGAACGGGCTGATCGCGACCTATCGCAAACCCATCGTTGCGCTCCAGCACGGCATCGTCATGGGCGGCGGGATCGGGATTTCCTCGCATGCGCGGTACAGGATCGCGACGCCATCGAGCCGGTTTGCCATGCCCGAAGCCGCCATCGGGTTTTTCTGCGACGTGGGGGTGAACGCCATTCTCTACCAAGCCAGCGAGGCGCGGGCGCTGGCCTTTCTGCTGTCGGGGCAAACGGTGGGTGCGGCCGACGCCATTGCCCTAGGCCTGACCGATACCATGGTGCCCGAGGACGCGCTGGCGGACTTGCGGGGCCGGGTGATCGACGCGGCGCAGGCGGGCGATCCCGATACGGCGATCACGGCGCTGATCCAGTCGGAATCGATCGATGCGGGCGCGGCCGATTTTTGCGCGCTTTCTGATTCACTGGCCGAGATTTTTGCCGCGCCGGACGCTGAAAAAATCGTCGAAGGGCTGCTCGACTGGTCCGAGGATGGCGATCCGGGCGCCGCGGCGCTCTACGCCTCGATTGCCCGCCATTGCCCGACCTCGCTTGTGGCCATCGTGCTGTCGCACCGTCGGGCGCGGCACAAGCGCGACGTGCGCGCCATTCTCGAGGATGATCTGGCGCTGGCCCGCCATATGGCCATGCGCCCCGATTTCGCTGAGGGGGTGCGCGCGGTGCTGGTGGACAAGGACAAGGCGCCCAAATGGGAGCCGGCGCGGCTGGCCGATGTGGACGTTACTGCGCTGCAGCGGGTGCTGGGGGCAGCGGAGGCGGTCGGGTAGGGCGCCAAACCGAGAGCCAAGTTGGGGCAGTTATTGGTGCCCCGATAGGGTTGTCGATTGTGGAAATGCTGCTGGACCCCGGGAACCAGCCCCGGGGTGACAGGGGAGTGGGTACGAGACGGCGTTGCCTCAAACTCACCCTTTCATTCGGGGATGTTGCGCAGCGCCTACCAAAAACGCCTGAATGCCGATTCAGCCTGGAGCTGCGATACTCAAAGCATTCTCAAGTTGTCGATGATCCTGTCCAGAAACGTCTTGAGGGCCAGAACGTCCTCTGCGGCAAGGCCCTTGGTCAGTAGCTCTTCTTCTTTCCGAGCCTCTCGCAGGAGCGCATCCACGGTCTGGTTGCCCTTGTCGGTCAGCCACACGCCATTGCGGCGACGGTCACCGGGGGCGGGTTTGCGAACAAGCAGGTCGTCGGCCTCGAGCTGATCGAGAATGTTGACGAGACTGGATCGCCCGAGGGCCACCATTTCTGCCAGCCGGTTCTGCGACAGGCCGGGCTCCTGGCGAATGGCGGCCAGCAGACCGAGATAGCGCGGCGCCCTGCCGTAATCGGTGAGACGTTCTTCAAACGCCCGAAAAGCCAGGATCTGGGCCATGCGCAGCTTGTAGCCAAGGACGTCTCCGGCGCTTTCAGGTTCGTTGCCAGCGTTGGTGACCCTGTCGGTTTTGCGGTCCACTCAATTCTCCTTGACGCCTCAAGCAAATTCAATATTGTTCGATATCGAACAATTCTAACACGAACATAATGGCTCGAGCAAAGTTCCCCTGTCTCTGATTGCTATTGCCCGAGACCATCAAAATTGCAAACCGCTTTGGAGCAGCCAGGTGTCTATGCAGCCGGGATTGTCGCATTGGAACGCTGAGACCGACGCGGCGGGCCTGCTCGACATTACCCTGGGCGCCTTGCTGCGCGAGCAGGCCCGGCGGCATGCTGACCGTCCGGCAATCATATTTGACGAATACGATGATCGCCCGGCGCTGCGCTGGACCTATGCAGAGCTGGACCGGCGGGTCGATGATCTGGCGAAAGCGCTGCTGGCTGCACAGGTCAATCACGGTGACAGGGTCGCCGTCATGGCGCCAAATTGCCCCGAATGGATCCTGCTCGAATATGCCCTGGCCAGGATTGGCGCCGTGCTCGTTACGGTCAATCCGGCCTTTCGACGGTCCGAGCTCGACTATCTTCTTGGTCAGGGCCGGGTCAGCATGGTGTTCGCGACGGGCCAATACCGTGGTCACGACGTGGCGGGCATGATTGGAGAGATGCTGGGCAAGCCCGCGCGCGACGACAACGGCGCGCCTGCCCATACCTATCCCGATCTGCGGCGCATCATCGGGATTGGTGCGGCTGCAATTGCCGGAGCGAGCACATTTGCCGACTTTGTCGCAGAGGGCGCAAACGTCGATGATGCCCATCTCGAGCGCCGCGCGGCGTCAGTGACCGCGCAGGACATCGTGCAAATACAATATACCAGCGGCACGACGGGCCAGCCCAAAGGCGCGATGCTCACCCATTCCGGTACGATCAACAACGCGATGCTTGCGGGGCGGAGGGCGGGATACCGGGAAACCGATGTCATGGTTTCGGCCATGCCGCTTTTCCATACCGCCGGTTGTGTCTGCAACGTCATCGGCATGGCCGCTGTGGGCGGCTGCCTTGTGACAATGGAGCAGTTCAATGCCACAAGAATGCTCGACCTCATCGAAGCCCATGGCGGTACCATCACCAATGCCGTTCCCACCATGTATGTTCGCATGCTGCAGGATGAAGCGCTCGTATCGGGGCGACGCAACCTTGCAGGCTGGCGCGTAGCTTATACGGGCGGAACCGCAATCCCCCCATCTCTCATGCGCGAGCTGAACGAGCGGACGGGCGCCGACCCGGTGATCATCATGGGCATGACCGAATGCAGCCCGATCATCACCCAGACCGTGCCCACCGATCCCTTCGATCGCAAGATATCGACCGCCGGAGTGCCCCTGCCCTATGTCGAGATTCGTATTGCCGACCCTATAGACGGGCACACGGTCCCGACCGGAGCGGAAGGGGAGTTGCTCATCAAGGGGTTCCTTGTGATGGCCGGGTATTTCGACATGCCCGAACGCACCGCCCAGGCGATCGACAGCGAAGGCTGGCTTCACAGCGGAGATTTGGGGGTCCTGGACGGTGATGGTTACCTGCGCATTGTCGGCCGCATCAAGGACATGATCATTCGCGGCGGCGAGAACATTTATCCTGTCGAAATAGAAGATCATCTTCTGGGCAACGAAAATGTCGCCGAGGCCCAGGTAGTCGGCGTTCCTGATGCGGAATTCGGCGAGGAAATCTGCGCGTTCGTCGTGCCGCGGCCGGGGTGCGAGATCGATGGTAGCTTGCTGCGCGACTGGTGTCGCAAGACGCTATCGCGGCACAAGCTGCCGCGCTATGTCGTGGCCCTTCCTCGCATGCCCCAAACCGCCAACGGAAAAGTGCGCAAGGTTGCGCTTCGCGACCTTGCGCGATCCATGATCGAGCAGGGGACACTGTCGTGAGCGTCAGCCAGCAAGAACCGCATCTCCTCGAGGAACAGCTGGGGCACATTCTCCTTCTGACCCTCAATCGCCCGGCATCGCGCAATGCCATCAGTCCCGAAATGGCGTGCAGGCTGGCTGACGCGTTCGAGCGCTTCAATCGCGATGATCATTTGCGCGTGCTCGTTTTGACCGGCGCGGGAGACAAGGCCTTTTGCGCGGGCGGCGACCTCGCCCTGACCCTGCCGCTGCTCACGGGCGCGCGACAGGCTGAAACAGAATGGGATCGCGCCATATTGGCGGATCGATCGATCATGGACCGGTCGGCCCTGCGCAAGGTCGAGATCGACAAACCGGTCATCTGCGCCGTTAACGGCGCCTGCATGGCCGGCGGCATGGAGACCATGATTGCCACCGATCTCAGGATTGCGTCCGAGCGCGCAATCTTCGGGCTGCCCGAGGCCAAACGCGGGTTGATCCCGTTTGCCGGTTCCCTTGTTCGCCTCCCGCGTCAGATCCCGCAGGCCCTAGCGATGGAGCTTCTTCTGACCGGTGATCCGATGGATGCTCGCCGGGCCCTGGCGGTCGGCCTGATCAACAAGGTCGTGCCACAGGACCAGGTCCTGCCCTGTGCCATGCAGATGGCCGAAACGATCGCGGCGAATGGTCCGGTGGCAGTTCGGGAAATCAAGCGCACGGTGAGACGGGCTTTCGGTGCCAGTCTCGAAGACGGTTTCGGATATGAAGATGAAGCCTACGAGGTCGTCGTGCGCTCCCAGGACGCGCGCGAAGGGCCACAAGCCTTCATGGAAAAGCGCAAGGCAAGGTTTGTCGGCAGATGAAAAAAGCAGGTTCTTTGCCGCTCGCGGGGCGGGTTGTCATGATCACCGGAGCCGGGCGCGGCATCGGCCGCGCGGCGGCGCTGGCCATGGCTGCAGCAGGCGCGGCCGTGCTGGTCAACGACGTCGATGCCGATGCCGCGCAGGCCGTTGTGCAAGCAATCGAGGCCCAGGATGGGCGCGCTGCGCCTTACATCGCCGCCATCGGTTCGGCCGATGCTGCCGATGCAGGCGTCGCCAGGGCCATAGAGGTCTTTGGCCGGCTCGACGTCATGGCCTGCAATGCGGGTATTCTCAGAGACCGGGTGCTCTGGAACACGACCGACGAAGACTTCGACGCGGTCATCGAAACACATTTGCGCGGCACGTTTACCTGCGCGCGAGCCGCCGCGCGCCATTTTCGGCAAGCAGGGCAGGGCGGGCGGCTGATCCTGGTCTCATCGATCGCCGGGCAACGGGGCAATTTCGGCCAAACCGCCTATAGCGCCGCCAAGGCGGGTATTGCGGGCATGGCGCGCACATGGGCGCTCGAGCTCAAGCGTTACGATGTCACGGTCAATGCGATCGTTCCCAATGCCTTGACCGCCATGACGCAGACAGTTCCGGCGTTGGCGCTCCTGGCAGAGATGCTGGAAAAGGGCGAGCCGGTCCCCCCCAAGTTTCGTGAAGAGTGGGGCATCGGAGGGCCGGACGATGTCGCGCCCGCCTTTGTGTACCTCGCCTCAGATCACTCGTTCCACGTCACCGGCCAATGTATCGGGATCGGGGGAGACAGGATGTCGATCTGGACGCACCCGAGAGAGGCAGACTACCGCCTCCGGTCGGGGGGCTGGACCGCCGACACTTTGGCCGAAGCGCTCGAGGGGTCGCTTGGTGAACAGTTTCAGGATGTCGGTATCGAATTCAACTAGCGCCCGGAGGAGGCGCGCAACGGGAGGACTAAAAATGAAACGACTGCTAATTGCATCAACCACCGTCCTGGTCGCCTGCATGGGTGTGCAGGCCCAGGAGGTCACCTTGCGTTTGTCGCATTGGCTGCCACCCCAGCACGCTGTCCCGCAGACCGGGATGACGGAGTGGACGCAATCGATCACCGAAGCGTCCAGTGGGGAGATCCAGTTCGAGATTTTCCCGGCCCAGCAGCTGGGCGCTGCTCCGGACCACTATGACATGACCCGCGACGGTATCGTGGACATCGGTTACGTAAATCCGGGATACACCGCCGGTCGCTTCCCGATCTATGAACTGACCGGCCTGCCATTCCTGTCCAGCACCGGCCCGGCCGCCGGCAAAGCCATCCATGAGTGGTACCAGGGCGACTACGCCGAGGCCGAGATGGGCGATGTCTATTTCTGTCTCGTCAATCCCCATGAGCCCGGCCGCTTCCATGGCAACATGCCCATTCGGGTGCCGGCCGATGTCAGTGGTCTCAATGTGCGGCCCGCGCACTCGACCATGGCGCGGTTCATCAATTCGCTTGGCGGGTCCTCGGTTCAGGTGCCCGCTCCGGAGGCGCGTGAAGCGATTGCCCGTGGTACGGCCGACGCGGTCACCATTCCCTATGAGGCGATGAAGGTGTTCAACCTCGCCGAGGTAACGAAATTCCACAACGACATGCCCCTCTACCTCTCCTCGCAGGTCATGCTGTTCAACCAGGGGAGCTACGATCGCCTGTCCGACAGCCAAAAGCAGATCATCGACGACCACTGCACGCCGGAATGGTCGCAGCGCTTCTCGGAAGGCTGGGCCATCTATGATGAAGGCGTTCGGCAGGAAATGATTGATAGCCCCGATCACGAGGTCTTCATGCCCTCCGATGATGAACTCGCGCTTTGGCGCGAAGCCGCCGAGGCGACTGTCGTCGGAGCGCTGGAGGCGGTGGACGCAGCCGGGTACGATTCCGAGGTCGTGTTCAACGGGCTCAAGGACGCCCTGGCGGCCAACGATAGCGCCTACTGATCTGCGGGTCAGAAAACCGCGGGAGGCTGCCTGTCGGCCTCCCGAACACCCGTCGCCAATGGATGTGAGGCATTGATGTCCCGCCAATCACTAGAGCGTTCGTCAGTGGCTTCGAGGGCCGTCGGCCTTGTCGAAAAGATCGCAGCGGTCATGCTCGGGCTTGTGACGCTTCTGATCTTTGTATCGGCCATTGGGCGCTACCTGTTTGCGCGGCCTGTGCCCGATGCGTTCGACCTCTCCCGCCTCACACTTGCGGTGGCGGTCATGTGGGGATTTGCCTCGGTCGCCTATCGGGGCAGCCATATCAAGGTCGATCTGCTCGCCCATGGACTGCCGCCGCGCGTGCGGAAATGGCTCGATATTGCAGCCTGGCTGGCCCTGCTTGTCTTTACCGGCGCCATGACCTGGAAGATCGGCGGGCGACTGATCTCGCAATGGCCGCGTGGCGAACTGACCATGGATCTGCGACTTCCGCACTGGCCCTTCCTCGCCGCAATTCTCGTGGGGCTGATCATGGCGCTCGCCATGACGGTTGGCCGGCTCTGGCGGATCCTGCGCCATGGCGAGGGGCTCGAAGCCCATGAATCCTACGATGGTCAGGACGAGGGGGCTGGTCATGGCTGAGGCCGATCTTGTGGCGCTGTCAGGGTTTGCGGCGCTCTTTGTTCTGATGCTCATCCGCGTTCCGATTGGCGTTGCCATGGGTCTTGTCGGCGTCGGAGGGTTCGGGCTCATTGCCGGTTGGGCGCCGGCCCTCAACCTGTTGGCGACCTCGCCCCTGCGCACGGTTACAGATTTCAACCTCACCCTGATCCCGTTTTTCATCCTGATGGGCGTGTTGGCCACACGATCGGGCATGAGCCGTGAGCTGTTCCGGGCGGCCAGCGCCGTCACCGGCTCGATGAAGGGCGGGCTGGGCATGGCCACGATCGGCGCCTGTGCGGGGTTTGCCGCCATTTGCGGCTCGTCAGTTGCGACAGCGGCAACCATGACCAACATCGCCTATCCGGAAATGAAGCGGGCAGGCTACGGCGATGATGTTGCCACCGGGATCATCGCGGCCGGCGGCACCCTGGGCATTCTGATTCCGCCGTCCGTGGTGCTTGCGATCTACGGGTACATCACCGAGCAGGATATCGGCGCGCTTTTCATCGCCGGCATCGTCCCGGGGCTTCTCGCCGTCATCATGTATCTGGTGACCGTACGCTTGTGGTACGGGCGGCACTTGCCCAAGGGAAGCGCCTTTTCGTGGCGCGAAGCCCTGGCCGCGATGCGCGACGTATGGGCGATAGCGCTGTTGTTTGTTGCCGTCATCGTCTCGATCTATCTCGGCGTGGTCACCGCCACCGAAGCGGCAGCGGTAGGCGCGGTGCTCACCGGTCTGATCGGGTTCGTGAGGCGCCGCCTGGATATGCGCTCGTTGATGGAGAGCCTTGTCGAGGCGCTCAGGACCTCCGTCGCTGTTTACACAATTCTTATCGGGGCGATCATCTTCGGATATTTCCTGGCGGTCACCCAGGTGCCTCAAAAACTCACTCAGACCCTGGTTGATCTCGGTTTGGGAGCCTATGGCACACTTGGGTTCATTCTTGCCCTGTTCGTCGTGATGGGATGTTTCCTCGACGCCATGGCGATGATCATCCTCATGGTGCCAATCGTTTATCCCGTCATTATCGCCCTCGGCTTCGACCCGATCTGGTTCGGTGTGATTGTTGTCATGACCGTCGAGTTGGGCATGATCACGCCGCCCGTCGGGATGAACGTCTTCGTGATCAAATCGATTGCGCGTCAGGTCGGCCTGGTCCAGATATTCAAGGGTGTCCTTCCCTTTGTGGTCACCGACGTCCTTCGGCTGGTGCTCCTGGTTGCATTCCCGGCGATCGTCCTGTTTCTGCCCCAAACGATGGGATGAAGAGTGTGCCCGTTTGACGACTTCACGCGCTCTCGGCTCTGCCCTTGCGACACAACGGCCATGAGCAGGATAACGCGCCGGGCCGCGCGGAGGCGATGGGAAGCCGGCGGGCGATCTGACACAGACTTTCCTGTGCAGCTCTAGTGTGCACTTGCTGCCGGATAGCCGATGCAGATCAGAACAAGGGGCATGAGTGGGCTGGGCAGTCCGAGTATGTCGGCGCATGCTTCATCGTCGAAACCTCCCACCCAGACGCACCCAAGCCCCTCCGCCACGGCTTGAAGATGAAGGTTCTGGGCTGCGGCTCCGGCCTCCAGATACACATACCGCGTACCGCGGCTTCCGAACGGCCTCTGGTCGGCGAACGCACGGCTTGGAGCGACCATGTCCGCGCAGACCGCGACGATGCATGCCGCTTGGGTGATCCAGGACGGGGCATCAATACAAGCGTGTCTTAGCCTGTCGCGGAGATCATCTCGTGCATCGATGTGTCTAAGGTCCAGATCGCTCGAGTCAAGCTGATAGAGGCTCTGGGACAAGCCCTCTACGCGGTTTGGAAGGCAAAAAAGTTCAAGGGGATGGAGCGCATGGGCCGAAGGGGCCGTCCGCTTGCCGTCTGAAGATGTGATGCCTTGCGCTGCCCAAGCCAGCCGCTTCAAGGCCTCGAGAGGAATTTGCTCGTCGCTGAAGTCCCGAACGGTGCGGCGGCGGGCGAGGGCATCATTGATGGTAAGGTCGGTCATCGGTCCGTATAATGACGATCGCACTGCCAGACACAACCCCTGGCTGCAACATCGGTGAGAATGGGCCAAAGCGCACATTCAAACGGCGGCTGCGGGCATAAGGGGTCATCTCCCGCGTCGGGGTGGTCGGGCTTCCATGGGCAGAACGAGGCCCCACGGCGTTTGCTGTTCGGCGCCGACAATCTGAAATCCGAGCTTTTGATAGACCGCGATGGCCCTTGTGTTTAGCGGATGCGGATCGACGGCGATTATGGGAACGCCGGCGGCAAAGAGGTAATCCATCCTTTGTCCGATAAAGCCTGTGCCGTGACCGAGACCGATCATCGCCGGATCACCGATATACTGGTCTATCCCGCGCGACCGCGGAGGAAGGTGTCCGAAATGATGCCCTGGCCATCCATGAACCGAATAGTCCTGCATATATGCGAACGGGTTTCCATCCAGTTCGACAATCCATCTTGAAACGCGGGTGTCGCGCAACTGCTCCTCGTCGAAAGGCTCGTCGTTGCCCCACCATGCGCGGACGTGTGAAAAGCCCTGCCAGGTTACGAGCAGGGGCAAGTCGCTCATTGCCGCGGGTCGAAAACGATAATTGGCCAATGTCATGGGTTCACTTTACCAGGAGGTGTGACTTAGGTCAGCTTTGGCGCAAAGCAGGGCATTTGGGAGAGAAATGGATGAACCTTCTCGCGATTTCGGGCAGTGGCCGAAAAGCATCCACAAACACGGCGATGCTGCGGGCGGTGTCGGCGATTGCGCGACCGGGCCATGAGGTCACGGTGTTTGATGCGATTGCCGATCTGCCGGTCTTTTCGCCCGATCTCGAATCCGGCTCCCTGCCGGAGCCGGTTGAAAACTTTGCCGCCCTTGTGGCCCGCAGCGACGGGGTGATCATATCCAGTCCTGAATATGTCAGAGCAATTCCGGGCGGTCTGAAGAATGCCATCGACTGGCTGGTGTCGCGCGATGAGATCATCGACAAACCCATTGCTCTCATGCACGCCTCGCACCGTGGAGACGATATGCTGGGCCAGATCCGCACGGTTTTGTCGACTGTGAGCACACGTTTTTCCCAAGATCTGTTCGTGCGCTTCCAGCTCATGAAAAAGTCGCCCGAGGAGATCGCCGCCCATTTCGAACAGCCCGACAACCGCCAGGTGGTCGCCGCGTTTGTAGAGAGTTTCGCTCGATATTGCGGGCGCTAAAAAGTTCGAAGAAGACTTTCGACCGCCAGCAAAACAATGCCAGTTCTTGACAAAGCTAATATCATTAGGTTTTAACCTGATTGGATTAGCTTTGAGGTTGAACATGCCCCGAGCAGGGTTGAACAAGGACGTTCTGGTGCAGGCGGCGGCGGAGATGGCCGACGAGATTGGGTTTGGCAATCTCACGCTGGCCGCTCTGGCACGCCGGTTCGATGTCAAGCTGGCGAGCCTTTATTCGCACCTGGAAAACTCGGATGACCTCAAGGTGCGCGTGGCGCTGTTCGGGCTCGACCTGCTTGCAGATCGCGCCGAAGAGGCCGTGGCCGGCCGGGCGGGCAAGGACGCGCTGGTGGCGGTGGCCAATGTGCACCGCGATTTCGCCCACCATCATCCCGGCCTTTTCGAGGCGGCGCGCCATCGGCTGGACCAAAGCGCGGCCAGAGAGAGCGGCGGAGCGCGCGTTTCGCGTATCACCCGCAACCTCCTGCGCGGCTACGGGCTGAGCGAAACCGATCAGGTTCATGCGGTCCGCCTGCTGGGCAGTGTCTTTCTGGGGTATCCGATGCTCGAACTGGCCGGCAGTTTTGCTCACAGCGATCCCGACGCCCGGCTTTCCTGGCAGTACGCGCTCGATGCGCTCGATGCCGCCTTGCGAAGCTGGTCCAGAGCCTGAATGCGACGAACTTCCCTCAATTGCGAAGACCGAGAATGACCAAAGACCTGATTACAACGCCGCATTCGGATGTGTTCATCCGAGGGGCCATCGAGATTGAGCGCACCTCGGCGGGACTGTTGCCGCACCGTCTTCTGCAATGGGCGCGGGCCCAGTGCGCCGATGGACAGATCCTGATGGTGGAAGCCCAACCCTCGGGCGTGCGGCTTGTCTTTCGCACGACGGCGAGCATAATCGAACTCGACACGCTGCCCACCAAACGGGTTTATGTGGGCCTGCCGGCACGGCCCGACGGGGTGTACGATCTGGTCATCGATGGAAAGCTGGATCGTCAGGGGAGCGTTTCAGGCGGCAGGATCCTCAGGATCGATCCGGCCACCGGGGCCGCCAACCTGGAACAGGGCGGGCCGGGAACGCTGAGATTTTCGGGCCTTCCTGTGCGGGAAAAGATCGTGGAAATCTGGCTTCCCCATGACGAGACGACCGAGCTGGTTGGTCTAAGGACCGACGCGCCGGTCGAACCGGTGACAGATTTGAACCGCCCCGTCTGGCTGCATCATGGCAGTTCGATCAGTCAGGGATCCAACGCGGGGACGCCGACAGGAATATGGCCGGCGGTTGCGGCGCTGAGGGCCAAGGTGGATCTTGTGAATCTGGGCTTTGGCGGCGGTGCGCTGCTCGATCCGTTTACGGCGCGCACCATGCGGGACACGCCGGCCGACTTCATCAGCCTCAAGATCGGCATCAATATCGTCAATGCCGACCTCATGCGCCTGCGTGCCTTCGGGCCGGCGGTGCATGGGTTTCTCGATACGATCCGCGAAGGGCACAAGCATACCCCGCTGGTTGTTGTGTCTCCGATCTATTGCCCCATTCACGAGACAACGCCGGGGCCGGGGGCCTTTGACATGGAGGCGCTCGGTGAGGGCAGGGTGGCGTTTGTCGCTCGAGGCAATTGCGATGAGGTGGCGCAGGGCAAGCTCACGCTGTCGGTCATTCGCGAGCAGCTTGAAGCAATTGTTGCCCGGCGGGCGGCATCCGATCCCAATATCGTCTATCTCGATGGCAGGATGCTTTATGGCGAGGCCGACACCAAGATTTTGCCGTTGCCCGATGCGCTCCATCCCGATGGCGATACGCACAAAATGATGGGTGAGCGTTTTGCCGATGCCATGTTCTCTGAAGGCGGCATCTGGCGCGGTCAATTGAAATAGGCGCCCGATTTCAGACCGACAGGCGGTTATCTGGATGGTATCAAGGTTGCATGCTGTTTGATCTTCCAGACCATGAAACACTTTACCGGGCGCTGATTGAGCGCGATGCGCGGTTTGACGGGCAAGCTTTTGTCTGTGTGTCTTCGACCGGGATTTTCTGCCGGCTGACCTGTCCGGCGCGCAAGCCGTTATCGGAGAACTGCATTTTCCGGGCGAGCATCGGGGAATGTATCGAAGCGGGGTTTCGGCCCTGCAAGCGCTGCCACCCGATGCAGGCGGCAGCGGCGGACGATCCTGTGGTCAAGGGGCTGCTCGAAGCGCTCGATGGGCGGCCCGAGAGGCGCTGGACGGAGCGTCATGTTGTGGAGATGGGCTATGACCTTTCCACGGTGCGGCGCAGTTTCAAGCGGCATTTCGGCATGACGTTTCTCGAGATCGCCCGCCAGCGCAGGCTGCGCGAAGGGTTCGAGACGCTGGCCGAAGGCGGCAAGGTGGTGACGGCGCAGCACGAGGCCGGGTTTGATTCCCCCAGCGCGTTCCGCGCCGCCTTTGCCCGTATCCTTGGCTGCGCGCCGGGGGATCTGAGCCGGGACGGGCTGTTGCGGGCAAGCTGGATTGCGACCCCGCTGGGCGACATGATCGCGGTCGCGAGTTCGACCCATCTCCATCTTCTCGAATTTATCGACAGAAAGGCGTTGCCGGGAGAGCTCAAGCGACTGAGGGCAGCGGCCAAAGGGAGCATCGGGCTGGGCCGGACCGGGCCGATCGAGCAGGTGGCGGCCGAGCTGGGCGATTTTTTCGCGGGGCGCTCGGCGCGGTTCGAAACGCCGCTTCATCAGGAGGGCAGCGCGTTTACCCGGAAGGTGTGGGCGGCGTTGCGCGCCATACCGGCCGGGCAGACGCGGAGCTATGGGCAGATCGCCGAGGCAATCGGGCGGCCCTCGGCGGTGCGGGCGGTTGCGCGGGCCAATGGAGCCAATACCATTGCCCTGGTCGTGCCATGCCATCGGGTGATCGGGGCGGACGGGGCGCTGACCGGCTATGGCGGCGGGTTGTGGCGCAAGCAGCGGCTGCTCGAGATCGAGCGCCAGTACCGGGCGGAGCGGCGGGACGCCGAGAGGGAATCTGGGGCTAAAGCCCCACACCTATCGGTTTGAAGAGCATCCAGAGCGCCATGGCGACCATCATGAGATTCTCGGTGAGTGAAACAAAGCCCAGAGGCACGTTGCTGTCGCCACCGACGCAGGCGCATTTGAGCTCACGCTTGTCGACATAGACGGCCTTGAACACAGAGACCGCGCCGATGGTGCCGATGAACAGGGCGAGAGGAATGGAGAGCCACATGAGAGCGCCGGAAATCATCAGTATGCCGGCCAGACCCTCGGCGAAGGGATAGACCTTGCCATAGGGCACCCAGCGCTGGGCCAGCAAGTCGTAATTGAGGAACATTGTGGCAAAGCCATCGACATCGCGCAGCTTCTGAAGGGCCAGAAGACACATGGAAAAGGCGATGAACCATTCGGCGGCCTGGACGGTGACAAGGGAGCCGAACGCGGCCCAACTGGTGGCAAGGGCCATCAGCGCGGCCATGGCGAACAGCGCGATCACCGGGGTGTAGGTGGGCGCGTCCTTGTCCTTTGGCGCCTTGCCGAAGAATTCCTCAAGCTCTTCATAGCCGCCGATCCGCTGGTCGTTGATGAAGGCCTGGGGCGTGGTTTCAACGTTATGCTCGGACTTGAAGGCGTCGGTCTGCTCGCGTGAGGTCAGGCGGTGATCTTCGACCTCAAAGCCGTTGCGCTTGAGCAGGTCGAGGGATTTCAGACCCCACGGGCAGGTGTGCTCGGTGGTGTCCATGCGGTAGAGCTGGGCGGTTTTCGAGGTCATCTGAAAAACTTTCCTGCGGCTCAATGGCTGCGTTCGGCCAGCCATTGCCGCATTTTTTCGATTTCCGCTTCCTGTGCGGCAATCACCTGGATGGCCAAAGCGCGACCCCGCGGGTCGGTTCCCAAAAGGCAGTGACGGCCATGACGATGGGCGCGGGGGTTTTCGCCATCCTCGCCCCTGTCAGGATTTGGTTGCGGGATAGCCGGCGGCGGCCAGCGCGGCTTCGACGTCGGTGAGCCTGGCGGACGTCTTGATGGCGATGGTCTTTCGCTCCAGATCGGGGGTGACCTGGCTGGAGGCGTCGAGCGCCTTGAGGGCATCAGTGATGGTCTTTACGCAGCCATCGCAGGACATGCGCGCGATATGATACTCCATGAGAGCCTCCTTTGCCGTGTCTCATGGAGCAACCGATAGACCTTCCCATCATGGGAAGGTCAAGAGGCAATCGTCGCCGTGTCAGGCCGACGCCGGAGCGGTGGCCGTCGGGGATCCGTCCACCTGTCTGGGCGGCGGGAAGGCGAGGGCCATCAGGGCGGCGGCGACGCCGATGGCGGCCGAGGCGATATAGAGGAAATGATAGCTGCCATAGGTATCGTAGAGCCAGCCACCCCCGACAGGGCCGAGGGCCATGCCGATCGATGAGGTCATGACGGCTGCGCCCAGAACGGTGCCCATGACGTGGGCTCCGAAATAGTCGCGGGCCAGCACGGCATAGAGCGGCATCACCCCGCCATAGGCCATGCCGAGGACGACCGCCAGCATGTAGAAGTCGGTCAGCTGGGTGACGTAGATATAGGCGTAGATGCCGACCGATTGCAGCGCGAGGCCGGCGATGATGACTTTCTTGACCCCCAGCCGGTCGGCGGCAAGCCCGAAAAGGACGCGTCCAAAGAGACCCGCAAGACCTTCCACGCTGTAGATCGAGGCGGCGGCAAGGGCGGGCACGCCGCACAGCATGGCATAGCTCACCGTATGGAAGATCGGGCCCGAATGGGCGGCGCAGCACAAAAAGAAGGTGGCGGCGAGAACGATAAATTGCGGCGTGCGCAGGGCGGCAAAGGCTGTGGTTGGCGCGGGCTTTTGCGGGGCGACATCCTGGCCGGGAGCCGGTTCGGCGTTCTCGGAAGTTTGAGGTGCGCGGCGGATCAAAAGGCCGGCGGGCAACAGAAGCGCCGTGGCGCCGATGGCGGTCATCGACATGGCGCTGCGCCAGCCGAAGGCTTCGATCAGAACCGATGCAAACGGCGTCATGATCATGGGGGCGACACCGGCGCCCAGCGAGACCAGGGACACGGCGAGCGAGCGGTGCTTGTCGAACCAGCCGACGGTGGTTGCCATGAGCGGGGCAAAGAACGCGCCGCCCGCCATGCCGACAAGCCCGCCATAGGCGAGCTGGAAGACGACGAGATCGGATGTGGTGCTGGAAAGGAAAAGGCCACCGCCCAAGATCAGGGCGGCGATCAGGACGACGGGGCGGGCGCCGATCCGGTCGGTCAGGGTGCCCCAGACAAAGCCGGCGACGCCCATGACGACAAAGCCGATGGTCATGGCCATGGAAATGCCGGCGCGCGTCCAGCCGGTCTCGTCGGCGATGGGTTGAAGATAGACGGGCAGGGCAAACATCGCCCCCATTGCCACGCAGGTGATTATCGCGCCCGTGGCGACGATCACCCAGCCATAGTGCAGCCTTGCCATTTTGAGGTTCCCTCCATGCGACATTGAACCGAGGACGCATGGGATGAGCGGTCGCCGACAGGTCTTTTGAAAAAAAATATTGCACGGTCTTTCGGCAGCCAGCCGCAGTGTAACCGGTTTCAGCGATATGGTTAGGAATTCTTAAACGCTTCATGGACAAACTGCGGCCAATTAAACCACAGGGCGGGAGACGGCCGAAAAATGGCGAAATCGCAAGTTCAGTCCGTGGCGCTGCCCCGGATTGTCGATCTCGATGCGCTGGACGACGTTGCCGAAAAGCTGATCGGCGCATTGTCGGCAGGATCGGTCAATGTCGACGCCTCAGGTGTCGAACGCGTCTCCACCAATGCCCTGTTCATGCTTTTGAGCGCCGCAGAGACGGCCAAGAAAGCCAAATTTGCCTTCACAATCTCGGGCGCGAGCACCTCGGTTGTCGCGGCCATCGAAAAGCTGGGGCTAAACCCGGCGTTCGAACCCGTTCTCAAGGGATAGTATCGATATGCGCGTTCTTACTGTCGACGATTCGCGGACCATCCTCGCGATGCTGCACCACACGCTCACCAATGCCGGGTTCGAGGTGCTTCAGGCCGAGAATGGGCAGGTGGGGCTCGATGTCCTGGCGCGTGAGGCCGTCGATGTGGTGATCACCGACATCAACATGCCGGTGATGGACGGCATCGAATTCATCAAGAACGTCAGGGCGACCGGCAAGCACCAGAGCCTGCCGATCCTGATCCTGACCACCGAAACCAGCCAGGACAAGCGCGACCAGGGGCGCGCTGCGGGCGGGACCGGCTGGATCGTCAAGCCGTTCGATCCCGAAAAGCTCATTTCGGTCATCAACAAGGTCGTTCACTGAACGTGATCGCGATAACTTCGCCAATGGGGGCTGTGGCTACAAGATGAGTGACCTCGACGAATTCAAGGCCACATATTTCGACGAATGTTCCGAACTGCTGCTCGAACTCGAGGAGCAGTTTTCGGCCATCCAGGAGGGTGACCGGGACGGGGACAGGCTCAATGCCGTGTTCCGGGCCATCCACTCGATCAAGGGCGGTGGCGGGGCCTTCGGGTTCGACGCGCTGGTCAAGTTCGCCCACAGCTTTGAAACGCTGCTCGACTATGTGCGCGACGGAAGGGTGGAATTGAGCGAAGACGTCGTCGTTCTTTGCATCCGCTCCATCGACATCGTGGCCGATTTCGTGACGGCGGCGCGCGAGGGGGAAACACTGGCGGCCGATTACGGCGCCGTGGAAAAAGCCCAGTTCGACGCGTTGGCAAGGGGCGAAGCGGCTCCGGGCGCAGACCCGGCCCAGGACGAAGAACCGATGGACGATTTCGACATCGATTTCACGCCCGTCGCTGTCAATTTCGACGCCGACAAGCCCATGGCCTCGGTTGCGCCCTCTGCCGACGGGGCGAGCGTGTGGACGATCAAGTTCACGCCCTTTTCCACGCTCTACGAGCGGGCCAATGATCCGCTGCTGCTGTTCCGCGAACTGGGTTTGCTGGGCGAGATGAGCGTCGAGCCGAACCTCTCCCCGATCCCGGCGCTGTCGGCGTTCGAGCCGTTCGGGGTCTATTGCTCGTGGACGATAACGCTCGTTTCGGACAAGGCAAGCGAAGAAACGATCCGCGAGGTCTTCGAGTTCGTGGATGGCGATTGCGAAATCGTCATCGAAAAAGGCGGTGCCGCGCCCGTGATGATCGAGGATGACCTGCCCAGCTTTGCGGCGCTGGCCGAAGAGGCCAAATCCGAGCGCAAGTTCATTCCGAGCGGGGAACCCGACGATATCGTCGTGCCCGAGATTGCGGACTTGCCAGAGCCGCCGGTTTCAGAGGAGACCCGGGATGCACCGGCACCGTCCGCTGCACCCAATGTGGTGCCGATGGCGACCAAGCCGGCTGAACCTGCCGAAGAGTCCGGATCGGGACGCCCGGTGGGCATGAGCTCGATCCGCGTCGATCTCGACAAGGTGGACCGCGTGGTCAACATGGTGGGCGAACTTGTCATCACCCAGTCGATGTTGACCCAGCAGATGGATGACGCCATCCGTGACCGCTATCAGGAGCTGGTGCGGGGCATCGAGGTTCTGGCCCAGACAACCCGCGGGCTGCAGGACGCCGTGATGGCCATCCGTGCCCAGCCGGTCAAATCGGTGTTTTCACGCATGCCGCGCCTGGTGCGCGAGCTGGCGTCCAAGACCGGCAAGAAGATCAAGCTCGAAACCATCGGCGAGAACACCGAAATCGACAAGACGGTGATCGAGCAGCTTTCCGATCCGCTGACCCATATGGTGCGCAATTCGGCCGACCACGGGATCGAATCCCCCGAAAAGCGCATGGCGAGCGGCAAGCCCGAAATCGGCACCGTGCGGCTCTCAGCCGAACAGGCGGGCGGCAATATCCTGATCATCGTCGAAGATGACGGGGGCGGGATCAATCGCGAGCGGGTGCTCGAAATCGCCCGCGAGCGCGGCGTGGTCGGACCCGACCAGCAATTGACCGAGGAGCAGATCGACAACCTGATCTTTGCGCCGGGCTTTTCGACCGCGTCGGAGGTTTCCGACATTTCCGGCCGTGGCGTTGGCATGGACGTTGTCCTGTCCAACATCAAAAAGATCGGCGGTTCGGTGCATGTGAGAAGCTGGACCGGCAAGGGCACGCGGATGACGCTGCGCCTGCCCTTAACGCTGGCCGTGCTCGACGTCATGCTGGTCAAGGTGGCCGGCAGCCCCTATGTGATCCCGCTCTCTTCCATTGTCGAAACGATCCAGAATTCGCGCGCCGATTTCGGGTATATGCCCTCGGGCGGCAAGGTTTTGCAGGTGCGCGGGGAATATGTGCAGGTGGTCGATCTGGCCGACCGGTTCCAGATGGTCTCGCAAAAGGACGACGCGGAGGGGTTTGTCGTGCTGTGCGAGGCAGAAGGCAATTCCAAGATCGCGCTGGTTGTGGACGACATCATCGGCCAGCAACAGGTGGTCATCAAATCGCTTGAAGAGAATTTTGAACGCATCGACGGCATCGCGGGAGGCACGATCCTTGGCGATGGTAACGTTGCGTTGATTGTTGATGTGCAATCTCTCAAGTCGGGAAATGCGCATCAGAATGCTGCATAGATCATTTCACCGTTTCATGGAAACGGCGCAACGATCTAGGTCTTTGTTTTGTCGCGTTTCTTAAACCGGATAAGTGGGACCCACTTATCCAGGAAACGCTCTAGGGGCCGCAAGGCTCGACACCTTGGGGGGCAGAACGCTCCCCGTTCCAGTGAGGTCACGACATGGAAGCGCTTGGTCTTCGCGACGAATATTCGGACACAACGGCAGGAGCCAGCCAAAATTCGCTGCAGCTGATTGCCTTTTCCATCGACGAACAGATCTATGGCGTCGAAATTACCACAGTGCGCGAAATCCGCGCCTGGAACGGGGCGACGCCATTGCCCAATACGCGCGAATATGTGCGCGGGGTCATCAATCTGCGCGGCACCATCGTGCCGATCTTCGATCTGCGCGCCCGGTTCGGGGATGGCAAGACCAACCCCACAAAGAACCATGTCGTGGTGGTGATGAGCGTGGGGGAAAAGTGGATCGGCATCCTGGTCGATGCGGTCTCGGACATCCTGACGGTTTCCAAGGACGACATCCATGCGGTGCCCGAGGGCAATTCGGTCGATACCGAGCTCTTGAACGGGATCGTCACCCATGACAGCCGCATGGTCGGGCTGATCGACCTGGCCGCCGTTGTTTCGGGCGCCAAGATCGACGCCTGAGAGAGCAGCAAGAACGATTTGACGGACCCGCCTGCGCGAGCCGGCGGGTTTTTTCGTGTGGGAATGGTGGGCCATGAGGGGGTCGGGTCGGTCGGGCGGCGACTTTGCCGCCCGACAAACGTTAGCCGATCAGCCGTAAACGTGCATTTTCGAACGGGTAGCCTTCGTCGTCGATCAGGCGTCGAGAAAGCTCCTCAAAACCTAGCGCACGATAAAAGCCCATCGCCTGCTGGTTGCGCGTGTAGACTTCAAGCAAAAGCTCTCCCTTCAAGCCCAGCGCGTGCGCGATGAGATGGCGCCCGATGCCCATGCCTTGCCATTTCGGGGAAACAAACAATCCTCCGATGAAGGTTTCAAGCAGGCTGATGAAGCCGGTGGGTTGATCGCTCAAAGTCGCAACCCATGTTTCAGCACCCGGCAGATATTGCTCTTCAATAAGCGCGCGTTGTTCCATCAAACGGCTCTCGCCGATAAAAGGATGTGCAACCAGTGAGGCTTCGAGCCAGATGCGGGAGAGCTTGGTAGTGTCCGTCGCCTCGAAAGGCCGGATTACAACGTTCTCGTTTTTCATGAGAACTCCGAAGAAAACATATGCAAAGAGGTCCGGCGACCATTGTTTTGGTGCCGGGCGATACCGCTATTTGCGGCTACGATCACAAGCCTCTGCGCATAAATCTCCTTCTGCAGCCGGCTGGCTTTTAGGACGTCAAGGATAACCGATCAATAGCCGGGGCGGGGTGGAAGCCGAACCTGTTGGTGACTTTGGCAAATGCCGTGGGCGGCCGAGCGGTTAGTCCCGCCTTTCACCAAACCCCTAGAAAAACTCGACTTCGCCGGTATTGGTGCGGGCGGCGATGCCCGAGAGGGATTCGTCGCGCAACTCGTCGAGAGTGAGGGTCGACCAGACGCCCTCGGCGGCCTGGGCGTCGTTGCCATCGGAGAGATCGGCGATCTTGCGGGCGGCGTCGGCCATGTTGCGGCAGCGCTGTTCGATGCGGTCCTGCATCTGGAGGGCGACGACGATCTGGCGGATGGCGGTGGAGCGGGCGGCGCTGCAATCGATCGAGGTGTCGCCGAGCGTGAGGAGGCTGGCGGTGATGCCATCAACCATTTCCGCCGTCTGGCGAGCGGTTTCTTCCAGCTCTCTGGCCAGTTTGTGCAAGCTCATGCACGTAACCCCCGATTCACAATCATGGCGATCATAATGGCAGACTTCTAAACCGATGCTTGCCAATTTCCCCTATCCGTACTCATCGCCGGTTAGGGTTAGCAAATGGCTAACGAATGGCGCGATAGGTTCGGAAAAATTCCAATGGGAAACCCGGGCCATGCCGGGTTTTCGAAAAGCTCCAGGGAAGCGGTTAATGCCGTTTGAATTGTCTTGATGCCCGATACCTTCACCCGTGGCGTGGTGACCACCGTCCACCAGGGTGATTGTGTAATATCGAACGAGCCCGATGCGACGTTTTCGACGATTCTGGGATCGTGCATTTCGGCTTGCGTGCGCGACAGGGTGGCGCAAGTGGGGGGCATGAACCACTTTCTATTGGCCAGCCAGTCAGGATCGTCCAAGGACAGGTTCGGGGAATCGGCACGCTATGGCGCGTTCGCCATGGAGCAGCTCATCAACATGGTTTTGAGCAAGGGCACCGGGCGCAAGAGCAATCTCGAATTCAAGGTGTTCGGGGGCGGCAACATTCATGCGGGCATGCATGATGTGGGCATGAAGAACATCGAGTTCGTGCGCGAGTTCCTGAGCAATGAAGGCTATGTGCTTTCGAGCCAGGACATGGGGGGCAATTATGCCCGGCGGGTGATGTTCCAGCCCTTTGCCGGGCGGGCCTTTGTCAAACGGCTCGATTCAACCGACAACGCAAGGCTGGTGCGCGAAGAACTGGCGATCGCCAAACAGCAGCCCGCCAAGCCTGTGCTCGACGATATCGAATTGTTCTAGCCCTGAGCTGAATGTCGACTGGTCCTAACGGCAGTCACGCAAAGCGCCGGGCCAGGGCGACGCAGACGACGATGATGGCGGTGGCTGCCAGCATCGCGGCGGCGATGGGTTCGCCCAGAACCAGACCTGAAAGCGCCAGCCCGAAAAAGGGCTGGAGCAACTGGAGCTGGCCGACGCCGGCGATGCCGCCGAGCGCCAGGCCGCGATACCAGAAGACAAAGCCGACCAGCATGGAAAAGACCGAGACATAGGCAAGGCCAAGCCAGGCGGGCGTGCCGATGGCCTGCCAGGAGGACGGCAGGGTGGCGAACGCCAGAGCTGCCATGAGCGGAGCCGAAAGCACCAACGCCCAGCAGATGACCTGCCAGCCGCCCAGCCGCCGCGAAAGCCTGGCCCCTTCCGCATAGCCCAGGCCGCACACAATAATGGCGGCGATCATGTAGAGATCGCCGATCAGCGATCCCGCGCCGCCGCCGGAGATGGCAAAGGCGATGACGATGGCGCTGCCCAAGCCGGAAAACAGCCAGAAGGCGGGGCGAGGGTTTTCGCCGCCGCGCAGGACGGCAAACCCGGCGGTGGCGAGCGGGAGCAGGCCGATAAAGACGATCGAACGCGCCGAGGTGATGTGCTCGAGCGCCAGGGCCGTCAGCAACGGAAAGCCGACAACGACGCCGATGGCGACGATGGCCAGCGAGACGAGGTCGGCGGGCCGGGGGCGGGGCTGGCCGAGCGCGACAAGGCAGGCTGCAGCCAAAAGCGCGGCAATGGCGGCGCGGGCCGAGGTGAGAAACAGCGGAGTGAAATCGGCGACGGCGACGCGGGTGGCCGGCAGAGATCCGGAAAAGATGACGATGCCGAGCAGACCGCTGCCCCAGCCCTCAAGAGATGTTTTCACTGTTATGCCGACCTTTTGCACATGACCGCGCGACCCTAGGAGCGAAGGGCTGGTCAGGACAGACACAGATCAATACAATAGTGAAAAATTGTATTGGCAAGAGCAGGCATACATTGAACGCGATCGGGCAAATCGGCAGGCGGACGGAAACCGTGATGCAGGCGATCAGGGGGCGGGTGGCCAGCCGGGCGCTGGTGGCCGGCGACCGGTTGCCCTCGATCCGCGCGCTGGCCGCAGAGACGGGCGTTTCCCCATCGACGGTGGTCGAGGCCTATGACCGGCTGGTGGCCGACGGGGTGATCCGGGCGCGGCGGGGAGCGGGGTTTTTCGTTTGCGCCACGGCGCTGCCGCCGCTGGCGCTCGCTCAGGAGATCGCGCCGCAGGAACGCGATATCGATCCGTTCTGGGTGTCGCGGCAATCGCTCGATGGGGACGCCGAAGCGCTCAAGCCCGGTTGCGGCTGGCTTCCGGCGGACTGGATGCCGGTCGAGGCGATCCGCAAGGGGATGCGAGCTTTGGCGCGGGGTGGCGATGGAGCGCTTGTCGATTATGGTTCGACGCGGGGATCGGCGACGCTGCGGCGCATCATAAGGGGGCGTCTGGCGGCGGACGGCGTGGAGACGTCACCCGACCAGCTCATGCTGACCGCCTCGGGAACGAGCGCCATCGATCTGGTGTGCCGTCTCGTTTTGCGACCGGGCGACACAGTGGTGGTGGACGATCCGTGCTACTTCAACTTTCGGGCCCTGCTGCGCGCCCATCAGGTGAAAATCGTCGGTGTGCCTTATACGCCGAGCGGACCGGATATCGAGCGGTTCGAGGCGGTGCTGGCGGCCGAGCGGCCAAAGCTCTATGTCACCAACAGCGGCCTGCACAATCCGACGGGGGCGATGGTTACGGCCCAAACCGCCCACAGGGTGCTGTCGGCGGCGGCCCATGACGTCACGATCGTCGAAGACGACATTTTTACCGATTTCGCGCCTGAACCCTTGCCGCATCTGGCGGGGCTGGACGGGTTGGACCGGGTGGTTCGCATCGGGAGTTTTTCAAAGACGGTTTCGGCCTCGTTGCGCTGCGGGTACATCGCCGCGCGGCCCGACTGGATCGAGGGGCTGATCGACCTGCAAATCGCCGCGGGGTTCGGCGGACCGAGCCCGGTTGCCGCCGAAATCGTTGCCGGGGTCCTGGCCGGTGGTGGGTATCGTCGGCATATCGAGGAGGTGCGGCGCAGGCTGGCACGGTTACAGGGCGACACCGCGGCGGCGTTGCAGCGCATCGGGATAAAGCCCTGGATCGTGCCGCGCGGCGGGTTCAACCTCTGGGGGCAATTGCCCGAGGGGGTGGATTCGGCGCGGGTGGCGCGGACGGCGCTGGCGGACGCTATCGTTCTGGCGCCGGGCAATGTCTATAGCGCATCGCGCACCGCCGGGCGGTTCATGCGGTTCAATGTTGCGCAATGCAAGGACCCGACGATTTTCACGGTGCTGGAAAGAGCCATCAAGGACCAGCCGGGGTAGAGCGAAAACCTTCCCATAATGTTACCGGGATGGGGGGATGCTCACAAAGCATTAACCATAGGCTTTTAGGGTGGCGCGACGCTTTCTTATTGTCGGCAGACCATTGGCTCGAACCCGCCTCGTTACCGCATTACTGGCCCTCTGGTCGGCGACCCTCGCGGTCTGCCTGTTTCTTGCCGTCAATTTCTCGTCCCTTTCGTGGTGGCCGCTGGCGGTTGGCGGGATCTGGGTGGCGGCAATCGCCGTCAGTTTTGCGGTCGCGATCCTTGCCGACCGGGCACAGCGGCGTGTGCTCTCGAGCCTGGGCGAGGCGGTGGGGAGCGGGCCGATCGGCAAGAGCCGCGAAATCGAGCATATGCGGGCCATCACCGCCAATCTGTGCCTGCGGCTGGAACGCGCCATGACCTATTGCACAGCGTTCGAAACGCTGGCGCGTCCGGCCATGCTGGTCGATGGACAGGGCATTATCGTCAAGATGAGCGCGGGGCTGACGGCGCTTGCGCCTGAATGTGCCGAGACCGATACGGCGGCCGCGCTGCTGGGCATAGCCGTTGAGCTGGGGGAAACGCCGACAAGTCATGCGGTGGCGCTTTCAGGGCAACGCCATATCGCAATCGCCAGCCCGCTGGCTCCGGATCGCTGGCTGATCGAGTTCGACCGGCCGGGGCGCGTGGTTCCCGCGAGTGTGCTCGATGAGATCGGGCAGGCGCTGGCGGGAGGGCACACAGGCTATCGGATTGCTGCGGACGTCGTCGAGGACGTGCCTGAACTGGACCTGGTCAATGCGGGGCTGGCAACGCTCGATGCGGCGGCGGCGCGGCTCGATGCCCTGGCGCAGGGTGCCCCGATCGACGATGAGGGGGCCAATGACGGGCTGGCGGCGCGGATCACCGGGCTGGCGCGGCAGATCGAGGGAATCGATGCCGAACGCGAAACGGCGCTCGACATGCACAGGCGGGCCCGCGAGCGGCTGGAAAAGGTCGGAGCGCTTGTTGAGATCTGCCGTGAAGCGGCGCAGACCCTGACACGGTCGGCGGACGATGCGCGCAATCACATGGAAACGGTGCGCGGCGAGATCGATGCCGGACGCTCGCTTGCCGGACGCACAGCCGAGGGTGCGAGGGGCCTCAGCGCGGATTTTGAAAAGGCCAGGGCGTCGGCGGAAGAAACAAGCGAGCGGGTTGCGGCGGTAACCGGGCTGGTGGGCAAGATCGACAAGCTGGTGGCCGGGATCGAGGAAGTGGCTTTCCGCACCAATCTTTTGGCGCTGAACGCTGCCGTTGAAGCGGCGCGGGCCGGGGAAAAGGGCGCAGGGTTTGCCGTGGTGGCCAGCGAAGTGCGCGAGTTGGCTCAAGCCAGCGCCAAGACCTCCAAGGACATAAGGGCATTGGTCAAGACCGGGCTGGGGGAAGCCGATGCCGGGGCGCAAGGGGCGCAGGTGCTGGCCGAGACCATGAGCACCGTTACCGCTCATTTACTGAATTTAAGTGAGGAGACGGCAATGATCGGCTCCAGTCTCGCAAGCGGCCATGAAGCGCTTGCGGCGGCGCGCTCCGATGTCGATCTGATCGGGGAGCGGGCACAACAACAGGCCGAGGCGCTCCAAGCGCAGCCGGCGGGGAAATCGGTCGGCAGAGCCTAGGTTTTCTGGGCGTTAACCGGCATTGGGGAGTCGGAACTTGTATGGACAATGGTGAATTTCCACTCAGCGAAAGAGAATTTTCGCGAATCCGCGAGCGCGTCTATCGCGTAGCGGGCATTTCCCTTTCCGACGCCAAGCGCACGCTGGTGATTTCGCGTCTCTCCAAGATCGTGCGCAGCTTGTCGTTATCCGGGTTCGACGCCTATATCGATTTTCTCGAGACGCGGGGACAGGCCGAGGACGATCAGGATTTCGTCAACGCGCTCACCACCAACCTGACACGGTTCTTCCGCGAGGATCATCATTTCGATCATCTCACGAGCTATGTGGCCGGACTGATCGCCAAGCCGCAACGCGTGGGCAAGGGCGCCAGGCCGCGCTTGCGCATCTGGTCGGCGGGATGCTCGACCGGGCAGGAGCCCTATACGATCGCGTTGAGCCTTCTGGCCGCGTTTCCCGAGCTCAAGCGCTGGGATTTCCGCATCCTTGCCACCGATATCGATTCCAACGTCGTGAACAAGGCGGCGCGAGGCATCTATCCGGCGAGCGAGCTCAATGGGCTCTCTGCGCAACGGGCCGGGTTGTTTGAAAAGACGGCAACCGGGGACATCCTCATCCCGAGCGCGGCGCGGGAGCTTGTCACCTTCAAGCTGCTCAATCTCATCGAACCCTGGCCGGTCAGCGGCCCGTTCGATGCCATTTTCTGCCGGAACGTGGCGATCTATTTCGACAAGCCCACCCAAGGGATGCTGTTTGACCGGCTCGGCCAGGTGCTGGCCCCGGACGGGTTCTTGTATATCGGTCACTCAGAAAACCTTCAGGCCGTTTCCAAGGGCTTCAGACTGGTGGGCAAGACTGTCTATCAACGCAAGGCAAATGCCGATGCAAAGGATGCAGCATGAGCAATATCAGGGTCCTGGTCGTTGACGATTCGGCACTCATTCGGGACGTTCTTTCAAAAACGCTGGCGCAAGAGGGCGATATCACGGTGGTGGGCACCGCCCACGATCCGCTGGACGCACGCGACAAGATCAAGGCGCTCAACCCCGATGTCGTGACGCTCGATATCGAAATGCCCAACATGAACGGGCTGGCCTTTTTGCAAAAGATCATGCGGCTGCGACCGCTTCCCGTGGTGATGGTATCCACGCTGACCACCAAGGGCGCCTCGGAAACCATGCTGGCGCTTGAACTGGGCGCTGTCGATTTCGTTGCCAAGCCTGGCACCGAGGCCGCGGGCGGGCTCGATGCGTTCGGTGCGACGCTGCGTGAAAAGGTGCGCTTTGCGGCGCAGTCGGACGTGCAAGCCTCGGCGCATCGCGCCCCCGCGCCCGACCTTCCGCTCAAGACGGCGGCGGCGCCCGAGGGCGCGCTGATTGCCATTGGCGCTTCGACCGGTGGTGTGGAAGCGATCCGGCAGGTGCTCTCCTGGATCCCCGCCGATTGTCCGCCGATCGTGATTGCCCAGCACATGCCCAAGGGGTTTACCGGGCGGTTTGCCGCGCGGCTCAACGAGTTGGTGCCGGTGCGGGTGATCGAGGCCGCCGACAGGATGGCGCTCGAGCGGGGCACGGCTTATGTCGCGCCGGGCGATTTTCATCTGCGGGTGGAAAAGACTTCCGGCCAGCTCAAATGCCGGGTGACCCAGGACGAGGTGACTTCGGGGCACCGGCCGAGCGTGGATGTGCTTTTCAACTCGGTGGCGCGAGTGGTGGGACCGATGGCGGTGGGGGCGATCCTGACGGGCATGGGGCGCGACGGCGCGGCGGGTCTTAAGGCCATGCGCGAGGCCGGAGCGTTCACCATCGGGCAATCGCGCGGTTCGGCGCTGATCTATGGCATGCCCAAGGCGGCGTTCGAGATCGGCGCGGTGGTCGAGGAGGCGCCCGTGGAAAAGGTCGCCGGGCGGCTGGTCGCGGCCCTGATGAAGCTCAAGGCCGCAGCTTGATGGTTTGCATTGAGATTATTGTAACGGTTGTCGCCTAGTTTTGAAGGCTGATCATTCCGGAAGAAGACCGGATTTTAAGGCGGAGAATCCATGCCAAAGGCCAGCGCAGTCAGCGTCCTCATTGTCGATGACCAGCAATCGATGCGGGGCATCTGTAAATACATCCTCACTCAGCTCGGGTTCAAGGACATCGTGGAGGCTAAATCGGGCCGCGATGCGCTGACCAAGCTTGAAAAGACCAGTGTCGATCTGATCATTTCCGACTGGAACATGGACGATGTCGACGGGCTGACGCTGCTCAAGGTGATCCGCAAGCACCCGCGCACGCAAGGGATGCCCTTCATCATGGCGACCGGCCGCTCCGACAAGGAACAGGTCAAGGAAGCCATCGAGAGCGGCGTGAACAATTACATCATCAAGCCCTATGACGCCGGAACGATGAAGAAACGCATCGAGGCGGTTATCGGCGCGCTGAGCTGAACGACCGCGATATTTGCGTTTGCAGGGGCGTCCATCGGGGCGCCCTTTTGCTTGGGTGGGCTTGGCAAGGCCGCCAGCCCATGGTTGAAGAGCAAAACGGGTGAGGGCGGCAAAGGCCATGACCACAAAGACCATCGGGCTGGTGGCCCATGATGAAAAGAAGGACGACATGGTCGCCTTCGCGCAGGCGCACAAGGACCGGCTGAGCGGTTTCACGCTGGTGGGCACGGGCACGACGGGCGGGCGCGTGGCGCAGGAAACCGGGCTCGCCGTCCTGGCGCTCAAGAGCGGTCCGCTGGGCGGGGATGCGCAGATCGGGGCGATGATCGCCGAGGGGCGGCTGGACGCGCTGATCTTCTTTATCGATCCCATGAGCGCCCTGCCGCACGATGTGGACGTCAAGGCGTTGACGCGGCTTGCGACGCTCTATGACATCCCGGTTGCCTACAACAAGTCCACAGCAGAAGCGGTGCTCAAAGCGCTTTGAGTTGACCGGAAGGCGCTGTTGTGAACAGATGCCGCAATTCCGGGGCTTTTTGACCTTT
This sequence comes from Pelagibacterium flavum, assembly GCF_025854335.1. NCBI lineage: Bacteria > Pseudomonadati > Pseudomonadota > Alphaproteobacteria > Hyphomicrobiales > Devosiaceae > Pelagibacterium > Pelagibacterium flavum. Next base: position 530,124 of record NZ_CP107716.1, read on the forward strand.
TGGTCCAACAAAAATTTGAGGGGCTGAGCATAAGCGTGGCGTTTGACGCGGTAATCGAGGTGCGTTCCGTTTCCAAGCGGTTTGGCGGACTTCTGGCTGTTTCCAATTGCTCGCTCGAAGTCGAGCGCGGGTCGATCACCGGGTTGATCGGGCCGAACGGGGCGGGCAAATCCACCCTGTTCAACATGGTGGCCGGCAATTTCGCGCCCACCAGCGGGCAGATCATCTTTGACGGGCAGGATATTACGGGGCTCAAGCCTCATGAGCTGTTCAGGCTGGGCATGTTGCGCACCTTCCAGATCGCGCATGAATTTTCCCAGATGACGGCGCTGGAAAACCTGATGATGGTGCCGGGCGACCAGCCGGGCGAGAGTCTTTCGACCCTGTGGCTCCAGCCGGGCAAAGCGGCGGCGCGCGAGGCCGAGGTGCGGAGCAAGGCCCTCGATGTCATCGATTTTCTCAAACTCGGGCACGTCAAGAACGAGTTGGCCGGCAATCTTTCGGGCGGGCAGAAAAAGCTGCTCGAACTTGGCCGTACCATGATGGTGGACGCCAAGATCGTGCTGCTCGACGAGGTGGCGGCGGGGGTCAACAAGACCCTGCTCAACGATCTGGCCGCCAATATCGAGCGCATGAACAAAGAGCTCGGCTATACCTTCTTTGTCATCGAGCACGACATGGATCTGATCGCGCGGCTGTGCGATCCGGTGATCGTGATGGCGCAGGGCGAGGTGATCGCCAAGGGCAATATGGAAGAGCTGCGGGCCAACCCGATGATCGTCGAGGCCTATTTCGGCGGCCCGGTGGAGGCAACGAAATGAGCCTTATCGATCTTAAGGACATCGTGGCCGGCTATGGCGGCGCGCCGATCCTGAATGGCGTCAATATGGCGATCGACGCCTCCGATATCGGGGTGATCGTCGGGCCGAACGGGGCGGGCAAATCCACGACGCTGAAAGCGATCTTCGGGCTTATTACGGTTGCGGGGGGCACGGTGACGTTCGACGGGCAGGACGTGACCAATTTCGAGGCCGACCGGCTGGTGCCGATGGGGCTCTCGTTCGTGCCCCAGGAGCACAACGTGTTTACCTCCATGTCGGTGCATGAAAATTTCGAGATGGGCGCGTTCGTGCGGCGCGACGACATCACTGAAAGCCTCGATATGGTCTATGAGATGTTTCCCGACCTCAAAGCCAAGCGCAAACAGCCGGCGGGCGAATTGTCGGGCGGGCAGCGCCAGATGGTGGCCATGGGGCGGGCGCTGATGAGCAAGCCCAAACTGTTGATGCTCGATGAGCCATCGGCCGGGCTTTCGCCGCGCTACATGATGGAAATCTTTGAACAGGTGGTCAAGATCAACGCCGCGGGCGTGGGGATCCTGATGGTCGAGCAGAATGCGCGCCAGGCGCTGGCATTCGCGACCAAGGGGTTCGTTCTGACCAGTGGACAGAACAGGTTCACCGGGACCGGGCAGGAACTGCTCGACGATCCGGATGTGGCCAAGAGCTTTCTTGGGGGGTAGCCGGGGAGCGCGGCCGGCAAAAGTGGCAACCGGTTTTGCGGTTCGGTCGCGCGACGAGGACGAAAAGACATGAACGATCTGATCTTTTTCTTCAATCAGGCGGTGATCGGGGGCGTTGTCCTCGGTTCTATCTATGCGCTTGGCGCGGTCGGTGTGACGCTGATCTTCGGCATTCTGCGGTTTGCCCATTTCGCCCATGGCGACATGATGACCATGGGGGCGTTCATCGCTTTCGTTCTGGCCGGCGTTTTGGCCGCGATGGGGATCGTGACGCCGATTCCGACCGGCGTGCTGGTCGTGCCTTTGGCCATGGTGCTGGCGGCGGGACTGGCGCTGGGGATCGACAAGGGGTTTTATGCGCCGCTTCGGGCGCGGGGCGCCAAGCCGGTGACATTGCTGATCGCCTCGATCGGGGTCACCATGATGATCCAGGGGCTGATCCGGCTGTTTTTCGGGGTGGAAACGCGCTCGTTTTTCGATACCGAGCCCAAGCAGATTTTCCGGCTCGAATTGCCCTTCGAGGGCGTGACGCGGCCGATTACCTTTACCGAGCCGCAGGTCTGGCTGGTGGCTTCGACTGCCGTTGCGGTGATCGCGCTGCATTACTTTCTCACCCGCTCGCGGCTGGGCAAGGGGATGCGGGCCATGGCCGACAATCCCGATCTCGCCAAGGTTTCAGGCATCAACACCAAGCTCGTCGTGCGGGTGACGTGGGTGATTGCGGGCGCTTTGGCGTGCCTGGCGGGCACCATGCTGGCGCTCGATGTGACGCTGAAACCCGATCTGGCCTTCAATATCGTGTTGCCGATCTTTGCCGCCGCCATTCTGGGCGGGCTTGGACATGCCTATGGGGCGATCGCCGGCGGGTTCGTTCTGGGCTTTGCCGAAACGCTGGCGGTGTTCAACTGGTCGGTGCTGTTGCGCCCGTTCCGGGACGTCTTGTGGTTCGACATCCCCAGTTCGCTGACGCTGGTGCAGTCGGAATACAAACTCACCGTCGCCTTCGTGATCCTTGTCGTCGTGCTTCTGGTGCGGCCTACGGGCATCTTCAAGGGAGCCTCCACATGACCGCGCGCTATATCGGGCTGTTTGCGGCGCTCTTTGCGCTCATCGTTTTCGTGGGTGTGATGATGGGCACCCCGTTCACCGTGCGGCTGATGGTGGAAGCCTTCGCCTTTGCGCTGATCGCCATGGGGCTCAATATCCAGTGGGGCTTTGGCGGGCTGTTCAATTTCGGCATTCTGGGGATGCTGATGGTGGGCGGGTTTGCCGTTACCTTCATCTCGTTCCCGGTCAATATGGCGTTCTGGGAGTCCGAGGGGCCGATGCTGCTCGGGCGCTCGGCGATCGCCGCGGCCATCGGGGCGGTGCTGATCTTTTTCGCCCATCGGGTGCAGCGGTTCGGGATCAGGGGGAAATGGCGCGGGGCGGTGATCGTTGTCGCGTGGTTTGCCGCCTATGTGATCTTCCGCACGCAGATGGACCCGGCGGCCAACACCATCACTTCGACCGCTGGCTGGGTCGGCGGGCTGGGCCTGCCGGTGATCCTTGGCTGGGCGTTCGGAGGTGTTCTGGCCGGGCTGATCGGCTTTCTGGTCGGCAAGGTCAGCCTCGGGCTGCGGGCCGACTACCTGGCGATTGCCACCATCGGAATCGCCGAGATCCTGCGGGCGGTGATCCGCAACATGGAATGGCTGACGCGCGGCACACTGACGGTTTCGCCCATTCCCTGGCCGGTGCCCAATCCGCAATATTATCAGGAGCTGGGCGTTTCGATTTCCGACAGTTTCGTTTACGCGCGCGGCGGGTTCCTGGCGCTGGTGGTGCTGATCGTGATCGCCGGGCTGTTTCTGATCCACAGGGCCTATCAGGGGCCGTGGGGCCGCATGATGCGAGCCATCCGCGACAATCACATCTCGGCGGCCTCAATGGGCAAGGACGTGACGGGACGGCAACTGGAAATCTTCATTTTCGGCTCGGTGCTCATGGGCATCGGCGGGGCGATCCTTGTCTCGTTCGTGGGCATATTCGATCCCTCGAGCTACCAGCCGATCAATCACACCTTCATCATCTGGGTGATGCTGATCGTGGGCGGCGCGGGCAACAATTTCGGGGCGCTGTTTGGCGGGCTGTTCATCTATATCGTGTGGATGCTGTCCGAACAGCTGGCGACGGGCCTGTTCGGGGCGGTGAGCAGCTGGTCGTCCTCCATGGGTTGGGGTGAAATTCCCGATATCGAAACCCGCGCCGTGCAGATGCGGATTTTCGTTCTGGGGCTGGTGGTGACCATTGCCCTCCGGTTTGCGCCAAAGGGGCTGTTGCCCGAGCATATCAGCCGTAAGGACTGAAGCTGGGGCCAGTCTTTCCCGATCCCATTTCGCGGCGGCGCTGCGAGATGGATTCCGGGAATAAATCCCGGAATGACAGTGGGTTAAGGAGCGGTTGGAGAACCAACTGGCAGGAAAAGAAAAAGCCCGGGATCGCTCCCGGGCTTTTTGTATTGGGGTCCTGGTCGGCTTATTCGATGACGCCGACTTCGACGAAGGAGCCGCCTTCGACGGTCAATTCGACGATCACGCCATCAACGTCGCCCGCTTCGTCGAAATCAAGATCGCCGCCGGCGCCCTGATAGTCGATGTCGGTGCCGGCCGCGATGAGTTCCTTGGCCTTTTCCCACTCGCCCGGCAGGATGGTTTCACCCGGAGCCGAAGAGACTTCACGCAGGGCAGCCGAGAGGCCTTCACGGTCGGCCGAGCCATTCTTTTCGATGGCCAGCGCCAGAAGGAAGGCGGCGTCGTAGGACTGGGGAGCGTAAACGTCGTTGGGGGTCAGGCCTGCGGCGGTGGCCAGTTCGGCGTAAACCGTGGCGCTTTCGCCTTCGAACGCACCGGCGCGGGTGGCGATCATGCCTTCCACGCTGCCCGCATCGATACCGGTGAACAGATCGTCGCCGACCATGCCGTCACCGCCAACGAAGGTAAGGAAGTTGCCCGATTCCAGTGCCTGGCGCAGCAGGGTCTGGCCCGAGGAATTGGCATAGGCGAGAACGACAAGGGTTTCAGCGCCCGAGGACGCGAGGTTGCCCAGTTCGGCGCGGTAGTCGGCCTTGCCATCTTCATGGGCGAGGTTGGCCGCGACGGTGCCGCCGCCGGCTTCATAGGCCGAAACCACGGCATCGGCGAAACCCGAACCATAGTCGTTGTTGACATAGGTCAGCGCGATTTCGGTGATGTCCTTGGAGAGCAGCAGCTCGGCGAGCTTTTCGCCCTGGAAAGCATCGGAGGGGGTGGTGCGGAAGACAAGGTCGTTGTCTTCGAGCGTGGTCAGCGCCGGGGCCGTGGAGGCCGGCGAGATCATGACCACACCGCCGGGAATGGCAGCGGAATTGGCGCCGCCGATGGTTTCACCTGTACACAGGCCGCCCACAATGGCGGTAACCTGATCGGTGTTGACCAGACGGTCCGTGGCGTTGGCTGCCGCTGTCGCATCGCAGGCCCCGTCGGCCGAAACGATCGTGAGCGTGCCGCCATCAAGGATGCCGCCCTGATCGTTGATCTGCTGGACGGCGAGTTCGGCGCCAGCAAAGATCGGCGGGGTCAGGCTTTCGATGGGGCCGGTGAAGCCGCCGACAAAGCCGAGCGTGACGTCCTGTGCTACGGCGGGCGACGCGGCCGACAGAACACCCGCAGCGACCGCAAGGGTCAGAGATTTTTTGATATGACGCATGATATCCCTCAAAAGTTTGGTCGTGCCATGCCCCTCCCGTGCCGCTTGGCGATCTTTTCGGTTCGGGCAGCCCAACAGGAAAAAGGCCCACTCGCTGGACCCGCTCCAAGCGATACCATTGCACAGTTGCGTTTATGGAGTCATCAGGTTTTGGCAGGAATTTTCGTGAGCCTACAGTTGCTTAACGGGCGGGCTTTTGCCAGTTATGATCTTTGTCCATCCAGGGAGGCCGGGACAGCCGATGCGCGCTAAGAAGGTCCTGTTGCTTGTGGCGGCGCTGAATCTCGCACCGATGGCCGCTCCGGCGCAAATCCAGACGCTCGATACCACCGGCGGCGCGCGGGCGGGCGAGGAGCGCCCGGACGGGTCGGAACACACCGATGCCTCCGCTCCACCCGCGCCGTGCGGCACGGCCGAGATCACCATTGCCGAGATGGGCTGGCCCTCGGCGGCAATCTTAGCCAATATCCACGCCACGCTGCTGCGCGCCGAATATCAATGCGCGGTGCGGCTGGTGCCCGGCGAGCCCGAGGCAATGCTCTCGTCGATGGCGACGACGCAACAGCCGGCGGTGGCGCCGGAGTTGTGGGTGTCACGCCAGGCCGAAGTGTGGAACGGGGCGATGCAGGCGCGCAGCGCCAGGGCCGCAGCACCGGCCTTTAGCGGTGGGCCGCTCGAAGCGTGGTTCGTGCCCTCCTATGTCATCGAAAACAATCGTGGGCTGGATGGCGCAAGCGATATCCTGGATCACTGGCAGGTGTTCGTTCCGGCGGGCGAAAGCCGCGCCAAGCTCCACTCATGTCCGGCCGAGTGGGCCTGCGCAATCATCAACAGGAACATGGCGGCGGGGCTGGGCCTTGATGAGCGCTTCGATATCGTCGAGCCGCTTGACAGGTTCGCCATGGACGGGGCGCTGACCGATGCGGTGAGCCAGCGCCGGCCCGTTCTGACCTATTATTGGCAGCCCAACGCGTTGATCGACCGGCTCGATCTGGTGCCGCTCGACATGGGCGGGTTCGATGCCGGCAATGCCCAATGCATGGCGATCCGCGATTGCGTGCCGTTCGGCGGATCGGGATTTGCGCCCGACACGGTCGTGATCGCCGTGGCCGAATGGGTGTTTTCCGATACGCCCGACATTGCCGATTATTTGGCGCGGGCTTCGATGCCGCTTGATGAAATGAACCGGCTCTTGGCCTGGCAGGCCGAGAACGAGGCGAGCCCGGAGGCCGTGGCGCAGCATTTTCTCATCACGGGACAAGATATCTGGCAGGGCTGGGTGGGCAATGGCGCTGACACGGTGCCGGCAGGCGAGGATGAGACCCAATAAGAAAACGCTAACCATCAGGACGGCTGATCGCACCATTGTCGCAAGACTGTAACACAGCGGGCCGACACTGAAAGATTGCAGGGTTTTGTTCTCGTGCTAAGCTTAAGCTATTGATTTCATAGAAATATATCCAGCGGCGTTCACTCCCCGTTAAAGCCGGGCCCGTAAGGTCCGGTCGAACAAGTGGTCGTGGCGTTGCATGCGTACAGAACTTTCCCTCACCAATATCCTGGCCGTTTATCGTGGCACTGCGTTGGCCGCGGGTGGCGCCGGTTGCCTGATCGCGGTTGCTGCTGTTGAAGCGCTGATTGCCCGATGGCTGGGGCTGTCGCACGAGAGCGTGGCGCTGCCGGCGGTGGCGATGGGCGGGATGGCGCTTCTGGCCGTCGTGATCTGGGGCTATTTCTCCCTGCGCAGAGCACTGGTGCTTGCCGAAGCGCAGCGGCGCGAATTGCTGGCTTCGCTCAACCGCGACGCGCTGACGGGCGCTTTCAACCGCAAATATTTTCTCGACCGGCTGCGTGAGATGGTGCGGGCCGCCGAGCGGATGCCCGTGGCCTATATCCAGATCGACATGGATCATCTCAAAGCGATCAACGACGGAACGGGGCATGCGGCGGGGGACCAGGCGCTGGTGCGGCTGGTGCGCACGCTTGAGGACCTTGTGCCCGGAGCGGTGATCGGCCGGCTGGGCGGGGACGAATTCGCTCTCGCTCTGGCCGGGGTCAGCTCCAAGGCCGCGCTGAAGCGGCTGGGAGAGCGGGTGCTCGAAGCGCTCGACCGTCCGGCGCCGCTGGCCGGACGCGACACGCGGCTTTCGGCCACCATGGGCATTGCAACGGCGCCCGGCGACGCGGGGGATGCCGATACGCTGATCTCGAAGGCCGATCTGGCGCTTTACAAAGGTAAAAATGGCGGGCGCGGCAGAGTGATCGCCTTCGAGCGCGAATTGCTGAGCGAGGAACGCTATCAGCGATTTATCGAGCGCGAATTGCGGGCGGCGATCCTGATGGATGAGCTAGAAATCCATTATCAACCGGTTTTCGGCAGGGACGGACGCAAGCGATCGGTGGAGGCGCTGGTGCGCTGGCGCCATTCGGTGCGCGGGATGATTTCGCCGGGGGCGTTCGTGCCGATCGCCGAACAGTCCGATCTGATCGCCAAGCTGGGGCAATGGGTTTTGCGGCGGGTGTGCGCCGACGTTTCACGATTGCCGACCGACGTTGTGGCGATCAACGTTTCGGCGGCCGAATTGCGCCATCCCGACTATGCGGCGCGCTTTGCCGAGGAGATTGCCGCCGCCGGACTGCTGGGCGAACGGTTCATCGTCGAGATCACCGAGACGGCGCCCTTGCACAAGAATTCGGTCGAACGGACCAATCTGGAATTCCTGCGGGCGCTGGGGGTACGAATTGCGGTCGATGATTTCGGGGCCGGGCATGCCAGCCTTGGATATCTGCGCGATCTCTCCTTTGATATCCTGAAAATCGACAGGGCGTATGTGTCCGAGATCACCTCGCGGCCCGTGGATTCGATGATCGTTGAATCGATCTGCAAGATTGCCCAGGGGCTGGGGATCGAGGTGATTGCCGAGGGCGTGGAAACGCCCGAGCAGCATGCGGCACTGGTGGGGCTGGGCTGTACGGGGTTCCAGGGCTTTCTTTTGGGCCGGCCAGCGCCGCTTGAAGCTGCGATGGGTCCCCAGGACGCGGATGTCAAAGCAGCCTGACCCTTATGGGCTCTGTTGCGCACCGGTGGCCTTGATGGCTATAAGAGCGGTGAGTGATGGGAACTTTTCCGCGCCAGGGAGAACGGGTTTTGGATATCAGGAAGATAAATGACCGCGTGAGCGTTTCGGGGCAGATCCTGCCGTCCGATATAGAGACGATCAAACAGGCGGGCTTTGTCTCGATCATCAACAACCGCCCCGATGGCGAGGCGCCCGACCAGCCGGCGGGTGCCGAAATCGCGGCAGCGGCAAAGGCCGCGGGCCTTGGCTATTATGAAATTCCCATGGGCCGCGAGGGCGTGACCCCGGACATGGTGGCCGCCACCCGCGCCGCAATGGACGAGAGCGATGGGCCGGTGTTTGCGTTTTGCCGCTCGGGCACGCGCTCGACAACGCTGTGGGCGCTCAGCCAGGCGGGCACTGACCCTTCGGATGTGATCATCGATTCCGCTGCCAAGGCCGGCTACGACATGAGCCATCTGGCCGCCCATCTGGACAAACCGATCTCCTGATCGGGTGGCGGAAGGGATATTTTCCCTTCGGTCCGTCTTTCTTGCGGCCGGCCTGGTTAGGACATTACGATCAGCGGACGCGTATCCCGTGTATCTCAGGCCCGGCCGGAATGTTTCCGTCTTTCGTTCAATTGTGGAAATGATCCAAGTCGTTGTCTCATCGCGCGCCCGAACGGCAAAACCGGTTCCGCTTTTTGGCTGGAGGCGCTTATCCTAACCAATATAGTGTCCACCGATCCGGGCACGCTCTAGCAGGGGGTTTCCCAGTCCATGACGATCAAGAAGATTCTCGTCGCCAACCGCTCTGAGATTGCGATCCGGGTGTTCCGGGCCGCCAACGAGCTGGGGCTGAAAACGGTTGCGGTGTTTGCCGAGGAGGACAAGCTGGCGCTGCACCGGTTCAAGGCGGACGAGGCCTATCTGATCGGGCAGGGCAAGGGGCCGGTGGAAGCCTATCTGCAGATCGACGAATATATCCGCGTGGCGCGGATTTCGGGCGCCGATGCGATCCATCCCGGTTACGGGCTCCTGTCGGAAAGTCCCGAGTTTGCCGATGCGTGCGAAGATGCCGGGATCATCTTTATCGGGCCGAAAGCGCAGACCATGCGCGATCTGGGCAACAAGGTCGCGGCGCGCAACATGGCGATCAAGGCGGGCGTGCCGGTGGTTCCTGCCACGGACCCATTGCCCGACGATCTCGATGAAGTGGCCAAAATGGCCGATGCGATCGGTTATCCCCTGATGCTCAAGGCAAGCTGGGGCGGGGGCGGGCGCGGCATGCGGCGCATCACCGATCCCAAGCAGTTGCGGGCCGAAGTGTCCGAGGGCAAGCGCGAGGCCAAGGCGGCGTTCGGCAAGGACGAGATGTATCTCGAAAAGCTCGTCGAAAAGGCCCGGCACGTCGAGGTGCAATTGCTTGGCGACGATCATGGCAATCTGGTGCATCTGTTCGAGCGCGACTGTTCGGTGCAGCGGCGCAACCAGAAGGTGGTTGAGCGGGCGCCGGCGCCTTATCTTTCGGAAGAGACCCGCAAGGCGCTGACCGACGCGGCGCTGAAGCTGGGCAATGAAGCAAATTATCGTTGCGCGGGGACTGTCGAGTTCCTGATGGATGCCCAGACCGACGAGTTCTATTTCATCGAGGTCAATCCGCGCATCCAGGTCGAACATACCGTGACCGAAGAGGTGACGGGCATCGATATCGTCAAGGCCCAGATCAGGGTGATGGACGGGGCGGTGATCGGGACGCCACAATCGGGGGTGCCTGAGCAAAAAGACATTGTCTTGCACGGCCATGCGCTGCAATGCCGGGTGACCACCGAGGACCCCGAAGAAAACTTCATCCCCGATTACGGCCGGATCACCGCCTATCGCGGGGCGACCGGGTTCGGGGTGCGGCTCGATGGCGGGACGGCCTATTCGGGCGCGATCATCACGCGGTTCTACGACCCGCTCTTGGAAAAGGTGACCTGCTGGGCGCCGACGCCCGAGGAAGCGATTGCACGGATGGACCGGGCGCTGCGCGAGTTCCGCATTCGCGGGGTTTCGACCAATCTGGCGTTCCTCGAAAACATCATCTCGCACCCCAAATTCTGCGACAACACCTATACGACCCGGTTCATCGACACGACGCCCGAACTGTTCGATATCGAAAAGCGCAAGGACCGGGCGACCAAGCTTTTGACCTATATTGCCGATGTGACGGTGAACGGGCACCCCGAAGTGCGCGATCGGCCCAGGCCGCCGGCAAATGCGGCGGCGCCTGTGGTGCCGGAATATCCGCCGCTTTCGGTGGTCGAAGGCAGCCGGCAAATCCTCGAGCGCGACGGCGCCAAGGGGCTGGCCGACTGGATGAAGGCGCAAAGCCGGGTGCTGTTCACCGACACGACGATGCGCGACGGGCACCAGAGCCTTCTGGCCACGCGCATGCGCACGTTCGACATGGAAAAGATCGCCAAGGCCTATAGCCGCGGCTTGCCGGACCTGTTCTCGCTCGAATGCTGGGGCGGGGCAACGTTTGACGTTTCCATGCGGTTTCTGAACGAAGACCCCTGGGAGCGGCTGAAAAAGATCCGCGAGGGTGCGCCCAATATCCTGACCCAGATGCTGCTGCGTGGCGCCAATGGTGTGGGCTACACCAATTATCCCGACAATGTGGTGCAGTTCTTCGTCAAAAAGGCTGCCGAGGGCGGGATCGATATCTTCCGGGTGTTCGACTGCCTGAACTGGGTCGAGAACATGCGGGTGGCCATGGATGCGGTGATCGAGAGCGGCAAGGTCTGCGAGGGCGTTGTGTGCTACACCGGCGACATGCTCGACCCGGACCGGGCCAAATACGACCTCAAATATTACGTTGGGCTGGCCAAGGAACTCGAAGCTGCGGGCGCGCATGTGCTGGGCATCAAGGACATGGCCGGGGTGATGAAGGCGCCGGCGGCCAAAAAGCTGTTCGCGACGCTCAAGGACGAGATCGGGCTGCCGATCCATTTCCACACGCACGATACCTCGGGGGCTTCGGCGGCGACGGTTCTGGCGGCCTGCGAGGCGGGTGTGGATGCCGTGGATGCGGCGATGGACTCGTTTTCGGGCACCACGAGCCAGCCCACGCTTGGATCGCTGGTGGCCGCGCTTGAGGGAACCGAGCGCGATTCGCAGCTTTCGCCCAAGGCGATACGGGAAATCTCGTTTTACTGGGAAGCGGTGCGCACCCAGTATCGCGCCTTTGAGAGTGACTTGAAGGGCGGCGCTTCCGAGGTCTATCTGCACGAAATGCCGGGCGGGCAGTTCACCAATCTCAAGGAACAGGCCCGCTCGATGGGGCTGGAAACCCGCTGGCACGAGGTTGCCCAGACCTATGCCGACGTCAACCAGATGTTTGGCGATATCGTCAAGGTGACGCCAAGCTCGAAGGTTGTGGGCGACATGGCGCTGGCCATGGTGTCTTCGGGCCTCAAGCGCGCCGATGTGGAAAATCCCGACAAGGACGTCTCTTTCCCCGATTCGGTCGTGGGGTTCTTTGCCGGGGATCTGGGCCAGCCGACCGGCGGGTTTCCCGAGGCGCTGCAAAAGAAGGTCCTGAAAGGCAAGAAGGCTCTGACCGAGCGGCCCGGCAAGGGTCTCGCGCCGGCCGACCTTGAAGCGGAGCGCAAGAAGGCCGAGGAGGTCTCGGGGATGGAAATCGATGATTTCCGGCTCGCCTCGTATCTGATGTATCCGAAGGTTTTTGCCGAGTTCGCCAAGGCGCAGGAGCTTTACGGCCCGACCGAAGTGCTGCCGACCCCTGTCTATTTCTACGGGCTCAATCCGGCCGACGAGATTCTCGTCGATCTGGAAAAGGGCAAGACCATGGTGGTCCAGTTCCTCGGACAATCGGAAACCAATGAAAAGGGCATGGTGCGGGTGTTTTTCGACCTCAACGGTCAGCCGCGCGCCGTTGCCGTTCCCGATCGGCTCAAGGCCGGCGACATCGTTGCCCGGCCCAAGGCCGTAGCGGGGGATGCCAAGCAGGTCGGGGCGCCCATGCCGGGGGTCATCTCGTCACTGGCCGTTCAGGCCGGCCAGAGAGTTCAGGCGGGCGACGTGCTGCTCTCGATCGAGGCGATGAAGATGGAAACCGCCCTGCACGCCGAGGCGGACGGGACGGTGGCCGAAGTCCTGGTCAAGCCCGGCGATCAAATCGATGCAAAGGATCTTTTGGTCCGCATCGAATAGCCAAAACCTCTCATTGGGCCATGCTCCCGGCCAAGAAAAAGGACGGCGCGGAAATCCGGGCCGTCCAAGGCAAGGGGGAGGAGATCAATCATAAAGTCCGGACAAAACCGGGAAAGGACGACCCGCGCCGGAAGGAAACGCGGGTCGCCAAAGCGCTAGATCGTGCCCATCAGCATGAGGATGAGGACGACAACCAAAATGACGCCAAGAATGCCCGTGGGGCCGTAGCCCCAGGCGCGCGAATATCCCCAGGTGGGCAGGGCGCCGATCAAAAGCAAAATCAAAATGATAATCAGAATCGTCGAAAGGCCCATTTTTCAAATTCCCTCACAGTGACCATTATGGCCTGTAAAACTTACGTGAAGGGCAAATGGTTCCCGCGGACAGGCTTTTTCAGACTCTGCGCGCCGTTCCATCGATGATCGGCCCGTCTCTTCGGGCACGAACCGGCGCTGTAACCGGCAGGCGCGAAACGATCCAGCTGACGATGAGCGGCACCAGAATGAGGTCATCGATCCAGCCGAGAACCGGAATAAAATCGGTAATCAGATCGACGGGCCAGACCAGATAGGCCGCGGCCGCAACGGTCGCGAACTTGAGATAGAGCGGGGTGCCCGGCGACCAGAAGGCCTTCCAGAGCAGAAACGCTTCCTTGCGAAACCGCAGGAAGCGAGGCAGCAGGAGGGAAGCGAGATTTTTTATCATGGGTTTTAGATAGGGACCGGCGAACCCCTTTCAAGACCGCCAGAGCATTTCAGCGCTTCCTGGAATCGCTTCAATCGCTCGGGGTCTTTGCTGGTCGCGCTTCCGAACCGGATAAGTGGTGCCACTTGTCCTGGAAGCACTCTTGGTCGCATAGGCGCAACATTGCACTGATGTTTGCTAGGGCTTATGTGTTCGGCGAGAACAAAGAGTACGGGTCATGGCAGGTCCAGAGCAGCGCAAGAAAACGGTCGGAGTCGATGTCGGCGGGGTTGTGGTCGGGGGTGGCAATCCCATCGTCGTCCAATCGATGACCAATACCGACACCGCCGATATCGAATCCACGGTCCGGCAGGTGGCGGCGCTGGCCCGAGCCGGCTCGGAGATCGTCCGTATCACCGTGGACCGCGACGAGGCCGCCGCGGCTGTGCCTCATATCCGCGACCGGCTGATGGTGCGCGGCATCGACGTGCCGCTGGTGGGCGATTTCCACTATATCGGGCACAAGCTATTGTCCGACCATCCCGCCTGTGCAGAGGCCTTAGCCAAATACCGGATCAATCCGGGCAATGTGGGGTTCAAGGACAAGCGCGACAAGCAGTTTTCCCAGATGATCGAAATCGCCAACCGGTATGAAAAACCGGTGCGGATCGGGGTCAACTGGGGGTCGCTCGACCAGGAATTGCTGACCGTTCTGATGGATGAAAACGCAGGCCGCGCCGAGCCCTGGAGCGCGGCGCATGTGCAGCGCGAAGCAATCATCCGTTCGGCGATCCTTTCGGCCGAGCGGGCCGAAGAGCTGGGCATGGGGCGCGACAAGATCATCTTGTCGACCAAGGTGTCGGACGTCCAGCAACTGATTTCGGTCTATGAGGAGCTGGCGGCGCGCTGCGATTATGCGCTGCATCTGGGACTGACCGAGGCGGGGATGGGATCGAAAGGGATCGTTGCCTCCTCGGCTGCGCTGGGCATTCTGCTCCAGCAGGGGATCGGAGATACGATCCGCATTTCGCTGACGCCCGAGCCCGGCGGTGACCGGACGCTGGAAGTCAAAGTCGCTCAGGAACTGCTCCAGACCATGGGGTTCCGGCAGTTCGTGCCGGTGGTTGCCGCGTGTCCAGGCTGCGGGCGGACGACATCGACTACGTTCCAGACCCTGGCCAAGGACATTCAGGATCATCTTTCGACATCGATGCCGGAATGGCGGGAGAAATATCCCGGCGTCGAGGCGATGAGCGTTGCCGTGATGGGCTGCATCGTCAACGGGCCGGGGGAATCCAAACACGCCGATATCGGCATCTCGCTGCCCGGTACCGGTGAGGCGCCCTCGGCGCCGGTGTTTATCGAGGGCAAGAAGGTGACAACGCTCAAGGGGGCGGATGTGGCCGACCAGTTCAAGGCCATGGTGGCCGACTATATCGAAAACCGGTTCGGGGCGGGGCGAGCCAAACCGGCGGCGGAATGAGCGCCGTTCTCCTTGATGCCATCGTAGCGCTTGATGCGAGGGTTCTGGCTGGTCATACGGCACAGGCGGGCGACGCGTTTGATGCTGCGGACCATCGGCAAAAGGTTGCGGCATCGCTCGAGACGTCGCAACTGATCTGTGTCGAGCGGGATGGCCGGCACGTGGCTCACACCTATTTCAGGCCGCTGGCGGAGGGGCGCTGGTTTGTCGGTGCGTTCAGTGTCGATCCGGCGCATCGCAACGCTTCGGTTCTGGCCGAAATCGGGCGGCGGATGGCGGCGATCATGGAGGATGAGGGTATCGAGACGCTCGAAAGCCATGTCTATCGCACCAATGAATTGTCATTGGCTTTTCATGAAAAGCTGGGATTTGAGCGGTTCATGGAAAACGAGAAGGGGTTTGCCTTGCGCATCGAGCGGGCGCGTCTTGCAACATCGGCGCTCGGCAGGCGCCTGGGCGGGCGGCGATGAGCGCGATTTCCATTCGCCCGGCACTGGCGGGGGACGCTAAAGAGGCGGCCGCGCTTCTGCGGCGCTCGATTGTCGAGCTTTGCGTGCCCGACCATGGCAATGATGCCGAGCGGCTGGAGCACTGGCTTTCCAACAAGACGCCGGAACATTTTGTGAAGTGGATCGACGATCCGTTCAATACGATTTTTGTGGCTTTCGCCAACGGCCGGATGGTCAGTGCCGGAGGGGTTCGGGACGGGGAGGGGATCGTCCTCAACTATGTGCATCCCGAGAGCCGGTTCATGGGCGTATCGGGGGCGATGATGGTTCATCTCGAAGAGATGTTGCGGGGGCGGGGCGTTCCGGTGGCCAATCTTGTCAGCACGATTACGGCGCGCCGGTTTTACGAGGCGAGAGGTTATCGCGAGCGCGATCTGTTGCCCGAGCAGCGGCCGCCTTTCGGGATCGCGATGGAAAAGCGGCTGTAGGACCGATCGACATTCAACCGTCGGTGCCAAAAAGAACCGCTTGTCGATTGTTGAAATGCTGCTGGACCCCGGGAACAAGTCCCGGGGTGACAAGGAGGTGGGTATGAAGACGGCGTTGCCTCAAACTCACCCTGTCATTCCAGAATGCTCCGCAGGGCAATCGATCCACCGGATCGATTTCTGATCCTGCTCCAATCCCACAATCCGGTGTGGCGCCAACCAAAAGTGCCTGAATGCCGGTTCAGCCTAGAGCCTTCGCCATCGACCGCGGGGGGGTGCTGGTTGCCTCAAAACCGGATGTGCTAGGCTGCCGGTCATGGCAATGCCCGACCATACTCCCGATCCCCAAGTGGTGGCCGCGTCCGATGCAATGATCGCGGGCGTGCCGGGCGTTGTGCGCAAGGGCGCGCAGATGCCCTATGTCTCGATCAATGGCAATATGTACGCGTCTGTCTCCCAGGCCAATGTCATTGGACTGCGGCTTGGGAAGGCCGACCTTGCCAAATTTCTCGAGGCGTTCGAGACGACGTTGTTCGAGGGCGTGCCGGGTCATTTCATGAAGGAATATGGTGCGGTGCCTCACGCCCTCCTTGCCCAGCCGGATACGCTGCGCGCCTGGTTTGCAAGGAGCTACGCCCATGCGTCGGCCCTCAAGCCCAAGGCGACGAAGCGTTAGAGCCGTATTTAGCTTTGCCGCGCGGCGAAATGGCGGATCAGGGCACGCAGGGGATCGGCGCTGGGGCCGAATGGGAGGAGGGCGTCGATGCCGTTTGCCACGGCGCCATCGAGGACCTGACGGGCGGCGTCCAGGCCCTTGCGGGCGACGATTGTGGACTTGTTCTGTGCCACATCCTTTCCGGCGGTCTTGCCCAGAGCGTGGGAGGTGGCGGTGACGTCGAGGATGTCATCGGCGATCTGGAAGGCGAGCCCGGCGGCGGTGCCGAAGCGGGTCAGCCCGGATCGCTGGGCGGGGGAGGCGCCGCCCAGAATGGCGCCCATTTCAACCCCAGCCCGGATCAGGGCGCCGGTCTTTCTGGCCTGCATCGTGAAAATCGCTTCTTCGTCGAGCGGGCTTGTTTCGCCTTCGATATCGAGGACCTGTCCGCCCACCATGCCGGCGGGGCCGGCGGCATGGGCGAGGGTCAGAACCAGCTCGGCGCGGATGGCGGGATCGGGATGGGTGCGGGGATCGGACAGGAGCGCGAAGGCTTCGGTCAAAAGCGCGTCGCCGGCCAGGATGGCCAATGCGGGGTCGAAGGCTTTCCAGACCGTGGGTTTGCCGCGACGCAGCTCGTCATTGTCCATGTCGGGCAGATCGTCATGGACGAGGGAATAGCAATGGATCATTTCGAGCGCAGCGCCCGCAGCGAGGCTCTTTTCGTGCGGTACGGCGAACAGCGATGCGGACAGACGCACGAGGAAAGGGCGCAGTCGCTTGCCACCATCGAGCGCGCCATGGGCCATGGCGGCCAAAAGGTGCTCGGGGGCGTCGAGCGTTGCAAGGTGGGCGGCCAGAAACACTTCGGTTTCGATGGCGCAGTCGGCGAGCTGAGAATCGAATTGATCTTCGGTCATGGCAAGATTTGCTAAAGCCTCCCTGTCCATTCTACAAGCGCGCTCATTTGCGATTGAACCCACGAGACGATAGTGGCCGGACGGCGGAAAAAGCGGGGCTGGAAATTCTGGGTAGCGGTCCCGCTGATGCTGGCCGCAGCGCTGGTGGCCATTCCACTGGTGCTGGTGCCGCTCTATTGGGTGGTGCCGCCGGTCTCGACACTGATGATCGGGCGATATGTCACCGGCCAGCCCGTAACGCGCATATGGCGCGATCTCGATGAAATTTCCGACCGGCTCAAGACGGCGGTGGTGCTTTCAGAAGACGGGCAATTCTGCACCCATCATGGGATCGATGTTGCAGCGCTGCAGGCCGAGATCGACAATTTTCTGGCCGGGCGCGAGGCACGTGGGGCGTCCACCATCACCATGCAGGTGGCGCGGAACCTGTTTCTGACCAATTCGCGCTCGGTGGTGCGCAAGGCGCTCGAGGTGCCGCTGGCCATCTATATCGATCTTGTGTTGCCCAAGCGGCGGATCATGGAGATCTATCTCAACATTGCCGAATGGGGCCCTGACGGGCAGTTCGGGGTGGAGGCGGGCGCGCAGGCGGCGTTCGGGACGAGCGCTGAGAGCTTCACCTGGCGGCGGGCGGCGCTGATGACCGTGACGCTGCCCAATCCGCATGTGCGGCGCCCCGGAAACCCAACCAACGGGCTGTTGGCGGTGGCGGGAATCGTCGAGGGGCGGGCGCAGCGGTTTTCATCGCACGCCAATTGTCTTTTCGAGGGGGCACCTGCGCTATGAGCGCATACGATTTTCGTGATCGGCGGACTAGCCAAGGCCCCGGTGATCCTGTATAGAGCGCCACGATCCCGATAGGGTAAAACGGTTTTGGCGTGGCCGGCGCGGCAGGGTTCTATTGCCTGGGCAGGGTGCGCAGCATGAAAATGGAGTAGTCAAATGGCAGTCCCCAAAAGGAAGACGACGCCGATGAAGCGCGGGTTCCGCCGTTCGGCCGATGCGCTTAAAGGCGCAGCTTATGTTGAAGACAAGGACAGCGGCGAGCTTCGCCGTCCGCACCATGTGGACCTGAAGTCCGGCATGTATCGCGGCCGTCAGATTCTCGAGCCCAAGGGCAACTGATTGCCCAGAGGGTATGACGCTTAGACCAAAGCGCCATTGACGGGCATGCCCGTCCAGATTACGGCCAGTCCTTGAAAAAGGGGCTGGCTTTTTTCTTGGCCAATTCCAGACTTATCCCCGGAGGATTTCAGATGAGCACGCGGACCGAAACCGACTCGATGGGCCCGATCGAGGTTCCAAATGAGAAATATTACGGGGCCCAGACCGCGCGCTCGCTGATGAATTTCGATATTGGCGGCGAAAAGATGCCGCTCGAAATCGTCCATGCCTTCGGAATTCTGAAAAAGGCCGCGGCGGTCACCAATACCAAGCTCGGGCTCATGGACGAAGCGACCCGCGATCTGGTGGTGGCGGCGGCCGATGAGGTGATCGCGGGCAAGCTCGACGATCATTTCCCGCTGGTGGTATGGCAGACCGGGTCGGGTACCCAGTCGAACATGAACGTCAACGAGGTGATTTCCAACCGCGCCATCGAAATGGCCGGTGGGGAGATGGGCAGCAAGAAGCCCGTGCACCCCAATGACCACGTCAATATGAGTCAAAGCTCCAACGACACCTATCCCACCGCCATGCATATCGCGGCGGTGACGATTGTCGAGGACATGCTGTTTGCCAAGGTCAAGCTGTTGCGCGACACGCTGGCCAAAAAGTCCGAAGAGTTCATGGATGTGGTCAAGATCGGCCGCACCCATCTTCAGGATGCGACGCCTCTGACGCTGGGCCAGGAGATTTCGGGCTGGGTGGCCCAGATCGATCTGGCGCTCAAAGCGATTGAAGCGACGCTCCCGCAATTGCGTGAACTGGCGCTGGGCGGGACGGCGGTCGGGACCGGGCTTAACACCCATCCCGACTATGCGCGCATGGTGGCCGAGGAAATCTCGAGCCTTTCGGGGCATGAATTTGTGACCGCGCCGAACAAGTTTGCGGTTCTGGCCGGGCATGATGCGTTCGTTGGCGCTTCGGGGGCATTAAAGCAACTTGCCGTTGCGTTCATGAAGATCGCCAATGACGTGCGCTGGCTGGCCTCGGGGCCGCGCTCGGGGCTGGGCGAAATCACCATTCCGGAAAACGAGCCCGGCTCCTCGATCATGCCGGGCAAGGTCAACCCGACCCAATCGGAGGCCATGACCATGGTCGTGGCGCAGGTCATGGGCAACGACGCGACCATCGGGTTTGCGGCGAGCCAGGGCAATTTCGAGCTCAATGTCTATAAGCCGGTCATCGCTTTCAACTTCATCCAGTCGGTGCGGCTTCTGGCCGATGCGGCCAAATCGTTCAACGACAATTGCGCCATCGGGATCGAGCCGGACCGCAAGAAGATCAACGAGCATTTGAACAATTCGCTGATGCTGGTAACCGCGCTCAACCGCAAGATCGGTTACGACAACGCCGCCAAGATCGCCAAGACGGCGCACAAGAACGGCACGACCTTGCGCGAGGAGGCTATCGCGCTGGGGCTTTTGACCGGCGAAGAGTTCGATGCCGAGGTGCGGCCCGAACAGATGGTTGGGCCGATTTCGGTCAAGAAATAAGAGACGAGAGGGCCGGTCAATGACCGGCCTTTTTTCTGGTCAAATCGGGGGTTTTGAGGCAGGGTCGCGGTCATGAGACCTCCCATTGGACGGAACCCATCAATGTTCGTGCCGCCGCTTCTGGCCCTGCCTTTGATCGTTTACAATCTAATGGCGCTGTTCGGTTTTGCCGACGGTGCTGCCTGGATGTCGCCACTGACCACGATTTCGATGGTTTCGGGTGGCGTGTGGGTGCTGAGCGTTGGAGACGTTTTCGTTCTCGTCTCGCTGCTGCTGTTGTTTGGCGAAATCCTCAAATCGACGCGGTTCGGCAATGCATCGGTGGTCGATCACATGCTCTCTACTGCCGTGTTCGTCATCTGCCTCGTGGAATTCCTGCTTGTCGGTTATGCGGCCACGTCGGTGTTTTTTATCCTGATGGTGATGGCGCTTATCGACGTGATCGCCGGATTTACCGTTTCTATCCGCGCCGCGGCGCGGGACGTTCAGTTCGGTGGCGTCGAATAGATCAGGCCGAGACCGATTTGCGGTAGCCCATGGGGATGCGCTTGAGATCGCTGGTTTCGGCCGAGCGATAGAACCGGCTGGCCTGGGTTTCCCGAGATGCCGAAGCCGGCGTGCCGGCACGGGCGGATTCGATCAGCTGGGCGAGGAAGGCGGCCGGGGGCGCTGAGCCGGCCAGGGACGGCCGGGCGCGCGGAACGGAGAGGCTGACGGGGAGATGGTGTCCCGAAATCGTCCGTTTTTCTGGCTTGCTCGTGTCCACTTGCGCGGTTCCGTTTCAAAGTGGGACATGTGTCCCGTTCTGGCACGCACCCGGTGCCCTTCTTCCCCAGACGTCGCAATCGCCATGCCAGTTGGCAATGTTTTGTTAACGATTGCCACAGGCAAACCGGCATATGGTTAACGGCGGAGACGGGTTTTGGTTCTGGGCGGAGAGCGCGGTTAACGAACCGGTAAGGGATGCGCCGCAATTTCGCGGCTTTGTTGCGCTTTGAGGGGGCGAGAGTTTTCCCGGACGAGAGAGGCCGAACCCATGACCCCACAGATAGCTCCCGCCCGCCTGAGTGCCGCTGCGTTCCTATTGATCTGCATGGGCGCGCTGGCCGCCTGTTCGGGAGCTCCCTCGACGGGCGGCGGGCTGGCGCCCGGCCTTGTCGCCCAGATCAACGCGCCGGGGGCGCAGATGGACCGGTCGGCGGCGCTGGGGATCATCAACCAGTATCGCGCGACGCGCGGTGTGGCTCCGTTAAGCCCAGATCCGGCGCTCGATGCGCAGGCTCAGACCGTTGCGGCGCAATATGCGAGCACGGGCAACCCTCCGGCCCGCCCTGCAGGGGCAACCAATATGCGGCTATCGGCCGGCTATACCAATTTCGCGGAAACCTTCTCGGGCTGGCGCAACAGCCCGGCCGACGCAGACGTTCTGGCGCTGGCCGACGCGCGGCGTGCCGGGTTTGCCGCCGTATATGATCCCAATTCGGCCTATGGCACACATTGGGTGATGCTGCTGGGGCAATAGTGGCCCCCCCGACACACGAAGCGACCGGAAGCGCTGAAAGCCTCTAGGCGTTCTCGATGAGCCGCTTGCGCAGTTCGGACCGGGGACAGATGAGCTTGTTCTCGAGGCTGTCGAAATCGACTCGGGTCAGAAATTCTATGGCAAAGCCGGGGTCGAGCAAGCGCACGACGCGGCCGACCACTGTTCCCAGAGCCATCGGCATGCCGATGGTGACGTCGAGATCAGCGGAAATGGCGGCGCCGGTCATCGAGATGTCGATCACGAAGCAATCGATCATCACGCCATCGGCCAGGATAATGGTCGATTGGGGATCCTTGGGCGTGATACGCCGGTAGCGGCGGTTGTCGGAAACTTCGTAGTTCTTGTGCTTTTCGAGCCATTGGACGTGGGAGGCGAGGCGTTCGCGTTCCTCATCGGTCATATCGAGCGACATGGTAAAGCCAAAACCCATGGGCCGGGTGATCTGGCCGCGCAGGACGCCGAATTCGTCGAAATGGGCGGTCACCCAATCCCCAACCGCACCGCCGATCGGTGCCGCCATGGACATGGTCACTGGCGAAATGCGTTGCACGCGGCACGCGAAATAGGGTGTCTTGCCGTTTGCGCTCGTCCACTTTTCGAGGTGATATCGCCCGGGCATATTGGTCATGAGCCGCAGGCGATCGTCCATTCGGGGGCGGCTCATTGGAGCCGCGAGGTTTTTCCCCTGTGTCATGGTATTGCTCCGCCAAGAGGAACTTACCTTATAGTATTAATCCTTAATAAATATTGTCTTTAAGCATTTACCTATTATGGCAGTCGTCTTTCTGCCCCTGTTGAGCGTCCTTGGGAGAGTAAAGTTGTGAGTGATACTGTTGTCGATGCGCGCGGGCTCAAATGTCCGCTGCCGGTGCTCAAGCTTGAAAAGGCGTTGGTCGGGGTCGGGGCGGGGGAGACGATCGCCGTGCTTGCAACCGATCCCGTCGCACGGATCGACATACCGCTCTATTGCCGGCAGCAGGGGCTGGCGCTGGATATCAGCCAAGAGGGCGCAGCCGTTCGATATGTGGTGACCAAGTCGCCAGCCGCGGGGTAGTCGCGTCAGGGAGCGGGGGTCAGCGAGACGATCGAGGAATCGCCAAAACCTGTCGACAGGGTCTGATCGGGCAGGCTGTCGGCCGCCATGGCAGCCGTTCCGGGCCTTGGACGGGGCAGGGGCACATCGGCCAGCCGACCAAGGGTGGCAATGGTATGGGTGGGGGGAACGATGGTATCGTTAAGATAGGAAATCTGGCCATCGAGCCCGGCAGAAAAGATCTCGGCGCGTTGCTCGGAGTATTGGGATGCGTTGGCGCCGCAGATATCGGGGCGCATGTCGACGGGCAGAAGTCCGGGTTGGTTGACGACCGCGTTGACGGTTTTACCGGTGCCGCGATAGCCGCCGGCAAAACCGGAAAACAGCATCTGGGCGGTCATCTCCCCGCGTTCGCGCGAGGAACTGGCGCCCAAGGTTATGGCCATCAACTGGCGTCCGCCGCGGGTTACCGTGGCGACGATGTTGAGACCGGAGGCGCAGACATAGCCGGTCTTCATGCCATCGGTGCCGGCAAAGCCGGTCAAAAGCTCGTTGTTGGAATGGGACCGCGAATCGCCGAGCGCCACGGTGCGGGTGGAAAACAGCGCATCATACTGGGGAAAGCGCGCCTTGATGGTGAGCGCGATCATGGCGATGTCGCGCGCGGTGGTGACCTGGGCGGGGTCGTGCAGGCCGTGGGGATTGACGAAATGGGTGCCGCTCAGTCCCATGATCGCGGCGCGGGCGTTCATCATCTCGACAAAGGCCGGTTCGCTGCCGGCGATGGTTTCGCCTATGGCAACGGCAATGTCATTGGCCGATTTGACGACGAGCATATAGAGCGCGTCCTCGAGCGTGATTGCCGTACCTTCGGGCAGGCCCAGCCTGGAAGGCTCCACCGACAGAGCATTGGCTGAAGTGATGACCGGGGTGGAGAGCGTTGCCTGTCCGGTTTCAATCGCCTCAAAGGCGATGAGCGCGGTCATCAGCTTGGTGAGCGAAGCGGGATGCCAGGGAATACCGGCTTCGTTCTCGTACAGCACCTCGTTGGTGCGCATGTCGATGAGCAGTTGAGGAAGCGCGAAAGCGTTGACGGCGGTGGCGGCAAGAATACCGAAAACCAGAAGGCAAATGGACAGCAATCGCCGGACAGACTGCACCGCGCTCACTCCGTTATCGTTTCGCTGGAGCATGATCGGGCCCGATGGAATCGGTCCGGAGCTCCAAGGTTTTGCTTTGTCGTGCGGCCGAACCGAAAAAGTCCGCAACGCTTTCTGGCCGCACGCCGGTGATCGGATTGATCCATAACAGGGCAAATTTGGCTAAACAATGCCCGCCTGCCATGGCGGAGATTTCTTGCCCGGCCTTTTGCACCCGGCCAAGGGTTCCCTTTGGTAACCAGGGGTATTATATGTACCTTAAATCAATCTGGAAGGTCTTGTGGCCATGGCCAATGTCGAGCCTGACGAAGCAGCCGTATGCACGGCAATGGGGGACATCCTCAACCGGATCGGCGACAAATGGAGCGTGATGGTGGTGGGTCGGCTCAAGGGCGGCACCATGCGGTTTTCCGAGTTGCGCCGGGCCATCGACGGGGTTTCCCAGCGTATGCTGACACTCACCCTGCGCAATCTGGAGCGCGACGGGCTGGTAACGCGCACCGTTTACGCAGAAATCCCGCCGCGGGTGGAATATACGCTGACGGAAATGGGCTGCACGCTCACCGGACCGATCGGGGCGCTTTGGGACTGGGCCGCCGAGCACCAGGACCAGGTGGCGCAGGCGCGGGCCGTTTATGATCGTGCGCAAGCGGGGGCCGAGGAGCCTGAGCGCAGGCGGGCGTGAGCGCTCGACCGGTGCTTAACGGGACACGGCGATATGCAGGTGATCCTGGTGCAGCCGGTCGGTAAATGATCGGCCGCCGACGCCGTCGAGGGCCCAAGGGGAGCCGATCTGGCGGATTTCGGGTTGCTGGTAGAGCCATTGCACGGTCTGGTGGATCATTGATCCTTGCGCCCTGCCATCGATAACCAGCGTGTCGCCGAGCCTGTAGATATCGAAGGCCCGGCCTCTGGTGTGATCGGACTGACGATTGGTGCCGAACACTTCATAGGGGTGACCCTGGGAGAGCGTTACGACGCCGAAGGGCGTCCGGTCGGCGAGGCGCGCCATTATGGCGAGCAGATCGGGGGAGATGCTCCCCGAAAGAATGTCCCAACGGGCCGAGTCGGGCATTTCGATGCGGGGGTCATTGAGGACCGCAAGGGCCTGAGGCGAGGGCGCAGCGGGCTCGGTGACGAGCGTGCCGCCGATCGAGGCGAGCTCGGCAAACCGCCAGCTGGTGCCAGAGAGCACGAGCCTGATGTCGAGGGTGCGTATAAAGACCTGTATGCCCTCGGCCGTGCCGACCATCTGTTCGACCACAACCATAACCGAAGCGGCGTCGGCGCCCAGGCCACCCAGTTGGGGATAGATGATGCGTCCCCGCGACCAAGCACCCGGAACGTGAAAGATTGCCGCGAGTTCGGATGCGGCGGCGCCTGCAAACTCGAGTCGCGCGGCAATTTGCTGTGTCGTTTCGCCTGCCGAATAGGTGGTCAGCGCCAGCGCGGCCTGGCTGGCCAGGCGCTTGGCGTTGGGATGGGTTTCGTTGGGCGATAGGGGTTCGACACCGTTCTGATGGGTGGGCGGGGCGACAATCTCAGGGGCGTTCGGGAAGGATGCTGGCTGAGCCCAGCCGCTTTGGATAGGCGTGCACAACAGTATAAGCGCGGCGATCGCCTGCCAGATCCTCATAGGCACCTTCCTCATCCAGTATCAGCCTGTATTCCCTTAAAATTGCGCCATCGTGACTTTTGTGCTGACCGACCAGCCGGCAGCCCAGCCTTTCAAAGAACGGGGTGCCAAGTCCACCCTCCTCGGTGACCAGCAGCGCGCGGTGGACCCCGCGTGCGGTCGCGCGATTGGCAAAACCTTCGATAAGCCGCCGGCCGACACCCCGCCGGCGCATGGTTGCGTCGGTGACGATATGGCTGAGCACCGAAACCGGGCGGGACGCACGGGGCTGGGCGGCGGAGGCGGAGGCGGAGGGCAGCACGCCCATGTGGCGGGCGACGCCTCTGGCGTAACGCCCCATCCGGGTGCGGGCGAAATCGAGTGCCACCTGGGGGCGGGTGAGCATGGCGCCGCATCCGGCCAGCGCCAGTCTGGAGCCGAAATTGTGGGTCACCCAGCGGTAGTGCTCGGCGTTCGCGGTTGTGCCGAACAGGGCGCCGACGACGTGATCGTCATCGTCACGGGCGACAAGCGCGATGCCATAGGGAGAGCGGGCAAAGCTTTCCTGATAGAGACCGAGGAAATGCCGACCGAGCTTTGGAAACAGGCCCAGCCGCAGATTTTTCCGATGCAGGGACGCGGTCGCCTCAATGTCGGATGTGCGAAGCGGTTCAATCGACAGCATGGCCGGGGCCCCTGACGCGTTAAGTTTGGTTGCCGAAAGGTTAATGCCAAACCGGCTGAGCCGTTCCCGATTGCTCCAAAATGCATTTCATGTTCGGAATGGGCCTTTCCCGATCCGATGGAAATTGCGATGGGCAAGGAAATCGAACTCAAACTGCAGGTTGCCCCCGAGGCCGTGGGGCTGGCGCTTCAATGGGGCGAGGCGCAAGGAGAGATGAGCCGGCGGGACCTGCACTCGGTCTATTTCGATACGACAGGGCGCTCGCTGGCCATGGCGGGATTGTCGCTGAGGACGCGATATGACGGAGCGCGATACGTCCAGACCGTGAAGGCGGCGCAGGGCAGAGCGGCGGGGCTTTTCGCGCGCGAGGAGTGGGAAAAGGAGGTGGCGTCCGAGTGGCCCGAACTGGGATCGGACACACCGTTGGCCGGCCTGCCGCCGCAGACACTTGATGCGTTGGCGCCGCTTTTTTCTCTCGAGGTGGTGCGGAGGGGCATCGATATCGCGCGCGGGAGCAGCATTATCGAATTGGCGCTCGATACGGGTGTTGTGGTTGCCGACGACCGTAGGACCGAATTCTGCGAAATCGAACTCGAACTCAAATCGGGCGAACCGCATGCGCTTTTTGCGTTGGCGCGCGAGCTCGACGCGCTGGTCAGCCTGCGGCTTGAAGTGATGACTAAATCGGAGCGGGGGTATCGCCTGCTCGATGCGGCGGCGGAAAGCGCAAAGGCTGAATTCATACCCCTTTCGGCCGGCCAGGGCGTGCAGGAGGGCTTTGCCGCGATTGCGGCTGCGTGCATGCGGCAATACAGGCTCAACGAGGATATCGTGCTTCGGCGCCGTTCGCCCGAGGCGCTGCATCAGGTGCGGGTGGGGCTGCGCCGGCTGCGTTCGGCTCTTGCGCTGTTCAAGCCGGTGGTTGATGATGACCGATATGCCTATTTCCGGGACGAGCTGAAATGGCTGGCGGGAGAATTGGGCGATGTGCGCGATTTCGACGTCCTTTTCGGCCGGGCCCGCTCCAATCAATTGCGCATCGCGGTGGCCCGCCTGCGCGAGGAGGCCCATGACACGCTCGAGGAAATCCTGGCGTCGGCACGGGCGCGGGTGCTGATGATCGATCTGGCTGAATGGGTGGCGGTGGGGCCGTGGCGCAGCGCCGCCCAGCATGCGGATGGCGAAATTTCGGTCGGGGAATTTGCCGCCGATGCGTTGGAAAAATCGTTTCGGAAATTCAAAAACAGCAGCAAGGGGCTCGCTGGACTGGGCGAAGAGGACCGGCACGAGGCGCGCAAGCTGGCCAAGCGGTTGCGCTATGGCAGCGAATTTTTTGCCGGGCTCTATACCGGCAAGAAAGCCGCCAAACGTCATGGCCGGTTCATCGATGGACTGCAGGCGATCCAGGATCAGTTGGGCACGCTCAACGATGTTGCGGCGGCGCCGGGTCTTTTGGCAAAGAATGGGCTGGGCGACACCGAAGGCGCCGACGGTGTGCTTTCGGGAGCCGACACGACCGATACGCTCGAGAAAGCGGAAACGGCTCGTGACGGCCTGATTGGTCTCAAACCGTTCTGGCGCTAGCCCATTGCCGCCCGGTAGATGCCCAGAACGTCCTCCACGCTCATGGGGCGGGGATTGTTGTCCATGAGGCGGCGAATGGCGTGGGCTTCACTGGCCCAGGCAGGCAGGGCATCGGGCAATGCGCCGTGGCGGGAGAGATCCATTTCGACGCCGAGCTGTTTGCAAAAGCCATGGGCTGACTGGAGAACGCCGGCCGCACTGGTATCGGCGCCAAGGTTGAGCAGCGAGAGGATTTCGCCGGTTTTTTCGGTGCAAAATGAGGCGTTGAAGGCCAGAACATGGGGGAAGATGATGGCATTGGCCAGCCCGTGGGGGAGTTTGAGGCGGGTGCCGAGCGGGTAGGCGAGCGCGTGACCGCTGGCTGTGTTGACCGGACCGAGGCAAACCCCGCCATAGTATGAGGCCAGCATCATGCCGGCGCGGGCCTCTGTGTCGGTGCCATCGGCGACGGCGCGGGGCAGATAGCGTCCGACCAGTTCGATCCCCAAGCGGGCATAGCCATCGATCAGGGGGTGCGCCTTGATATTGGTGAAGGCCTCGACGCAATGGGCCAGGGCATCGACGCCGGTTGCCGCGGTGACGGCAGATGGCACCGAATGGGTCAGCTCAGGATCAAGAATGGCGATGTCGGCAAGCATGTGCTCGCTTTCGACGGCCAGCTTGGCGAGGGTTTCGGGGTCGGTCACCAGCGCGCGCGTTCCGGCTTCCGAGCCGGTGCCCGATGTGGTGGGAACCTGAACCAGCGCGGTGCGGCGTCCATTGATCTTGCCCGCGCCGACCACCTCGGGGACCGATTGTTCGGCATCCCAGAGGACGGCGACAAGCTTGGCAACATCCATGACCGAGCCGCCGCCCAGCCCGATCACGAGATCGGGGCGGAACTGGCGGGCCTCGGCAAGCACGGCCTCGACCGCGGGCAGGTCTGGCTCGGGGGGCAGGTCGAGATGGACATGGACCGAAGATTTGATGCCGATGCGGTCAACGAACGGTGCGGTGGGCGCCATGGCGACGACGAAGACACGGGAAAAGCCGTTGACGAAATCTTGCAGCCGGGACAATGCACCGGCGCCGATTTCAAGGCGCCTGGGCTGGGCGAGCGTTATGGGGCGGGCCATCGAGAGCATCGGTTCAGCCATTGTCCTGCTCCTCGAGCGCGGCCATCTGCGCCCAGACGTCGTTGCACTGGGCCTCGTCCAGCGGGACGAGGGGCGGGCGGACGCGCGTCCAGCCCTCATGGTTGCGGCGGCGGGCCAGCATGGCCTTGACGGTGGGGAGCTGAACATAAGCGTTGGAGAGATTGCGCCAGGCCTCGATACGGGACTGGGCGTGATCGACTTCGGCGGCGCGCGTCGCGTCGTGCCAATTGTCAAAGACCACCCGCAAATGGTTGGCGATCAGGTTCGAGCTCGAAGTGATGCAGCCGGCGCCGCCCGAACGCAGCAGCGGGAGCATGAAGGGATCGGCGCCCGCAAAAACCGAGAAGTTTTCAAAGGCATTGGCGAAGGCCTGCATGCTTTCGAGTTTGCCCGAGCTGTCCTTGATGCCGATCACCGTGCCGGGGAAGCTTTCGAGCAGCCGGCCCACGAGCTCGAGCGAAAGCCCGACCTGAGCGATGGGCGGGATATGATAGAGAACGATGCGCAGATCGTTGCTCGCCACGCCCTCGATCAGCTCGGCATAGAATCGGAACAGGCCCTCGTCGGTGACGCCCTTGTAATAGAAGGGCGGCAGGACGACCGTTGCGGCAACGCCCGCTTCGACCGCGTGCCGGATGAGGGCGACGCTATCGGCGACATTGGTCTGGGAGGTGCCGGGCATCAGGCGTTTGGGGTCGATGCCCGAAGCGATGACATGCTCGAGCAAAGCCTGGCGCTGGGCAATGGAAAAAGAATTGGCCTCGCCCGTGGTGCCCAGAAGCGCGATGCCGTCGCAGCCTTCTTCGAGCAGCGATTTGGCGTGGATCGCAAAGGCCGCGTGGTTGGGTTCGCCAGAGGCAAGGACCGGGGTTGCGGCGGCGCAATAGACGCCGCTTATGGGAAGATTGCGGGCGGGGTTCATCATTTGCTCCCGGCAGCCAGCCGGCGCGCATAGGCGATGGCGGCATTCATGTTGGTGTGGTTGGCCTTGCCGGTGCCGGCAATGTCGAAGGCCGTGCCGTGATCGACCGAGGTGCGGTCGATGGGCAGGCCGAGCGAGACATTGACCGCGGTATCGAAGGCAACGAGCTTGATGGGGATGTGGCCCTGGTCGTGATATTGGGCGACCACCAGATCGAAAGCGCCATTATAGGCCCGGTGATAGACGGTGTCGGCGGAAATGGGGCCGGTGACGTCGATCCCTTCGGCGCGAGCCATGTCGACGGCGGGGACAATCTGTTGGTCATCCTCGGTGCCGAACAGGCCGCTTTCGCCGCAATGGGGATTGATCCCGGCAACGGCGATGCGGGGCTTTTCGTATCCGATGCGCTTGAGATGATCGTTGCCGGCGCGGATGGTGTCGAGAATGCGGGCGGGGGTGGCGCGGTCGATAGCGGTCTTGAGCGAGACGTGGGTCGAGACGTGGATGACTTTCAGCCGCTCGGACGCCAGCAGCATGAAGGCCGATTTTTGCCCCGTCAGCGCGGCGAGCATTCCGGTGTGGCCGTCATAATGGTGGCCCGCGAGATTGAGGGCCTCCTTGTTGATCGGTGCGGTGACGATGCAGCCGATGGCATCGTCAAGGGCGTCGGTGACGGCCCCCGCGATAAAGCGGTAGGCGGCATCGCCGGCGCGGGCGTCGAGCTTGCCCCAGGGGAGGGCGCCGCCTTCAATTTCGAAATCGATGACCAGTGCATCTAGATCGAGGCTGACGCCGGTGGCGCGGGCCGCGGCTTCGAGGGTGGCGCGATGGCCGTAGATGCGGGTGCGTTCACGCCCGGCATCATCCATTTCGGCCACGGCGCGCACCGTGATCTCGGGGCCGACGCCGGCGGGGTCGCCCATTGTAATGCCGATGATGGCGCTCACGCTGTTTCTCCGTCGATCCAGCCCTTGGGCAGGTGGACATATTTGATGGCCCTGCGGAAATAGGTGTAGGCCACGTGCAAATCACCGTCCTCGCCTTCGAGAAGATAAGGGTAGGACAATTCCTTGTTGCGCCCGTCCTCGGAATTGTTCGAGAGGCAGGTTCCGGCGCTGTCATCGATGACGCGGCGGAGGGGAAAGGTCTTGCCGCCATCGGTCGAAATGCAAAGGCTGAGTGGCGCGCGCGGCACGCCCCAGACCGGAGCGCAACCGCCGGTCGCGTCTGGGCGGTCGTCGCCTTCTTCGATCTCGTCATAAAGGGAGGTCCGGCGGTCGGGCGAGGTGGCTGCGGACGCCGGGTTGCAGACCATGGCCAGCCGGCCGTCGGCGAGGCGGATGACGTTGATCGATGAATTGTTGTTGGGCACGTCGGTGGGGCGCGGTTCGGACCAGGTGTGTCCGCCATCCTGGCTTTCCGAGCGGTGCACGAAATCGGACTGGCGGCGGCGATAGAAGGCGACCATCTCGTTTCCGTCGAGTGGCACTATGGTCATGTGAACCGAGCCGATGGAGCCGGGGACCTCCTCGAGCGTCCATGTGTTTCCATCGTCGTGGCTCGTGGCGACGGCGGCGGTATCGTGGCTGCCGTTCCAGCGCTGACCGGGGCGGGGAATGCAGCGGAAGACCGGCATCATCCATGCGCCATCGGCGCGGCGAACGAAACGGGCACGGATGAAGCTGCCGAGCGGCAGATCGATGGTGCGCGGCTCACCGGCCGTGAGGATGCCGTCGGTCAAGGTGATGTTCCGGGCCCGCAGCAGGCATTCGTCCTGATTGCCGGCGGGCTGAGCCGTATGGAAGAGCTGCCAATGGTGCCCGTTATGGGCGAGCACCGGGTTCTGCTCGGAACGGTTCGGATCGTCCGACAGCCGGACCGGTGCGCTCCATGTGTCCGACCCTGGGGCGAGCGTGCTCGCAAAGATCGAAATGTCTGATTTGCCCTCGAGCGTCCCGCCAAACCACAGGCAGGCCAGCGTCCCGTCTTCGAAGCGCTCGATGAAGGCTGCATGGTTCTGTACCATTGGCGAGGGCAGAAGGGCTTGCCGGCCGCCATCAGGGCGATCCGAGAGCTGTCCTGTCATGTTCCTGGCGATGTCGTCGGGAGACATGGCTCCTCCTTGTTTTTCCCGTCATACCTCCACTGCCGCAATAAAGTTGTCAAGTTATCCAGCTATAAAAAGTTGTAAGATATTTTTGCAGATTTGCAAAATAGGTAATAAGAACAGAGATTTATATCAACGATATGCGTGAGCAAATATGACAATATGGATTTGCGTTTGACAAATTGGTGCGGGCTGTGAATAGTGGCGGCCGGTCCTTTCGGTACGGAAAGGTCCAAAAAATTGCGGCTGAGCGCCCGGCAGCGCCGGTCAGCCGCTCGATGAAGCTGCCAAGGGAGGAAGCCTTGACCCTGAGATATCTGATTGCCGGCGCGCTTGTTGCGTCTGTTGCGACAAGCCCGGCCCTGGCCCAGGACAATACCGACATTACGGTGGTTCTGAGCGAAGAACTCGATCTCGTCGAACCGTGCATGGCCACCCGCTCCAATATCGGGCGCGTCATCATGCAGAATGTGAGCGAAACGCTGACCGAACTCGACGTTCGCGGCGACGAGGGGCTGATGCCGCGTCTCGCCGAGAGCTGGGAAGACATGGGCGATGGCGTGTGGCGCTTCAATCTGCGTCCCGGCGTGACCTTTTCGGACGGCTCGGCTTTCGACGCCGAGGACGTCAAGCACTCGTTCGATCGGGTTTTCTCCGATCAGATCACCTGCGAGAGCGCCCGCTATTTCGCCGATACGGAGCTGACATTTGACGTCGTCGACGATCTGACAGTCGACGTGACGGCTGATCCGGCTCAGCCGATCCTGCCGCTGCTCATGACGCTGGTGACCATCGTTCCCTCGGAAACGCCGATGGAATTCGTGCGCGAGCCTGTTGGCACCGGTCCTTATGCCCTGACCGAATGGCAGGCGGGACAGCATATCCTGCTCGAGCGCCGCGATGATTACTGGGGCGAGATGCCGGAAGTGACTTCGGCGCGCTATGTGTTCCGGTCCGAGCCCGCGGTCCGCGCCGCAATGGTGGAAACCGGGGAAGCCGATATCGCTCCGCAGATCACCGAGCTTGAAGCCACCAACCCGGCGACCGATTTTTCCTATCCCAACTCGGAAACCGTTTATCTGCGCATCGACAGCTCCGACGCGCCGACCAACGACATCCGCGTGCGTCAGGCGCTCAATGCGGCGATCGACCGCGAGGCGTTCATTGGCACGCTGTTGTCGGAAGGAACCGATCTTGCCGTAGCGATAGTGCCGCCGACGACCCTGGGCTGGAATGGCGATCTCACCCCGCCCGCCTATGATCCCGACCTCGCACGGCAATTGCTGGCCGAGGCCGAAGCGGATGGCGTGGATGTGAGCCTGCCCATCGAAATCATCGCCCGCACGGAAAACTTCCCCAATGTGACCGAAGTCACCGAGGCGCTGACCCAGATGCTGACCGAAGTGGGGTTCAACGCATCGCTGCGCATGGTGGAAGTGGCTGAGCACGAGCAGTTCTACTCCAAGCCCTATCCCGAGAGCGAAGGCACGCGGCTGATCCTGGCCCAGCACGACAATGGTCGCGGCGATCCGGTGTTTTCGATGTACTTCAAGTACCACAGCGATGGGACGCAGTCGGGCATTGCCGATCCGCATGCCGACGATTTGATCGAGCGCGCAACTGCGGCGACCGGCGAAGAACGCGAAGCGCTCTGGTCTGAACTGTTCGCCTATGTGCAGGACGAAGTGGTGGCCGATGTGCTGCTGTTCCACATGGTCGGCCATAGCCGGGTCAGCGAGCGGCTGGACTTCATGCCCTCGATTGCCACCAACCAGCAATTGCAGCTGTCGCAAATCGGCTTCAACTAGAGGCTGGACATTGTGTCGGGCGGCGCGGGATCATCTCCCGCGCCGCCCTTTTTCTAAAATCGATTGGTGAACCGCAATGATGAAACTGATCGGCCAGAGAGCGATCGCCAGTCTGCTGTCGCTCATCGTCCTGATGGTGCTCGTGTTTTTTCTCTCGCGACTGACGGGTGATCCGGCGGCGCTGTTCCTGCCGATCGATGCGACCGAGGAGATGAAGCAGCAGTTCCGGGCGCTTAACGGGCTGGATCGTCCCATCATCGAACAGTTCGGGCTCTATGTCTGGGATCTGATCCATCTCGATTTCGGGGAATCGCTGCGACGGGCCCGTCCGGCCATCGATGTGGTGATCGAAGCCTATGCCTGGACCCTGCCGCTGGCGCTGATCACCATGACGCTGGTGATTGTCGCCGCCATCGTTTTGGGCTCGATTGCCGCGTTCAATGTCGGCGGGCTCATCGATCGCGGGATTTCGGTGGTTTCGCTGATCGGGGCGTCGGCTCCCGATTTCTGGATCGCCATTGTCGCCATCGTGCTGTTTGCGATCAACCTGGCGTGGCTGCCCACGTCGGGGGTGGGGACGCCCTGGCACTGGATCATGCCGGTCGCCGTGCTGTTCATCCGCCCGTTCGGGCTGATCGTGCAGGTGGTGCGCGGGTCCATGCTGCAGGCGCTATCGGCGCCCTATGTGAAGACGGCGCGGGCCAAGGGCGTCAAGAACCGGCCGCTCATTTTCGTGCACACGCTGCGCAACGCCATGCTGCCGGTGATCACGGTGATCGGGGATCAGGCCGCCGCGCTGCTCAATGGCGCCGTGATCGTCGAAACGATCTTCGGGTTTCCCGGAATCGGCAAGCTGATGATCGATTCGATCCTGCAGCGCGATTTCAACGTGGTGATGGCCGCGATCCTTGTGACCGCGATTGCCATTTTCATCATGAACATCCTGATCGACATCGCCTATTCGGTGCTCGATCCGCGCATCCGGCAATAGGAGGGATGTCCGTGACCGATATCACAGCTTCAAAATCCATTCCCGAAGAGCCAAGAAGCGGGGCGAGGGCACTGATTTCGATGGTCTGGCGCGACAAGTTCGCACTGGTTTCCGCATTGTTTCTGCTCGTGGTCATCGTGTGCGCGATCATCGGGCCGGCGCTGCTGGGCGATCTTGCGACCTCGCAGAATCTGCGGGGGCGCAACAGCCCGCCTTTCGACCTGACGCGTGGCTGGATCTTCGTTCTGGGAGGAGATTCGCTGGGGCGCCCCATGCTGGCCCGGCTGGTTGTCGCGGCGCAAAGCACAATGCTGGTCGCTGCCGGAGCCGTGGCGCTGGCGCTCAGTGTCGGGGCGCTGTTCGGGCTGATTGCCGGCTATATGGGAAAGAACGTCTCCCAGCTCATCATGCGGCTGGCCGACGTCATCATGAGTTTCCCCTCTCTGCTGTTGGCCGTGGTGGTGCTTTACGTTCTGGGGCCGTCGATCCCCAACATGATCCTGGTGCTGGCGATTACCCGCATTCCGATCTATCTGCGAACGACGCGCGCCGAGGTGCTCGAAGTGCGCGAGCGCATGTTCGTCCAGGCGGCGGTGGTGATGGGGGCGTCCAACATCCGGATCGTGCTGCGCCATATCCTGCCGGTGATCGCGCCGACGCTGGTGACCATTGCCACGCTTGATTTCGCCTTCGTGATGCTGGCCGAATCCTCACTGTCGTTTCTGGGTATCGGCATCCAGCCGCCCAATATCACCTGGGGCCTGATGGTCAGTCAGGGGCGGCCCTATCTCAATACCGCCTGGTGGCTTTCGTTCTGGCCCGGCCTGATGATCGTCCTGACGGCGCTGTCACTGAACCTGCTGTCCAACTGGATGCGCGTGGCGCTCGATCCCGCGCAGCGCTGGCGCCTCGAAAGCCGGAAGTCCGCCAATGACTGATGCCCTGCTTACCGTTCGTGACCTTTCGGTCGACTTTCACACGGTCCGCGGCACCGTGCATGCGGTGCGCAATGTGTCCTGGTCGGTCAACAAGGGCGAGACCCTGGCCATTCTTGGCGAAAGCGGATCGGGCAAATCGGTCTCCGCCTCGGCGGTGATGAATTTGCTCGATACCCCGCCAGCGGAAATAACCAGCGGGGAAATCCTGTTCGAGGGCAAGGATCTGCTCAAGGTCAGCTATGAGGAGCACCGCGCGCTCAACGGCAAGCGGATCGCCATGATCTTCCAGGATCCGCTGGGCCATCTTAATCCGGTCTATACGGTGGGCTGGCAGATCGTCGAGATGATGACAGCGCATGGTCGCCCACTCGATAGGGCCCGGGCAAGGGCGCTGGAGCTGGTGACGCGGGTGGGGATACCCGAGCCCGAAAAGGCGCTGAAGAAATATCCGCACCAGTTTTCGGGCGGCCAGCGCCAGAGGCTGATGATCGCCATGGCGCTGATGCTCAAGCCTGACATCCTGATCGCCGATGAGCCGACCACAGCGCTGGACGTGACAATCCAGGCCGAGGTGCTGGCGCTGCTCAAGGAATTGCAGGCGGAAACAGGCATGGGGCTGGTGCTGATTACCCACGATCTGGGCGTGGTGGCGGAGATCGCCGACCGGGTCGTGGTGATGAGCCAGGGCGAAATCGCCGAGCGCGGCACGGCCCGCGAGGTCTATCACAACCCCCAGCATCCCTACACCAAAAAGCTGATCGGGGCGGCGCCGGGCAAG
Source organism: Pelagibacterium flavum (assembly GCF_025854335.1). NCBI lineage: Bacteria > Pseudomonadati > Pseudomonadota > Alphaproteobacteria > Hyphomicrobiales > Devosiaceae > Pelagibacterium > Pelagibacterium flavum. Next base: position 566,290 of record NZ_CP107716.1, read on the forward strand.
GGCGCGATCAAGACGCTCCAAGCCGATGCGCCGGCGCTGCTGGAAATTTCCGAATTCGTGAAAACCTATGGCGAATTCACCGCGCTCAAGGGCGTATCGCTCACGCTGGCGCGCGGCCAGAGCCTGGCCGTGGTCGGGGAGAGCGGATCGGGCAAATCGACGCTGGCGCGGACTCTGTTGCGGCTCGAAAAGCCCGACAGCGGCAAGGCGCTCTGGAAGGGGCGCGATCTGGTCACCATGCCGGCGCGCGACCTTCTTGCGGTGCGGCGCGAAATCCAGATGGTGTTTCAGGACCCCACCCAATCGCTCAATCCGCGCATGTCCGTCTATCAGCTGATCTCTGAGGGCTGGGACATTCACAGGTTGATACCCGACCGCAGGGCAAGGCGCCAGCGGGTTGCCGAACTGCTCGAACAGGTCGGGCTGCTGGCTGAACACGCATCGCGCTATCCGCATCAGTTTTCGGGCGGGCAACGCCAGCGCATCGCCATTGCGCGGGCCCTGGCGCTGGAACCGGACCTTATCATCTGCGACGAGGCGGTTTCCGCGCTCGACGTTTCGGTGCAGGCACAAGTGATGGCGCTGCTAGACGACCTGCGGGAGCGGCTGGGCATTTCGTATCTGTTTATCGCTCACGACCTTGGTGTGGTGCGCGATTTTGCCGATACAGTCGTGGTGATGAAAGCGGGCGAGATCGTCGAGCGTGGGCCGACCGAGGCGATTTTTTCGGCGCCCCGGCATCCCTATACGCAGCGGCTTTTGGCCGCCAATCTCGATCCCGACCCCGATGTTCAGGCGCAGCGGCGGCTGGCCGGCGCCGCAACGCAATGACCGATCTGGCGATTATCGCCGATGATCTGACCGGGGCGCTCGATGCGGCAGCACCGTTTGCCATGCGGGGGCTCAAGACCGTGGTCGCGCTCTCACCCCACGGGTTGCCCGAGGCGCTTGCGGCGGGCGCATCGGTGGTCGGTGTTTCAACCGACAGCCGGGAGGTCGATCCCGATACGGCGAGGAGTCGCATGGGCGCGGTGCTTGAGGGGCTGCCCGAAACGGTGGGACTGTTCAAGAAAATCGATTCCCGCCTCAAGGGAAATGTTGCGGCCGAGCTCGATATGATTGGCTTTGAGCGCGCGCTGGTCGTCCCGGCCATCCCCGAATTCGGCCGCTGGGTGAAGGCCGGCAGGCTGGGCGGATTTGGCGTGGATACGCCAATCGATGTGCGTGAAAGGCTGGGTCGGCATGCACAAAGGGCGTTCGTGCCCGACGTGTCGGATCGGGCTGACATCGAGGCGGCGCTCGAGGTTGCGCCGGACGACCTTGCGGTGGGGGCGCGGGCGCTGGCCGAAGCGATGGCCGGGCGGATGGGGGGAGAACGCGTTCAGCCAGTTCCCGATATCTCCGCCAGGCGCGTGATTTTCGTTCTCGGATCGCGCGATCCGATCACGCTGGATCAGATCGGGCGGTTGCGCCAGGCGTGTCCGGAGGCGGCCTATGTCGCGGCGCCGGGCGGGGCGGTTGTTGATGGATCGGGAGCCGGGAGCGATGTCATCATTTTTCATGCCACGCAGGGGCAGCAGTCCGACGATCCGGCGGATGTGGCGCGGCGGCTGGCCGAGGGGCTTGCGAGTGCGGGACCGCTCGATGACACCCTTGTGGTGCTTTCGGGCGGCGCGACGGCACAGGCGGTGCTCGAGCATTTGGGGATCGGGATGATCGAGGTGCTCGGCGAGGTGCTGGCTGGCTTGCCTATTGCCCAGACTTTAGGGTTCAAGCTAATCACGAAGTCCGGGGGATTTGGAGAGCCCGATGCCTTGGTCAGGATTGTGAACAGGGGCATTCAGGCGCGGGGTAGGTCTTAGATGTCGATGTCGGATGGTCTCAATGTGCGGCGCAGTCTTTCAGACGCTGTGTTCGACCGCATCCAGAAGGCAATCAAATCTGGCGCCTATGGCGTCGATGAACGCCTGCCGACCGAGCACGCGCTGGCTGCCGAGTTCCAGGTGTCGCGCCCCGTTGTCCGTGACGCGCTGCAACGGCTTCGCGATCAGGGGCTGATCTATTCGCGGCGCGGGGCGGGCTCTTTTGTGCGCGAGCAGGGGATCAAGGAACCTCTGGGATTCGGGCAGATGGAAAATCTGTCGGATCTGGAGCACTGCTATGATTTTCGCCTCACGATCGAGCCTGAAGCGGCGGCCATGGCCGCGGCGCGACGGTCGGATGAGGCGCTGGTCAAGATCAAGACAGCGCTGGCGCTGCTGCGCGACGCCACGAACCGACAGGCGCACCGCGCCGATGCCGATTTCATGTTCCATCTGTCGATCGCTCAGGCTTCGGGCAATCCCTATTTTGCCACGGCGATGCAGGCGCTCGAGGACCACATCGCGGTTGGCATGCGATTTCACGGGCTGTCGCTGAAAAGCACCCATGACGGATTGCAGCATGTGTTTACCGAGCATACCGCCATTTACCAGGCGATCCTCAATCAGGATGCGGCAGGGGCGCGAGCGTTGATGCGCCAGCATATAACGGGATCACGGAACCGGTTGTTTGCCCCGCGCGATACGCAGGGAAGCTAGATCAAATCGTGGTGCGGGTGGCCGGAATCGAACCGGCACTCCTTTCGGAACTGGATTTTGAGTCCAGCGCGTCTACCAATTCCACCACACCCGCAGCAGATTTGTCGCGGCGGACTATAGGCAAACAGGACGCGGCGTCAATTGCCCTGATGCGCCCTTTTTGAACGTGATGGTGATTTTGTTGCCGGTGAGGACCGATCAGCGCGAGAGGGATCGGACTACCTTGGCGATGCGCTTTTGCTTTGCCGGCTGGGCGACAGATGTCACCCGCCTCTCAAGGATGGCAAGAAGCCGCGCGCGTTCGGGGCCGGCAACGACCGAGGCTGCAATCTCGGCATAGGCGGGCAATTGATTGACTGGGGCCGTTTCGATCCGATCGAGCATGATCGGGGCCGCTTTTTTGTACTGGCCGGAACGGGCCAGCCCCGCGAGAATCCCCATCGTTGCGTCTTTGGCAATGACCGACCCGGCGTCAGCGGCGGCCAGTATGGTATCGAGATGTTCGCTCAGCAATCGCGGTTCGAGCGGTGCCAGGGTTTCGAGGGCTTTCAAAGCGCCCCAGACTTGACGATTGGCGCCGGCATCGAGGCGGGAAAGAAATGCACCGGCGTGGGGCGCGATGAGCTCGGGTGCCCTGTAGCCGATTTCGTAAAGGACCTTGATGGCGTCATTTGCGACGGCCTTGCCGGCATTCTGCAGCGCATCGGCCAGCGTGGCGATTGCCGCGTGGTCCCTTTGCGCCACGAGCTGTTCGGCAAGAGCAATATTGGGTTGCTCGTCATTGCGGTCCAACGCACAGGCGAGCTGATCGAGAACGCCCAAGGCTAGCTCCGCCAGCGCTGCAGACGCGGCAGGGATCGGGTAAATGCCCACGCCATCACGCGTGGCATGCCCTGCTTGCGCAATTGGTCAATGCAATATTGCTGCATCTGCGCGACCGTAAAGCCGGGCTGGGTGAACGCCCCGTCCTCAAAGCACAGCGAACAATAAAGAGTAGAACGACTGCCATCGGCATTGGTGCCTCCGCCTTGGGGGTCCTTGCTCATGGGCATTGAGCAGCTCTGACAAATCGGTCCCACAGCGGTCTCCATTGTTTTTGGCCCGATCGGCCATCTTGACACCGTCGGGTGTGAACCATAGTAAAACCATGGAGTGCGGTCAATGGTTTTGGAGTCATGATGCGAGTCGGCGCCCTGGCAAAGCAAACAGGCATGACGCGGGATACGATCCGGTTTTATGAGCGCAGGGGACTGATTTCCTCCCGACCGTCCAGCGACCCTTCCAACAGCTATCGCGACTACCCCGACGACACCGTGGAACGGCTGGACATGATCGCGCAGGCTCGGGCTGCCGGGATGAGTATTTCCGAGCTTGAAATGCTGGTTCAGGTGATGGAAACCGGCGATCTCGAAGCGTTTGATGCCGACAGCTTTCTCGCGGAGAAAATCGGGGAAATCGAAGCCTCGATCGCCCGATCGCGGCGTTTTGTGGCGCTTCTGAGGGCAACCCGAACGGCGCTGGCGCGCGCGGTGCGATAAGAGAGCCTTGGCGCTTTTTGAACCTTTTGCCGATACAGATATCGAAGTGCTCGCAGAGTGCGCCGTAAATCCGGCGTGATCGCGATTGAAAAGTTGGTGCGGATGGAGCATGGCTTGCCGGCCCGCCCGCCCGCCAGTTGGGGACGACCAATATATGCTGCGCCGCCTTTATGACTGGGCCATGAAAATGGCCATGAGCCGACAGGCTCCCTATGCCTTGGCCGGGGTGAGTTTTGCCGAAAGTTCGTTTTTTCCGCTGCCCCCCGATGTGATGCTGATTCCCATGGTGGTCGCGGACCGCAAATCGGCCTGGTGGAACGCGACGATCTGTACGGTCGCCTCAGTGCTGGGGGGGATTTTCGGGTATGTGATCGGGGCGTTCCTGTTCGAGCCGCTGGCGCGACCGATCATCGATTTTTACCACTACGGGCCGGCCTTCGAGCAGCTTCAGCAGTGGTTTGCCGATTACGGGCTGCTGATCGTCTTTGTCGCCGGGTTCACACCGGTGCCCTACAAGGTCTTCACTATCACTTCGGGGTTTGCCGGGTTGTCGCTGCCGGTCTTCGTAATCGGCTCGATCATCTCGCGCGGCGCGCGGTTCTTTCTGGTGGCGACGCTTTTGTACTTTTTCGGCCCTCCGATCCGCGATTTCATCGAAAAGCGGCTCGGTCTGGTCACAATCGTCTTTACCGTGCTGTTGATCGGCGGTTTCGTCGCCATTCGGTATCTGAACTAGGATTTTCGCCTCATGTCGCAGACTTCTCAACTTTCACCGGCATCGGACCGGGCCAAGGCCGGCGCGGCGTTCGTTCTGGGGCTTGCCGCCATTCTCGGGGCGCTGGCGTTCCAGTTCATCGGCGGGCTTTATCCGTGTGAATTGTGCCTGACCCAGCGCTGGCCCTATTATATCGGCCTGCCGTTGCTGGCCCTGGCGCTGATCGTGTGGACCAAGCTTCCAACCCCGTTCCGGGTTGGGTTGATGGGCGTGGTTGCGGCGCTGTTTGCGTGGGGAACCTGGGTCGGGGGCTATCACGCGGGCGTTGAATGGGGCTGGTGGCCGGGGCCGCAAAGCTGCACCGGGGTCGGCGACGACGCGATCAGCCTCGATATGCTTTCAGACATGAGCGATGTGCGCATCGTGCCGTGCGACGCAATTCAGTGGGAGATGTTTGGCATCTCGCTGGCCGGGTTCAATGCGCTGATTTCGGCAGCCATCGTGGTGCTGCTGGTGCTGGCCATTATCGGGCAGTTGCGCAAGGCGTAAATCGGCTTACGGCTCCAGTTCGATATCCCAATAGAGATAATCGAGCCAGCTATCGTGGAGATAGTTGGGCGGGAAGGCCCTGCCGTTGTTGTGCAAATCGTGCACCGTGGGCTGGTAGGGCTTCTGGCGCGGGATCATGCCGATTTCGCGCGGGGTGCGATTGGCCTTGCGCAGGTTGCAGGGCGAGCAGGCGGCAACGATGTTTTCCCAGGTCGTGCGGCCACCCTTGGAGCGGGGCAGGACGTGATCGAAGGTCAGATCGTGACGCGAGCCGCAATACTGGCACTGGAAACGATCTCGCAGGAAAACGTTGAAGCGGGTAAAGGCGGGGTATTTGGCGGGCTGGACATAGTCTTTGAGCGAAATGACGCTCGGCAGGCGCATCTCGAAGCTCGGACTTCGGACCACCTTGTCATATTCGGAAACGATGTGCACACGGTCCAGGCACACGGCCTTTATGGCGTCCTGCCAGTTCCACAAGGACAATGGATAATAGCTGAGCGGCCTGAAATCAGCGTTCAGGACTAGAGCGGGACAGGCCTGAGGTGACACGTGGATTGTCACAAAATCCTCCGGGGCATGGACTTAACCTCCCCGCAACGCTTCCAATCCTGAATGCGCTCTGACCGCTGCCGGAAGCGCTCCGGCGATTCCATGGCTATATTCTACGCCTCTTGTGACAGGGCTGTGAAGAACTTTGTTGAAAAGCTGTGGGGAATCCAACTCGCTAGATCTAGTCCGCTTTTCTTCGAATCGCGGACTGGATCTAGGTCCTTGTTTCGTCGCGCGTCCGAACCGTAAAACCGTTTCCACTTTTGCTGGACGCGCTCTAGAGGATCCCGCGCAGGAACGTCGTGGCGGTCTCCAGCCCGTCCTGAGCGATGGTGTGACCGGAGCCTTGAGAAATATGGAGCCGCGCGTCTATTCCGAGATCGATGAGTTTGGGCAGCGCGGTTTCGCTGCCGATGACCGGGACCACATCGTCCAGATCGCCATGGATCAGCAGCACGGGCGGCTTTGAGGCGATTTCGGCCTCGAGCTTTTCCGGCGCGACGATGAGGCCGGAAAAGGCGATGATGGCCTTGACGGGTTCGGCAAGACGCAGGCCGGTATAGAGCGCCATCATGGCGCCCTGGGAGAAGCCCACGAGGATCGTGTCGGCGGGCCCCAGGCCGGTCTGGGCCCACAGGTCGGTGAGGAACGCGTCGATCACGGGCCGGGCGGTGTCGGCGCCGGAGAGGCGCGCAAGGGTGCGGTCTCCCTCAAGGTCGAGGGGAAACCATTCATAGCCGAACGGATTGCCGCCGCAGACATGGGGGGCGTTGGGCGCGACGAATATCGTATCGGGGAAACTGTCGCGCCAGAACTGGCCGAGGGCGATGAGGTCGCGGCCGTCCGAGCCATAGCCGTGCAGGAGCACGACGAGACTTTTCGCGGATCCCGAGGCAGCGGGAAGCATGGGGCCGGAGAGCTTTACGGGTTCGGTCATCAATGGTCCTTGGGGTTGGAAAAATTTAGAGCGCGTCCCAGGCGTCAGAATTTTTCATGGCCGAGAAATAGCGCCAGAACATCAGGGCGGCGGCGCCCCGATGCGGCGACCATTGGGCGGCCAGGGGGATCAATTCCTTGGGCAGTGGGCGAGCGGGAAGATTGAAGGCGTGCTCGACCGCCTTTTGCAGAGCGAGGTCGCCGGCGGGGAAGATGTCGGGGTGGCCGGCGCAGAACAGGAGGTAGATTTCCGCGGTCCAGGGGCCGATGCCCTTGAGGCGGGTGAGGGTTTCGATGGCGGCGTCGGGCTCCATTACATCGACCTGGGAAAAGTCCAGGCCCTGTTCGGTGATGGCCAGGGCGACGCCGCGAATGGTTTCGAATTTCCCCCGCGAGAGTCCGGTCTTGCGCAGGGTTTGCTCGTCGAATCCGAGATAGGCATCGGGGGTTATGGCGCCCAGCGCTTCGACCCGGCCCCAGATGGCGCGGGCCGAGGCGACCGAGAGTTGCTGGCCGCAAACGATCCGGGCCATGCCCTCGAACCCCGATGGAGAATTGCGCAGGGTGACTTCGCCGGCCCGGCTGATGGCAGCGGCAAGGCGCTCGTCGCGCTGGCTCAATCCCTCAAGATGGACAGCCAGCGCCTGGGCGCTGTCGAGCCGGGGTGGAGTGGCGAGGGCGCTCATGGTAGGGGCTTTCAACGAGGATTTGCGGTTGGTCATGTCGTTCCCATCTCAACGTATTTTCCGCTTCGCGCCAAGCCCGAACGGGCGGTTGCATCTGGGGCATGCCTATTCGGCGCTTTATACCGATCATTGGGCAAGAGCGCTGGGCGGAGCGTTTGTGCTGCGGATCGAAGACATCGACACGGTGCGGTGTCGACCCGAATTTGTCGAAGCGGTTTTTAAAGATTTGCAATGGCTTGGGCTTGAATGGCCCGAGCCGGTGCGGGTCCAATCGGCCCATTTCGATGACTACCGTGTGGCGGCCGATGCCCTGCGGAGCAAGGGTCTGCTCTATCCGTGCTTTTGTACGCGGGCCGAAATCCGGGCGGCGGCGGATGGGCGGACCGATCCGGACGGGGCACCGATCTATCCGGGGACCTGCCGGCATCTTCCGGGGGCTGAAAGACTGGAAAAGCTCGAGGCCGGCGTGCCGGTGCAGTGGCGGCTCGACGTGGGACGAGCGCTTGACGGAAAAGGGGAACTTTCTATCCGTGAGGCGATGCCCGACCCCGCCAGTGAAGTGGTCAAGCGCCGGGCAGAGCCCGAGCGGTGGGGGGATGTGGTGATCGTGCGCAAGGATACGCCGACCAGCTATCATCTCTCGGTGGTGGTCGACGATGCCATTCAGGGCATAACGCATGTAACGCGCGGCATGGATCTTTACGCCTCGACTGACATTCACGTCCTTTTGCAGGTTCTCTTGGATTTGCCGAGCCCGGTCTATACCCACCATCCGCTGATCGTCGGTGAGGATGCGGAAAAGCTGTCCAAATCTCGCGGCTCGGAAAGCCTGGCCGGGTTGCGGGCGCTGGGGATTGCGCCCGGGGAGATCAGGGCGCAGTTCACGTTCTGAATCCTGGCGCAAACCAGGCGTGGAAAGCTACGGCCCGGTGCGTTCGGGACCCCGATATCTGCAATCAATGCCGCGATGGGTGGAACGGGGCGACAAAATGGGGCATGACCCGATAGCGATGCCGTGTTCTACACATGCGTATCGAGACAGTTTAGGAAAGCGATCCCATGGAAACCTCCCTCAACATCCTGATCGTCCTGGCCGTGGCCGCAGTGGCGATCATTTTGGGCATGGGGCTCTACAACATGTTCAAGGGCGGGTCGGGCAACACCAGCCAGAAGCTGATGCGGGCCCGCGTCATCATGCAGGCCATAGCGGTAGCCTTGCTGATGGCGGCATTGTATTTCTTTGGTCCTCAACGCTGATCCCGCTCCCACACCGCAGGTACTTATTTATGGTCAAGCTCAACAAGATCTACACAAAGACCGGTGATGACGGGACGACGGGGCTGGTGGACGGGCCGCGGCGGCAAAAGGACGACCTGCGGGTCGAGGCCTATGGCACGGTGGACGAGGCCAACGCAGCGATCGGGCTGGCGCGGCTCAATACCAAGGACATGGCGCGGGTCGATCACGCGCTGGGGCGCATCCAGAACGATCTGTTCGATCTTGGGTCCGATCTTGCAACGCCCGGCCCCGATGAGGGGCGATCCTACACGGCGTTGCGGGTGACGGCGCGGCAGGTGGAATGGCTCGAGGGCCAGATCGATGCGTTCAACGAAGCGCTCACCCCGCTGACGTCGTTTGTCCTGCCGGGCGGGACGGCCCTTTCGGCGGCGCTGCATCTGGCGCGCACCATAACGCGGCGGGCCGAACGGGTGTGCGTTGCCACCAAAAGGGCCGAGCCCGACCTCAACCCCGAAGCGATCCGCTATCTCAACCGGCTTTCGGATCTGCTGTTCGTTCTGGGCCGGGTGGCCAATGGAAACGGGAGCAAGGACGTGTTGTGGGAGCCAGGGCGCAATACGGGGACGACCAAGGACGGGTAAGGGTCTGTATCGCCCGGTGAGCCTGGAATTATCGGCTTTTCCGAAGCAATTTTCAGGCGTATTGTTGGCACCAGGGCGGCGGAGACTTCGAGGGGAGGTTGAGTTCGCCCTGGAGGGTTTAAAAAATGCCCAAGGTCTCGCATCTGTTTTTCCAGAGCGGCATCGTCTTTCTCATTGTCGGCATCGGCATGGGGTTGCAGATGTCCATTTCCGGTGTCCACAACGTCACCGGCGCCCACGCCCATCTCAACCTGCTCGGCTGGGTGACCAGTGCGCTGTTTGGCGCCTATTACGCACTCAATCCGGCCAAGGCGGCGTTGCGTCTGGCGATGATTCACTACGGGGTCTATACGCTCGGGGTCATCGCCATGATCGTGGGGCTCTATTTCCTGCTTCAGGGGAACACCAGCTTTGAGCCTCTGGTCGTTGTGGGGTCGCTGGTGACTTTCGCCGGGGTGCTGATTTTCGCCTACACGGTTTTTGCGCCGTCCCGCACCGCTTCGCCGGCCCGACCCAGGCCCGCGGAATAGCCGAAGGGGCGGCGAGGCTGACGGAAAGCCTCTCGCCCCATGCGCAAATGGACATTTCGAGCGCCGGGCGCGGCACGCACCGGCCTGCGCGGATGGTCTTGTTTTTGCGCGCGCCCTGGGTGCAAAAATGGTATCGGGTGGTTCGAAGCGCTCCGGCACACCGGGCGCCAGCCCGGGGACTGCGCCGATGTTTCTGCCGCTCTATGACAGCAACAAGATCGCTCATATCGAGCGGCCCTTCGTCAATTACGGATTGATCGGGGTCAATATCGTCGTGTTCCTCATGCAATGGGCCGGCGGGCAGGACGGGCTCTATTTCGGCCAGATCACCTATGGGATGATCCCGGCGGTGGTGAGCGGGGTCGTGGAAGGGCCAGCGCCCTGGCTGCCCGATCAGGCGACGGTCTTCACCTATATGTTTTTGCATGCCGATTGGCTGCACCTTCTCTCCAACATGTTGTTTTTATGGGTGTTCGGCGACAATGTCGAAGACGCCATGGGGCATTGGAAATATCTGGTCTTTTATATTGCCTGCGGGGTGGTGAGCGGGCTGGCCCATCTGTGGCTGTTTCCAGAGGCGATGGGGCCGCTGGTGGGCGCGTCGGGCGCTGTGGCGGGGATCATCGGGGCGTATCTTGTGCTCTATCCGAAAGTGCGGGTGTTCGTTCTCAACCGACTGGTCATCACCTTTCCCCTGGCGCTGCCAGCCTGGGCGGTGCTGGGGCTGTGGGTGGCGACGCAGCTTTTCTATGTGTTCATCTGGGGCGATGACGGGGTGGCCTGGTGGGTGCACCTGGGCGGGGTTGTGGCCGGGGCGGCGCTGGTGGTGGTGTTCAAGCGGCGACAGGTGCCGCTTTGGGGCGGGTGAGGCGGTGCGTTTGAGCTGGCGCTCAAGGCGCCACGCTGGCTTGCTCTCTGCGATCATCCCGGGGTGACGGGTAGTGGATTGGGGAAGGGGACAGCCCCAATGCGAAATCAGAAAATACCGGAGGAGTGCCGCGGCGATGGCCGTCGGGCCAATGGTTAATTCGGGGTAAGGTTTTTTTAGGCGCTGGCGTTTAGATTGGGGCGTGAACGCAGAAGCGATGAGGATGGGCGAAAATGAGCGATATTGCCGCGACAGCGGTGGCCATGAAACAGGCCCAGACCGTTCAGACCGCCCAGATGCTGATGGTCAAAAAGCAGCACGAAATGGAAATGAGCATGATTTCCATGCTGACCGAGGCCGTCGAGAATGCTCCGGCGCCGGCGCCCGCCGGGATGGGAGCCAATGTCGACAAGCGGGCCTAGGTTGCATGGACAGTCAGGTGATGGCGGCCTGCAAGTGGCAATATTCGCTGACGTGGCCCTTCGGGTCTGCGCTTCCGGTGCTCACGTACCCAATGTACGCTCCGCTCATAGCCCGCGAGCTTAAGTTCGCCGGGCGTTCTTCCCTACAGAAGGTCCACTGGATCTTCTGTGGCCGGTCATCACTCTCGAAAATCGCCACTTTCGGCTCGCCCTGACCTGACTGTCCACGCAACCTAGAGCGTGAGCCGCGAGGGTATATTGATCCTGATCCAGCATTCGGCCGAAATCCTTTTGCACCGCATGGCCAGGATCGAGGCCGGCAATCTTGAGGCCACAACGGCGCTGATTGCCAGGGAGCGTGGGGCGATGATGATCGAGAAGGCTATCGAGCGGCTCGACGCGCCCGTGTCGGCCAAAGCCGAGCCAACCCATCAGATCGACAAGAGCGCCTAAGGTCGGTCTTCTTTTGCTCTGTCTTGCAGAGGTGAGGGGATTGGCTGGCGCCCAAGGCTCCCTCACCGGCCTGCCGGCCTTCTTTCTCCTTGGGTGTGAGGGGTTTTTGAGCGGCCGTGTACTGGATATGGCCCCTAGCCCGTCTCCACCGCCTGGCGCAGGGCGCGGACGAGGGCGGTTTCGAGCTTGCCGGCGACGCACATGTCTTCGAGGATGGCCAGCGCCTGGGCGGGAGGCATGGCGGGCTTGTAGGCGCGGCGTTCGCTGAGTGCGCCATAGATATCGCAGATGGTGACGATGCGGGTGAGATCGCCGATCTGGGAGGCCATGAGGCCATCGGGGTAGCCGCTGCCGTCGAGATATTCGTGGTGGCCCCGGACGGCGGCTAGAATATCGGGGCTGAGATCGGCGTGGGCGGTAAGATAGTCAAAGCCTTCGATCGGGTGGCGCGCGATCTCGGCAAATTCTTCAGCGGAGAGCTTGCCGGGTTTTTCGAGGATGGCGACGGGGATCGTGGCCTTGCCGATGTCGTGGAGGAGGCCGGCGGTGGTGAGCTTGGAGACATCGGCCTGGCTCATGCCGACTTTCTGGGCGAAATTGGTGAGGACGCCGGTGACCAGCAGGCAGTGCTGGTAGGTGCCCTGGTGATGGGCGCGCACCGTATCGAGCCATTGACCGAGCCCGCCCGCGCCGACACTGTCGACGATGTCGTTGCTGGCCCTGGCGACGGTGGTTGAATCAAGGGCGGTGTTGGACCGGAGTGATTCAAAGGCGCTGCCGAGGGCCCTGGAGGCCGCCCGAGCTATGGCAGCGCTTGACGTGTCGGCCGCCTCGTCGACGGGTTGGGGCAAGGTGCTCGAGAGCAGGCGCTTGAGCCCCTCGGCTGTTAGCGGCCGCGTTTCAGTGGCGTGGGCGCGGAGCACATTGGCCTGAACCATCTCCACGCGCCGACCCTCGGTGACGAGGAAGTAGCGTGGGATGTTGCGCTCGAGGGCCTGCAGGCTCTTTTTGAGCCGGTCGATGGTGGCGGTGCTGGAGAGATCGGCGTCGACCAGGATGGCCGAAAAGGCCGAAAGGTCGAGCGCACCGATTTCGCTCAGTGGCGCGACTCGCGCTATCGCCGACCAGTGGGCAGCCGGGTGCGGCTCCCTTGCAGGACTGTCGGTGACCATCAAAACGGCAACGCTCGAACCGGTCAAGCTGGTGATCCGCTGTTTCGCCGCCGCGGGTGGCGGCTCCTCCGCCAATCAGTGTGCGCCCGATCCCTCAATTTTTAGTAAGCAGAAATTCGGCCTTGCCCGGTCAGATTTCGAGAAGGGTTTCGACGACCCTGTGGCCGTCGGGGGTGTCCCAATGGGCGGGGCCCTGGAGGACGGCCAACTCGCACCCTTCATCATCGACGAGAATGGTAGCGGGGAGGCCCAGCGTTACCGCTTCATTTCGCAGGCGCTCGAAGAGTTTGTAGCTCGGATCGGCAAAGAGCTTGAGATTTTGCGCGCCGATCTCTTCAAGGAACAGGGCAGCGGCGGTGGGACCGTCGGCGCCGATATCGAGGCTGATGGCGACCACTTCGAAATCGTCCCCGCCATATTGGGCTTGGAGCGCATCGAGGAAGGGCATTTCCTCGCGGCAGGGCGCGCACCAGGTGGCCCAGAAATTGATCAGCAGCTTCTTACCGGCGAAATCGGCGAGCGTGACGGGGTTTCCATCCTCGTCCTGGAAGGCAAGATCGGAATAGTCGCGCCATTGGGACGAGGGTAAAAGAGCGGCGAGTTCGCCGGTTGCGGCATCGTCGATGGCTTGTGCGGCCTCGGCGCGCACCGGGCAGGTCGCGGCGTTGGCGCCGCCATTGCTAACCCAGACGGCCACGGCTATACCTACCGCCGCTGCGAAAAGGCCCGTGCCAAGGATGATGGGGCGGGGTGATTTTCGCTTTTCGTCCTGATCCATAAAACCATCACTCGCAAATTTATTTAAGTAAGAGGCGCCGATGAGCAATCGCATGTGGGGAGGCCGGTTTTCCTCCGGCCCCGACGCCATCATGGAAGAGATCAACGCTTCTATCGGCTTCGACAAGCGCCTTTACAAGCATGACATCGCCGGATCGATAGCGCATGCCACGATGCTGGAGGCAGCCGGCATTCTGACGCGCGACGATAAGGATGCCATCATCTCCGGTCTAGAGACAGTTCGGGGGGAAATCGAGGCGGGGGAGTTCACCTTCTCGCGAGCGCTCGAAGACATCCATATGAACGTGGAAAGCCGCCTCAAGGATCTGATCGGGGAGCCGGCCGGGCGACTGCACACGGCACGCTCGCGCAACGATCAGGTGGCGACCGATTTCAAGCTCTATGTGCGCGATGGGCTGGACATGCTGGCCGCGCAGGTCGAGACGCTGCAAAAGGTCTTGGTCGAGAAAGCCGAGGCCGAAGCGGACAGCGTGATGCCAGGGTTCACGCATCTGCAGAGCGCCCAGCCGGTGACCTTCGGGCATCATATGCTGGCCTATGTGGAAATGCTCGAGCGCGACAAGGGGCGGCTCCTCGATGCGCGGGCGCGGCTCAATGAAAGCCCGCTGGGGGCGGCAGCGCTTGCGGGGACTTCGTTTCCGATCGATCGGGAGATGACGGCGCAGGCGCTGGGGTTCGATCGGCCGATGGCCAATTCGCTCGATGCGGTCTCGGACCGCGACTTCATCCTCGAAACGCTTTCGGCGGCGTCGATCTGTGCGATGCATCTGTCGCGGCTTTCCGAAGAGCTGGTGATCTGGTCGTCGGCGCAGTTTGCGTTTGTGCGGCTTTCCGACAAGTTTTCCACCGGGTCTTCGATCATGCCGCAAAAGCGCAATCCGGACGCGGCAGAGCTGATCCGGGCCAAGGTGGGGCGGATTTTTGCGGCGTTCACATCGCTTTTGATGGTGATGAAGGGGCTGCCGCTGGCCTATTCAAAGGACATGCAGGAAGACAAGGAAATCGCGTTTGACGCGCTCGATAATTTCTCGCTGGCGCTGGCGGCGATGACCGGGATGATGGGCGATCTCACCGTCAATCGCGAAAAGATGGCGGCGGCGGCGGGGGCCGGGTTTTCGACGGCGACCGACCTGGCCGACTGGCTGGTGCGGGCGGCGAACGTTCCGTTCCGCGATGCGCACCACATCACCGGGCGCGCGGTGGCGACGGCCGAGGCCAAGGGCTGCGGGCTGGAAGGGTTGACCATCGAGGATTTCAAGGAAATCGACGAGCGCATCACCAGCCAGGTGTTCAAGGTGCTGGGGGTGGAAAATTCGGTCAAGTCGCGGACGAGTTTTGGCGGGACGTCGCCGGCAAACGTCAAGGCGCAGGTGACAGGCTGGCGCGAGCGGCTGGGGAATTAATCGGTGCATCATTTTACCTATCGCGGCGGCTGGATGTTTGCCGAGGATGTCGATCTGACGGCGGTGGCCGAGGAGATCGGCACGCCGTTCTATTGCTATTCGCGGGCGACGTTTACCCGGCATATCGACGTGATGATGGGGGCGTTTTCCGGCACCGACACGCTGGTCGCCTATGCCATGAAGGCCAATTCGAACCAGGCGATGCTGGCCATTGCCGCGCAAAAGGGCATCGGGGCGGATGTGGTGTCGCTCGGTGAGCTCGAGCGGGCGCTGCGGGCGGGGATCCCGGCGGAAAAAATCATCTTTTCGGGCGTCGGCAAGAGCCGGGCCGAGATGCGGCGGGCGTTGGACGTGGGGATCTTGTGCTTTAACGTCGAAAGCGAGCCCGAGCTGGAACGGCTCAACGCGGTGGCGGCCGAGATGGACAAAATCGCGCCGGTTTCGGTGCGGATCAATCCCGATGTGGACGCGAAAACCCACGCCAAGATTTCGACGGGCAAATCGGAGAACAAGTTCGGCATTCCCTACGCGCGGGCCGAGGCGGTCTATGAGCGGATCGCGGCGTGCAAGAATTTGAAGGCGGTGGGCGTCGATATGCATATCGGCAGCCAGATCACCGATCTCGATCCGTTCGACAACGCCTTTAAGCTGCTGGCCGAACTGGTTGAGCGGCTGCGGGCGGCGGGACATGCAATCGAGCATGTGGACGTCGGGGGCGGGCTGGGGATTCCCTATCAACAGGACAATTCGCCACCACCCGATCCGGTGGAATACGCCAAGCTGGTGCGCCGGCACACCGATGCTCTGGGGTGCCGGGTGATCCTTGAACCTGGCCGGCTGATCGCGGGCAATGCCGGGGTGATGGTGACGCGGGTCGAATACGTCAAAAAGACAGAGAAAAAGAGCTTTGTCATTGTCGATGCGGCGATGAACGATCTGATCCGCCCGACGCTTTATGAGGCTCATCACGATATTCTGCCCATGCAGGAAGCGGGCGCGGGGGCTGAGACCATCCGCGCCGATATCGTGGGGCCGGTGTGCGAGACGGGGGATTATCTCGGGCTGGATCGGGAGATGGCCGATGTGGGCGAGGGCGACCTGCTGGTTGTGATGAGCGCGGGCGCCTATGGCGCGGTGATGAGCTCGACCTACAACACCCGCCCGCTGATCGCCGAAGTTCTGGTGGATGGCGGCAAGTGGCACGCGGTGCGGCCGCGGCAGACGCTCGATGAGTTGATTGGGCTCGATAGTGTGCCGGAGTGGGTGAGGGCGGGCGACTGAGGGGGAGAGCCGATTTGAGGTGGGTTCCTGCCCGTCCGCTTCCGGGCGGCGGGCTTAGGAAAGCGGCCATTCAGGTGGTCGCTGAGCTTCGACAGCAGCGCGCCCTCTTTTAGGTCATCAACAACGCCTCTTGGATTCCCTGAATGCAGGCGGTCGGGGCAAGTCGAGGCGATGGCGATTTGGGGCAATTTCCGCCCGACGGCAGAATAAAATGGTGTCTATAGGGTAGACTAGAATTGCTCCCAATCAGCGGCGAGGGCGGTATTACCTGATATCTGCGATACGGGTCGAACAGCCTGTGCGGGTTTGGCCAACTTCTGCGACTGCGGTACCGACTGATCGGGACCGTTCAGTCGGAACACCGCCACAATCTGATCGAGTTCAATCGCCTGGGCTTCGTTCTGCTCAATGGCGGCATTGGTTTCTTCCACCAGCGCTGCATTGTGCTGGGTCATCTCGTCCATGGTCCGCACCGCGACGTTCACCTCTTCAAGCGCCTGCGACTGCTCGCCATTAGCCCTGGCAATGGCATCGATCAGCCCCGCGCTTTCCTCGGCACGGGTCTGGATATCGAGCAAGGTCTCGGCGGCGCGCGCAACCAACTGGGTGCCGTTGCGCACCTCGCCCGCGCTGGCGTCGATCAACTGCTTGACCTCGCTGGAGGCCTGGGCCGCGTTCTGCGCCAGGCGTCGCACTTCCACTGCCACCACGGCAAAGCCCTTGCCGGCTTCGCCGGCGCGCGCCGCTTCCACCGAAGCATTGAGCGCCAGCAGATTGGTCTGGAAGGCGATGTCGTCGATCATGCCGATGATATTGGAGATCTTGGCCGAGGAGGTTTCGATGGCGCTCATGGCCTGATTGGCTTCGCCCATCACCGCGCCGCCTTCGGTCGCGCTGCGCGACAATTGGCGAGCCGTGTCGCTGGCGGTTGCTGCCCGCCTGGCATTTTCCACTACCGCCGTGGAAAGCTGTTCAACCGATGCAGAGGTCTGCTCAATTGTCGCCGCCTGCCGCGTGGTGCGGTCGGCCAGATCATTGGCGCCGGCCAGAATTTCTCCGGTCGCCGTCTTGAGTGAGCGGGAGGTCTGCTGCAATTGCCCGACGATCTCGGTAAGCCGTTCCGCTACCGCATTGGTGTCCTGCTTGATCTGGTCGAATTCGGGGTCGAGGGCCTCGGTCACCCGGCTGGTGAGATTGCCCTGGGCCACATCACGGAGCACCGCCCCGGTCGCGGCGACGGCCTTGTCGATTTTTGCGCGCGCGGCGTCATCGGCCTCTCGGGCATCGGCCGTCAGTTTGTCGAAATAAGCGGATACGCCAATGTCGACATCGAGCAGCATGGATTTGAGCACGGCCACCAGCATGTCGGCCATGGCATCGGCATCAGCCAGCACGGCCTCGGCCGTGCGCGGCACGGAACGGCCGAAGCGGCCTTTTTCCGGCTCGAGCGCTGCCGCCATGGTGTCGTGCACCAATCCGCGCACCAGTGTTTCCATGATCAGGCCATAGCCGCCGATATGCCAGCGCGGCTCCAGCCCGATCTTGGCATGGCGGAGCCCCACCTTGCTGCTTGCCTCCATATAGGCTTGATCCAACTGCCCGGTCGCAATGGCCGACCAATGTCCTAGCTGCTTGGACTTGGCCCGATCCATCTGTGGCTTGCCATCAAAGAAGCGGGCCACGGCCGGCACCTCGGCGATCTTGGCGTAAAACCGGGTCAGGGCCGGTTCGAGATGAGCCTCGATCAGCGGCTGGGCGCGGGGATGCTGCCTCGCGCAGCGTCATCAAGACCGATAAAGTCGAGACGGGACTGGAGAAGATCGGCGGTATCGGAGGTCATGGTGAGAGGCTTCCAGATTGGCGTCTGTGATGTTCTATGCCAATCGAGATTCCCAAATCTTGATCTGGGTCATAGTCCCGGAGAACATAGCCAATCGTGGTAAAGGACCGGTTATCGCGTGTGGGGATAATCAGTTTTCCGTAAGGTTGGAGCGGGCAGCGCTTCGGTGTTTTTTCAGGTCGACGGCACGGCCCTGCGCTCCAGAATAGCTTAGGGTCGGCCTGCGTTCAGTTCTGCCATTCGGCGAAAGGTGAACGGCAGGTTTCGTCCTGCGACGGATACGCTCGGCATGACCGAAATGGCGTCGGAAGCCGCCCCCAAGCAGTGAGATCGGATCAGCTCACAGCGCTGATCTTGCCAGCGGGATGATCTCGGCGGGCTTTCCCGCCAGTGCGTCGTTAACTTTTTCAATCAATTGGGCGAGCGAGAAGGGTTTGCCCAGGACGTCATAGATCAGGGCGTCCAGGCCATGGGCGCGTTCGCGTTGGTCAGCGAAGCCGGTCATCAGGAGGATGGTCATGGCGGGGTATTGGGCGCCGATGGCGAGGGCCAGGCCGATGCCGTCCATGACGGGCATCTTGATGTCGGAGACCAACAGGTCGAAATTGCCATTGTGCTCGTTGGCGATTTCGAGGGTGAGGCCGCCATCGGACGCGTCGATCACTTCGTGGCCGCTCATTTCGAGGGCGCGGGTCACAAAGGCGCGGACGTTGTCGTCGTCTTCGGCCACCAGAATGCGTGCCATGGGGCTCTACCCTTATTCTTTGGAGCAATGGCTTGATTGCTCAATCTCGGTGTGTCGTGTTTCCGAACCGCAAAAGTGGTAGCCACTTTTTTCTGGAAACACGACCAGTCTCGGTTTGGTCTTTCAGTTGCCTGCCGCCGAACCGTTGGCGCCGTCGACAAAGCTCAGTCTAATATTTGTCACGCCTTGCGGCGGTCCGATCAGTTGCGCGTCGATTGCCAATGTATCACCGGGCAAAACGTTGCGTGTGGCGGGCGTTACCGTCCATTCGTAAACAATGGTGCCGGCGGAATCGAGCAGGCTTACCAGCACCGATGGCACGTAGGTTATGCGATTCGTGATGTTGGAAATCTTAGCGTTGACCACAATGGCGGGGTTTCCATTCTGCGTGGTTCGCAAAGTCTTAATTTCGGTGAAATCGAGCCCGACGACATTGGTTTTAAGCCCCACTAGGCGATAGAGCCCGTCGAGCTGGGGGATTGCGGAAACGATCTCTGTGCGCAGGGCGAAAGCGGCGACAACGCTGGCGATCATCAGGACAATGATGGCGAAGCGGAACATGCGGCGGAACCGGGCGATCGGGTGCGCGGCGAGCATGCCGTTGCGGCGGCGGGCCAGGGCCTCGATACGGGCCTGGTTGGCGGCGCTGTCGATCGGGGGGCGTTGATCTCCGGGATCGGGCAATGGCGCGGGGTCGTTTGGAAACGGGTGTTCGGGTCCGGGCTCTGCGGGCTGACGGGCAGGCTGGTTGCGCAGGAAGGAGGCGTCGAGCATCTCCTCGTCGGCGGCGGAAAACAGGGTATCGGTATCGGCGCGGAAGATCAGCTCGTCGTCTGTGGGTTCGGGATCGCGGCGCGGGGCAGAGGGCCCGGGAAAGCTCGGGGTGGCGTACCAGAGTTCGGAACACGCGGCGCACTGAACCTGCCTGCCTGCGGCGCTGAGCGCATCGGAGCCAAGCTTATAGCGCGTCTGGCAATTTGGGCAGGTGATGATCACGCGCGAGGAACCGAACGGGTTGAGCGAAAAATCGAAGTCCCGACCGTAAGCGGGCCGGGTTAAAACTCTTGAAACGCCGCCTTGATGCGGCCATTGGGAGGTGATGGCTGGTAGGATAGTGTCCAGCCAGATGATTCGCGGAGAAAAGCGGTTTGATCGCGTTCGAAAATGTGGGCCTTCGATACGGACACGGGCCGGAAATCCTCAAAGACCTGACCTTTGCGATCTCGCCGGGTTCGTTTCATTTTCTCACCGGACCCTCGGGGTCGGGCAAGACGTCGCTTTTGCGGTTGTTGCTGCTTTCGCTCAAGCCCACGCGTGGCTCGGTTTCGATGTTCGGGGAAGACGTCACCGCGCTCGACCGCGACAGGCTGTTGCAAATGCGGCGTCATATCGGGATCGTGTTCCAGGAATTTAGGCTGCTCGACCATCTGACCACCTTTGAAAACGTCGCCCTGCCGCTGCGCGTGCGCGGACAGGCCGAAGCAAGCTATCGCGGCAATGTTGAAGAACTGCTCGACTGGGTGGGGCTGGGCGACCGGATGGACGCGCACCCGGCGGTGCTTTCGGGCGGGGAAAAGCAGCGCGCGGCGATTGCCCGGGCGGTGATCGGCAATCCCGACATCCTTCTGGCCGACGAGCCGACGGGCAATGTGGACCCCGAACTGTCCGAGCGGTTGCTGCATCTGTTCGAGCAGCTCAACAAGATGGGCACGACGATAATCCTGGCCACCCACGAGGTGGCGTTGCTCGACAAGTTCGGCTATCCGCGCATGCTGCTAAACGAGGGGGAGCTGACCATCCATGAGTGAGGGGTTAAGGCTCAATTTTTCCCGTCCCAACCCAATCGTTCCAGCCCAATCGGTGGCGGGGCGCACCCTGATGCTTTTGATCGGCATCATGACGTTTTTGTCCTGCGTGACGTTTGGCGGCGTGCTTTTGGTCCAGAAGTCGGCGATGGGCTGGTCGGCCGATGTGGGGCGCGAGCTGACCATCCAGATCCGCCCGCTCGATGGCGAAGTGATCGATTCCAATCTGCGGCTTGCCGTCTCGCTGTCGGAAGCGGTGCCTGGCGTTGCGAGCGCGCGGGTGGTGTCGATCGAGGAAAGCGAAGAGTTGTTGCAGCCCTGGCTGGGCGAGGGGCTGGACCTTTCGGATCTGGCCATTCCGCGGCTGGTGATCGTGCAGCTTGCCGATCCCAACGCTGCCGACATCTCGCGGCTGGAAAGCGAGATTTCGGCCATTCCGGGGGCGACGCTGGAAACGCACGCGGCCTGGCGGGTGCAGCTTAACACAATGGCCGGTACGATCGTTGTTTCGGGGATATTGGTGCTCGCGCTGATCCTTGTGGCGACGGCGCTGGCGATTGTCTTTGCGACGCGTGGGACCATGTCGACCAACCGGGAAATCGTCGATGTGCTCCATTTCATCGGGGCGTCCAACACGTTCATCGCCGGGGAGTTCCAGGGGCGGTTTTTGCTGCTCGGGCTCAAGGGCGGACTGGTGGGCGGGGTGGCGGCCATCATCTTTTTCATCATAGCAGGAACGGCGATGAGCACGGTTGTGCCCGAACAGTCGAGCGCGCAGCTCGGGGTCTTGTTCGGGCAGTTCGCGCTGGGGATCAGCGGAATTCTGGGCATCATCGGGGTCGTTCTGGTGATTGCCGGACTAACCGCGATCACGTCGCGCTTGACGGTGCGGCGCTTCCTCTCGCAAATTTCCTGACGGTCCGGGGAGGACCTTGCCATGATCGTTCAGGCCATCCGCTCGGCGGTGTTCTATCTGCTGTTTTTCGCCCACACGATCATTCTGGCGATCATTATCGGATTAATGTCCAGGCTGACACCGAACCTCAAATCGGTGGGCTGGAGCCTGGCACAATACTGGAACAGTGCGAATCTGTTTTTCCTGCGCTGGATCGTGGGGATCAGAACCGAGGTGACCGGGGCTGAAAACATCCCTGCGGGCGGATGCATCATCGGCGCCAAGCACCAGTCGGACTGGGATATCTTTGCCGTCTTGCCCCATGTGGGGCACCCCGCATTCATCGCCAAAAAAGAACTGCTCGACATACCGCTTTTTGGCTGGGCGGCGCGCTGGATGGATACGATTTCGGTCGATCGCAAAAAGGGCAAGGATGCGTTGCCCGCCATGATGGACGAGGCCAGGGCGGCCCTGGGCAAGGGTTGCCGGGTGATCATATTCCCCGAAGGCACGCGCCGCGCGCCGCTCGATACGCCGGCCTACCGCTCGGGGATCGTGCGGATGTATCTGGCCATGGATGTGCCGGTGGTGCCCGTCGCGCTGACGTCGGGGCTCTATTGGGGGCGCAACAGCCCCGTTTTGTGGCCGGGGACGGCGCGGGCCAAATTTCTCGAGCCGATCCCGCCGGGGCTACCGGGGGATGAGTTTTTGAAAACTCTGATCGCGCGCATCGAAACCGAGACCGACGCCATGGTGCTCGAAGACGCGAGAAAGGGCCTTGCACGGCCGATCTCGCCACGGCTTCGCGCTCGGCTCAACGAACTTGAAGCCAAATCGGGCGCCTCGTCCTGACCTCTCGCGCTCATCGGTGTTCCAGTCATCAAAATGCGATAGATTGTGTTTTGCCGTAATCGGGACACAATATCTTGACATCGCTTATGAGGAATGGGACGATTTGGGAGTGCATGGGATTGACGCTTCCTCCATTTTGTTCTAATTTTGTTCTCATTGGGCCGGTTCGGTCGGAGTGACTGCCGGTCACCAAATGAATTTTTCGCCTTTGGTGGCGGGATAGCGCGGGGCCGTTTTCGAGGGGGCCATGATCGGATTGAACAGCATTGCGGAAGCCGGCATTGGCGAGAGCGCCAGTGTGCTTTGGACCGGACGGTCGGGCCGGCGTTATCTGATGGAGCGCGAGCGGGAGGCCGGGGTCGCCATGACGCCGACCCGGCTTTATGCGCTCGAAGACAACGGAGTGATCGGCTGGGCCGGCACCGCCGAAGATCTTATCGGCGACCATCGGGCACGCGAAAAATTCCGCCGGTTGAGCGCGAGCGGGGCCAGCATGCTCTCGCTTGCCGCTCCGAGCGATCCGCTGGCGGTGATGACGCTTGTGTGGGATCTCGAAGGCAGCCGGAGGGCGCTAGGCCGGGCTGCCTGAACCGGAATATCAAATCGAATCCATGATCGCATTAGCTGCAACACCGTTTGCTCAACGGTACGGTTTATGCTGGACGATTGCGTGTTTAGACGTTGTTTCTGCGAGGACGAAATAACGGCTTGGGACGACATGGGCCAGGGGAGTAATAGTGTCTTGCCGTGGTCAAATAAACAGTGCGGCTCGTGCGGTGAAGATGTGAATACAGTTACAGGTTTGCCAGATACAGTGAAATGCTCTTAAATACAAATGTGTGAGGGTCTTCGGGGGACGGGGCATGTTGCCGGAGGGTGTTCGTGCGGCAGTTGACGGGCTTTATGAGGCCGGATTCGAGCGCGGATTGTGGCAGGCAGGTCTGGCGCGATTGTGCGATGCCATTGGGGCGGATTCGGCCATCACCGTGCCGAGGGTGGCTACCGAGGACACGATCAACCTGCCGTTCTCGTCCGACCTCACCGAGTTCGCCGAGCGCTTTGTGGTTGATGGGTGGCATCTCGACGACTACCGCGCCAACCGAGGCTGGCCGCTGACGGACCGCGGACAAACCATCGTGCTCGAGCAGGATATCGCGACCGAGGAGGATCATCAGCGCGAGCCGATCTACCAGGAGCTCATGTTGCCTTACGGCAAAAAGTGGTGGGGCGGAATAACCTTCAAGTCGCCCAGCCGCCAATATGTGCTGTCGGTGTTTCGCGGTGCAAAGGGCGAAATGTTCTCGGAGGACGACCGGTTGCTGTTCGGGGCCATTTCAGGTCACCTAGCGCGAGTCGTTACGACGGCCGAGCGCGTGGGCTGGGTGCAGACGTCGCTTGGGCTGGGCATGCTTGATGCCCTCAACGATGCGGCCATCCTGCTCGACAGCCAGGGCCAGGTGATCGAGATGACACGCGGCGCAGAGCATATGATGGGAGATAGTCTAACTGTGCTCGGCCGCAAGGTGACCTCCCACAACCGGACCGTTGCCCGCAGCGTTTCGGCGGCGATAAGCAAGGTGGTTGCGGAGGGGCCGGATGCATCGGGACCGCTGCGCATCGAAAGACCCGGTCGGCGTCCATTGCTGCTCGATGTGCTGCCGGTGCCCACCCGGTTTGACGGCGTGTTCTTTTTTGCGCGATTCATCGTGTTGTTGACCGATCTTGACCGCCAGCCAATGCCCAGCGCCGCGCTGCTCAAACAGGCGTTCGGCCTTACCCCGGCCGAAGCGCGCGTCGCCCTTGAGCTTACATCGGGATTGAGTCTGTCCGAGGCAGCGGAGAAGTGCGGGATAGCCCGTGAGACCGCCAAAACCCATCTTAATTCGATATTCTTTAAAACCGACACTAACCGGCAAGGCGCCCTTGTCGGGCTGATCCGATCCGTTATGGCCCGGCGCTCCGGCTGACAATCGGTGCGGGTCTGACGTTTTTTCGCCGCCGCCGCCCAACCCTCCCCCGGGTGGGGGATACTGAGGTGTTCGACCGGTCGTTAGCGTCCCTTCTGACAGAAATCTGATCGCGCACCGGCACTGACCGCGGCGCTTTTGGAGACAACTTCAGGGGAACCCCATGCAGAGATATACTCCGTTTTTTGTTATCGGCCTTTCCGCAACGCTGTTGGCGGGATGCTCCTCGACCGGCAGCACAGGGGGCGGCGGAGGCGGGGGGACGCCTTCGCCGGCAGTGTTTGCCGTATCGGCTGGAACCGCGAGCGAGGCGTTGGCGGACGGCCAGACCCTGATGGCCTATAACAGCCTGATGAGCGCCGCTGTCGAACACGACTTCGACGCTTTAGAAACGAGGGCGCTCGAGGACACGGCATTTTCGATTGCCGCCAATGACCAGGGCGGCCTCGATGTGACCATCGACGGCCTCACCCACAGCTTTGCCGCCACCGATATCAGCGGCGGAACCCTTGAGTTTGATGGTCTCGGGCCGGGGCCATACTACAGGCTCGACAGTTGGCAGGGAGATGTCGTCGATGTGCTCGATGTGTCCAACGCCGCGCACCATCAGGTGTGGAGCTATTTCTGGGATCCTGCCGGAGAAGCGATCAGCGGGTTTGCGGTCGTGGGCACCGAAACCATGCCTGGCGATGTGCCAAGCACAGCAACCGCCACATACTCGGGCTTTGCGGGCGCAGCCCTGACCGACAGCGGCACGTTCAACGACACGACCCGCATTGTGGGGGACCTGACGATGTCGGCTGATTTCAATGCCGGTCAGATATCGGGGCTGGTCGACAATATCGAGGTGCTTGGCGGTTCTGCAGTCAGCGGCACCGTGGCCCTTGACAGTGCGGCGATCTCGGGCACGGGGTTCAGCGGGACAATCACCCCGGACAACGACCTTCTAACGGCGTTCACTCTCACCGATCTGGGGGGCACCTATAGCGGCAAATTCTATGGCGCGAGCGGCGAGGAAGTGGGCGGCGTAATGGCTATCAGTGGCGACGAAACGGTCGGCACCGGTGTTTTCTCGGCAATAAGGGACTGATTGCGAACCTCCAACCTGCAAAGGGTACGGCATCAGTGTGTCGTACCCGTCTTTTTGAGGGGACCTGGACGATGCGCATTCCGATCTTCTTCATGGCGCTTGTCCTGGGCATGGCAGGGACGGCAGCGGCTAGCGGACCGGACGGTAAGCTTCTGGCACGGCTTCTGGCGTGGGGTGACCACGACGGTGCGCGCGCCCATCTTGCCGCCACTGTCTCCGAACCGGCACTGCATGCCCTCCATCGCACCCATCTCGAAGGGCTGATCGCCCGGCAGCAAGGTCGGAACGCTGACGCCGTTGCGCTCTTTCGTTCCGTTTTGGTCATCGATCACGATTTCGTGGCGGCACGCGTTGAGTTGTCCAGAACTCTGCTTGCGATGCGCAATTTCGAGGGCGCGGCGCATCATCTCGACATTCTCGCACTCAATGCCAATGACGGGATCCACAGCCTTGCGCAGTCCGGTCTCGACCATATCAGGGCCAATCGGGGCTATGGCGCACAGATGCATTTTTCCATCGCGCCGTCGAGCAATCTCAATCGGGGAAGCGGCCACCAGACCTTCAACGCGGGTGGGCTGGCGTTTGCCATCGATCCGGGTTCACGCCAGACGGCCGGCATGGGCGTAACGATTGGGGCGAGTGCATATAACAGCTTTATTCTTGGCAACGGGCAGGCCCTCGTCGCAAGCGCCTCAGCCGATCTGACCACCGATATCGAGGGAAGCCGCGCCGAACAGATTTCGCTCAATGCCGGGCTCAGCTGGCAGGGCCGCGTCGGCGGCGCCCGATTTGCCATTGGTCCGATCATCAATGCAACATTTTCAGCCTTCGAGCCGCATCTGATGCGCTATGGACTAAGCGGAGACTTCGCCGCTTCCGCAGGTGCGCAAAATCTTGTGGGGTTGAGCTTTACCGCACTGGGGCAGGACTATGCATCCGAGACCTATCGCAACGGGTTTCGGGTTCTGGCGGGCGCGCAACTGACCCATGCGTTCATGCCTGCCTTGCGGGCAAGCGTTGAAACGGGCGTGGATATCGAACGCACTCAAAGCGCCCATCTCGACAGAAACGGAATTTATGGGGAAGTGAGGGTGGAGCGCGATTGGCGGGGCGGGTTCTCGACCTCGATCTTTGCGCGCTACGCCAGAGAACAGTATCTGGGAAATTACCCCGGCACCGGCGCCCCACGCGTCGATGACCGGCTAAGCGCAGGCGTCACCGTTTCGAACAGCCAGATCGATCTTGGCGGTTTTACGCCGACGCTGGGCTACAGTTATACGCGGCAGTTTTCCAATGTGAGCTTTTTCGATCATGACAGCCACGATGTCACGTTTGGGCTGACCAAAGCCTTTTAAGTCGTGATCCTGATCGTGCCCCCGCCGCAATTGCCGGTTCCCATCAACCTCCGATTTTGCTAAGCGAAACGCCGTGGTCCCGTAGCTCAGCAGGATAGAGCATCAGATTCCTAATCTGAGGGTCACTGGTTCGAATCCAGTCGGGATCACCATTTCCTGCCTCGCGGGCCGCATCGGCTTTTCATGACGCGCCGGCGCCATGAAAAAGCCCGGACCGCGGTCGCGGCCTTAAGCAGACCTGTCCGGGCTTGCGGTTTTGCCGCGGGCCGCCATCATTTTGCTCTGTCCCTGGAGACGCCTCATGTCCGCCCCCGCCCTGGCCAAACTGACCCGCGCTATCGAGGAGCTCGAGCGGACGGTGGCGGTCAACAGCTATACCGCTGCCCAGCGTATCGCGCTCAAATCCGAGCTTGAAACCCATATCCAGCGCATCGACGAGTTGCGGCAGGGGCTCTAACCGTTCGCAAGACCGCCGGCTTAGATTGGACGCCCGCTAGAAATTGTCCTTGGCCTTGCGGATGGCGCCGAAGATCTGCCAGGCGGGGGCATCTTCGTGGTTCATGGCGTGGGCCATTTCCGGCGTGTCGGCGCGCAGGAAGGGATTGGCGGCAAGATCCTCGCCCAGATTGAACGGGATCGTGGGCTGGCCGGCGTCGATCTGGTCCTGAGCCTGTTTTGCACGAGCCTGAAGAGCGGGGTTATCAGGATCGATCGATAGGGCGAACTTGGCGTTGGCCAGAGTATATTCGTGGCCGCAATAGACCATGGTTTCCGGCGGCAGCTTTTTGAGCCTTTCAAGACCGGCCCACATCGAGTGGGCGTCGCCCTCGAACATGCGGCCCACGCCCATCGAGAACAGCGCGTCGGCCGAGAACAGAACCTTTTCCTCGGGCGCGAAAAACGCGATGTGGCCCAGCGTATGACCGGGCACGTCGATCACTTCAAAAACTGTTTCACCCAAAGTCACCGTGTCGCCCCCGCCAACCAGCGTGTCGAGCCCGGCGATCTTACCCGCTTCGCCCTTGGGGCCGATGACGTTGCAATCGAAGCGCCGCTTGAGCGGGGCGATGGCGTCGGTGTGGTCGGAGTGATGGTGGGTGATGAAAATGTCGGTGAGGGTCCAGCCGCGCTTGTCGAGCTCGGCGAGAATAGGGGCCTGTTCGGGTGCATCGATGGCAGCGACCCGGCCTGACGCAGAATCGCGGACGAGATAGCCGAAATTGTCGCTGAGTGCAGGGAAAACGGCGATTTCGAGGGACATGAGCCAGGCCTCCTGTTTGATTTTGCGCCGAGGGTATGGCGGGGGCCCGTCACATGCAAGGTGTGAACGCATCGGGTTTGACCTTGTCGTGCAAACCGCCCACATAGAGATTGATCGTTCCGATTGAATCGGGACGGCGGCTCCAAGTCTTTGTCTTGGCGCGAGATCGAACCGGAAAACTCTGCAGCTATTCCCGATCTCACGCCAGGATGAATGTGTTTGCATCTGGCGCAAGTGAACCGAAATCGATGACACCTGACGTTGACGGGCTGATCCGCTTTTACAAATCGCCGCTGGGCCGGCTGACGCGGCAATCGATCCGTCAGCAGGTGAGCGAATTGGCCGGAGATGTCACCGGATTGCGGCTTTTGGGGCTGGGGTTTGCCACGCCCTATCTGCGCGGGGCGCTCAAGGGGGCGGAGCGGGTTCTGGCCTTCATGCCGGCTCGGCAGGGCGCTTCGAGCTGGCCGCGCGAAGGGCCTTCGCACACGGTGCTCTGCGATCCGCTGGAAATGCCGCTGACCGACGCAGCCATGGATATGGTCATCGTCATTCACGGTTTCGAGCACGTGGTGGACCCTGAAGATATGATGCGTGAGTTGTGGCGGATCTGTGCGCCCAATGCGAAGGTGATCATCGTCGTGCCGCGGCGGCGCGGCCTGTGGGCAGGGCTGGACACCAACCCGTTCGGATATGGCCAGCCCTATTCGCGCGGGCAGATGGACAAGCTGTTGCGCGATCATTCGTTTACGCCCGAAGTCTGGCGCGACGGCTTGTTTTTCCCCCCCATTCATTCCGGCCCCATCCTGCGCTCGGCGCGGATGATCGAAAAGGCCAGCAAGATGTTCGGCCCGACCTTTGCGGGGGCGATGTGTGTGCGGGCAAAGAAGGAACAGTTTCCCGCCATCGCGCGGCGCAAGCGGGCCGAAAAGGCGCTGGGGGCGCCGGAGCTGAGCCCACAGACTGCGCGGGAAGGGGTGTGAGGCAGCAGTCGGCGACAGGCAAACGTTCAGGATCGGCCGAACGACAGGGTCGACGTCATCGCTTCCATCAATTATCTATAATTTATGCCGACGCCCAAATCAGACACCATCGCCACACAGATAAGCAAAGCACTCGCCGGACGCATTATTGCCGGCGAGATCGAGGCCGGCGCCAAGCTGCGGCAGGACCAGATCGCCGAAGAGTTTGGCGCAAGCCATGTTCCGGTGCGTGAGGCGTTTCGACGGCTCGAGTCGCAAGGGTTGGTCGTGAGTGCGCCGCGCCGGGGCGTGCGGGTCGCCGGGTTCAGTCCGGCCGAAGTGCGCGAGGTGGCGGAGATGCGCGCCGCTCTCGAAACTTTGGCGCTGCGCAAGGCGATACCGCACTTGACGCGGGCCATTCTCGACCGGGCCGAGGAGGCCAACAGTGCGGCCGATCGGGCGCTCGACGTCGAAACCTGGGAAGAGGCAAATCGCACCTTTCATCGCACGATTCTGACCCCATGCGGCATGCCGCGCCTGCTCAGAACCATCGATGACCTGCACACGGCGAGTGCCCGGTTTCTGTTTTCGGGCTGGCGGGCCGAATGGGAAGCCCCGACCGACCGCGACCATCGCGCCATCCTTGACGCCCTGCGGGCCGGACAGACCGAGACGGCCGTGTCCGTGCTGGCCCGGCACGTCCAGACAATAGGCCAGAACGGTCCCAAATAGGCTTCCAACGCTCGCTCCAACCTCCGATCCAAGGAGGGCCGGTTCAACCGGCCTTGCCATGTTTGTACTTTTGTGGATTATTTAGCGATAGATTCTATAAATTATCTATAATTTATCATCAGGAGAAATATCGTGAACACTGTCAGCGCGCCCACAGCCAAATCTGTCTATAGTCCGCTCGATCTGGATCGCCGTTCGGTCGCCTGGCAAGTCGGAGCGGTGGTGGTGGGCACGCTGTTTCTGGCGCTGTGTTCGTATATCGAAGTGCCCATGGTGCCGGTTCCGGTCACCATGCAGACCTTCGGCGTCGCACTTATTGGTGCCCTTTTTGGCTGGCGGCTGGGTGCGATAACGGTCTGTGCCTGGCTGGCGGAGGCCGCTGTCGGCCTGCCGGTTCTGGCCGGGGGCGCTGGAGGGGTGCAGCATTTCGCCGGTCCGACCGCCGGCTATCTCCTGGCTTTCCCGGTTTGTGCCGCGCTGACGGGCTGGCTGGCGGAGAAAGGCTGGAACGGAAAACACCCCATCCTTGCCTTCGTCAGCATGCTGGCGAGCAATGGAGCGTGTCTTGTCATCGGTGCCGCGTGGCTTGCCGTCCTGATCGGCGGCGAACAGGCGGTCATCCACGGAGTCATGCCTTTCCTTTTGGGTGGCGTGCTGAAGTCGGGGCTCGGTGCCGCCGTGCTCGCCCTGGGCGAGCGGGGCAGCCGGCGCGCGGGCCAATGACGATAAGGCTTCGGCCCCATCACCTGCTTTGCGTGCTGGCCTATGTCGGCAAAGGTTATAGCGCCCGGTTTACGGCCAATTATGATTTGGTCGTACAACGCATCGCGGAGGGCGAAGACATCGTGATTGTCGGTGGGCCGGACGATATCTGCGCACCGCTCCTCGGTGATGCAGAACCCCATTGTTGGCGCGAAAGCGTCATCGAACGGGATCGCGCGGCGGCGCGCGATCTCTCCACGTTGCTGGGTACGCCCATCGACGCGGGAGTCTCGTTATCGCTCGAGAGCGGGCGTTTGAAGCGGATGCGGGCGGCATTTGCCGAACGCTCAATCCGTGGGGCCTGCGCAGGATGCGAATGGCAAGAAATGTGCAATGCGATCGCTGCCAGCGGTTTTGTTGACGTCGTGCTGCCCACCTCGCGGGAGTGAGGCCGGGCCGGCACGACAAACGGCCGCTATTGCTGTTTGCCGATACGGCCCAGATGGGTGACGGAAAAGCCTTCGGGGGATTTGAGCCCATAGCCGAACATGCGGTCGAGGCCGCAATGGGCCAGCCACAGGGCGCCGAGCACGGTCAGCAGCGGGATGGCGGCCAGAACGCCCACGGCCAAAAGGGCGGCGCCGAAGCCATAGATATGGACCAGATTGTAGCAGAATGCGCCAACGCGCGGGCCGAAGGCATAAGCGATAAAGCTCAGATCGGGGGCAAAAAAGATCAGCAGAGCGACCCACCAGGGCATGGTGTCGTTGAAATGGAAAAACAGTGCGAGCCCGGCGGCAAGGACGAGCAGTCCTTCGATGCGTTGCCAGAGAACGGCGTGGATCATTGGGGAGCCCTCCGGCGGATTTGATTTCCCAACTTATCGAACGCCATCCTCCGAGGCAATGTCGGGGTCCCGGAACCAGCCGCCGACGATGTCGCGATAGGTGCCGGCGCGGGTGAGACGCTCGGTGAGGGCATCGAGCTCGGGTTCGGTCCAGCCCTCGGGTTCGGTCACTTCGATCCAGGCCTTGAGATAGTGCTGGGGCGCATAGACATGACCGTAGCCGACCGGGGTGGCCTGGGCGAGGAGCAGATCGAAGGTCACCTGCAGGAAGGTGACCACCGGATACCAGTTGAGATCGGGCGAGACATCGGGCGCGCGCCGACCCTCCAGCCATGCGGGGCTGCGATAGACCATGCCGGGGTCGAAAAATACCACGGGGTCGGACCCATATTGCAGGTAGAACAGGCGCAGCGGCCCCCAATTCCCGGCCCCGGTCTCAAGGCCCTCAAACTGGTTGGCGTAGCGCACGATGGAGCCATCGCCCACTTGCGGCAGCCAGGCTGGGCTCAGGGGATTGCGGGCGCCGGTGACGTCGCGCCAGATCTGGCTGGCAAAGGGTGGGCCGACCCAGAGCGCGCCCGCTATGGGGTTGGACAGGATATCGAAAAGGTTGATCGAGGCTTGGGAAGAATAGGCGCCGAGGCTGAGGCCGTGGAGGTACAGTTCGGGCCGGGTATCGGGCGGCAGCTCGCTCCAATAGGCATAAACGATATCGAACAGGGCGCGGGCTGCCTCCACCCCGACATTGGGTTCGGACACCAAAGAGAGCGAGCTGGTGAGGTAGGAATATTGCAGGGCGACGCTGGCTACGTCGCCGCCGTGGAGAAATTCGAGCGTGTCGATGGCTGGCGGCTGCACCCAGCCGGTGCCCACCGGCATGATGATAACGAGAACTGAGCGCTCGAAGGCGCCGACGCGCAGCATTTCATCGAGCGCCAGCCTGGCGCGTTCCTCGACGGTTTCGGCCGAGCGCAAGCCCACATAGACGCGCAGCGGATCGATGGCGGGCTTGTTGGTGACTTCCTCGATTTCTGCGGCGGTGGGGCCGGACTGGACATAGACGCGGGCATCGAGCCCAATGGTCGACCAATCGACAAGCGAGGCCGCGCTGCCCGAGCGCAGGGGATTTTCGGGCTGTTCCTCGTAGGCGCCGGCCAGGGTATCGAGATTGGCATAGAACCTGTCGGCGGCTGCAAAGGCCCAGCGGGCGAGCACGCCATTGACGGTGATGTTGGTAAGGATAGTGACCACCACGATGCCGACCACCAGTGCGACGCGGGGCGGGATAATCGGCCGCAGCCAGCCCGAGATCAGCCGCACGCCCGAGACGAGCAGCGTGCCGAGCGCGATCAGGATCAGAGCCGGGAGGACAGCGATAGCGACGACATAAATAGGCTGGTTGGACTGGACCGAAGGCATGTCCATGACCGCGCGGATCGAATTCTGCCAGCCGGTCGAAAGCCACAGGCAAATGAATGTGAAGGCCACTCCAGCGCCAATCATCGCCCATTGGGCGTACCTCACCCAGCGGCGGCGGGATGGCGGCTTGAGGCCCATGAAATTCCAGAGCCACTCGAGAAACACCCCGATGCCATAGCCGGCGGCGAACACGCAGCCCGACAGGACGCCCTGGATTAAAAAATGGCGGGGGATGAGTGAGGGGGTGAGCGAGAGGGCGAAAAACACCAGCCCGAGAAACACCCCGCCAGCGGGCAGGTTCAGGATATACCGGCGAACCGGCCGTATGGGCCGGAAAACGGGCATCATTGCACGGCTCCCACAGCCGCGTTGGCCAGGTGCCAGACGCCCCAGATGGCAGCCGCAGCGATCGCGAGCCCCAACATTGCGATGACAATTCCGGCGATGATGACGACGGCGTCGCGGTTGATCCAGCCCAGGCACAGGATGCAGATGCCGGTGTTGGGGATCGCGTTGATAAAGGGGATGGGCAGCATCATGGGAAGGCTGACCGTGATGATGAACAGGGCCAGCAGCGGCTGCATGGACGGGGCGGAGATGAATGTGTAGCGGGGCCGGGAAAAGCGAGCCATGACCGCGGCCATGCGGGCAAAGAGCTTGGTCACGCGCGTCAGCGCCTTGGCCGGGAGCTTTCGGCGCCGGATCCATCCGGGGAGCGTCAGAGGCGCATTGAGCAGCATGGCAATGGAAAAGCCGATGATGGCAAAGGCGATCGTGCCGCCATAGCCGGGTGGGCCGGGCACCATGTTGAGGACGGAAAAGACCAAAATGACAACGATATGGGAATGAACGCCCAGCGCGGCGATGAGGCTGGCAACGGTGAAGCGCGGATCGGGCTTTTGCTGGGAGGCATGAAGGGCGTCGAGCAAGCCACCGATCTGAACTTCCACGGGCGTGGGTTCGGCTTCGGTGGATGTCATGGGCTTGCCTTGCGAAAGACGGTGGTTGCAGGTGAGGCGATCATGCCGTCATGCCGTGTTCCGATCAACCGGCAAAGGGCGCATTCCGGGTCCTTGCCGGAGGCGATTGCTTTACAGGTTGGGGTTCACTATGGTCCGCGCGGCCCCGTAACAGGGGGTACGCCAGTCTCAATTGTGTGAGCGCCATGAGTGACAAACCCGTTCCGCAACCGGGGATATTGACCATTGCCCCCTATGTGCCGGGCCGCTCGAGCGCGCCGGGCAAAAAGGCCGGCGATACGATCAAGCTCTCGGCCAATGAATCCCCGTTGGGGGCGAGCCCCAAGGCCATCGAGGCGGTAAGGGCGGCGGCCGAAAAGCTCGAGATTTATCCCGAGGGGTCTTCGCGCGATCTGCGCGCGGCGCTGGGGGAGGTGCATGGCATCGATCCGGAACGGATCGTCGTGGGTGCAGGATCGGACGAAGTGCTGCACCTTCTGGCCCAGACCTATATCGGGGATGGGGATGAGGCGGTGATGAGCCAATATGGCTTCATGGTCTATCCCATCATCACCCGCGCTGCGGGCGGCACCCCGGTGGTGGCGCCGGAAACCGATTATTGCGCCGATGTGGATGCGATCCTGGCGGCGGTGACGGACAAGACGAAAATCGTCTTTCTGGCCAATCCCAACAACCCCACCGGCACCTATCTGAGCGCCGAGGCACTGGATCGACTGCATGCCGGGCTGCCCTCGAACGTCTTGCTGGTGATCGATTCCGCCTATGCCGAATATGTAACGGCAGCGGACTACGGCGTGGGGATTTCGCTGGTCGAGCGCAGCGAAAACGTCGTCATGGTGCGCACCTTTTCCAAGATGGGACTGGCGGCGGCGCGGGTGGGCTGGCTTTTTGGCCCGGCTCATCTTGTCGATGCGGTCAACCGGATCCGCGGGCCGTTCAACGTTTCGGTACTGGGGCAGGTGGCGGCGGAAGCGGCAACGCGGGACGTGGCGTTTACCAAGGCGTTGCGCGAGCACAACGACAAGTGGCGGGTCTGGCTGAGCCAGGAGATCAGCTCGAACCGGCTGCGGGTTCTGCCCAGCCAGGGCAATTTCGTTCTCGTGCTGTTTGATGATGCGGAAGCGGCCAAGGCGGCCAACGGGGCGCTGCTCGAGCGCGGACTGGTGGTGCGGGAAATGGGCGGCTACGGGATCGCCAACGGCTTGCGCATTTCGATTGGCAGTGAAGCGGCGATGAAGGCTGTCGCCACGGCGTTTAAAGACTTTATGGAATCAAAATGATCGAGAAACTCGCCCTTATCGGTATCGGGCTGATCGGGTCGTCCATCGCGCTGGGCGCGCGGCGGGCCGGGCTGGCCAAGACCATCGCCATTTCGACGCGGCGGCAGGAAACGCTTGATGAGGCGCAGGCGCTCGGGCTGGGGGACATCTATACGATTGACGCAGCCGAAGCGGTCAGGGATGCGGACCTTGTGATCCTGTGCTCTCCTGTGGGGAGCTATGAGGCGATTGCAGCTAGAATCGCACCCCATCTCAAGCAGGGCGCGATCCTTTCCGATGTGGGTTCGGTCAAGGGGCATGTTGTCGATGTCGTGGGGCCGCATGTCCCCGAGGGCGTTCATTTCGTGCCCGGCCATCCGCTGGCGGGCACCGAGCATTCGGGGCCATCGGCGGGGTTTGCCGATCTGTTTGAAAACCGCTGGTGCGTTTTGACGCCACCCGAGGGAACCGACCCCAAGGCAGTGGAAACGCTGAAAGCGTTCTGGAAGGGGCTGGGGTCCGATGTCGAGGCAATGAGCCCGGCCCACCACGATATGGTGCTGGCGATCACCAGCCATGTGCCCCATCTGGTGGCCTACAATATCGTGGGGACCGTTGACGATCTCGAACAGCACACCAAATCGGAAGTCATCAAGTTCTCGGCTTCGGGGTTTCGCGATTTTACCCGTATCGCGGCGTCCGATCCGGTGATGTGGCGCGACGTGTTTCTGACCAATCGCGACGCGGTGCTCGAAATGCTGGGAAGATTCCTGGAAGACCTTTCAGTGCTCCAGCGTGCTGTGCGGGTTGGCGATGGCGAGGCGCTGGAAGCGCTCTTTACCCGCACACGTGCGGTGCGCCGTTCGATCATTGCCGCGGGGCAGGAAACCGAGGCGCCCGACTTCGGACGTCCGCATGGTGATGCCAGGCCCGCCGAGCCTGGCTCAGAATAGAGGCGGCAGGCTGGCGACCGGAATGATGCCGACAACAACGGTGCCGTCATCGATCCTCAGGGTCTGATGGGAAACGCCGTCTTCGCCGGGGCTGCCGAGCACGATCTGGGCGACCGATGGGTCTCCGACCAGCGCGGCGATGCGTTCGGCTACACCTCGGGACGCGATATCGAGCGTGCCGTTGACCAGTCCGGTATTGGTGAGGCTGGCGGCGCCCTCGGCGGTGAGTGAAAGCCCGTCGGCGTTCGCTTCGATGCCGCGCAGGACCAGTTCGCCCCCCAGCGCCTGCCAGAAGCCAAGCACTTGCGGATCGCTCCAGAGCGCGGGGTCGGGCAGGCCGGACAGTCTGGCGTCGATGACGAGACTGCCGTTGGCTATGGCGTGGTCCTGGCTGGTGACGTCTTCGAGCGTGGCGTAGGTGTCAAAGATGGCGCCGGCTCCGGGCTGTGCGTCCTGGGGTGTGGCGTCGAGCAGGTGGATTTCGCCATGGGTGGCGGTGCCGATGATTGTTTCCCCGATCAGCATGTCGGCATAGACCAGATCGTCGGCGAGGGCCGAAAAGCGTTCGATCATGCCGCCGTCGAGCCGCAGGCTGGCATGCAGGTTCGACCAGCGCATCTCCTGGGTGGCACCAGTGAAGGCATCTGTGATCTGCGCGGGGCCGGTGGCGAAAAGCTGGATGTGGGTGGGGCTGTAAAACAGCGCGGTGCCGCTCAGCTCGGTCAAAGTGATCGCCATATCGCCCGAGGTGATCTGCGCATTGGTGCAATGGGGGGAAAAGGAAAAGGGCGCGCCGCCCACATCGAGCCGGTCGCAGACCAGGCGCGGCTGGCTGACGCCATTAGCCAGGGCGAGATATTCGATCTCGGCGCGGATCTGGCCGGCGATGTAGAACCAGCCAACCATCCAGAGAACCGAGACGGCGACGACGGCGACGATCATTGTGACAAAGCGCTTCATAGGCGCTTCTTATAGGGTTCGCACGTGGCCGTCATGAGGCAATTGGTTTTAGCTGTTGATGAGACCGCATGCCGGTGGTTGCCGCCGCCGTCGCGCCTGTTACAAGGGCGGGCGGAGGACGCATGGAAGAATTTCTGCTCATCATCGTTATTGTGCTGGCCGCTGTGGTTTTCAGCGCGCATCGGAACATCAACAGGCTGAAAAAGCGGGTAGAGGCACTCGAGAACGGTGGGGGCGTTGCTGCGGCCCGGGCCAAGCCGGCGGCGGGGGCCGAACCCGCGATCGAGCCCATCGCGCGCGCGAAGGCGGGCAAAGACGACGATGACGAGGGCGATATCGGATGGGCGTCGAACGTGGCGCAGGGGCCCTGGATGCGGGCTCAGGCGAGTGAGGTTGCGGCCAACGACCGGTCTGAACGCGCGGCGGTAAATTGGGAGCACATGCTGGGGGTGCGCCTGCCGGTCTGGGGCGGGGCGGCGTTGCTGTTGTTCGCGGCGTTTCTGTTTGCCGCCTACGCCATGGAACAGGGTATCTTTACGCCGGCAGTGCGGGTGTGGGCGTGCGGGATCGGGTCCGGAGTCTTTCTGGCCGCGGCGGCGCTGGTGCGCTGGCGGGGAATCGCCAATTTCGAGCGGATTTCGGGGGCGCTGGCCGCCGTCGCCATCGGGTTGGGCTATGCCACCTGCTATCTGGCCACTTCGGTCTTCCACTTCTGGCCGGTGGCCTGGGGCGCTGTGGGAAGCGGGCTGGTGGCGCTTGTGGCCATCGCAATCGCGCTGGTGTTCGGCCGGATGGTGTTGGTGCTCGGCTTGCTGGGGGGCTATCTGGCCCCCGGCTTTCTGGGCGAACTGCCCGATGGATGGACGCTGCTGGGGTATCTTTGCATGGTGCTTGTTGCCTCTCACGCGGTGGCGGCATGGCGCGGGTGGTGGACGAGTGCGCTGTTTTCAAGCGGGCTGGCGCTGCTCTGGGGATTGGGCTGGGGCTGGCTTTCCTTCGGGTTTGGGCAATGGGCCGACGGCCTGCCGCTAACGCTCTGGCTGCTGGCCGTCGCGATGGTGCCGGTTGCAGCCGAATTGATAATGCCGTTGAGCGAAAAATCCGAAATCATGCGTCGCGACGGACCGATTGCGGCTGCGGGTGGATCGGTTCTGATGCTGATCCTTCTGGGAATTGAAAGCCAGATCGGAACCCCTTTCTGGCCGGGATTTGTCGCGTGGCTGGCTTTCAATTCCCTGGCATCGGTCTTGCGGCCAAGACGGATGGATCTGGCCGGTGTGGCCATGGTCGGGTTTGCTGCGGCGCTGGTGATCTGGCGCGATCCCGAACCGGGGGTGCGGGTGGGGGTTTTGATCCCGGCGCTGCCGATTTTGCTTGGTGCTGCGGTCATCCATATCGTGGCGGGGCGTGCGCCAAGGATCTGGGCGAGTGCCGGAATGGCGACGCTGATGGTGGCGCTTCTCACTGCGCTCGTCGATTTCGATGGCTGGGCGGGGGCGCGCGATGTTCCGCAAGTCTGGGCCGGCCTCTGCGGGGGGCTGGCGATTGTGGTTGTCGGTATCCTGTTTGCCGTGCGCAGGACGAGCGCCTCCACCCAGATAGCGCCGCCGCTGGCGGCGGGGGCGAGCGGGTTGGTATCGGTGGCGATCGGGCTTTTGGTCGAGCCGGGCTATTATGCGCTTTCGGCGGCGTTGCAAGTGGCGGGACTGGGGCTGGTGTTCTGGCGCTACGGGCTTCGCATACTGCTCTATCTTGCCGTTTTGTACCTGGTGGCGTATCTCGGCCTGATTGCGCTGGGGCATGCCATTGCCACCGATTTCGCGGCCGATGTGTCGCAATGGCCGTATGGCGAATTCGTTCCTGTTGTGGCGCTCGACGATGCGCCGTGGATGGTCTTGATCGTGCCGGGGCTGGCGCTTTTGGCTGGAGCGACGCTGTTTGCCTCGGCCGCCAGAGACAGGCTGATCGGAGCCATCGATTTTGTTGGCATATCGACACTGGCGCTCGGGGTGCATCTGGTTATCGCGCCGCTGGCGGGAGACGATCCGGTGCGCAATGTCTTTGAGTACGGGCCATTGTGGTTCCCGCTGCAATTGGGGATCGGCGCGGCGGGGCTTTGGGTGGCGGCGCGATCTGACCGGCAGGGGCTTTTTTTGGGCGGGTCGATCGTTGCCGTTCTGGCCGGGCTGGCGCTGGTGCGGCTGGCGATCGTGCCGGTCGCCGATTTCTGGCCGGTGATCGCAGTGCGCGGCATTGCGGCGTTTAACCTGGCGACTCTTACGCTGGTTTTGGCCAGTGCGCTGCTGGTGGCGATCGGAAGGCTGATGAGGCCGACCGGAGGGGCGGCGGGCCGCTGGGCCGGAAACGGGTTTCAGGCGCTTGGTGGGGTCACGGCATTTGTCGCGATGCTGATTGCCATCCGGCACGGGTTCCATCCCGATCTGTTGCAGGGCGAAACGCTGCGCGTCGAGCGCTATGCCTATACGGGCGGCATGCTGGCCTTTGCGTTCGGCCTGTTGTGGCTGGGCACGGTGCGCGATGCGCAGGCGATCCGCATCGCCTCGCTCGGCGTGGCGCTGGCGACCGTGGGCAAGCTGTTCATTTTCGATATGGGCGGGCTCGAAGGGCTTTGGAGGATCGGCTCGTTCCTTGGGCTCGGGTTGGCGCTTCTGGCCGTGAGCTGGTTTTACGCACGCTTCGTCTTCGGGGTGGGCGGGCATCAGACCGGCGGGGATGGCGCGGGTGGGCACATGGCACACGCTCGCCCGTAGGCGCATCTTGCGCGCTGGGAATGCGCGTGCCAAACCTTGAGCCATGTCCATACCTTTAGAACCATCCTCGCCCTGGGTTTTCGGCTACGGATCGCTGATCTGGCGGCCCGGCTTCGTGTTCGAGCGCGCTGAGCGGGCGCTGTTGCGCGGGGTGCATCGGCGGTTGTGCATCTATTCGCACCGCCACAGGGGCACCGAAGAGCGGCCGGGGCTTGTGTTCGGGCTCGAAAGGGGCGGGGCGTGCGTGGGCATGGCATTCAAGATCGCAGCAGCCGACTGGTCCGATGTGCGCGAATATCTGCGCGCGCGGGAGCAGGTGACCGGGGTTTATGTGGAGACCAATCGTCCCGCCAAGCTGGCCAATGGCGAAATTGTCGAAACGCTCACTTTCGTTGCCGATCCCAAACATCCCCAATATGCCGGGCGGCTGACACTCGAGGAACAGTTCGCGCTGGTCAATGGGGCGGTGGGAGAGGCGGGGCCCAATGTGGATTATGTGATCAACACGGCCCGACACCTCAAGGAAATGGGGATTGCCGACCGGCAGGTGCAGGCGCTGGCAGCAATGATCGGCAGAAGCCGGGCGCATACCGAGGACCAATCGGCATTGAGCTGATGGCGGCCAGCAAAAACGGCTTGCGCGGACAATAGTGATGATTTTTGCCGCAATTGAGTGCACAGTGGGGCACAGTCGAATCCGAAGCATCGCGGGGAATGTGGAGGGTCAGTCCGAAAAATTGCCGCTCGAGGCCGAATTTGCTCAGACGTTTGCTCGTGACGACACTTCTCATGACCGTGCCGGGCGTTGCGCCTGCCCTTTCCCAGACGTGCGATGAACTGCAAGCCGGGCCTTCGGGCCGGGTGGTTTCGATTTCGGACGGCGATACATTCGATCTCGACAGCGGACTGACCGTGCGGCTGGTGGGTATTCAGGCGCCCAAACTGCCGCTGGGACGGGAAGGGTTCGAGGCCTGGCCGCTGGGCGATGAGGCCAAGGCCACCATCCAAGACCTGGTGATGGGGCAAGAGGTTGCGCTCTATTACAGCGGGGAAAACCGCGATCGCCACGGGCGGGCGCTGGCCCATGTAATGGTTGAACGCGATGGGGAAATGATCTGGGTGCAGGCCGAAATGCTGCGTCTGGGCCTCGCTCGGGTTTATTCGTTCCCCGACAACCGCTCTTGCCTCGATGTCCTTTATGCCGCCGAGGCGCAGGGGCGGGCCGATCGGCTCGGCATCTGGCGCGATCCCTATTACGCGATCCGCAACGGCGCCGATCCGCAATCCCTGCTCGATCGGGTCGGCGGGTACGAACTGGTGGAAGGTCGGGTGCTCAACGCCGAACGGGTGGGCAGTCGGGTCTATCTCAATTTCGGGCGCATCTGGCGCGAAGATTTTACTGCCGTAATCGAGAGCCAAGGATTGCGGGTCTTTGAGCAAGCGGGTATCGATCCGCTTATGTTCGATAATGGCGTCATCCGGGTGCGCGGCTGGATCGAGAGCGCCGACGGGCCGCGCATTGATGTTACCCATCCCGAGCAGATCGAGGTTCTGGCAAGGCCATGAGCGAGAGGACACTGACACGTCGCGCCTTTCTGTCGGGCACGGGCCTTGTGCTTGTGGCTTCGGTCGCCGGCTGTTCGGGACTGATCGGTGGATCGGACATCGCCACGCGCCAGACGGGCGGCTCGGCACCGGCGGTGCCGGCGGGAACTGACCCCGAGGATGCCGTGATCGGGTTGCGAGAGCACCCGCGCATTATCGCTTCGTATGGCGGGGTGTATGAGCACCGCGCCACCGAACTGATGCTGGCGCGGATGGTCTCGAAACTTCTGGCGGCGGCGGGCCAGCCGGCGACGCAATTTACGATCACCATTCTCGACTCATCGGAAGTGAACGCCTTCGCCTTGCCCGGCGGGTTCATCTATGTGACTCGCGGCATTCTTGCCCTCGCCAACGACATGAGCGAACTGGCGGCGGTCATCGCCCACGAGATCGCCCATGTGACCCTGCGCCATGCGCGGGCTCGCTCGGCGCGGGTGCGGACCACCGAGCTTGTCGATCGGGTGATCACCGGGGTTCTGGGCGGGGTGATCGACGCCAATGCCACAGCGGAGCGCTCGGCGCAGAACCTTGCGGCGTTCTCGCAGAACCAAGAGCTCGAAGCCGACCGCGAGGGCATCAAGATCGCGGCGAGGGCCGGGTACGATCCGCATGCGGCGGCACGGTTCTTGACCGCAATGGGGCGGTTTGCGCAATTTGTGAGTGCGGCGAACGGAGGCGAAGATTTCCTCTCCACGCATCCTTCGACGCCCGACCGTATCCAGCGGGCGATCAACGAAGCGCGCAATTATGGCGAACCCGGCGTGGGGATTACTGACCGGCAGGGCTATCTTTCCGCCGTGGACGGGATCACCTTTGGGGATTCCAACAAGCAGGGTGCGATCGTCGGGCAGCGCTACATCTCGCCGCAATACCGGCTGACCTTCACCGTGCCGTCCGACTATACGCTGCAGATGTCCAATCAGGCCGTTGTGGCGGTGGCTGGCGATGGGGCGGCGTTGCGGTTCGACAGCGCGCAGGTGCCTTCTTCGACATCGCTGGCCGATTACCTGCGCTCGGGCTGGATTGCCGGGCTGCAGCCGGAAACGGTAACCACGCGCACCATCAACGGCATCGAAACGGCGACGGGGCGGGCCCAGACCGACGAATGGTACTTCGATGTGACCGTGGCGCGGATCGACGATGCCGTGTTCCGCTTCATCTTTGCGGGGCGCGCCGACACTTCGGCGTTCCGCAGCGCAGCGCAGCGCACCATCGAAAGCCTGCGGCGCACACAGCAAAGCGATCTTGCCGCCATACGCTCCATCAAACTGGGGCTGGTGCGGGCGGGCAGCAACGACAATGCCGATACGCTGGCGCAGCGCATGAGCCAGCTCAATCGCGGGCGCGAGCTGTTTTTAGTGCTCAACAATCTGCTGCCGGGCGATCCGGTGGAGACGGGTGCGTCCTACAAGGTCGTGCGGGTGGATTAGCGCAGGTCGCGCGGATGTGGCTCCCGGCCGGCCCGGGACTGCGATCCTGGCTTTGAAG
The DNA here is from genome assembly GCF_025854335.1 of Pelagibacterium flavum. Classification (NCBI taxonomy): domain Bacteria; kingdom Pseudomonadati; phylum Pseudomonadota; class Alphaproteobacteria; order Hyphomicrobiales; family Devosiaceae; genus Pelagibacterium; species Pelagibacterium flavum. Next base: position 609,140 of record NZ_CP107716.1, read on the forward strand.
ACCGATGTGCCCGCCTCACCCATCAAGCACAAGACCTTAACCGAAATTTTGACATTACCCGATCAAGGGTTCTGCTGAAGGCGCATAAATTGCGCTTGTACCTTTTTGAGCCGGTTGGGGGCAAAGTGAAAAGAACAGTCATTGTCGGTCTCGCAGCGATCATTCTATCCGGATGCCAGACGGTTTCACCGGAAACGCGCCTGAAAAATCTTCGGCAACTCTGCGATATGAGCGGGTTCTCCGAAAAGAACCTCCCGCAGGCAAACGAGGTTTGCGTGGGGTATCTGGTGGAAGATGCGGGCCAAAAAGGTCAGATTTCGGCTGAAGACTACGCGACGCTGCGGGCCTTGATATCGGAGCCGCGATAGGCAGAAAAAAAGGCCGGTCGCTGGGACCGGCCTTTTTCGTATTGATCGCAAGCCTTGCAAATTACGCTGCGGCTTCCTCGGCGGGATCGGCTGCGTCGGATTTGCCGCGGCGCGGGCTCTTGGCGAGGTTCTTGGTGATGAGCTTGACCGCTTCGGTCAGCGTGATCTTGTTTACAGAAGCGATTTCGCGGCTCATGCGGTCCATGGCCTGCTCGAAGAGCTGGCGTTCGGAATAGGACTGCTCGGGCTGTTCCTCGGAACGGTAGAGGTCGCGGACCACTTCGGAGATCGCAATGAGATCGCCCGAATTGATCTTGGCCTCGTATTCCTGCGCGCGGCGGCTCCACATGGTGCGCTTGACGCGGGCACGGCCTGTGACGGTTTCGAGCGCCTTGGTGACTTCTTCAGGTTCGGCCAGCTTGCGCATGCCCACGGAGTTGATTTTGGCAACGGGCACGCGGAGCGTCAGCTTGTCCTGTTCGAAGCCGATGACGAACAGTTCGAGAGAAAGTCCTGCGACTTCCTGTTCCTCGATGGACTGGATCAGGCCAACACCGTGAGATGGATAAACGATATACTCGCCGGTCTTGAAGCCCGCGCGCTGCGTGGTCTTTTTAGTTGCCATATTGGCTACTCCTGTTGACGCCTTGTTCCGTTCAGCATTCAGGTGAAAGCTGAACGGACCCAATTCTTGTTTGTCGCGCTTCCGAAACGGAAAAGTGTTTCCACTTTTCCTGGAAGCGCTTTTGGCGGACGCGCTCATTGCGGCAGACGCGTCTCGCCCAATTTCCTGATCCCAGGTCAGGATCATTTTTCAGTCGCACAACTCTCCCGGCCGGTTCCGCTGGCTTCCGGTCGGTTGGTTATCTTTTTTTGGCTTGTTTCACAAAAAAGTGCCCTTCGGGGCACAGGTTAGCGTGAGGGCTGATGCAACTGGTTGTGGGCACAATACCACAGTTTGATGACAAAATCAAAAGTTACGAATCAACCGCCGCGCAGCGCCTATTCCTATGGCGTGCGGCTTGCAACGTCATATGGTGCGCCGGCGCGCAATTTTCAAGACAAGCGCCTGTTGACCGCCCGAAGCCGGCCACAGCTGATTTGCGCGGATGTCTTTATGGCCAGGGATAATCGGCGGTTTCGATACCCATGGTTTGCAGCAGAGCCGCCACTTGGCGACGGTTTTCCACAATGTCAGGTATGGCGATGGCGCGGCGTTCGGTCACCTCGGCCGCCGTGAAGGGTTCGTAGGGCTCGGGCAGGGAATCACCAGCCCAGGTTTCCATGACATAGTTCATGACAGCGGCGATCTCGGAATCGGACAGCCCCGATCCGGCGACGCCGGGGACGTGCATGAGATAGGTGCGGCCCTCATCGATGCCGGCAAAGGCGCCGACCATTCCGTTGAAGTCAAATATTCCGGCGGCAGGGGCGCCCGACCCGCTCATGCCGTGGCAGCCGGCGCAGCGCAGAACATAATTTGTGTGCGCCGATTTCTCCTGGGCCTGACCGATGGTGGCAAGGCTGAGCAGCGCGATTGTGGACAGCACGATGAGCTTCACTGGCTACCCTCTCGCATTGTTCTGAGGTCGGCGTGGGAGGGCGGGGCCTGGCGCAGCGCCGCAACCATCTCGATGTCCAGTTCAAGGCTGGTGCCGTTGATGGTTGTGAGCAGATAGGTGCCCAGCGCGGCGATCTGATTGTCCGAGAGATGGGTATGGGGCGGCATGACGAGACCGGCATAAATTTGACCGTTGACGGTGACGGTGCCGGCGAGGCCCGAAAGCATCACACCGGCAACGTAATGGGGTGCGTCATCGCCCAGGCTTTCAAACAGCGCGGGATCGTTGATCGGTGGGGCGAGCCCGGGCACGCCCGATCCATCAGGCATGTGGCAGGCGCCGCAGACCGCGCCGAACTGGCCCGCGAAATCGTCCTGGGAAAATCCCGGCGCCGCACAAAGCAGCGCCGGGAGCAGGACCAGGCTGGCAATCCTGATCACTCGGCAAGGCCCACGACGATGGCGACCGTGCAGTGATAGCCCTTCGACGCGTTGGCCATGCACCAGTTGATGTCGTTGTAGAGCCCCATGCGATAGCCCGGCCGTTCGCCTTCGGAGGTGAAGCAGAACGAGCCCGAGCAGGACGCCTTGCCGCAGCAATCGTTGTAGGAAACGAGGTAGTCACGGCCGTCATTGGGGTTGGCGCAGGTGCCGACCCAGGCAACCGAGGACGCTTCCGAGCCCGGCGGGCACTGGTCGATGGCACCGCCGCAATCATTGCACAGATTGCCGTCCAGCGCGCAGTACCGCCAGTATTCGCAAGCGGTCTGGTCGCCATCGGCAGAGGCGCCTTCCTGGCCGAATGCCATGCCGAAATTGCGGTCATAGGGCAGCATGGGCAACATGGTGCCGCCCACGACACCACCGACAACAGCGGCGCCGGCTTTGGCAAGGAAGTTGCGCCTGCCTGTCTTTTGGGCGACCTGACGGGCGGAGTTTTCGGCCCGCTTGTCCATCCAGGCCAGAAGAGAGTCGATCAAACCGTTCATATCTAGTGCTCCCTTAAGCGCGTTCAGTTGGTGGCCGGAATTGGGGCGTCGAGGTAGTTCTGGATTGAGCCGACGCCCATTTCGGAGGCGTTGAACAGGCTCTCGAGTTGTTCGCGATTGTTGATGAGACCCTTGGCCTTGATGGTGCCGTGCTCATCGAACAGCACGGCAAACGGCAGGCGCGAGACGCGATAGGCAAGGCCGAGCTCGGTGGACACCACATAGGGGAAGTCCGTGAGCTTTGCGGTGTCGATGAAGCGCTTGTGCTTGTCGACCTCGCCATCGCTGGCCAGCACCACATCGAGCCATTTGCCCTCGTCGGATTTGACCGAGCGCAGGATGGGCAGGAGCTTCTTGCACACCGGGCAGGTGGGCGAGACGAAAAAGACCAACGTGGAACGGTTGGGTTTGGGGCCGATGGTTACCGCGCCGCCATTGAGGTTGGGCAGGGTGTAAACCGGCGTTGTATCGCCGATTTTGGGGCCGGAATCGTTGACCAGGGCGCCCATGGGGGAAACGCGCTCAAACAGCACGCCTATCTGGCGGGCGAGGGCAAAGACGACGACGATCAGGGCGAGTACGATCACCCAGAGGACGCCAACGGCAAAAATCAGTGCATTCATGTCATTCATCCAAAAATTGGCCCTTTAGCGCTTCAAAGAAAAGCGCGCGGCGTTGGCCAGAAGCTGTTCGACGGCGATAAAGCCCAGCCAGAGCGTGAACCCGGCTCCGATCGCGGCAATTGCGCCTTCGAGATTGAGGGTGATGGGGGCGAACAGCGCGCTGGCCGCCAGCGCGGCAATTGCGATGTTGCGCCCGATCAGCGACCAGGAGAGCGGCTGTGCCGCGCCACCACAACCGCATTCGATCCGGTCCCTGCCCCGCCGCAGGTTGATCGCCATGCCGCCGGCATAGCCGAGCAGCAGGGCCATGGCGATCAGGGCGCCGAACGGTGCCCCGCCGGGTAGAAGGAAGGCGAGGACGACTGCGGTTTCGGTGGCAACGATGGCCGCCGAAACGGGCCGCACCATGCTCTCGGGCACCAACTGATAGTCAGCGACAAAGCCGGTGAACTCGGTGAAGTCGGCCAGCTTGTGCCATGCGGCGCGGGCAAAGAGCAGCGCGATAAAGGCGCCGGCCGTGCCCGCGAGCAGGGTCAGAAAATCGGCGCTGCTCATTGGGCCACCGACACAAGGGTCGCCCAACCGCGCGAGTCGGTGGAGGCCTCGTGCTTGAGGACGTATTTGGCTTCCGGGTCGGACGAGAAGATCTCAAGGGTCGCCTCGTGCTCGTTGACGGCATAGAGCATGGGAGCTTCCGCGTCGGTGGCGGAGAGCGAAATGACGCCTTCGACATGGGTGCGGTAGAGCACCGTGTCTTCGGAAACATCATAGGCCCAGATTTCCTCGGACGCGTTCTTGTGGGAACCGTCATAGGGCTCTGAGTGCATCGTCACGAACAGGATGTCTGCAGTGGGGCTGTAGGCGAACAGATCGTAGCCGCCAGGTGCCCAGGCATCCTCGACATCGTCGGTGATTGAAGCCGTGTCGAGCAGAGCAACCGCCTCGCCCGAATCGTCAACTGTAATCAGATCACCATGGTAGGTGATGAAGGCCAGGGCTTCGCCGATGCGTTTGCCGGGAATGAAGATGGGATTTTCGTCGGGATCGAATATGGCTTCGGAAACCGAACGGGTCGCCTCGCTGCCGTCGGCGCCCAGATCGAAGCTGGCAAAAGTGCCATCGCCGCAGGCGGTGGAAAAGCCATACCCTTCGAGGGTGGGATAGATGCCGAAGCAACCGGGCGTCGGGACTTCCTGGATCACTTCACCGGCCTCGACATCGACCACGGTGACCGATGTGGCAGGGGTGGCGTTCTGGACATAGACCAGTTTGCCGTCGGCGCTCATGGCCAGATATGGCGCGTAGGCTGCCACCATGGCCGCCTTGGCGGGCAGGATGATTTCGGACGTGATGGACAGGGTCGCGACGTCATAGATTTCGAGCACGTGCTCGATATCGCCATGGGTGATACGGGTCATGTAGGTGGACTGGCCGTAAGCGGTGGTCCCGTCGGGCGAGATCAGCATCTGGCCCATGGCGCCGGCGGTGAGGTTGCCCTTGTAGGTCAAATCTTCGGCCGACCAGACCTGAATCGACCCGGCACCATCCCAAGACTGGGCGTTGGAAAATATGTTTGGACCCGGATCGATCGTCTCCTTGACCGTAAGGGTCTCGGGAGCGATCGGTTCGGGCGTATCAGCATTGTCCTGCGCGTATGCCGGAAGCGTCAGGGCAGTGCCAAGAGCCAGTGCCAGAAGATAGGGTTGCCTCACCATGCGGGTCTCCATCGCGTTCAATGGCGGCAAGCTTAGGCAGGGCGTGCGCGCCGGCGCTATCCAGTTTGACTCTGATTGGTGCATAAATTTTGGGCAATAAAAGTCATTGACCAATTTGAAGGCTGGTGGCTAGCATGGCTGCGGATCAACCTCTGGTCGCCCGTCTATGCTTGCCTTCCATCACGCTGATTATGCCGACGCCTTCGAGCAGGAAACTGGACTCGTGGGCTGGTCGCAGCATTACGACCAGCTCGGGCGTGGCCGGTACTCAGGCAGTATCGATACGCTGGCCCTGCCAGGCATGACGATCTATCGCGAAAGGATCGGTGTTCCGATCCTGCAGGAATCGGCCGGACCAAAGGGACGGGTGCTGTTTGCCATTCCACTGGGGGCAGACGGGAGCTGGCGGGTGGAGGCAAGCGCGCTGGCCAGCCGGTCGCTGGCGATCGCGCCGGGCGGACAGGAGGTGGTGATCGTAGGCAGCGCGCCGTCGGACCTTTTGATCGTGAGCGTGGAAACCGAATTGCTCAAAGCCCATCTCCCCGAGATGGATTTTTCAACGCCAGCCATGCTCGAGCGGTGCCCGCAGGTGCAAGGGATGACCGACTGGCTGCTGTCGCTGCTTGAGGCGCATCGGACCGGGCGGGCACCGGCCGGTGCGCAATACGACCAGGTGCTCAAGGGCTTGCTGCTCGATCGCCTTGTGAGCTTGGCAGGAAGCGCCAAAGGCGCTGGCATATTGTTCTGCCCGACCGTCGCAAGCAACTACCGGCGTGTCCGCGACTATATCGCAACCCAGGCAGGCGAGCCGTTATCGGTGGGGGAAATGGCCCAAGCCATCGGGATGGAGCCGGTGCAATTGCGGGCGCTGTTCAGGCACGTCACCGGGTTGTCGCCGAGCGAATGGATACGGATCAAACGTCTCGACGCGGTACGGCGGGAATTGTCGAACGGCGTAGGGGCGGGCCAGACCGTATCTGATGTGGCGATGAACTGGGGGTTCTGGCATCTGGGACGATTTGCCCAGTATTACGCCGCCAAGTTTGGCGAGACGCCGTCCGAGACGCTGGCCCGAAGCCGGACCACCTGATTCCGGATCAATCGCCTTCGCCGGGCTCTTCGGAGAAATACTTCTCGAACTTGCCTTCGACGCCATCCATTTCCTTGGCTTCAGGCAATTCGTCCCGCTTTTCGGTCAGATTGGGCCAGACCGATGCGTATTTGGTGTTGATCTCAAGCCACTTTTCCAACCCCGGCTCGGTATCGGGCTTGATGGCGTCCGCGGGGCACTCAGGCTCGCACACCCCGCAGTCGATGCACTCGTCGGGGTGGATGACCAGCATGTTTTCACCTTCATAAAAACAATCGACCGGGCAGACTTCCACGCAGTCGGTGTATTTGCATTTGATGCAATTGTCGGTGACGACATAGGTCATGGGGCAATCCTGATAGCTGGCTGGTGTGAGGAAATGGCCAAGCGCATGCTTGCTAAACGGTTTTGGCGCGGCTTTCAAGGCACCCGCTTGCCAAGAAAGCGCGGCAAAAGCGATCAGGATTCCGGTTTTTCCAGGGTCGGCAGATTGTCGTTTCTTTCGAAACGCCGATCTGCCTCCCTTCTTAGTTTTCGGGCTTCCGAACCGAAAAAGTGGGAGCCACTTTTTCTGGAAGCCCTTGAGGCGAAATATCCTCGTAAAGGGTTGCCGCAACGGTTGCCGAACCGCGCCGATCGGCATTTGCCACGATGCGCAACACCCGCAATCTCGTGTGGATCTGGATCGTCAATCCGTCGCCTGCACCAACCTTGCGATCAGTGTCGAGAACGCGCTGGCCATTGACCCGCACGGCGCCGGATTCAATGAGTTTCTGGGCCAGTGTGCGGGTCTTGGTGATGCGGGCATGCCAGAGCCATTTGTCGAGGCGCTGGCGGTCCGGCGTCTCGGCAGGCATCGGCCCTATTTGCGGGTCTTGAGCGCGGCGAGCGCTGCAAAGGGCGAATCGGGATCGATGGGCTTTTCGCGGCGTTCGGGGCGGGGCCGATCGTTTCCACGGTTCTCATGGCCACGATTGTCATGATGTCCGCCCTTGCCGGGTTGGCCCGATTTTCCGCCCTTGCCCTTGAAACGCTGCTGGCCCCCGGGGCGCGGAGGACGATTGCCCTCACGCTTGCCGCGTTCGGGACGGGTGCGCTCGGGACGGCGACCGGCCGGGAACCACACTTCGTCGAACTCGGGTTCGGCGGGTGTCGCTGCATCAGATTCGGCAGGCACCGGTGCGGGTTCGGCATCGGCGGTTGCCTCGGGAGCGGGCACGGACTCGTCAGTGACGGCTTCGGTCACCGCCTCGACGGGAGCCCCTTCGAGCGCCGCTTCGGCCAGGGGTGTGGCAGGTGCGGCTTCGGCGTGAGCGACATCAGCAGAAGGCGTTTCTGGCGCCTCAGCGGGCGTTGTTTCGGCCGGCGCCTTGGGGGTGCGGCGAAGGCGGTAGCCCAAGGATTTCAGAATCGAGGCAAAGTCCTCGCCAGCACAGCCCAAAAGCGAGGTCATTTCGACGGTGACCCGGAAGCCGTTGGCCTCGGCGGCGCCTTCGGGCGGCGGCGTATCGACGGGGCGGTTGGCGTCATAGGCGACGAGCGGGCGAATGATGTCGGCGAGGCGCTCGAGGATATCGACGCGCACGATGCGCTCGCCGGCGACCTTGAAGCCCGCGACCTCGTATAGGCGGCGGTCGAAAGTGGGATCGATGGGGAAGGAGGTGCGGCCCGAGAGGATAATGTGGGGCAATTCGGAAATGCCCGGCTGGCGCACGCCGCCATGTTTGAGCCCCCAAAGGATCAGAGCCAGCTCACGCGGGGCGGGCTTGAGGGTCAGGGGCAGATAGATATGGTGGGCACCAAATTTCACGCCGAGCTTGCGCAGCTTGGCGCGGGTGTCCTGATCGAGACCTTTGACCTCTTCAGCGATTTCGGGGCGCGCAATGATGCCCAGATTTTCGGCCAGCCGGAAAGCAATGCCGCGGGCGGCGCCTTCGAGTTCGGCCGGTTCGAGCAGGGCAATGACCTGTTCAAGCTGGGTGTTGATGTGGTGGCGCAGCCAGAGCGAAAGCCGATCCTCGACCTTTTCGAGATCAGGGCTCGAAAGACTTTCATCGGCCAGGATGATGACGCGGGGGGCAAAAAGCGTTGCGCCTTCGGCCAGTTCGGCAACCAATTCACCGCGCCAGCGGATCACGCCATCGGTCGCCAGCACGAACTCCTCATTGGGAGCGCCAGCCAGGCGGTCCGCGCGCCGGGCGATTTCCGGAGCGACGACGGAGGTGGCCGCGGTGCGCAGGTTTTTGGAATCGGCTTCGCCGTCGATGCGCGAGAGCGTGAATCGGAACCCTTCGATCGTGCCGATGACATGGCCTTCGATCGCAAGTTCGCCTTTTTCGGTGATTTCTGGTGATACCATCTGCTTGTCTCTAAGATGACGCATCAGCACACTGGTCCGCCGGTCGACGAAACGCTGGATAAGCCTTTCGTGCAGGGCGTCGGACAAAGCGTCCTCGATCGCTCGGGTCGTTTTCTGCCAGTGAGTGGGGTCTTCCAGCCAGTTCCTGCGGTTAGAAATGAAGGTCCAGGTCCGAATCTGGCGGATTCGGTTGGACAGCGTATCGATGTCGCCAACCGTATTGTCGCAGAACCTGACCTGCTCGGCAATCCAATCAGCGTCTATCCGTCCAGCTAATGCAAGGCCGGAAAATACGCGGGTGACGATTTCCCCATGGGCGGCGGGAGAAATGTCGCGGAAATCGGGGATCTGGCAGCAAGCCCAGGCCATCTCGACCCGTTCACGCGAATTGGCCAGTTGTCCTTCTTCGCGGCGGAGGAGAAATTCGAGGGCCCGCTGGTCGGTGGCGACGGGGACGCGGGTGAGGGCCGGGTGCTCGGGCGTGACCTCCAGGCTGTTGTGCAGCGCCGAAAGGGACGAAAAATCAAGATCGCGATTGCGCCACTGAAGCTGTTTGACGGGCGCGAAATCATGGGCTTCGAGGGCGGCAATGGTTTCCTCGTCAAAGGAATCGGTGCCGCCGGTCACACCAAACGTTCCGTCGCGCATGTGGCGTCCGGCGCGCCCGGCGATCTGGCCGATTTCGGCAGGAGTCAGGGGGCGGAACTGCCGGCCGTCATATTTGGAATCGGAGGCAAAGGCGACATGGGTGACGTCGAGATTGAGCCCCATGCCGATGGCGTCAGTAGCGACGAGAAATTCGACATCGCCGTTCTGGAACAAATCGACCTGGGCGTTGCGGGTGCGCGGGGAGAGCGAGCCCATGACAACGGCCGCTCCGCCACGCTCGCGGCGCAACAGTTCGGCAATCGCGTAAACTTCCGAGGCGGAAAAGGCGACGATGGCCGAGCGGCGCGGCAGGCGCGAGATCTTTCGCGAACCGGCCCAGCTCAGCTGGGAAAAGCGTGGGCGGAAGGTGATGTCGGCGTGGGGCAAAAGGCGTCGGATGACCGGCTCCATGGTCTGGGCGCCCAAGAGCAGGGTTTCGGCGCGACCGCGTGCATGCAGCAGGCGGTCGGTAAAGACGTGACCGCGATCGAAATCGGTGGCGGTCTGAATTTCGTCTATGGCCACAAAATCGGCCATCATGTCGGTGGGCATGGCCTCGACCGTGGCGACCCAGTAACGGGCGGCCTTGGGCACGATGCGCTCTTCACCAGTGACCAGCGCGACCGATGATTCCCCGGCCCGTTCGACGACCCGGTTATAGACCTCGCGCGCCAAAAGGCGCAGCGGCAGGCCGATAACGCCCGAGCGATAGGCCAGCATGCGCTCGATGGCATAGTGGGTTTTGCCCGTATTGGTTGGGCCGAGCACGGCCTTTACGGCCTGGGATACAATTGCGTTCATCGGCTCTGGGAAAGGGCAAGGGTAAAGTCTTTTGCCCCGCAAGGTGGTGTATCAAAGCGGGAAAGGCAATGGCCGGACGGCGGGCAAATTTAACAATTTGAACGAAAACGGAACAAACGCGAACCGAATCGGGGAGCGGGACTGAATCCCGATTTGTTCCCTACAGCATATGGTGGTGGGGTTGGGCCATGGGCACTAAAGCGGTGCCAATCGCGATCGTGGTCGCGAAAAAGGCGTCAAAACCGTTCATTCCGGTTACCAGTCGGTTAACAGAGCTGGAATCGAGGCAAGTGCTGACGAGGCGTTAAGCCAATTTTTTTATCCGGAAGGGGAGCGTAAAGACGCGATGACCCGGTTGCCGGGGCAAAAATTCTTTCATTTTGACGAAAAAGACTTTGACCGTCCCGAAATGGGACGCGGAGGGTGTTGCGGTGGGGAGGATATGAGCGAGAAATTTGTGGTGATTTCGGGCTGTTCGGGTGGGGGCAAGTCTACCCTGCTGACCGAACTAGGCGCGCGCGGCTTTGCGACGGTCGAGGAGCCCGGACGCCGGATTGTTGCCCAAGAGATGGCCGGTGCCGGGCTTGCTTTACCGTGGATCGACATGGCTGCGTTTGCGCGAAAGGCCATGGCGCTGGCGCTGGAGGATCGGGCGCGGGTCGAGGACCAGCAGAGTTGGGTGTTTTTCGACAGGGGGCTGGTCGATGCCGCCGCGGCGCTTGATGCGGCGGGCCCGGACGGCTTGGATCGCGCTCTAATAGAAGCGAATCGCTATCATCGGACGGTTTTTCTGACCCCGCCCTGGCGCGAGATTTATGTGACCGATTCCGAACGCCAGCATGGGTTTGCGGAGGCGGTTGCCGAGTATGAGCGGTTGGAGGGGGCTTATCCGGCGCTTGGTTATGATGTTGTCGTTCTTCCCAAGACCGGTGTTTCCGCGCGGGCCGACTTCATTCTGGACGCGCTTTGCGACTGATTGCAAATAAATGTTTGCAAAATAATCTTTGCGATTGTAGCCTGATGGCAAATGACGCCATCGAGGCTTTGCAATGCGTGAAATTTCCAGAATCGTACCCGATCCAAAAGCGCTCAAGGCGCTGACCCATCCCGACCGGCTCAAGATGCTCGGCATATTGCGCATGGAGGGTCCCCAGACCGCTACGACGCTGGCTGAACGGCTGGGGCTCAATTCGGGGGCGACGAGCTATCATCTGCGGCAGCTGGCCGAGCACGGGTTCATCGAAGCCGATGAGGCGCGTGGCAACAGGCGCGACCGGTGGTGGAAGGCGCGGCACGAAGCCACGATGATCGAACCCGCCGAGGCCGAGCCCGGCGAAGCCTACGACGCCAGCATGGCGATGATGCAATCGGTGGTCAGCCACCACGCGGCGGCGATGCAGCGGGCCCATGAAGGGTTTGCCGATCTGCCCCAGGACTGGAAGAAGGCGCAGACCTTTTCCGATTACACCATCGCGATGTCTGCCGAGGCGGCGCAGGCGTTGGTGAGCGAGATCCACGCGCTTTTGATGCAGCACAAGGCCGAGGCGCCCGCGCCGGGTGAGGAATTGCCCGAGGGCTGGCGGCCCTTCACGGTGCATCTGCATGGCTTCCCCTATCGGCCCTTCGGCAAGGGAGAGGACAAATGAGCGGACGGGGTGATTTTTTCGCGCTGGTCGTCGCGCAGACCTTTTCGATTTCGGGCACCCGGCTATCGGTGATCGCCATTCCCTGGCTGGTCCTGAGCATAACCGGCGATCCGGTTCTGACCGGGCTCGTGGTGTTCGCCGAAATGGCGCCCTATGTGCTGGCCAAGGCACTGGGCGGGCCATTGATCGACCGGGTCGGGCCGCGGCGGGTCTCGGTCCTGGGAGATTTTTTCGGACTGTTTGCGGTGGGGGCGATACCGCTTCTGGCTGCTTTCGATCTGCTTAGCGTACCGTTGCTGTTTCCGCTCGTGGCGCTGGTCGGGCTGTTGCAGGGGCCGGCCGACGCGGCAAAGCACGCGCTGGTGCCGCTGGTGGCGCGGCGCGGCAAGCTGCCACTCGAGCGGGTGACCGGCGTTGTGGGCACCATCGAGCGGCTGGCCTCGACAGTTGGAGCGGGCGCTGCGGGGGCCCTGGTGGCACTGGTCGGGCCGGCCATGGCGCTCAGTTTCAACGCCGTGACCCTTGGCTTTGCGGCGGCGATTCTGTTGCTCGGGGTCCGGCCGGGAACGCGGGAGATTCCCGAAGCGACAGAGCCCAAACCTGAGACCAGCTATGGCAGCGAACTTAAGGAAGGATTTGCCTTCTTGCGCGGCGATGTGGTGCTGGTGGGGATCGCTGTGATGGTGGCGGTCACCAATCTGCTCGATCAGGCATATGCTGCTGTTCTGGTGCCGGTCTGGGCGCAGAACAGCGGGCGCGGGGCCGAAACGCTGGGGCTCGTCTTTGCGGTCATGTCGGGGTTTTCCGTGCTGGGCGCCATGGTGGCCACAGCGCTGGGCGAAAAGATGCCGAGGCTGCCGGTTTATGTGGGAGCCTTCATGATCATTTCTTTGCCGCGCTTTGCGGTCTTCGCATTCGATGCGCCGCTCATGGGCATTCTTGCAACGCTTGCGTTGGCCGGTTTCGCCTCGGGGTTTTTGAACCCCATTATTTCGGCGGTGATCCTGGAACGGATACCGGAAAAGCTGATCGGGCGCGTCTCATCGCTGGTCACGGCCTCGGCCTGGGCGTTCATGCCGTTCGGGGGAATTTTCGGAGGAGCGCTGATCGCCGGGCTGGGGCTTTCGGCGGCGTTCTTTGTGGCGGGGGTTTGTTATCTGGCGATGACGTTGATGCCGCTGGTGTTCAAAGGGTTTCGTGGGTTTTCGGAGCGACCGCTGGAGGCTGGCCGAGCGCGCGCAATTTAAATGCGCGGTGGGCGGTTGCTGGCCAGCTCCAGGCGGCGTGCCATGCCTCTCGGCGTGAAACAGAAGACCGCGATTGTCGCCAGCCACGCCATGCTGAGGGGCGGAAACGGAAGGGGCGTGAAAAGCAGGAAGAGCGGCCCAGTCAGTAACAGTATTCCCTGCAAGGGCGTATACAGGGCGAATGGCAACAGCACGGGAAGAAGGCCGATCAACGGGTGCCAACCGGCATCCCGTGCGCGGCGGATCGAGATGCCGACAATGGAGAGAAGGAAGGTTGCCGAGGCAGTCAGTGTGGCCAAAAACACGAGGGCAAGTCCTGCTCCACATTGGCCGGCGTTTGCAGAGCAATCGCCCATGGACAACCCGAACAGCGTGAAGGCCACTGCGAAGACAGCAAGGATCACACCGGCCCTGATCAACAGGGCAACAGCGTAAGATTTTCCGCTCAGCGGTTTGGTGAACATCCCCATATGCCCCCGGGTTCAATTGCGCAGGCATTTGGTGCGGCCCGTCGCAATCAGGCAAGTTCAACCGGTGGGCTTGGTAAACACGCTACTTTAGCTGAGACCGACCAGAACCATCGAAATATCGCCAAAGCTTGAGCCCATCAGGACACGGTAGGGGATGAAAAAGCCCGAATCGCGCAAGGGCATGTACCAGACCAGCATGCGGTTGGAATCGCGCAGATAGGCGGTGATTTCGGAGGTTTCGAAATGGCCGGAAACGGGCACGTAGCGCATGGCGCAAAGGACCACAGGGCCCTGATAGGCGGTGCGGGTCGAGGTGGCGGTGGTGGTTTCGACAAAGCTTAAAGGCATATCGAAGCGCTCGATGCCGGTATAGATGCGCAGGGTGCGGTTGCAGAGCGTTCCGTCGAGGGCCTGGCCGCGCAGGATGAAGGCGGCGAGCGGGTCGTTGACACCGGAGCGGTGGGAGGCGTCGACCGGGACGCGGTCCGGGTTCTCGCTCAGGGGCGGGGTGACGTCGCCGACCGAGGCGTTGCCGCCCGAATAGGTGGTCTGGAGCGCGAAGCGCTCGTTGGCGGTGCGGGTTTCGAGATAGAAGCGGCTCGACTGCAGGCCGGTGGCGGTGATCGCACCGCCCGAATTGACGGCGCCTGAGCCTTGCGCCACAACCTGGGCAAGCCCGGTGACGTCGGCGACGACGTCAAGCTGATAGCTTGAGCCTTCGAGGCCGAACCTTATATCGACCGTGGAAACGTTGATGCCGCCGATCGAGACGATATAGGAGGCAATCGATCCCTGCTGCTGCGCGGCGGCGGGCGCTGCAAGGCCGAAAACGAGGAGGGCACCGAGGGCGAGAGAAGAAAGGGAAAGGCGTTTCACGCGTGTCTCGTTCATGTTCATACGGCCACAACTCGGATTCGCGCCCCACGAATCAAATGAAGGGTTACGTTGCCCGTTGGGATTCGGCCTGTCCAGCACTGCGGCGAGATAAAAGCCGGCTCAATGCGCGCTAGCGCTTGACGGATGGGGGGGCTTTCTCTATATCCCCGGCCAAAGTTTCTTCCACTTTGGAGCACTGCCAAGAAAAAGTGTTTGGCGCTTTTTCGGTTCGGCAGGGCGAACAGTTAAACAAACAAAACCCAATCGGTTGACTGGGAATTTCCCGGTCCCGATACGATTGACAGGAATTAAAACAATGGCACGGCGCTGTGAACTCACCGGCAAGGGCGTGTTGACCGGCAACAATGTGAGCCATGCGCTCAACCGGACCCGCCGCCGCTTTCTGCCCAATCTTTGCGATGTGACGCTGATCTCGGAATCGCTGGACCGTTCGGTCAAGCTGCGCATTTCCGCTTCCGCGCTGCGCACCGTCGAGCATCGCGGTGGTCTCGATGCTTTCCTTTTGAAGGCCAAGGACGAAGACCTTTCGGTTCGCGCCCTGGGCATCAAGAAGGAAGTTCGCGCCGCGATCGCCAGCTAAGGCGAACGACGCGCAAAAGTTTTCGCGCCGCGTGAGGGTAACCTGACGCGGCGTTCTTGTTTTCTTTCCGGTGGCGTTCTCTAAGAACGCTCCAAAGATGCACCGGCCACCTGCCGGGTCGCGTCGATGAAAAAGGGGCCGGAGACATTCCGGCTTCAAACATCAATCCGGCGGTCATCTTGCCGCTTATGGAAAAAGGACAACGACGCTATGGGCGTGCGTTTTTTCTGGGCCGTTCTGGCCATGGCGGTGGTGGTCACCGCATCGAACTATCTCGTTCAGTTTCCCGTTGAAGCCTCGCTCGGCGCGGTCAATCTCGCCGATATTTTGACCTGGGGCGCGTTCACCTATCCGGTGGCCTTTATGGTCAACGATCTGACCAACCGTCATTTCGGGCCCTCGGCGGCGCGGGTGGTGGTGCTTGTGGGCTTTGCCATCGCGGTTGTCTGGAGCATCTTTCTGGCTTCGCCGCGCATTGCGATCGCTTCGGGTTCAGCGTTCCTTATCGCCCAGTTTCTCGACGTTTCGATTTTCGACCGGCTGCGGGCCGGCAAATGGTGGCACGCGCCGCTGATCTCATCTGTCCTGGGTGCGGTGATCGACACGATCCTGTTCTTCGGCATCGCCTTTGCGGCAGCGTTCGCGTTTCTCGATACCGGACTGGGGCTGGACGATGGCTCGCTGCCCTTCCCGACGCCGTTCCTTTCGGTGGGGCCGGACGTGCCGCTCTGGGTGTCGCTGGCGGCCGGTGACTTCCTCGTCAAGATCCTCGTCACCCTTGTGCTGCTGGTACCCTACAAGGCGCTGCGACGGGCCATTCCCGACCGGGTCGTGTCAGTAGCGTAATGAAAAAAGGGGCCGTTTTGGCCCCTTTTTATTTGGCCTTGAGGTAGGCGACGATGATGTCGAGAGCGGCCTTGAGGTCGGATTTCTCGATCATTTCGGCAACCGTGTGGATGTAGCGGGTGCCCACGACGATGCCCACGGCGCGAGCCCCGGCTGCGGCTTGTTGGGCGGCGGCAGCATCCTGACCGCCTGAGGCGAGGATGGAGCGCTGGACGGGTATATCTTCCTTTTGCGCCAGTGCCTCGATTTCTTCTACCAGATCGAAATCGGCGATGAACGAACCGTCTTTTATGGTGAGGCCAACGCCCTTGCCCTGGGCGGTGACCATCTCGTTTTCGGGCACGCCGGGTGTGTCGCAGGCAAGCGTTGTATCGATGCCCAGTCCGATATCGGGCAGGACCGCAAAGGCGGCTGTGCGTGCGCCGCGCAGGCCGACTTCCTCCTGGGTGGTGAAGGCGACGTGGATTTCGCAATCGTGCTCGGCCCCGCTATCGGCCAACGCGCGGATGGCTTCGATGCCCAGCCAGCAGGCGACGCGGTTGTCGAGCGCCTTGGAGACGATCTTGTCGCCCATTTCGACGAGCGGCTCGTCCATGACGACAAAATCACCCACCCGGACTTTTGAGCGCGTCTCGGCGCCAAAACCGATATCGACGAAAAACTCCTTGATGGCGGGGATCTTTTTGCGGTCTTCGGGCGAGGAGATGTGCAGTGGACGCCCGCCTGCATTCATGACACCGGGATAGTCGCCTTCGGGGGTTACGACCTTGACGCGGCGCGCGAAGAGGGTGCGCGGATCGAAGCCGCCGACATTGTCGATGTGGATCCAGCCCTTTTCTGACACATGGGTGACGAGGAACCCGATCTCGTCCATGTGGCAGAGCAGCATGATCTTGAGCGGGTTTTTGGCCTCGGTGCGCGAGCGGCGAACGGCAATCAGCGATCCCATGGAATCGGTGCGGACCTCGTCGAACAATCCAACGATTTCGGTTTCGATGAGTTTGCGTACGCGGTGTTCGCGCCCCGGAACGCCGGGGGTTTCGCAAAGCGCGCGAAGCAGATCGATGTTCATGGGGAACTCCTAGTCGGGAAAGGAAAATTCGAGCAGCAGGGTGCGCTGAAAGGAATTGAAATTGTTGTCAGAGACGATGGTGACGCGGGTTTGGCCGTCGGGCAAGGTTCGCACGCCCAATCCCTCGAAATTGTCCACCGCGCTGCCCGAACCCGAAAGGATCACCTCGCCGACCATTGTGGCGCCGGGGCGGATCTCAGCGGCGGGGATGAGGCGGATTTGTATGGAAAAGGCGAGGAACGCCAGGCCGCGCTCGAGGACCAGCAGATCGCCATCGGGCAGGAAGGCGCAATCGGTGGGATTGACGCCGGGTGCTACTGCCAGGCCGAGATTGCCACGGTCACGATTGCCCAGCAATGTCGCGGCCCATTGGCCGGACACATGCTGGTGGCCCTCGGCTATGATCAGGGTCGAGCCGGCTATTGGAGAAGCGGGCGGGGCGATGCAGACCGATTCGATGGACTCGTTGGTGCGCAGATCGGTCAGCCATTGGGGAATGGCGATTTCGCGCGCCGGGCCCGAAGGGCGGCCATCTGAGAGGTTGAAATCGGCAATCCGCGACAGGTTCTCAAATCCGACGCGCACGGCTGCGGGCTGATTGTTGCGGATGACCACTTCGATGGCTTCGGAATCGGAAGAAAACTTGTTCGGAAGCGGATTGCCCGAGGAATTGCGGACAATATCGATCTCGACGTTGGACAGGCCGGCGGGGGCGCCATCGGCCAGCTCGAGCGCGCCCGAGAGGAAGCGCCCCTGATCGGTGACCATCACGAAGCGGGTGGCATCGATAAAGGCAAGGCCGGAAATGCCGCCGAAATCGGGGTGGGCGCTGGTCACCTCCAGCCCGCCCTCGAAAATCAGGCTGCCGACCGGCTCACCGATCGCAGCATTGCGAAAGCTGGCGATGGGTCGGGAGGAAACCTCGATCGCTTCGACGCTCGGGGACTGCGCGGACGCCGATGCTGCCGCCAGACCGAGCGTTATCGTGAGCAAGGAGGCGCTGGCGAAAAGTCTCAGCGCCGCCTCCGGGCTTCGCCGGGCAGTTCTTCATCGAACAGGGCGGCAAGATTGTCGGTCATGGCGCCGGCCAGTTCGTCCGCGTCGAGAATGGTGACGGCGCGACGGTAATAGCGCGTGACGTCATGGCCGATGCCGATGGCGACCAGTTGGACGGGCGAGCGGGTTTCGATCTCCTCGATCACGGCGCGCAGATGGGCCTCTAGATAATTGCCCGGATTGACCGACTGGGTGGAATCATCGACCGGTGCGCCATCGGAAATCACCATGAGGATACGGCGGTTTTCCGGGCGGTTGACGATGCGCTTGTGGGCCCATTGCAGGGCTTCGCCGTCGATGTTTTCCTTCAAGAGCCCTTCACGCATCATCAGGCCGAGATTGCGCTTGGCATGGCGCCAGGGTTCGTCCGCGCCCTTGTAGATGATGTGGCGGATGTCGTTGACGCGACCAGGATTGGGTGGGCGTCCCGCATCGAGCCAGGCTTCGCGCGATTTGCCGCCCTTCCAGGCGCGGGTGGTAAAACCGAGAATTTCCACTTTCACGCCGCAACGCTCCAGCGTGCGCGCGAGGATGTCGCCGCAGATGGCCGCAATGGTGATCGGTCGGCCGCGCATGGAGCCGGAATTGTCGATCAGGAGCGTCACGCAGGTGTCGCGGAACTCGGTGTCGCGTTCGGCCTTGAACGAAAGGGCCTGCAGGGGATCGGTCACGACACGGGTCAGGCGCGCGGTATCGAGCACGCCTTCCTCAAGGTCGAAATCCCATCCACGGTTCTGCTGAGCCATCAGGCGGCGTTGCAGCTTGTTGGCCAGTCGGGCGACGGCGCCGGCCAGATGCTCGAGCTGCTTGTCGAGCAATTGGCGGAGCTGATCGAGCTCTTCGGGCGGGCACAGATCGGCGGCCGAGATGATCTCGTCGAACTTGTCGGTGAAGATCTTGTAGGTTGGCTGGTTGGAGAGGCGCTGGCCGTCTTCACCCTGCGGAGGCGGGGCGGGGGCATCCTCGCCGGCTTCGGCCTGGGCGTCCTCGTCGGTGTCAGCACTGTCGGCTTCCATGCCTTCGACGTCGCCGGTTTCCTCGTGTTCGCCCGGCGCCTCGTCGGTGCCGTCCATATCCTGGTTGTCGGCGTCGCCGTCCTGCTCTTCGTCCTCGCCATTCATGGCCTGGTTGTTCTGGGCGTCCTGGTCGGAGCCCTCGGAATCATTCTGGTCGAACTGATCGGGATCGGCCTCGGCCAAAAGGTCGAGATCGCGCAGGATGGAGCGGGTCTTGCGTGAAAATTCGGTCTGGTTGTCGAGGAGGCTGGCCAATTCGTCCAGCGAAGCGCCGATGCGGCCCTCGAGCTTTTCGCGCCAGAGATCAACAATGGGGGCGCCTGAGGGTGGAATGGGGATGCCGGCGACCTTTTCGCGCATCATCAGCCCCAGCGCTTCGGCCAGCGGAGCATCAGCAATGTCTTTGACGTTGGCGTAATTTGCGCGGAACAGCCGGTCCTCGATCATTTCGGCGATGTTGCCGCTCATGCCCGCCATGCGCGAACAACCCAGCGATTCAACGCGCGCCTGTTCAAGCGCGTCGAAGGCGGCCTTGGCGTCGGGATCCTTTGGGGCGAGCCGGCGATGGGTGTCTGTGTCGTGGCTGGCCATGCGCATGGCCATGGCATCTCCCTGGCCGCGGGCGATGGCGATGTCGCGGGACGTCGGCAGGCGGGGCAGGGCAGCAAGGCGGGCCTTGTCGGCGGTCAGGATGGGCCGGTCTGCGGTAAAGCTCACTTCGAGGTCGTGCTTGCCTGCAATGGTGCGCACAGCCGCGCCGACAGCCGCCTTGAACGGGCCGGTGGGATCGGGCTTGTTGGCTTTGATGCGCGGAGGCTGGGCCATCTGTCTCTTCGTTCCGTGTCGCGCCGGGGAGGAAGGCCCCCTCACCCGGCTCTTCGAGCCGACCTCTCCCCAAGGGAGAGGTAGTGCACTTGGCGGCCCCCGGGATTACCTCTCCCTTTGGGGAGAGGCCACCGCGTCAGCGGCGGGTGAGGGGGCCTTTGCGGCGTTACGCCGAGATCGCCAGATTGGCGGCCGATTCGGGCAGATCGACCCCGAACACGCGCTGGTAGAATTCGGCGACCACGGGGCGCTCGAGTTCGTCGCACTTGTTCAAAAAGGTCAGCCGGAAGGCAAAGCCGATATCGCCGAAGATCTCGGCGTTTTCCGCCCAGGTGATCACGGCGCGCGGGCTCATCACTGTCGACAGATCGCCATTGATGAACGCCGAGCGCGTCAGATCGGCGACGCGGACCATGTTGGAGACCAGTTTGCGGCCCTCATCGTCCTTGTCGTAGCTCTTGGCCTTGGCCAGAACGATCCCGACTTCCTTTTCATGCGGCAGATAGTTGAGCGTCACAACGATCGACCAGCGGTCCATCTGGCCCTGGTTGATCTGCTGGGTGCCGTGATAGAGGCCCGAGGTGTCACCGAGACCGATGGTGTTGGTTGTGGCGAACAGCCGGAAGGCGGGGTGCGGGCGGATGACCCGGTTCTGGTCGAGGAGCGTCAGGCGGCCCGCCACTTCGAGCACGCGCTGGATCACAAACATCACGTCGGGACGTCCGGCATCGTATTCGTCGAACACCAGGGCAATATTGTTCTGGACGGCCCATGGCAGGATGCCGTCGCGGAACTCGGTGACCTGCTTGCCGTCGCGCAGGACGATGGCGTCTTTGCCCACAAGGTCGATACGGGAAACGTGGCTGTCGAGGTTGACGCGGACCAGCGGCCAGTTGAGCCGCGCTGCGACCTGTTCGATATGGGTCGATTTGCCCGTGCCATGATAGCCCTGCACCATGACGCGGCGGTTGAAGGCGAAACCGGCGAGAATGGCAAGGGTGGTGTTGCGATCGAACAGATAGTCCGGATCGATCTCGGGCACGTGGTCGGTGCGGTCTTTATAGCCCTTGACCACCATGTCGCTGTCGATCCCGAACAGATCGCGCACGGAATATTCGGTGTCGGGCAGGTTGGAAAACTCAGTCATAATTTGCCTCGTCTCGGGCGCACCGGATCGATGTTTTCCGATGCTAAGGCGCGTTCGGTCGCGTCTTTTAAGGAAAAATTCGGAGCGCTTATAGCAACACAACTGCCATAAACCTAGAGCGCGGGATGCCGCAAGCGTTCCGACCCTGTTTCATTCCGCTTTTCGCATTGCAGAAAAGGCGGGCGGGGTGGTCAGACAAAGCCGCGCTGCTTGAGATGGTTATAGGCCGAAATGATGTTGCGCAGCCGGTCTTCGGAGCCCTTGTCGCCACCATTGGCGTCGGGGTGGTGGAGTTTGACCAGGGCCTTGTAGGCTGACTTGATATCGTTCGAGGGTTTGCGGCCTTCAAGGCCCAGCACTTCAAAGGCGGCGCGGTCCTGGCCGGTAAGTGTGATGGTGCGCTCGGCGGCCTCGCCCTTGGCACCGGCATCCTGGCGGGCACGCGAGCGCAGGCGGGCGAAGACGCCATTGACGTCGCGGAACTGGCTGCCCGTATAATCGCGGGGCTTGTATTTTTTGGGTTGCGGGTCGGACTTGCCGAAGCGGTTGGAGCCATAGGCCCAGGTTTCGCGGCTGCCGGGCGCGTTCATCTTGGTTGCGTGGTCGGCGATTTCCTCGTCGTCCATGCCGGAGAAATAATTGTAGGCCTTGTTATAGTGGCGCACATGCTCGAGGCAGAAATTGTGGAACTGACCCTCCGAGCGCGCGCCCTTGGGCGCCTTGTGCATGCCGGGTTTTTCGCACCCTTCCCAATCGCACGCCGGATGCGCCGCGACCTGCTCCTCGACCTGGGTGCGCCGGGGCTTGATGCGAACGGAATCGAAGATCTTGGATTTGGAATTGATCGACATAAGAGCGGATAGGGACCTTGGTTTGGGGGCCGGCGTTTTTTCGTGAGATCGAACCGGAAAAGTCTGCAACTTTTCCTGATCTCGCTCTAGCGAAACGAAAGCCCGTAATCATATACCGTTTGGAACCGGCTTGCCCGGTTCAATTTGTCTTTTTTCAATCATAGGTGTGTTGACACATGAGCGTTCGCGATGAAATCGAAGCCAAACTCACCGAAACCTTCGCGCCGACCGCTCTTGAAGTGATCGACGATTCCGAGCGTCACCATGGCCACGCAGGATGGCGGGAAGGGGGCAATACCCATTTCCGCATCGCAATTGCCAGCGAAAAACTCGACGGGCTGAGCCGGGTCGAGCAGCACAGAGCCATAAACGCGGCGCTTGCCGATCAGTTCGATGCCGGGTTGCATGCCCTGGCCATCAAGGTCAAGCCTTCGCGCTGAGCGCTGCGTCCACTGGCGAGACGCGGAGCTGGGTGACCCTGTTGTGCTGGCGGCGCAACACCTTGAAGCGCAGATTGTGGAAGGTAAATTGCTGGCCCGGATCGGGGATCAGCTTGGCTTCGTGGATGACCAGACCAGCAACGGTGGTGGCCTCCTCATCGGGCAGATTCCAGTCCAGCGCGCGGTTGAGGTCGCGGATGGGCAATTGCCCGTCGATGATATAGGAGCCGTCGGCCTGCTTGCGCACGCCATCGATAACCGCGTCGTGCTCGTCGGCGATTTCGCCCACGATTTCCTCAAGAATATCTTCAAGGGTGACGAGCCCCTGAACCTCACCATATTCATCGACCACCAACGCGAAATGCAGCTTGCGCTTCAAAAACGCGTTGAGCTGGGCCTGGGCCGACGTTGTATCGGGCACAAACCAGGGCTTGAAGGCGATCTTAGCCGGGTTGACTCTTGTAAAGTCGCCGTCGGCTTTCTGGATGGCGCGCAGCAAATCCTTGGCGTGGACGACGCCGACGATATTGTCCTGCTTGTCCTTATAGAGCGGCACGCGGGTAAAGGGGCTGTCGAGAATGGCGCCGATCAATTCGTCGGTCGGCATGTCGGCATCGAGCGCCAGCATGCGGGTTCTGTGCACCATGACGTCGGATACTTCGAGTTCCCGCAGGTCCAGAATGCCGCCCAGCATATCGCGGTCGCCCTTGACCACTTCGC
The DNA here is from genome assembly GCF_025854335.1 of Pelagibacterium flavum. Classification (NCBI taxonomy): domain Bacteria; kingdom Pseudomonadati; phylum Pseudomonadota; class Alphaproteobacteria; order Hyphomicrobiales; family Devosiaceae; genus Pelagibacterium; species Pelagibacterium flavum. The sequence goes on from NZ_CP107716.1 coordinate 632,107, forward strand.
CTTCGTGATGAAGGAAATCAACCGTGCCGCGCAACTCTTCATGGCCGGAGATCTCGCTGGCCTTGTCCGGGTCCAGGCCGAACAGGCGCAGGATAAGATTGACCAGCGCCTGGACGGCCAGTGTGACCGGCGAAAAGACCAGAACAATGACCCTGATGATCGGGGCGACAACGAGCGCAAAGCTGTCGGGACGGATGAGGGCAAGGGTTTTGGGCAACACCTCGGAAAACACCACAACCGCTGCTGTCATGGCCAGAGTCGCATAAGCGATGCCGGCCTCACCGAAAACCTGGATCAGCACCGAAGCGGCAAGGGTCGAGGCGAGAATGTTGACGACGTTGTTGCCCAATAGGATGGCGCCGATCAGGCGTTCCTTTTCGGCCGTCAGCTTTTCGACAACCGAGGCGCGCTTGTTGCCCGACTTGGCCAATTGGTACATGCGGGCCCGCGATGCGGCGGTCAGCGCGGTTTCCGAGCCGGAAAAGAAAAAGCTCATGGCCAGCAGCGCGACAATGGCGAAAAATGATAGCCACAACGACATCAGCGTATGTCCTCAAGGAAGGTTGCGACCGCTTCGGGGTCGATTTTTTTCTCGATGAAGGCCTTGCCGATGCCGCGCGTCAGAATGAACGTCAGCTGCCCGCGCGAGACTTTCTTGTCCTGTGCGATGGCATCCATAAGCATTTGCGTTGGCGGCAGGTCTCCGGGAATATCGGCCAATGTAGTGGGCAGGCCGGCATTTTTCAAATGCGCTTCGACGCGTCCCGCATCCTGAGAGGGGGCAAGACCCAGCTTCGCGGAGAACCTGTAGGCCAGCACCATGCCGATGGCCACACCTTCGCCATGCAGCAGGCGGTCGGAATAGCCGGTGGCTTTTTCCAAGGCGTGGCCGAAGGTGTGACCGAGATTGAGCAGGGCGCGGTTACCGGCCTCTTTTTCGTCGGCAACCACGACACGAGCCTTGGCAGCGCAGGCGCGGGCAATGGCCTCGCCGCGGGCCGGGCCGCCGGCTTCGATTTGCGGATAATTGGCTTCGAGCCAGAAGAACAGCTCCTCGTCGTCGATAAGCCCGTATTTGGCCAGTTCGGCATAGCCGGCGGCGAAGTGACGGGGGGAGAGCGTTTCGAGCGCTGTCAGATCGGCCAGGACCAGCCGGGGCTGGTGGAAAGCGCCGACCAGGTTCTTGCCGTGGACCGAATTGATACCGGTCTTGCCGCCAACCGAGGAATCCACCTGGGCCAGCAGCGAAGTGGGGATCTGGACGAAATCCATGCCGCGCCGGGCGATCGAGGCGGCAAAGCCGGCCAGGTCGCCGATTACGCCGCCGCCCAGCGCAATGAGAATGTCGTTGCGCTCGAGCCGGGCGCCAAGAATCTGATCGACCACGCTTTGCAGTTGGGGCCACGACTTGGTGGCTTCGCCGGCCGGCAGGACGATTTCCGTGTGACCCAGCCCGGCAGCATCGAGGGAGGCGGCGAGGCGAGGGAGCTGGGCTTTCGCCACATTTTCATCGGTCACGATCCCATAGCGCGCGCCAGGGAAAAGGGCGGCGAGCCTGTCGCCGGCGCTCTCGATGGCGTCGGGAGCGATAACGATGTCATAGGCCCGCGCGCCCAGCGGCACGTGGACGGTGTGAAGGGGGGTGTGGTTGGCGCTCATTGGGCTTTCGGAATGTCGAAATGGCTTGAAATGGCGGCGAGGATGTCGTTGACGACAACGTCATGGGGTACATCGCGCGAAGCGACGGTGATGTCGGCTAGCGCATAGACGGGATAGCGCGCGTCGATCAGTCCCTTGAGCGTACCGCGCGGATCGGGGGTCTGGAGCAGGGGCCGGCCGGGGCGTTTGGAGACGCGGGCGAACAACAGGTCGAAATCGGCCTTGATCCAGATCGAAACCGCGTGCGTCTTGATGGCCTCGCGCGTTTCTGGATTGATGAAGGCGCCGCCGCCCGTGGCGATAACGCCCTGATGCTCACGCAGGAGCCGCGAGATGACACGGGCCTCGCCGGCGCGAAATTCGGGTTCGCCATGAGCGGCAAAAATGTCGGGGATCGACATGCCTGCGGCGGTTTCGATTTCGGCGTCGGAATCGGTAAAGGGCAGGCCGAGCCGGTTGGCAAGGCGGCGGCCGACGGTGGTCTTGCCGGCGCCCATCATGCCCACGAGCACGATCGGGCGACCGGCCAGGGCGTCGAGCACCTGGCTTTCGGTCTTCTGCCCGGCAATGCCTGTCGCGTTCTGCCCCATCATGGCGCCCTTATTGGTTGGTGTGGTTCAATCCTCTGACGGTCGGACTGTCAAGGTCGCTCGCTTGCCGGGCGGGCGCAAATCTGGAAAAATCACTTTCCGACACAGAGGATGCCATGCCCACATTGTTTCGCCTGCTTGTTGCCGTCGCCTTTATCGTGGGGCTTGCCTATGCGGGCATGTTCGCGCTGGCGGTGCTGGTCGAGCCCCATGAGCGCGAGGTGAGTGTGCGCGTGCCGACCCGCGACCTTCTGGCGGACGCGCCATAATGGGCGATAGCCATCTGATCGAGGCATTTCTGGAAATGATGAGCGCCGAACGGGGCGCGGCAGCCAACACCATCGAGGCCTACCGGCGCGATCTGCTCGATTATGCGGGGTTTCTTGGCGGCGCGGGCAAGGCGATTTCCGAAGCGGAGCGGGAAGACGTCGCCGATTATCTGAGCCATCTTTCGGGACAGGGTCTGGCGGCAAGTTCGAGCGCCCGGCGGTTGAGCGCGGTGCGGCAATTGCACAGGTTCCTGGTTTCGGAAGGCATCAAGGGGGACGATCCCACACGCATCGTTTCCGCGCCAAAGGCGGGGCGCGGGCTTCCCAAAGTGCTTTCGGTCGAGGAGGTCGATCGGCTTTTGAAGTGCGCCGAAGACGAGGCAGCAGGGGGCGAGGAAAACGAGGTGCGGCTCTATGTGCTGCTCGAATTGCTCTATGCCACGGGTTTGCGGGTTTCCGAGCTGGTGGCACTGGAGCGCAAGGCGGTGCGGCGCGAGGCCGATCATCTGACCATTGTCGGCAAGGGCGGCAAGGAGCGGCTGGTGCCGCTCAACGACAGGGCCAAGGACGCTTTGATTGGGTGGCTCGACAGTACGGAGAAGGAAAAATTCGTCTTTCCCGCCAAGGGTGCCGAGGGGCATCTGGCGCGGCAGGTGTTTGCGCGCGACCTCAAGGGGCTGGCGAGCCGGGCCGGGCTGCCAGTTGCGAAGGTTTCCCCGCACGTGCTGCGCCACGCCTTTGCGTCCCACCTGCTGCAAAACGGGGCGGATCTGCGGGTCGTCCAGATGCTTTTGGGCCATGCCGACATTTCAACGACCCAGATTTATACCCATGTTCTTGACGCTCATTTGCGCAAACTGCTCGAAGATCACCATCCGCTGTCGGGGGATGCTTGACATCGAAGGGTCTAATCGACACTTTCCCGCCACTTTGGAACCCTAGAGCCGGTGAGGTTTTGATGGTATCGCAACGACGGCTCTAAGATGTTGTTTTGTCGCGCGTCCGAACCGATAAAGTGGTGCCCACTTTATCTGGACGCGCTCCAGATGATCGCGCTCGCCGGCCCATCTGGCGCTGGCCGCTCAAAAATGAGAAGGTTGCCCGAAACGGGCGGATTGCATGCAGTCATATCTCGATTTCGAAAAACCCGTCGCTGAACTCGAAGGCAAGATCGCCGAGCTCAAGAACCTCGCCCAGACCGATGAAGCGGTCTCTATCGGGGACGAGGTCTCGCGCCTGCAACAACGTGCCGATGATGCGTTGCGCGACGTCTACAAAAAGCTCACCCCCTGGCAGAAGACGCAGGTGGCGCGTCATCCGCAGCGTCCGCACTTTTCCAATTACCTCAAGGCGCTGGTGACCGAGTGGACGCCTTTGGCCGGTGATCGCAAATATGCCGAAGATCCCGCCGTTCAGGCCGGGTTTGGGCGCATCGACGGGGTGCCGGTGGCCATTCTGGGCCAGGAAAAGGGCAACGACACCGAAAGCCGTTTGAAACACAATTTCGGCATGGCGCGGCCCGAGGGCTATCGCAAGGCTGTGCGCATCATGGAAATGGCCGACCGGTTCGGCCTGCCGGTGATTTCGTTCGTCGATACGGCAGGCGCCTATCCGGGCATCGGGGCAGAAGAGCGCGGGCAGGCCGAGGCCATCGCGCGCTCGACGGAAAAATGCCTCGAAATCGGAGTTCCCAACCTTTCCATCGTGATTGGCGAAGGCGGATCGGGCGGGGCGATCGCCATTGCGGCGACCAACAAGGTGCTCATGCTCGAGCACTCGGTCTATTCGGTGATTTCACCGGAAGCGGGCGCTTCGATCCTGTTCCGCGACGCGGGCAAGGCCCAGGACATGGCTGCGGCGCAAAAGATCACGGCGCAGGATCTGTTGGCGCTCAAAGTGATCGACGGCATCATCGAAGAGCCCATGGGCGGAGCACACCGCAACCCGGAAAAAATCTTCGCGGACGTCAAGGCCGAGATCGTCAAGTTTCTCGGCGAGTATGACGACGACCTCGGGCCGCTCGAAATCCGCGAGCTGCGGCGCGAGAAATTCCTGGCGATCGGAACCACGCTCACCTGAATTTGACCGCGTCATCTTGCAATTTGCATAAAATTTAGGTCGATTACCCAAGAACCTTACCGAGCGTTAACCCTGTAATGTCATAGAGGGGACCGGGGGCAAGGCGTACAGGAATTCGGGTCAGGGCATAGATGCTCCGTAAAATCGTCCTTTTGGCCGTATCGCTCGTTGTTGCGGGCGTTCTGGCATCGTGCTCGGCGCTTGAGGGCGACGGGCGTCATCTCACGCCGCTATCGGGCGCCGCCAAATCGCGGCTGGCTGCCATGGGCTCGAGCCCGCAGGCGGCGATGATGGTGCGCATCTTCAAGGAAGAATCAACGCTCGAGGTCTGGAAGCAGACCGCTGGCGGCTCCTTCAAGCTGTTCCAATCCTATGAAATCTGCACCTGGTCGGGCGATCTGGGCCCCAAATTCTATGAAGGCGACCGCCAGGCGCCCGAAGGGTTCTATACCATCACCCCGGGGCTGATGAATCCGAACTCGAATTATTACCTCGCCTTCAATCTGGGCTTTCCCAACAGGTATGACCGCACGCATGGGCGGACGGGCAGCCATCTGATGGTGCATGGCGCGTGTTCGTCCGCCGGGTGCTATGCCATGGAGGATGAGCAGATCGCCGAAATCTACGCGCTGGCCCGCGAGAGCTTTACCGGTGGCAACCGCTCCTTCGAAGTGCAGATTTTCCCCTTCCGCATGACGCCGGAAAACATGGCCAAGCATCAGTCCAGCGAGCACATCGATTTCTGGAACAATATCAAGCAGGGCTACGATTATTTCGAAGTCGCCAACACGCCACCCGCGTGGGACGTGTGCGAGGGGCGCTATGTGTTCCGTCAGCCTTCGGCTGTCAATGCAACGGCGGCCATGGCGGGCAGCTGTCAGGCGGTGGTGGCCGATGCGTCCATCGTTTCTGCCTTTCAGGCGCGCCAATCGGCCGATGCCGCCGCGATACAGAGCGCAATAATGCGGCTTGCCGATTCAGAAGCGGCCGCAGCAGAAGCCGAGCAGCGGCGCCTCAATGCCGAAGCTGAAATGGCGGCGCGGAGCGAGGCGATCAACAGCGCGGTTGGCGGGTTCTTCGATACCATATTCAGCCCGCTCAATGCTCTGGCGCCCAACCAGCCCGAGACAGTGGCCGAAAGCACGCCCCAGAGCTGAGCGGTGGCTTGAGCGCGTGTCGTGGCCGGAGAGGATACGATGAGCGCAAGTGAGGATATCGAACGCAAGCTGGCGCACGGGGCGGATCGGTATTTCGGCAAGGCGCCCGAAGATCTCTCCAGCGTTGAAGAGACCGTGCTCAAAAAGGCAGCTTCCCGGCGCACGCTGGCGCGCGATACCGAGGCGGCCTATCTCGAAAAGACCGGGTTCGGGGACCGGATGTCCGATCGGATCGCCAGTTTCGGCGGCTCGTGGGCGTTCATCCTGTCGTTTCTTGCCTTTCTGGCTATCTGGGTTTCCGCCAATGTCGCACTGGCCATGGGGGCATTCGACCCCTACCCCTTCATCTTTCTCAATCTGATGTTGTCGATGATCGCGGCCCTGCAAGCGCCGATCATCATGATGAGCCAGAACCGCCAGGCCGAAAAGGACCGGCTGGCCGCCGCCCATGATTACGAGGTCAATCTCAAGGCCGAGGTGGAAATCATGGCGTTGCACGACAAGCTCGACCAGATGCGCGAGCATGAGTTGCGCGCGCTCGTCGAGAAACAGCAGGAACAGCTCGATCTGCTCACAAAGGCGGTGTTGGGACGAAGCTCAGAGTAGATCGCAGAGCGGGGCGATCAGTGGAATGTCGGCGGGAGGCATGGGGTAGTCATGCAGCTTTTGCGGGCGCACCCATTTGAGCGCGGAATGCTCTTTGGCGACGGGCGTGCCCTGCCATTTCCGGCACACATAAAGCGGCATCATCAGGTGCCAGTCGTCATAGGTGTGGCTTGCGAATGTCAAAGGGGCGAGGCACGCTTCCTTCGTCTCGATTTCCAGCTCTTCAGACAGTTCGCGGATCAGCGCCGCTTCAGGGGTTTCGCCGGCTTCGAGCTTGCCGCCGGGAAATTCCCACAGGCCGGCCAGTTGCTTGCCTTGAGGCCGCTGGGCGATCAGCACGCGCCGGTCGGCATCGACAAGGGCGCAGGCAACGACGAGGGTGATTTTCATTGCGCATTGGCCTCGGGCTTGCGGCGGTAGTGGTAGGGGTAGCGGAAGGTGAACCCCATGGCGAGATAGAGCGCGATGGCCGGGGCGTTATCGCCCTGAACCTGGAGCGCGGCATGGCTGGCGCCGTTTTCGGCGCCCCAGCTCAGCGCGCTGGCCATCATGCGGCGGCCGAAGCCCTGACCGCGCAGCTTGCCGGAAGTGATGACGTCATAGACCATCACGATGCCATCGCTTTCCACGCACAGGAGCGACGCTCCGGGCGCCCCATCGTTATCGGCGATGACGATGCCGCAGGCGGGGCGTTTGAGCGCACCGAGGATGGCCGCGAAGGTTTGCTGCTGTTTGGTATCGAAGCCCTGAAGGGCCGTCTGCGCCGCGAGAAAGCGGGGGTCGGTCGCATCGTAAAGGCTGGCGGCGCCATCGAAGCCATCGGTCTGGGCGAGCGGCAGAGAAAGAACCAGGCTCGACTTGAAATGCTCCCAGCCTGCTTGATCGAGGGTATCGAGAATGCCCTCGCCGGTCAGCGGGGTCACCCTGAAAATCGTGGGCAGATCGTTTTCGGAATAGCGGGCCGAAAGGGCATCGATACGCCGGGCCGCATTGGTGTCGTCGGCAGGATCCAGCGACCATATGGCGTTGGAGCGGCCCGAAAACCCCGCGGCAAAGCGGGCCCGCCATTTCCCGTCCTCAACGGTTTCGAGTGCGGGCCAGGTAGCGAGCGAAACAGCTTCTATTTCTTCGACAGAGAGCAAAGAATCACACTTCTCTTTTGTTGCGTTGTCGAACCGCAAAACCGGTTCCCATTTTTGCTGACAACGCTCCTAACTCCGATAGCTGCCGTTGATATCGATATAGCCGTGGGTCAGATCGCATGTATAGACAGTGGCACTGCCCTCGCCGAGCCCGATATCGACGCTGATCGAAAGCTCTTCGCCTTTCATATAACCGGTTGCGGCCTCCTCGGAGTAATCGGGCGCGCGTTCTCCGTTGCGGGCAAGGACGTGCTCGCCGAAGGCAATCGTGAGCTTGTCGCGGTCGGCCGGTTGGCCGGCCTTGCCCACTGCCATGACAATGCGTCCCCAATTGGCGTCCTCGCCGGCAATCGCGGTTTTGACGAGGGGGCTGTCGGCAATGGCGCGGGCGATCTTTGCGGCGCTGTCATCGGTCGTGGCGCCGGTGACGTTGACGGCGACGAACTTGGTCGCCCCCTCGCCGTCGCGCACCACCTGCATGGCGAGTTCGAACAGCACGTCATTGAGCGCTTCACCGAACGCTTGCGCGCGTGGATCGTCGAGGGAGGCTATGGGATCAATGCAAGCCTTGCCCGTGGCGAAGGCCAGGAGCGTGTCCGACGTCGAGGTGTCGCTATCGACGGTGATGGCGTTGAAACTGGTCTTGTTGTGTTTGGCGACCAATGTTTGCAAGACGTCAGCGGCGATCGGCGCGTCGGTGAAGACGAAGCTGAGCATTGTCGCCATGTCGGGCGCGATCATGCCCGAGCCCTTGGCGATGCCGGCGATGGAAATCATCGTCCCGTCGATGTCCAGCGTCGCTTCGGCGAGCTTTGGGAAGGTGTCGGTGGTCATGATCGCCCTGGCCGGCTCCATCCAGGGTTCGGCGGTCAACTGGCCGGTCAGGGTTTGCAGCACGCCATCGAATTTGGAGGCATCGAGCGGTTCGCCAATGACGCCGGTCGAGGCGAGAAAGATTTCCGAAGGCTCGCATCCCACCGCCTTTGCGGCGATGTCGGCGGTCAGCTTGACCGATTCGATGCCTTTGAGGCCGGTAAAGGCGTTGGCGTTGCCTGAATTGACGACGAGGGCACGGGCCGTGCCGCCGCCAAGGTTCTGCCGGCACCAGTCAATCGCCGCCGAAGGGCACAATGAGCGCGTGAGGACGCCTGCAACCACGGTGCCCGGATCGAAGACGGCCAGAAGTACGTCGGTGCGGCCACTGTAGCGAATGCCAGCCTCGGCTGTTGCAAAGCGCACACCTGCAATGGCGGGCGGAGCGGCATAGGTTTTAGGGGCGAGGGGCGAGATGGGCAGGGCCATGGAGAAAAGACCTTGAAGGGGTACGCGTTGGCGGTTCTTCCGTGTGCCTCAAGCGGCATGCCATGGCAAGAGGCGCAATAGCTCAGCGGGCGGCTTGCCGTGCGATGCGCAGCGCAATCGTATCGCGGTTTTCGACGAGGTCGCGCAGCAGCGGCAAGGTGCTGCGCCAGTAAAACGCGACGTGGTTGTGGCCGGACTCCGGGCCGATCTCGAATCCCTTACCCTTACGGACCGGAGAGGCGGGCACCGCATGGCTAATTCCAGCGCGTGTCTGGCCGTTCAGTTCGGCGAGGCTGATGGTGACGTGCGAATAGTTATCGGGCAGGTCCGGCAAGCCCGAGACGCGAGGCAGGACGCGATAGGACAGGAGCGCGGGGGCGAGGACTTCGAGTACTTCGCCTTTGTCGGCTCCCTTTTTCCCGATGATCAATGGTTTGATGGCCAGCGGGGAGCCGGGTTGCCAGTCGGTTGTGAAATCAGCGCCGGCCCAGATTCGGCTTTGCTCGCGGTCAATGAGGGCGGCCCAGATTGCGGTGGCCGGGGCGGCGATGGTGATCTGGTCGGAGATCGTGGAGAATGGCATTGAAGATGGTGGGCTTGGGAATCGCGTTTGTTCACTATAGCGCTATTTACGCCGCCGATGTTTGGAGCTGTGTGGCCAACATGATTTTCACCGAACCTCGAGACCCTCGATTGATCACCGTTCGTCGCGGAGGCACGTTGAGCGATGGCGACCATCGCCCGCTCGCAGAGTGGGCCGGGACATGCGCTGCCCATGTTCTCCATATTTTTGAAGCCGCGGCGCCGGATGATGATCGGGTGCGCCATGCGCTTGAACAAAACCGAGCATGGGTGCGTGGTGAAGTGACCATGCGCGAAGCGCTAAGGGCCTCCAACGCCAGGGGTGCGGCAAAAGAGGTAACGGGCGCCGCAAAATTTGCAGCCTATGCTGCGGCGCAGGCCGTGGCGGTTGCGCATGTGGCGGCGCATGAACTGGGCGCAGCCGCCTATGCGATCCGGGCTGTCCGGGCTGTTCATGAGGGGCCAGGGCGCGAAGAGGCCGGACGGGTGGAATGCCACTGGCAGCGCGCGCAGCTTCCTGGCGCCATAAAGGAACTGGTGCTCGATGATCAGCGGCTGCGCAATCATGTCTGCTGGTTCGCATTCGATTACTGAGCGTTACGATAGTGCCGCCGGGCGGCGGGACCATATCTCCCGGCACAGGTCTATCGATCTCTTGGACGCGGTCTTACCGGTGCGCCGGGCGCATGATGAAGCGGCCGAAATATTTCTGGATCGCGGGGATCATCCAGAACACCATTATGGCGACCATGACCGGAGCGACGATCAGGGTGGTCTGCCAGATCTGCCAGCCGCTGGTGAGCGGCAGGACGAGGTAGAGAATGAGCGTGATGATCGGATAGACCCCGAGAAGGGTCACCAGAAACTGCCGCAACCTGTCGGGGCGGAACGAAGCGCCGGACGGCGTCTGGCCGGTGGCGGATGCGGAGGGCGAATGAACGGCGGAAGAAGTACGGGACATATAGAATGCCTTTCGAAACGGAACGTTCCGTTATATACCGAAACGGGCCGTTTCGTTCAAGTGGATATTTTCGGTATTTTTGCCTATATCTCGCGCTGGCCCGATTTGGGGTGAGGCCGAAGAGTCGGCATCGGGCGTGGCATCTGAGAACCGGGCGGCCCGATGGCCAGGGGCCGCCTTGCCGTCTTTTCGGTTTCGTCCGGCAGAGCAGGGCATTTGAATACCGGGGAGGCCAGGGGCGCAGAGCGCGAAGCCGGGTCGAGGGAAGGAAGACGAGACGATGACAAAGGAACACGGATCGGTCGCGGTCAGGCGCGGCTCCATCGGAGCCAAACGCAATCCGGCCAGCCAGCAGGCCATTCTCGACGCTGCCGAAGCGATACTGCGCGAAGAGGGGCTTTCGGGGTTTTCCATCGAGGCGGTGGCGCGGCGGGCCCGGGCCGGCAAGCCAACGATCTATCGCTGGTGGCCGTCCAAGGCGGCCCTGCTGCTCGACGTCTATCACGGGTTCAAGAATCTGCGGCAGTTTCCCGATACGGGCAATTTCGAGGATGATCTGCGGGGGTTCCTCAACAATCAGCTTATCGGGTTCTGGCATGGCGGGCTTTGCGGTACCGTGTTCCGCTCGATCATCGCCGAGGCCCAGAGCGACCCCGCGGCGGCCGAAGCGCTGTTTGCCTATGAGCGCGGGCGGCGCAAATTCGCCGAGCAACTGGTGGACAGGGCAAAGGCGCGTGGCGAAATCGATCCCGATAGCAACAGCGCCATAATCGTTGAACTGATTGCCGGCTTTGCCTGGCACCGGCTTTTAACAGGGCGGCTCGACGGATCGCAGGACGATATCGAGGCGGTCGTGGCGATTATCGGGGCGGCGACAAAAAAGAACCCCGGCGCCTAGGCCGGGGTTCGATGGATAGCCAGGTTTTCGGGAAGGCTTAGATGCCGCCCTGCGCTTCGACCTGCGCGGCGAGATCGGGATCGTCGATCTCGATTTCGACGCCGGATTTGATTTCATTGATGGCCGCTTCATAGCTCTCATAGAGAACCTGCTGCGCGACCTGCTGGCGAACTTCCTCGAGCGGGGGTGCTTCGGACAGGCGGCGGTCTTCGAGATAGATCAGGTGGAAGCCGAACTGGCTTTCGACAGGCTGGGACATCTCGCCGATTTCGAGTGCCATGGCGGCCTGCTCGAACTCGGGGACCATCATTCCGGTCGAGAAATAACCAAGATCGCCGCCATTGGCGCGGGTGCCGTCGGTGCCGTATTCGCTGGCGGCATCGGCAAAGTCACGGCCGGCCTCGATTTCGGCACGGATTTCGTTGGCTTCTTCCTCGGTCGGCACCAGGATGTGGCGAGCGCGGACTTCGGGCTCGGGGGAGAACTCGGCAACCGTCTCGTCATAGGCGGCCTGGATGGCCTCCTCTGTCACCTGGGTTTCAACGATCGAGTTGAAAAAGGCGCGGCGCAGGGCCTGATCTTCGAGGTAGGCCAGGCGGCGTGTAAAATCGTCGGTTTCGTCAAGGCCGTCTTCGCGGGCGGCGCTGGCCATCAGCTTCATGTCGATGATGACGGTCAAAAGAAAACCGCGCCGCTGGTCGGCGGGAATGGACTGGAGTTCCTGGGTGAGCTCTTCGGCCGCCAGAACCAGATCGCCTTCGGTAATCTCTTCGCCGCCGACAGTGGCCAGGACCGTATCGGGTGATACCGGTTCAGCGGGGGCGGCTGGCGCGGCCTGCTCGGTCGCTTCGGGGGCGGGGGCCGGAGCATCGTCCTGAGCCCAGGCCGGAGCGGCGCTCAGCGAGACGGCAAGAACCGCCGGGATGAATACGGCCCGAAAAAGGCCGGCCACCGGAGCGGCGAAATCGGATGACATGATGAGAACTCTCCTTGTTTTTCCGAAGCCCGGACCCCCCATTGTCCGAACCAAAGGTCCGGATATGCGTTTAACCCCGGACTTTGGCGGTGGTTTGTCCGATTTTGCCAACGTTGACAACCCATGGTGGCACTCTTACATCTCCTGCCGAAGTTTTCCGCGCTCCTTTCGGCAGCGCCCCGGCCTGCCGCCCTTCCATTTGTGCAAGGCAATTCCGGGACGTCGCAACCGCCGGTTAGGGGTGCATCCAACAAGGTTCTAAGGACAATTCTTCATGGCTCTAGCAGCGCTCGCCCGGAAGTTTTTCGGCTCGGCCAACGATCGGCGCGTCAAACGCTATCAATCCAATGTTGATGCCATAAACGCACTCGAGCCCGAATTCGAAAAGCTCACCGACGAGCAGCTGAGAGCCAAGACCGAAGAGTTCCGGCAGCAATTGCGCGACGGCGCCAAGCTGACCGATGTGCTGGTTCCCGCCTTTGCCACCGTACGCGAAGGCTCCAAGCGCGCGCTGGGCATGCGGCACTTCGACGTGCAGCTGATCGGCGGCATGGTGCTCAACGAGCGGGCCATCACCGAAATGCGCACCGGCGAAGGCAAGACGCTGGTGGCGACGCTTTCTGCCTATCTCAACGCGCTTGAAGACAAGGGCGTACACATCGTTACCGTCAACGATTATCTGGCCCGCCGCGACAGCGAGTGGATGGGCCGGCTTTACAGCTTTCTGGGGCTGACCACCGGTGTGATCGTCCACGGTCTCAACGATACCGAGCGCAAGGCGGCCTACGATGCCGACATCACTTACGGGACCAACAACGAGTTCGGTTTCGATTATCTGCGCGACAACATGAAATATTCGCGCGCCCAGATGGTGCAGCGCGGACACAATTACGCGATCGTCGACGAGGTGGATTCGATCCTGATCGACGAGGCGCGGACGCCGCTGATCATTTCGGGGCCGTCCCAGGACCGGTCCGAGCTCTACAAGACCATCGACAAGTACATTCCGCTGCTGGTCGAGGAAGACTACACCATCGATGAAAAGCACCGCGCGGCGAGCTTTACCGATGAGGGTATCGAAAAGCTCGAGGAAATCCTTACGCGCGACGGGCTGATCAAATCCGGTTCGCTCTATGACATCGACAACGTCTCGATCGTCCACCACCTCAATTCGGCGCTCAAGGCGCACAAGATCTTCAACCGCGACAAGGACTATATCGTCCGCGACGACAGCGTTGTGATCATCGACGAGTTTACCGGCCGCATGATGCCGGGCCGGCGGTTTTCCGAAGGCCTGCACCAGGCGCTCGAAGCCAAGGAAGGCACCAAGATCCAGCCGGAAAACCAGACCCTGGCCTCGATCACCTTCCAGAACTATTTCCGGCTCTACACAAAGCTGGCCGGCATGACTGGTACGGCGGACACCGAAGCATCCGAATTTGCCGATATTTACGGGCTGGACGTGGTGACCGTGCCCACAAACGTGCCGATCGCCCGTATTGACGAGAACGACGAGATCTACCGCTCGGTCGAGGAAAAATTCCAGGCCATTACCGACGAAGTGATCGCGTGCCGCTCGCGCAACCAGCCGGTCCTGGTGGGCACGACATCGATCGAACGCTCGGAAATGCTTGCCGACTTCCTCAAAAAGAAGGGCGTCAAGGACATCGCCGTACTCAATGCCCGTCATCACGAGCAGGAAGCCCAGATCATCGCGGCGGCCGGCGTGCCGGGGGCGATCACGATTGCCACCAACATGGCCGGTCGCGGCACCGACATTCAGCTCGGCGGCAATCTTGAAATGAGGCTTGCCAATGAGGCCGAGGGCCTCGAAGGCGAAGCGCTGGAGAAAAAGACCGCCGAGATCAAGGCCGATATCGCCCAGAAAAAGAAGGAAGCGCTGGCTGCGGGCGGGCTGATGGTGATCGGCACCGAGCGCCACGAAAGCCGCCGTATCGACAACCAGTTGCGCGGCCGTTCGGGCCGTCAGGGCGATCCGGGACGGTCGAAATTCTTCGTCTCGCTGCAGGACGATCTGATGCGCCGGTTCTTCCCCGAACGCATGGAAAAGGTTCTGACCTCGCTGGGTCTTAAGGATGGCGAGTCAATTTCGGACGCCATGGTCACCAAGGCCATCGAGCGCGCCCAGACCCGCGTCGAAGGGCACAATTTCGATATCCGCAAGAACATCCTCAAATATGACGACGTGATGAATGATCAGCGCAAGGTGATCTTCGAGCAGCGTATCGAATTGATGGATGCCGAAAACGTCGCCGAAACCATCGCCGACATGCGCCACGACGTGGTGGATTCCATCATCGCCAAATCGGCGCCCGAGCGCTCCTATCCCGAACAGTGGAACACCGAGCAGCTTGGCGCGGCATGCAAGACCTATCTCGGCATCGAGCCTCCGCTGGCCCAGTGGGCCGACGAGGAGGGCGTGGATGTGGAAGTGCTGCGCGAGCGCATCATAAAGATGGCTGACGATTATGCCGCGGCCAAAGCGGCGCGCATCGGGCCCGAGACGATGCGCCAGATCGAAAAGAGCTTCATTCTGCAGTCGATCGACGGGCTGTGGCGCGAGCATCTGGTGACGCTCGATCACCTCTCGAAAGTGGTCGGCTGGCGCGGGCTGGCCCAGCGCGATCCGCTCAACGAGTACAAGCAGGAAGCGTTCGAGCTGTTCTCGCTGCTTTTGACCAATCTGCGCGAACTGGTCACCACCCAGATGAGCCATTTCGAGATCAAGCCACCCGAACCGCAGGCGCCTGCCCAGCTTCGTGAAACCCATATCGATCCGGTGACCGGCGAGAACGAAGTGCGCGACGATGATGGACCCAAGGGCCAATTGAGCCCAGAAGTGATGGCCCGTACCCGGCGCAACGATCCGTGCCCGTGCGGATCGGGCAAGAAATTCAAACATTGTCACGGGGCGTTCTAGCCTGGATCGACAGTAAATTCGCGAAAATCCCCGGAGCTCTGCTTCGGGGATTTTTCGTTGCGGTCGCGCATGGAGGCGGAACCCTTTAGGGTGGGCCTGCATTTGTGTTCGCGCCTTGCGGGGGATTGAGTTGACCTACGAACAGATCGTGCTTTTCGTCCTTCTGGGGTTGGTGCTCGTGGGGCTTTTGTGGGGCAGGTGGCGGTATGACCTTGTTGCCTTTGCCGCTCTTATCGTGGGGGTGGTTCTGGGCGTGGTGCCGGCTCAGACAGCGTTTTCCGGCTTCGGCAACGACGCGACGATCATCATAGCCCTGGTGCTTGTGGTCACGGCGGGCCTGTCGCGTTCGGGCGCCGTTGATCTTATCACCCGGCATGCGGTGAGCCGGGATCGCTCACTGCCGCTCCATATCTCGATCATGGGCGGCATCGGGGCGGTGTTTTCGGGCTTCATGAACAATGTCGCCGCGCTGGCCATATTGATGCCCGTCGATGTGCAGGCCGCGCAAAAGGCCGGCCGCTCTCCCGCCTCGTCACTGATGCCTTTGGCCTTCGCCACCATCCTTGGCGGCATGCTGACCATGATCGGCACACCCCCCAACATCATCATCGCGGCCTATCGCGAGCGCGCGGTGGGCGACAGTTTCACGATGTTCGATTTTACACCGGTAGGGCTTGTGTGTGCGCTGGCAGGCGTTGCTTTTGTCGGGCTGGTGGGTTGGCGGCTGATACCGGTGCGCGACAAGGGGGCCAGCGCCGAATTGCGCGCCGCAGCCAGTTATACCACCGAACTTGTGGTTACCGAGAAATCCAAGGCCAAAGGCCAGCGGGTGCGTGATCTGGACGGCGCGGCCGAAGAACATGATTGCGCCATCGTGGGGCTGGTGCGCCGCAACAAGCGGCTGCCGGGCCGGGCGCGTTGGGAAAAGATCGGCAAGGGCGATCTGCTCGTCGTTCACGGCAGCGCCGAGGCGATTTCGGCCCTGGCCGGTGCCTTGCAGGTCGATCTGCAGGGCCGTTCGGGTGAAAGTGCGCAATTGTCGTCTGATCTGAAAATGGTTGAGGCGGTGGTGACCACCGACAGCCGTGTGGAGGGCCGGATCGCCAATGATGTGCGCGTCATGCAGCGCAATGGCGTGGTCATGCTGGGGCTGTCGCGGCGCGGCCGGGCCATCACCGAGCGCGTGCGGCGCACGCCGCTCGAAGTCGGCGACGTGCTTTTGCTGCTCGGTCATCAGGACGCGGTCGACGACGTTATCACCCGCATGGACTGCCTGCCCATCGCTTCGAGCGTTGCGGTGACGCGGCATGAAAAAGCGCTGGCGGCGATCGGGCTGTTTGGAGCTGCCGTGGGCGTTGGCGCGTTCGGCATCGTCCCGCTCACCGTGGCGCTGGCCGCAGTGTCCGTGCTTTACGTGCTTTTCGACATCCTGCCGGTGCGCGAGATCTACGAGTCGATCGAATGGCCGGTGGTGGTCCTGCTCGGCTCGCTCCTGCCGGTCGGCATGGCGCTGGAAACCTCGGGGGGCACCCAGCTCATGGCCGAGGGGCTGGCGACATTGGGCCAGTATGTCCCCGCCTGGGTGGCCCTTGCGGTGGTGCTGGTGTTCACAATGACGCTTTCGGACGTTCTCAACAATGCGGCGACGGCGGTGATCTTTGGCCCCGTGGCGTTCGAGCTGGCCCAGTTGCTCGGGGTCAATCCCGATGCGTTCCTGATGGCGGTGGCCATCGGGGCGAGCTGCGCCTTTCTTACCCCGATAGGGCACAACAACAATGCGTTGATCATGGGGCCGGGGGGGTACCGGTTTGGCGACTATTGGCGCATGGGACTGCCGCTCGAGGTGATCATCGTTGTGGTCGGTGTGCCCGCCATCATGGTGTTCTGGCCGCTATGACGTTCAGGTCTGCGACTTGTCCTTGAGCACGTCGCGCAGGCTGGTCTGGGCAGAGCCGGGCCGCAAAGGTTTCTGCTGGCTTTCATGGGGCACCCAGCCCGAGAGCCAGAGGATTTCCAGACTGGCGCGAACCCTGCCATCGGGATCGGAAAAGCGCTCGGCGTAGATTTCGGTGGCGCGCATCAGGTGGCGCGGGGTCAGCATGCGCGTGTCGCGACCGGCCAGGGGGTTGGTGACGCCTAATGCCCGCAATTCGTCGAACAGGGCAAGCGGGGTGCGATAGCGCACGGTATGGGTTTCCAGATCGGTGACGGGTAGGGCAAAGCCGGCCCGCTGGAGCAGGCTGCCGGCATCGCGCACGTCGATCATCGGCGCCACTCGGGGGGAAACACCGCCAAGGATTTCCACATCGGCGGCCAGGAACGCGTCGCGCAATTCGGTGAGTGTGCGCCCTCCAACGGCCGCGGCGATCAGCAGCCCATCAGGGGCGATGTGGCGGCGGAGATTGTCGAGAAAGCCCGGAACGTCGTTGACGGTCTGCAGGTCGAGAAGCGAGACGATCAGGTCATAATCGCGGGAAGGCAGGCTGAGATGTTCGGGATCGGCCAGAGCAAGGCCATCGATCTCGAGCAGGGACGAAATCTTTTCGAAGCGAATCGGGCCAGTGGCCGACTGCGCGGTATCGGGCAAAAGCCGTGGGTCGGGGCCCATGATCAGCGCCTTTGGAAACTCCCGTGAGATCGGCGCGAGCCGATCGGCAAGATCGGCCACCACCAGATCGGTTACGAAATCGGATTGCCCTTCGCGCTTGGCGAAATTGGCGGAAAGGCGTGAGCGGTCGAAAACGAGAGGGGGCTGGGTCATGGTCCCGACCATATGGCGCAGGAATGTCCGCCGTGCAATGATCGGATCATGGTTGGGGCAATCGAAAATCGGGGCAGACCCTTTGCGTTGCGGTTGCGCGCAATTGTTGCTGCGGCCGGTGCGCGGGCGCTGGACCTGGCTTTTCCGCCGGTGTGCCTGGCCTGCAACGAGGCGGTTTTGACACCGGATGGGCTGTGTCCGTCTTGCTGGCGCCAGCTTATCCCCATTTCGCGGCCGTTTTGCCCGGTTCTGGGACTGCCGTTTGCGTCCGACATGGGCGAAGGCGCGCTATCGGTTCAGGCCATTGCCAACCCGCCACCCTTTGAGCGCGCCCGTTCCGCCGTTGCCTATACCGATCTGGCCCGGAAGCTGGTCTCGAAGATGAAATATTCCGACCGGCCCGAGATCGCCCTGTTCTGTGCGCGGATGATGGTTTCGGCGGGTCATGAGCTTTTGGGTCCCGATGCTGTGCTGGTGCCGGTGCCGCTGCACCGGGCGCGCCAGCGCGAGCGGGGTTACAATCAATCGGCCGAACTGGCGCGCGCCATCGGCCGCCTTGCAAAATGCGGTCTGCATACCGACCTTATTGTCAGGCATCGGCGCACCATCCAGCAGGTCGGGCTCAACGCCTCCCAGCGCGCCCGCAATGTCGATGGAGCGTTTCGTGTCGATCCGGCGCGGCTGGAGCGGTTGGGCGCGCGGCGCGTCGTGCTTGTCGATGATGTGTTGACAACCGGGGCAACCGCCTCGGCTGCCGCCAGGGCGCTTAAACGGGCAGGCGTATCGCAAGTCGATGTGCTCAGCTTTGCCCGCGTTGTGTTCGATGCCGATATGACAGTATAACTGCCACGATTGATTGGAGTTTGGAATAAATGGCCAAGGTCGAAATCTATACGACCCCCACATGCCCCTACTGCCACGCCGCCAAGGCGCTGCTCGGTGACAAGGGCGTCACGTTCGAAGAAATCACGGTGCTCGATCCTGATCTGCGCGCCAGCATGACCCAGCGCGCCAACGGACGGCGCACGGTGCCGCAGATTTTTGTCGGGCAGACCCATGTGGGTGGCTATGACGACCTCGCGGCTCTTGAGCGGCAGGGCAAGCTCGATCCCCTGCTCGAGAGTGCCGCGTGAGTCAAACCACGACCGTTGCCCTTGTTCAGATGAACGCGGGGGTTGGGGCCGGGGACAATCTTGCCGAAATCGAAAAACGGGTCGCCGAGGCCCGGCGGGCCGGAGCCGTTTATGTCCTGACGCCGGAAATGAGCGTGGTCTTTGCCAAGGATCGCGCCGGGCTGCAGGCGGCGGCCGAGCCCTGGGAGGGCAATCGGGCCATGGCGCGGCTGGCCGGTATCGCGAGGGACAATGGCGTTTTCCTTCATATCGGCTCGCTTGCCATAGCGCTCGAGGACGGACGATTTGCCAACCGCTCGGTGCTGTTCGATCCTCAGGGCGGGATCGTTTCGCGCTATGACAAGATCCATCTTTTCGACGCCGAGATTGACGGCGCCAATGCCTATCGCGAAAGCGCGACCTATGCGGGCGGAGATACGGCTGTGACAGCCGATATCGAACCGTTCGTGCTTGGCATCTCGATATGCTATGATCTGCGCTTTCCGGCGCTCTATCGGACGCTGGCCGAGGCGGGTGCGCAGGTGATCGCGGTGCCCTCGGCCTTTACGGTGCCGACGGGCGAGGCTCATTGGCACGTCCTGTTGCGGGCGCGGGCCATTGAAACCGGGTGCTTTGTCCTTGCGGCAGCGCAGGGCGGAAGACACGAAAACGGGCGGGCGACCTATGGCCATTCGCTTATCGTTTCGCCCTGGGGTAAGGTGATTGCAGAGGCCGATGGGGCCGAGCCGGGCCTTGTGGTTGCCGCGCTGGACCTTGACGCGGTGGCCGAGGCGCGGCAAAGGGTGCCGGCACTTGCCAATGCGCGTTTTTTTCGCGCAGGAGCACCGCAGTCCGGAAGCACTCTGAAAACTCAAGCGGGGAATTGAAAGTGATCCAGTTCACGCTCGCCTGCGCAGCAGGCCACAAATTCGATGCCTGGTTCAGAAACGCCGCGGCCTATGACGAGCAGTCGGCGCGCGGGGATCTGGCCTGCCCGATCTGCAATTCTTCACAGGTGGAAAAGGCGTTGATGGCGCCTGCCGTTTCGCGTTCGAGCGAAAAGGTCGCGCTTTCGGCCGGCCATCCCGAGCACGGAGCGTTCCTCAAAGCCATGCGCGCCCTGCGCCAGAAAATGACGTCGGAAGCCGATTATGTCGGCGACAAATTTGCCGAGGAAGCGCGCAAGATCCATTACGAGGAAGCCGAAGCGCGCGGCATCTATGGCGAAGCGACCAAGGACGAGGTGGTTGGGCTGATCGATGAGGGAATCGAGTTCATGCCCCTGCCCAATGTGCCAGACGAGCACAATTAAAGCCTGCCCAATTCCACCGGCGTCATCCCCGACCGAGACCCGGAATCCAATAACCGGCAGAGCTTGCGGTTCCATCGCGGCGCCGAGTGTACTGGACCCGGGCTCAAGGCCGGGCCGAAAGCGTGGTGGGGCCGGCAACGGTGGGGCCGCTCCCGCAAATGTCGATTAGTCACTGGTTTTGGGCTTTTCCAGAAGTAGCATGTAGTTGACCGCCATGTCGCGGCTCTTGCCCCATTCGTTTTTCAGCGGATTGAAGGTCACGCCGGTCTTGTCGATCACATCCATGCCGTTGCGGGAGGTGATCGAGGTGATCTCTTCGGGGGTGACAAGCTTTTCGTAGCTGTGCGTGCCCTTG
Organism: Pelagibacterium flavum; assembly: GCF_025854335.1. Classification (NCBI taxonomy): domain Bacteria; kingdom Pseudomonadati; phylum Pseudomonadota; class Alphaproteobacteria; order Hyphomicrobiales; family Devosiaceae; genus Pelagibacterium; species Pelagibacterium flavum. Next base: position 652,809 of record NZ_CP107716.1, read on the forward strand.
GGCAGCCAGCGCAAAATGCGTTCGGCGCCGACGATGGCAAGGGCGTAAGCCCGGGCGGTGCGGTTGATCGTGGCAACGAACATCAGGCCGCCGGGCTTGACCAGTTTGCAGCAGCTTTCAAGGTAGAGCTGCACGTCGGAAACGTGCTCGACCACTTCCATGTTGAGCACGACGTCGAACTGCTCTCCCGCTGCGGCGAGGTCTTCGGACGTCGTGGCGCGATAATCGATTTCGAGCCCGGACTGTTCGGCATGGAGCGCGGCGATCTTGACGTTCTTTTCGCCCGCATCGGCACCGACCACCGTGGCGCCCAGCCGTGCCATGGGTTCGCACAACAGGCCCCCGCCGCACCCGATATCGAGGATGCGCAGACCCGCGAAGGGGCGCATCGCCCTGTCATCGAGCCCGAAATGGGCGATGAGCTTTTCGCGGATATAGGCGAGCCGCACCGGATTGAACTTGTGCAGTGGTTTGAACTTGCCGTTCGGATCCCACCATTCCTCGGCCATCTTGTGGAATTTGCCGATTTCGTCGGGGCTGATGGTGGTGGTCATTGCATACCTCGTCCTGGCTCGCTGCAAGAGGTGACGGCGCGGCGCGCTCAAGTCAAGCGATCCATCGCCGCAGCCCCTATGCCATATTGCTAAATCGGCGGCTTTGTGGCACTCACCGCGCCACAACCGTACGGTGCGGTACGGCACAGATTTGCATCGAAGGCGGCGTCATGGCGCGTATAGTTATGAAGTTCGGCGGCACCTCGGTCGCCAATGTCGAGCGCATAAGGCAGGCGGCCCGGCACGTCAAACGTGAGGTCGAGGCCGGCCATGAAGTGGCGGTCGTCGTTTCGGCCATGTCTGGCAAGACTAATGAGCTGGTCGGCTGGTGCGCGGAAGCCGCGCCCATGCACGATGCGCGTGAGTATGATGCCGTCGTTGCCTCGGGCGAACAGGTGACGGCGGGGCTGATGGCCATCGTTTTATCGGAAATGGGCATCCAGTCGCGCTCCTATGCCGGCTGGCAGGTGCCCATTCACACCGACGATGCGCACGGCTCGGCCCGCATCACGGGAATAGATCCGGACAATCTTTTGGAGCGGATGACTTCGGGCTGGGTGCCGGTCGTTACCGGCTTTCAGGGTATTTCCGACAAGAACCGCGTCACGACACTGGGACGCGGCGGGTCGGACACCTCGGCGGTGGCCGTTGCCGCGGCGGTCAAAGCGGACCGGTGCGACATCTATACCGACGTCGACGGCGTCTACACCACCGATCCGCGTATTGCCCCCAAGGCGAAGCGCCTGGAGCGGGTCAGTTTTGAAGAAATGCTTGAAATGGCCTCGCTGGGGGCAAAGGTGCTCCAGACGCGGTCAGTGGAATTGGCCATGGCCCAGGGCGTGCGGCTTGTGGTGCGCTCAACGTTTGATGATCCCGACGCGGGCAATGCGCCGGGCAGCGAATGGGGCATGACGGGCACGCTTGTGTGCGATGAGGATGAGATCATGGAAAAGCAGATCGTTTCGGGTGTGACCCTTGCGCGGGCCGAAGCCAAGATCACCCTGCGCAAGGTCAAGGACAAGCCCGGCGTTGCCGCTGCGGTGTTCGGGCCGCTGGCCGATGCACGGATCGTTGTCGACATGATCGTGCAGAACATTTCCGATGACGGGCAGATCACCGACATCACCTTTACGGTGCCTGACAGTGAATTCGACAAGGCCATGAAGGTTTTGCGCAACGCGCCCGATCTCGAATACGAGTCGATTTCGGGCTCGAAGGGCGGTGCCAAGATTTCCGTGGTGGGGGTCGGAATGCGTTCGCATGCGGGCGTTGCGGCCTCGATGTTCCGGGCACTTTCGGACAAGGGAATCAACATCCAGCTCATCACGACCTCGGAAATCAAGACCTCGGTATTGATCGATGAGGAATATGCGGAGCTTGCAGTTCGGGCGCTGCATACCTATTACGGTCTGGACAAGGCCGAGGGGTAAGCTCGGCCGCGGCGAATCTCTGGTGCGTGATCCGATCCGATTGAAATCGGCCCGACGCTCCAGGGTCTTATTTGGTCGTGCGGTCGAACCGAAAAAGTCTGCAACTTTTTCTGACCGCACTCTAGGAGGCGGGGCGCACCCGCCGGGCGAGCGGACATGGTGACAGCGATTGGCGGACCGCGGGTGCTTTTGCGCCAGTTGCGCGAAACCATGGCCGAGCCGTTGGCCAGCCAGGAGCGGCTCGACAAGATCGTTGATCTGATTGCCGAGAACATGCGGGCCGATGTGTGCTCGTTTTATGTTCTGCGCGACGATGGTGCGCTGGAATTGTTTGCCACCCACGGGCTCAAGCGCGACGCCGTCCACATCACCACGCTGCGTCTGGGCGAGGGGCTTGTCGGCCTGATCGCCAACGAGGCCGAGCCGCTCAGCCTCCAGAACGCTCCCGAACACCCTTCCTTTGCCTATCGCCCGGAAACGGGTGAAGATCCGTTCTTTTCCTTTCTCGGCGTGCCGGTGCTCAGGGCCGGCCAGACGCTGGGCGTACTTGTCGTCCAGAACTCGGAGCGGCGGGTCTATGGCGAGGATGAAACCGAAGCGCTTCTGACCACGGCGACGATTCTGGCCGAAATGATCTCGACCGCGGATTTCGACGCCCTGGTCAAACCGGGCTCCGACATCGATCTGCGGCGTCCGCGCATGTTTCAGGGCATCGGGTTTTCCGAAGGCATCGCTTTGGGTCAGGTGGTGCTGCATGATCCGCGTGTCGTCGTCACCAATTTCGTTGCCGACGATACGGACGCCGAAAAGGCGCGGCTGGAAACGGCGCTCATGACCATGCGCGTTTCGATCGATGAATTGCTCAATTCGGGCGATATGCAGATTCCGTCCGACCATCGCGACATCCTCGAAACCTATCGCATGTTCGCCCACGATCGGGGTTGGGTGCGCAGGCTCGAAGAAGCGATCGATTCCGGTCTGACGGCAGAAGCCGCCGTCGAGCGGGTGCAGAATGACACCCGTGCGCGCATGCTGCGCCAGACCGATCCTTACATCCGTGAACGCCTGCACGATCTCGATGATCTGGCCAATCGCCTATTGCGCATTCTGACCGCTGATGGCTCGGTGGCCGGCAAGGAATTGCCCGACAACGCAATTTTGCTGGCGCGCAATATGGGCCCGGCCGAATTGCTCGAATATGACCGCACCAAGCTGCGGGCCGTGGTGCTCGAAGATGGCGCAGCGACAGCCCATGTGGCCATCGTCGCCCGCTCGGTGGGGCTGGTGGCGGTTGGGCAGGCCGAAAATATCGTTTCGATGGGTGAAGCGGGCGACGACATCATCGTCGATGGGTTCACCGGTGCCGTGCATCTGCGGCCCACGCCCGATATCGAGGCAACCTATATCGACAAGGTGCGGCTCTCGGCCAAGCGCCGGGCCCATTACGCGGCGCTCAAGGACACCCCGTCCGTTACCCGCGACGGTCAGCACATCACGCTGTTGCACAATTCGGGTCTGCTGGCCGATATGGCCATGCTGGAAGAAACGGGTGCCGAAGGGGTGGGGCTGTTCCGCACCGAACTGCAATTCATGATCGCCTCGAAAATGCCGCGGGTCAAAGAACAGGTCGAGCTCTATTCCGAAGCCATGCGGCTGATGGGAGACAAGCCGATCGTCTTTCGGCTGCTCGATATCGGGGGCGACAAGGTCGTGCCCTATATGCGTTCGACCGCCGAGGAGAACCCGGCCATGGGCTGGCGCAGCCTTCGGCTGGCGCTCGACCGGCCGGCCCTGCTTCGAACCCAGGTTCGTGCGCTGCTGCAAGCGGCCGGCGGCAGGCCGTTGCGCATTCTGGTGCCCATGGTCACCGAGGCGCGCGAATACATGAAGGTCAAGCGTTTCATCCTGCGCGAGAACGAGCGGCTGCCCCGGCTGGGCTTTGCCCAACCCGAAACGCTCGAGATCGGCTCGATGATCGAGGTGCCCTCGCTGCTGTTCGAACTGGACCGGCTGTTGCCCGAAACCGATTTCGTTTCCATCGGATCGAACGATCTCATCCAGTTCCTGACCGCTGCCGACCGCGCCAATCCGCGCGTTGCCAACAATTATGACCCGATTGCCCGCCCGCGCCTGCGGGCGCTCAAGCTGGTGGTCGATGCGGCGGCGAAATACGGAAAGCCCGTCACCATGTGCGGGGAATTGGCCGGGCGCCCCGTCGAGGCCATGGCACTGCTCTCGATCGGCATGACGCGGCTGTCCATGGGTGCCTCCTCGATCGGCCCGATCAAGGAAATGGTGCTTGGCCTTGACGTTGGCGCGCTCAAGGCCGAAATGAACGATTATCTTGAAAACGGTGAAACCGAGGGCTCGGCCCGCGAGTTTCTGGCCGAGTTTGCCGAGCGGCACTCTCTGCCCGTTTAGGTTGCCCTTTTCCGAACCGGATTGTTTTGCATGGCTTTTCTGCCCACCGACAAGCTCGACGCTCTTGAACGCCGTTTCGATTCCATCGAGGCCGCCATGTCGGGCAGTCCCGATCCGGAAGCCTATGTGCGGCTTTCCAAGGAATATTCCGAGCTTTCTCCCATGGTCGCCAAGGTGCGCGAATACCGCGCAGCGCTCGCCGATCTGGCAGGGGCCGAGGAACTTGCCAAATCGGGCGACAAGGAGATGGCCGAGCTTGCCTACGAAGAGGTGGTCGAGCTCAAGGACACGATCGAGGCGCTGAGCCAGGAAATCCGCATCCTGTTGCTGCCCAAGGATGCGGCGGACGAAAAAAGCGCCATTCTCGAGGTGCGGGCAGGAACGGGCGGCGATGAAGCCGCGCTTTTCGCAGGCGATCTGTTCCGCATGTATCAGCGTTACGCCGAGGCGCAGGGCTGGAAGGTTTCGGTGATGGAAGCCTCCGAGGGCGATGCGGGCGGTTACAAGGAAATTATCGCCAACGTGTCCGGCGCGGGCGTGTTCGCCAAGCTCAAATACGAATCGGGCGTCCATCGCGTGCAGCGGGTGCCCGATACCGAAGCCTCGGGACGCATTCACACCTCGGCAGCGACCGTGGCGGTCCTGCCTGAGGTTGAGGATATCGACATCGAAATTCGGCCCGAAGACATTCGCATCGATACGATGCGGGCATCAGGTGCAGGCGGACAGCACGTCAACACAACCGATTCGGCGGTGCGCATCACCCATATCCCGTCGGGGATCGTGGTCACCTCGGCGGAGAAGTCCCAGCACCAGAACCGGGCCAACGCCATGAAGGTTCTGCGGGCGCGGCTGTTTGACGAGCAGGAGCAGAAGGCTTCCTCCGAACGCGCCGAGAGCCGCAAATCGCAGGTGGGTTCGGGGGATCGCTCCGAACGCATAAGGACGTATAATTTCCCGCAAGGGCGTGTCACCGACCACCGCATCAACCTGACCCTCTACAAACTCCCCCAGATCATTACAGGGGAAGCACTGGGCGAAGTGATCGATGCGCTGATCACCGAAAATCAGGCGGCGCAACTGGCGGCGATGGAGCAGGGCGTCTAGAAGATTCCGACGGCGGCCTCGGCCCAGACAACCAGGACCAGGCCGACCACCAGACCCATGAGGGCCAGTTTCGCCGGGGGGCTGGAAGTCATCCGGGCGGAGATCTCAAAGGCGATGCCGATGGCTCCGAGCAGTAGCGCGGCGAAAACGAAATCGAACGCATCCCAATCGACTTCGCTGGTAAACTGCATGGCAATCAGCGGAGTGGCCAGAACGGCGATCAACCCCGTCCAAACAAAGGGCCGCCACCGGCCGGCCCGGGAGTTTGTGTCCGATTGGGTAGCCATGGGCAACTCGGCAAATTAATGCGGTGCGAGCATATTTGACCGGGAAGAGGGCGGAATAAAGGACAAATGATGGGGTCTTCAGTTCCGAGCATTGGCCAGACCTGGCGCGCCATCCGCGACCGTCTCGACACGGCCGGGATACCCATGGCGGCGCTCGATGCCCGGCTGCTGGTTCGCCATGTCCTCGGTCTCGATGCTACCGGACTTATCCTCTCGGAATCCGATCCGGTTCCCGGCGGAAAAGTCTCAGATCTCGAATCGCTCGTCGCCCGCCGCCTTGCCGGCGAGCCCGTTGCGCGCATACTCAGTGTGCAGGAATTTTATGGGCTCGATTTCAGGCTCAATCCCGCCACGCTGATCCCGCGCCCGGAAACCGAAATGCTCGTCGATTTTTCGATCGAGCACCTCAAATCCCATCCCGCGCCAAGCGTTGCCGATCTGGGGACGGGAACGGGCTGCATCCTTCTTGCGGTGCTGGCCAATCTGCCCAAGGCGAGCGGGGTGAGCGTCGATATTTCCGCCGATGCGCTCGATCAGGCCCAGGCCAATGCCGAAGCGTTAGGGCTTGCGGATCGGTTCGGGGCGCGACACGGGAGCTGGTTTGAGCCGCTGGGCGAGGAAAAGTTCGATCTGATCGTTTCCAACCCGCCCTATATCGCCAGCGCGACGATTGAAACGCTCGAGCCGGGGGTAAAGTCCTTCGATCCCATGGCGGCGCTCGATGGGGGACCCGATGGGTTGGCCCCGTATCGGATCATCTCTGCGCAGGCACGCGCCCATCTGGTGAGGGGCGGGGTGCTGGCCCTTGAAATCGGATTTGATCAGGGCCACATGGTTAATGAGCTTTTAAGCTCTGAAGGCTTTTGCGACATCGCCATTGCCAAAGACCTTGCCGGTCACGACCGGATGGTCACGGCGCGCGTACCCAAATGACACAGCGTCTCGGTGAATTTCTCCAAAAGCCAATATTTTTCTTGGAATGAGAAGGATATGCGGTTAGGTTGCCGGTGCTGACGCGGTGCTTGTTCATCGCGGTGGACCCCACCCTGACATCGGCGGCATAGAGTAAAGCCGTTCGCGGAACCCATCCTCCCAGAGGGTTGGCGCAGCATCAGACAGGGTCGGAGCTCACACAGCCTTTTTGGGGAAACCAGAGAGAGCGATCGGCACAGCGCGAACCGGATGTCGGTTCGTGTCAGCCGAGTTTTGTGCCCGTCGTCCTTTTTTTGGCGGCAAAGGCCCCTATTAAGCGCATACCTTCACGGAACGTGTTGAAGCGAGCACATGAGACCAAACCAGCAGAACAACAACAAGCAGCGTTCGCGCGGCCGGAACAACAACAATAACCAGCGGCGCGGCGGTGGTGGCGGCAATCCCTTGTCGCGAAGCTATGAGAGCAATGGCCCGGATGTGAAAATCCGCGGCAATGCTGCCCATATTGCAGAGAAATACACCCAGCTTTCCCGTGACGCGGCTTCGGTCGGTGACAACGTGATGGCCGAGAATTATCTCCAGCACGCCGAGCACTATCTTCGCATCATCCTTGCCGCGCAGGCCCAGTATCAGCCGCGCCAGGACAACAGCGTCGATACCACGCCCGACGATGATGACGACAACGAGAACGAAAACAATTCGGGCAATTCCGGTGGCAATGCCGACCAGAATTCCGAAGCTTCGGACGGTGGCGATGGCGGTTCGGAAGAACAGCGCGAGCCGCGTCCGCGGCGCCAGCGCCGTCCGCGCCGCGAGCGTACCGAAGAGACCGCGGACGCGTCCGCCGAAGGGGAAAAGCCTGCTGTAGGCGAAAAGCCAGCGGTTGCTGAAACGGCCAGTGGCCAGGACGCCGCTCCTGCTGCCGAAGAGGCTCCCAAAAAGCCCCGCCGTCCGCGTCGCAAGAAGTCGGACGATGATGGCAACGAGCCGGCGCCCGAATTGCCCGCGTTCCTTACCGCGGGGCGCGAAGCGGCTGCCGAATAGGCGCTTTGCCAAACCAGGAATAAAAAAGGACCGGGTCATCGCGCCCGGTCTTTTTCTTTGCGATTGTGCTCCCATATATCCTTTGACTTGAGTCAGTGCCGGCCAGACCGGGCTGAGCTAAATCCAAAGTCAACGCTTCGGGCGTTGTCTCATGTGCCGCGAAGCGGGCAGGGGCAGCGCGCCAGCAAAGGAGAGTTGAAGCATGAATATCGAAAAATACACTGAGCGGACGCGCGGATTCATCCAGAGCGCGCAGCAGATGGCGCTGTCGCGCGGCCATCAGCAGTTTAGCCCGCTCCATATCCTTAAAGTTCTGGTCGATGACCCCGAAGGTATGGCCACCGGGTTGATCGATCGCGCCGGCGGCAATGCGCAGGCGGTTCGGGCCGGAGTTGAAGACGGGCTCAAAAAGCTGCCCTCGGTTTCCGGCGATAGCGGCCAGATCTACCTCAGCCGCGAATTGGCCCGGGTTTTCGAGACCGCAGAAGCCGCGGCGCAAAAGGCCGGCGATTCGTTTGTCGCTGTCGAACGCATGCTGTTGGCCCTGACGATTGAAAAAGACACCGATGCGGGCAAGATTCTTGCCTCGGCTGGCGTCACCGCCAATGGGCTGAACGCCGCCATCGAAGCGATCCGCAAGGGCCGCACCGCCGATTCGGCGAGCGCGGAAAACACCTATGACGCGCTCAAGAAATACGCCCGTGACCTCACCGAGGACGCGCGCGAAGGCAAGCTCGACCCGGTGATCGGCCGCGACGAGGAAATCCGGCGCACCATTCAGGTGCTTTCCCGCCGCACCAAGAACAATCCGGTGCTGATCGGTGAGCCCGGCGTGGGCAAGACGGCGATTGCCGAGGGTCTCGCGCTGCGCATCGTCAATGGTGACGTCCCCGAATCGCTGAAAAAGAAGTCGCTGCTTGCGCTCGATATGGGCGCCTTGATCGCCGGTGCGAAATATCGCGGCGAATTCGAAGAGCGGCTGAAATCGGTTTTGAGCGAAGTTCAGTCCGCCGAAGGGCAGATCATCCTGTTCATCGACGAAATGCACACGCTGGTCGGCGCGGGCAAGGCCGATGGCGCCATGGATGCCTCGAACCTGTTGAAGCCCGCCTTGGCACGCGGCGAGTTGCACTGCGTGGGCGCCACGACGCTCGACGAGTACAAAAAGCACGTCGAAAAGGATGCGGCGCTGGCCCGCCGGTTCCAGCCGGTGTTCGTCAACGAGCCCAGTGTCGAGGACACGATTTCGATCCTGCGTGGATTGAAGGAAAAATATGAACTCCACCACGGCGTGCGGATTTCCGATTCGGCGCTGGTTTCGGCGGCAACGCTCAGTAACCGTTACATCACCGACCGCTTCCTGCCCGACAAGGCCATCGATCTGATGGACGAGTCCTCGGCGCGGCTTCGCATGGCTGTCGATTCCAAGCCCGAAGCGCTCGATGAGCTCGATCGGCGCATCATCCAGCTCAAGATCGAGCGCGAAGCGTTGAAAAAGGAAGAGGATGATGCCAGCAAAACCCGCCTTGGCCGGCTTGAAGCCGAACTGGCCGGGCTCGAGGAAGAATCGGACGCCATGACCCAGCGCTGGCTCTCGGAAAAAGAGAGGCTGGCCGGGGGCACCAAGCTCAAGGAGCAGCTCGATGCGGCCCGCACCGAGCTCGAACTGGCCCAGCGCAAGGGTGACCTCGCCCGCGCCGGCGAGTTGGCCTATGGGGTGATCCCCGATCTGGAACGACGCCTGAAAGACGCTGAGGCCCACGAAGCCCAGCCGGATTCGGATATGGTCGAAGAGGTCGTCACCCCCAATCATATCGCCCAGGTCGTGTCGCGCTGGACCGGGGTTCCGGTCGACAAGATGCTCGAGGGCGAGCGCGACAAGCTGTTGCGCATGGAAGACGAGCTTGCCAAACGCGTAATCGGCCAGTCCGAGGCGGTCGAGGCGGTATCGCGCGCCGTGCGCCGGGCTCGCGCCGGATTGCAGGATCCCAACCGGCCGATCGGCTCGTTCATGTTCTTAGGTCCCACGGGCGTGGGCAAGACCGAATTGACCAAGACGCTGGCCCAATTCCTGTTCGACGACGAAACGGCCATGGTGCGGCTCGATATGAGCGAGTTCATGGAGAAACACGCTGTTGCCCGTCTGATCGGTGCGCCTCCGGGCTATGTCGGTTATGACGAGGGCGGTGTGCTTACCGAAGCCGTGCGCCGGCGGCCCTATCAGGTGATCCTGTTCGACGAGATCGAAAAGGCGCACCCCGATGTCTTCAACGTGCTCCTGCAGGTGCTCGACGATGGGCGGCTGACCGACGGTCAGGGCCACACTGTCGATTTCCGCAACACGCTGATCATCATGACCTCGAACCTGGGGTCCGAATATCTGGCGGCCCAGCCCGATGGCGAATCGGTAGAGCTGGTGCGCGGCAAGGTGCTCGATACGGTCAAGGCCTCCTTCCGGCCCGAATTTTTGAACCGGGTGGACGAAATCTTGTTGTTCCACCGGCTCGAACGCAGCCAGATGGGTGCCATTGTCGATATTCAATTGAAGCGTCTGCAGAAGCTGCTCGACACCCGCGAGATCACCATTGAGGTGACCGAAGCGGCACGCGACTGGCTGGCCAACGAAGGCTATGACTCGGCCTATGGCGCAAGGCCCCTCAAGCGCGTTATCCAGCGTGCGGTGCAGGACGAGCTGGCCGAAAAGATGCTGGCCGGTGAGATCACCGACGGCAGCATGGTAAAGGTCGACGCCGGCGATGGCGGGCTGGTGATCCTGCCCGTGATCGAAGGTGAAGTGGTCGACACGGCGGCCGAATAGGCGCCCTGTACGAGCAAATGAGAAGGCCCCGGAGACGGGGCCTTTTTCGTTGGACCAGGGTGGGACTCACCCCTGTCGCAAAATCTTGTCCATCGCTTTCCCCCGCGCCAGCTCGTCAATCAGCTTGTCGAGGTAACGGATTTCGCGCTTGAGCGGGTCTTCGATCTCTTCCACTCGGATGCCGCAGATCAGGCCCTTGATGAGTGTCCGCGAGGGGTTGAGTTTCGGCGCCTCGGCAAAGAAGGTCTCGAAATCGGTTCCGCCTTCAAGCTGGTTGTCTAACTGGTTCCGGCCGTAGCCCGTCAGCCAGCAGATGATTTCATCGACCTCTTGCTTTGTGCGGCCCTTTTTCTCGGCCTTGGCGACGTAATGAGGGTAAACGGACGCAAAGCTCATCGTAAAAATTCGGTGCTTTTTCATCGCATCTCCAGTGCCCCGTCCAGGACGGTCGATCGCCAATACTGACCTTGCGCCCTTTTGCGGGCAATGGCTGTTCGGCCCGTGCATACGCAAATAGGGCCGCAGCTTTCGCGGCGGCCCTTCTATCAGTGCTCAAGCTGGCTTAGGAGCGCTGGTAGTCGATGCTCGAGCAGAAGATGGCGGCCTGACAGCCGGTGATCTTGAGCGTATCGGGGCCGGTCATCTCGACGATGGCCTTGGCGTTGCCGCCATTGAGCGCGATGGTGCCTTCCCATTTGTTGGGGCCGACCTGCGTGCCCTGAACCACTTCCTGGCCGACAAAGGCCAGATTTTCCTCGGTGCGCGAATCGCCCTGGATGTCGTTGAGAACCCCGCAAAGCTGGGTGCCGTCACCGCACATCTCGAAAGTGAAGCTGGTGCCCCACCGATCGACCCAGGTCCCATTGGGGTCGAGATCCTGTGCAAAGGCGGGGGCGACGAGAAAGGCTGCAAGAGCGGTGGCGGCTAGAATGGACTTGATCATAATCTGTTCTCCATGGCGGCGCCGTCGACATGAAGGCGCATTGTGTTCGAGTGTTAGTTCCCCGCACCTGAAAACGAGCTGAACGAAAAAAAGGTTGCCAGAAAGGACAAGATGAATGGTTGGCCCGGCTCCCGCAACCGGCCACGCGCCGCCGCTTGCCTCTTCTTACTCTGGGTCGTGAAGGGCGCCGGCCCTACGACCTTCCTTTTCCAACGTTCCCCACCACCCTCGCTGCCCCGGCGAACGCCGTGGCCCATGTGTCCTGCCGCTTGCTCCAGATCAGGGGTGGGGCTGCCGGGTCGCCGATCGGGTCCGGGACAGTTAAGCGCGGTGGCCCGCTCTCGTCTCGATCGCCACCGCCAACCATACCCCCCGTCATCCTCGGGCTTGACCCGGGGATCTGCAGAGCGTCCGCAGGCGCAGCAGAGGTGGTACGCGCCGCCCTCCCATCGCCCCCAACCCCTTCACCGGCTGCCCAATGCAGCGGATCCCCGGGTCAAGCCCGAGGATGACGCGGGGAGGAGTGTGGGATTCTGGAGAACATGCCACCCCTCCCTTGTCATTCCGGGGCTTGTTCCCGGAATCCATCATGATGAGCCCCCACACGCCCCAGCCGCAAAGAAACTTATCCCCGCACCCACAACCTCCCCCATACTCCCTCTCACGAACCCGCGCATATGGACGCAAGCGCAACGAACGTTTGGGCGGGGTCGGTCCGGGTTCCTTGCGGGTCGCCGCAGGGAAGGCCCAAACGTCACAAGCGCCGGACGGCGTGAACCGGCCGCCTGATCTCGGTTTTGAGGCTGGCGCGATTTTGCTAACGCCGTCGTACTCCCGAAAGGGAGAAGGGATTGACCCTAGCCTTCTGAAGGGCGACTAAGCCAAAAACCCCGGATGCGTGGGGCGATGATCGCTTCATATACTAAAAATACAGTGCGGAGCGTTCATCGCCCCATGCCGTCTACTTCGATCCGTCCTTCGGCCAATCGTGCCGGTGGCCGATTGGAGGTGAGAAGGCCATGAGAGCTAAGCTCGAATGGCGATCATAGCCCGAGGTCATTGGCCGTCGGAGGTTTTGGCGTGGGCAATAGATATCGCTGTGCGGATGGGACAATCGCCGCTTGCAAAGCGGCACGCCATGCCGCTTGTTTGGGGGAGACCGATACCCGCCTTGCTTGGGTGGAAAGGGGAGGGCTTTGATGTTTGCCAATGGTTTGATTGCGGTCGTTGCCGCGATCCATCTCTATATCGTTTTCATTGAGATGACGCAGTGGAACAAGCCGCTGGGCCTTAAGGCCTTCGGTCTTGGTCAGGAGCTCGCCGACAAGACCACTGTGCTGGCGGCCAATCAGGGGCTTTACAATGGATTTCTCGCCGCCGGGCTCGTTTATGGCCTCGTGACAGCAAACGCCGAATTCAAAGTGTTCTTTCTCGGTTGCGTTCTGGTGGCTGGCCTGTTCGGCGCGGCCACGGCGAGCCGGAAGATCCTGTTCATTCAGGCTCTGCCGGCTGCGTTGGCGCTTGGAGCCCTTTGGGTCGGGCTTTAGCTGAAAGGCGCTATTTGCGCCCCTTCTTGCCGAACCCTTTTGATCCGGTCTTGGCCGGGCGCGGCGCGTCGCCGGGGCCGGCTTCACGCTTGGGACGGGGCTTGAATTTGGCCTTCGGCTCGGATTTTGGCCTGGCATCGAATTTGGGTTTTGGCTCATACCCTTCCCTGGCGCGGGGCGGCTTTGAAGGACCGCGGCCGGCCGGGGCGATGGTAACGCCGCGTTCCAGGCTGCCGGTGCGCCGGATCTGCTGGGCAAAGTCATCGGCCTTTTCGGCGGCGATCTCGAAGCGCGTTTCGGTGTCGTCGATCTTGATCGAGCCCACTTCGCGCTTGGTTACCCCGCCCGCTTTGCAGATCATGGGCAAGAGCCATTTGGGATCGGCCCGGTGCTTGCGGCCCAGCGAAAGGGTGAACCAAACTCCGCCCACCATGTCGGGTCCGCGCGGTTCGCGCGGGGCCATGGGATCGTATGCCGGTCCACCTTCGGCCCGCTTGTCGCGCCGCTTGGATTTGGGGCCGTCGCCCGCCAGGGACACCGAAGAGGTCTCTTCGGGCACCGGCCGGCTGGCCAATTGCTGGCGCAGGAAGGCGACGGCCAGTTGCTCGGGCGAAACCTTGCCCAAGAGCTCGGCCACGAATTCGTTTTCATGCTCCTCGGGCATAGGGGCGGAGACCGCGGCGTCAAGGATCTGGCGGCGATAGCGTGCTTCGATATCGGCGATGGTCGGCGCGGAGACGGTGGTCGCTGAAAGCTTGGCCATGGCCAGGACGCGGGCTGCCGCCTTGCGCCGGTGTTCGGCGACGACAAGCACGCAAACGCCCTTGCGTCCAGCTCGTCCGGTGCGACCAGACCGGTGCAGCAACGTCGCGGGGTTTGAAGGGATATCGGCGTGAATCACGAGGTCGAGATTGGGCAGGTCGATGCCGCGCGCTGCAACATCGGTAGCGACGCAAACATGGGCGCGTCCGTCGCGCATGGCCTGCAGGGCGCTCGAGCGTTCGGACTGGGCCAACTCGCCCGACAGCGCCACGGCCGCAAAACCGCGATTGGTCAGTCGCGCCGCAAGATGGCGCACCGCCTCGCGGGTGTGGCAAAACACCAGGGCGCTGGTACTGTCGGACGTGAGCAGGGTATTGATGATGGCGTGTTCGCGCTCGTCGCGGTGGACCACCATGAGCTGGTAGTCGATATCGGCGTGCTGTTCGGTCGCTGCCGTTGTCGCCACCCGGACAGCGTCGCGCTGATAGGTCTTGGCCAGATCGGCGATGGCACGGGGCACAGTGGCCGAAAACAGCAGGGTGCGGCGTTCTTCTGGCGAGGCGGCCAGGATGAATTCGAGATCGTCGCGAAAGCCCAGATCGAGCATTTCGTCGGCCTCGTCGAGCACTACGGCGCGCACATCACTGAGGTCGAGGGAGCGCTTGGTGATGTGATCACGCAGTCGCCCCGGCGTGCCCACCACCAGATGGGCACCACGGTCGAGTGCACGGCGCTCGTCGCGCATGTCCATGCCGCCGACGCAGGTGGCGATGCGGATGCCGGCATCGGCATACAGCCAGGCGAGCTCGCGCTGCACCTGCAGTGCCAGCTCCCGGGTCGGTGCGATCACCAGCCCCAACGGGGTTTGCGCGGCGCCGAACCGCTCGGCATCGCCCAGAAGCGTGGAGGCAATCGCTATGCCGAATGCCACGGTCTTGCCCGAGCCGGTCTGGGCCGAAACCAGCAGGTCTGCTTCGTCATGAGCGGGATCGAGCATCGCCGTCTGCACGGGCGTGAGCTGGGTATAGCCATGGGCGGCAAGGGCGCTCGCCAGCGCAACGTGGATTGATGCCGGCAGGTCCGCCGGCGCGTGGTCAGTATCAGATGACATGATTGGGAGCCTTATGTTGAGGAGGCTATAGCAGAAGAGGAGCGGTTTGGGCCAGCGCTGATCTTAGTATCGCCGTTTCTCGCTTTTGGCGCCGCTGGATATTGACAGCAGTGAGCAAGAGTGAGAACGTAAAGAGAACATGCGGGAGTTCTTAATGCCTACGGCCATCGACTATATTGAATTTGATAGTGAGGATCTTTCGGCAAGCCGGGCTTTTTTCGCTTCGGCCTTCGGCTGGCGGTTCACCGACTATGGGCCCGACTATCTCGGGATCGAGGATGCAAAGCTCGATGGCGGGATTTCGCGGGCGGAAGGAGAACGCAAATTACCGCTCGTCATTCTCTATACGTCCGATCTGGATGCGGCCGAGACGGCGGTGCGAGCGGCAGGTGGAGAAATCACGCGCGAACAGTTCGATTTCCCCGGCGGCCGACGGTTCCATTTCCGCGAACCCGGCGGGAATGAACTCGCCGTATGGAGTGAGCAGAACCCCGCGGGTTAATTGGAGGCCGTCGTGACCGGCGCTGTCGCAACCGTTACCGGCGGGGTAACCGGTGTGCCCTCTTGTTCGACGAGAGCCCGAACCTGGGCGACCGTAGATGCGAATTCGCTCTGGTACTGCTGGGGCAGGGAGTTGGCCCGGGGCAGCTTGACGGCGAGCGGGTCGACGGTATTGCCGTTGATCTTGATTTCGTAATGGAGATGAGGGCCGGTCGACTGACCGGTCGAGCCGACGTAACCGATCACCTGACCCTGAGTAACGCGTGCGCCCGGCGTGATACCGTCGGCAATGGCGCTCATATGACCATAGGCGGTGTTGTAGCCGTTGGCGTGGCGCAGTTCCACATAGCGGCCATATCCCGAATACCATTGCGCCATCTCGACGATGCCGTCGCCACCTGCATAGATGGGAGTGCCGGTGCGAGCGGCGAGGTCGGTTCCGGTATGGAGGCGATAGTCGCCGAAAATCGGGTGGCGGCGATAGCCATAGCGCGAGCGTAGCGTGCCGCCGCCTTCGAGCGGCCGGCGCAGCAGGAACTGTTTTCCGGTTTCGCCGTCGGGATTGTAAAAATCGATCACCCCGTCTTCAGTCTGGAAGCGGAACAGCTCGCGCGTGGTGTTGGACAAGGTCAGCGCGACATAAAGAAGATCCTGGCTGTCTTCCTCGACGGTGCCCGAAAGCAGGATTTCAATCGAGTCACCGGGTGAAACGCGCCGGGTCAGATCAAGATCATAGGCAAACATGGCCGCGATACGGTCGATGGTTGCGTCATCGAGTCCGTGCTTGCGCCCCGTTTCCCAGATCGAGCGGTAGATGGAAGGCAGGTTGCCGACATTGACCTCTTCGGTATCTTCTTCGGTGAATTCGATCTTGGGGGGCTCGAGCGCGGTAACGTACCGGCCCTGGTCGGTCAGGGCCACGGTCACGCGGTGAACTGTGTCGTCATAGATGCTGACGCGATAGGGGATGAGCGTCTGGGATCCGCGCGAGGCGCCAAACAGGATCCGTAGGCGCGTGCCTTGAGGCAGATCGGTCTGAGGATAAACATTTTGCATGGCGCGCGTAACGGCGGTGACCATCTGGGTCGTGAACCCGTTGCGCATGAAGGCCTCGGCGAGCGGGGTCTCTTCGCGGATCGTAAGGACGCGCTCGGTGCGCAAATGCCCCATGTCTTCGGCCAGACGGGTCTTGGGCATTACAGTGACGTTCTCTGCAACACCTTCGATGGTTCCCGGCGCAATCTCGATACCCAGGTCGCGAAGACTGGCGGTCGGAGACGCGTAAGCCATGAGCGGCCCTTCGGCGTCCGTATAAGCCCCTTCGACGGAGAGGCGCACGAACTGGGCCGCACTCATGTCGCTGATCGCCCTGTGGGGCGCGTCGGTCAGCTCGAGCGCCGCGGTGCGCACGGTAACCTCACCTTCGACATCGGCTCCATATATGTCGGTGCTGACCAGTTCGGACGCTGGATTGGCGCGCAGAGGCTCGTTCCGCGCAAGCAGCGCCACCGGGTCGTAGGTGGGAATGTCCTCGGACAATACCGTTGCGGCGGTGGCGAGCGTCGCGTTGATGGTCGTGAAGGGCTGGTTGCGAATGCGGGCGACACCATCGACCACCTCGCGGATCGAGGTTTCTATGACTCTGAGGTCAGAATGGGTCTGAGTGACCGGCTTGGCGCGCCTTGTTTTGCCGACCAGCGAGGTGGGCTGGGGCGTCGCGCTTTGAGCCGACGA